>NZ_VSWH01000001.1:3291666-3950000 GCF_009602705.1 Chryseobacterium vaccae | reverse complement strand
CATATTCAGACAGGATTTCACGTGTCCCGCCCTACTCATTTATCACTCAAATATGCCTTTCATATACGGGGCTATCACCCTCTACGGCTGTTCTTTCCAGAACATTCTATTAAACATATATCAGCTTTTGGGCTAATCCGCTTTCGCTCGCCACTACTTACGGAATCTCTTCGATTTCTTTTCCTCCGGGTACTTAGATGTTTCAGTTCTCCGGGTTTGCTTCCCCTAAGGGATGACATGTCTTCAACATGCCGGGTTGCCCCATTCGGACATCTGCGGATCTATTCGTGTGTGCCGATCCCCGCAGCTTTTCGCAGCTTACCACGTCCTTCTTCGCCTCTGAAAGCCTAGGCATCCGCCATACGCCCTTAACGATTTCTTTCCTATTTTTAGGTTACTCAAGCGCTTTTATGCGCTCGGTTTTCTCTTTGTGATGTCTTTACCGTTAATGTCAATGATCTTTAATGCTATTTCTGCTTTAACCCGCAAATATTGTTTTTGGCTCTATTTGCTTTTTTAAGATTAAAACATCCACTATGTGGAGAATAAGGGAGTCGAACCCTTGACCTCCTGCGTGCAAGGCAGGCGCTCTAGCCAGCTGAGCTAATTCCCCCTCTAGGTGCTGTAGGCTTTACGCTATAAAACCAAGGCTTAATGCCTCCAGCTTAATGCTTATTGCTTACCGCTTTAATTAGTAGTCTCGGGCAGGCTCGAACTGCCGACCTCTACATTATCAGTGTAGCGCTCTAACCAGCTGAGCTACGAGACTGTCTGTTAGACTAACAGATTTCAGATAATAGATACCAGACTTAGCTTTTTCTTTTATCTTTCCTCTCGTCTCAATCCCTTTTACTAATTTCTAGTGGGTGTTGTATTGTTTTATATATCAACCAAATAAAAAACTAAAGCTGAACTTTAAGTAAGTTCGTGTGTATCTTACGATACTTAATTTTGTTTAACGTTCTTCAACGCTCTAAAATGAGATGTTCCAGCCGCACCTTCCGGTACGGCTACCTTGTTACGACTTAGCCCTAGTTACCTGTTTTACCCTAGGCAGCTCCTGTTACGGTCACCGACTTCAGGTACCCCAGACTTCCATGGCTTGACGGGCGGTGTGTACAAGGCCCGGGAACGTATTCACCGCGCCATGGCTGATGCGCGATTACTAGCGATTCCAGCTTCATAGAGTCGAGTTGCAGACTCCAATCCGAACTGAGACCGGCTTTCGAGATTTGCATCACATCGCTGTGTAGCTGCCCTCTGTACCGGCCATTGTATTACGTGTGTGGCCCAAGGCGTAAGGGCCGTGATGATTTGACGTCATCCCCACCTTCCTCTCTACTTGCGTAGGCAGTCTCACTAGAGTCCCCAACTTAATGATGGCAACTAGTGACAGGGGTTGCGCTCGTTGCAGGACTTAACCTAACACCTCACGGCACGAGCTGACGACAACCATGCAGCACCTTGAAAAATGTCCGAAGAAAAGTCTATTTCTAAACCTGTCATTTCCCATTTAAGCCTTGGTAAGGTTCCTCGCGTATCATCGAATTAAACCACATAATCCACCGCTTGTGCGGGCCCCCGTCAATTCCTTTGAGTTTCATTCTTGCGAACGTACTCCCCAGGTGGCTAACTTATCACTTTCGCTTAGTCTCTGAATCCGAAAATCCAAAAACGAGTTAGCATCGTTTACGGCGTGGACTACCAGGGTATCTAATCCTGTTCGCTCCCCACGCTTTCGTCCATCAGCGTCAGTTGTTGCTTAGTAACCTGCCTTCGCAATTGGTGTTCTAAGTAATATCTATGCATTTCACCGCTACACTACTTATTCCAGCTACTTCAACAACACTCAAGACATGCAGTATCAATGGCAGTTTCACAGTTAAGCTGTGAGATTTCACCACTGACTTACACATCAGCCTACGGACCCTTTAAACCCAATAAATCCGGATAACGCTTGCACCCTCCGTATTACCGCGGCTGCTGGCACGGAGTTAGCCGGTGCTTATTCGTATAGTACCTTCAGCTAGATACACGTATCTAGGTTTATCCCTATACAAAAGAAGTTTACAACCCATAGGGCCGTCATCCTTCACGCGGGATGGCTGGATCAGGCTTGCACCCATTGTCCAATATTCCTCACTGCTGCCTCCCGTAGGAGTCTGGTCCGTGTCTCAGTACCAGTGTGGGGGATCACCCTCTCAGGCCCCCTAAAGATCGTAGACTTGGTGAGCCGTTACCTCACCAACTATCTAATCTTGCGCGTGCCCATCTCTATCCACCGGAGTTTTCAATATCAACTGATGCCAGTCAATATATTATGGGGTATTAATCTTCCTTTCGAAAGGCTATCCCCCAGATAAAGGCAGGTTGCACACGTGTTCCGCACCCGTACGCCGCTCTCTCTGTCCCGAAAGACAAATACCGCTCGGCTTGCATGTGTTAGGCCTCCCGCTAGCGTTCATCCTGAGCCAGGATCAAACTCTCCATTGTATGTTTGTCCCGAGCTCACTCAAAGTTTCTTAACGCTTTAGTTTTTCCTTACTTGGTTGTTATATTGTATGTCAATGATCTTTATATCTTTCCGCTTTCATAAAGAACTCTCTCTGTCGTTCTGTTCCTTATTTGCGGTTGCAAAAGTAATAACTTATTTCTTAATGACCAAATATTTTGAAAGAAAATTTTAAAGTTTTTTTAGTAACCTTAACCCCTCTCTAAAACTCAATCCTTAACTCCTGCGCTTCCCGGCAAACCGGACTGCAAAGGTAAACATTTTTTTTAATTCCACAAAACTTATTTTATAAAGTTTTTTCGGTCTCCTTAAATGAATACTTAGAGTGTTTTTTATTCTTCTGCGCTTACTGATAATCTCTCGTTTTCAGTGCGGCAAAGATAACAACTTATACCGTCATAAAACAAACTTACTTAACATAAAATTCATATAATATTTATATTGTGGATAAGTATTGTCATAAGATTCTATTTTTGAATACGTTAATGGAATAGTAGACTTATCCACAATAACAGATTATTAGTTAATAGTTGTGGAGAGATCCTCAAAATACTGGAAAACAAGATGGAGACCAGGAATAAAGCCAGGAAAAAAAACTTCAAAGTCTGGAGGATAAGCTAGGTTTAGTGTAAGGAAAATATTAGAGGAAACATGTGGAAAACGGACTGGATATAAAAGGAAGTATTATTATAGAAAACAATATTTAAGAACTGGAAAGATTATTTTCAAACAAATCCCACAGGCAGCACGGAACTTCATGTTTAATAATTCTCGCTAATCAGGCGGATTGAGCAGATCTTTATTTTACAGATATTAAAAAATATTGTTAAAAATATTGGAATCTAGATTTTGGCTAAAGCTTTTCTGTTCTGCTTTGCTGTAAGCAGGCTTTAGCCCGCTTCTATTGAATATATTGTTTATCAATTAAATGTTTCTAAAAGTTTAAGACAAAAAAATCCCGTACATTATTTTGTACGGGATTTTGTATTCTTTATTTTGATTAATCAGATATTATAGCTACAGGCCGCCCTTACAGGACTAGCAAATCCAAAACATAATATGAATCTATGCTATTAACAGGGCGCTCCTACGGAGCTTACCAGCGTACTGCTTATAGCTTATAGCTTATAGCTTATAGCTTATAGCTTATAGCTCAAAAATAATGGGTGCAGTATACAACAAAAAAAAGTCTCATACAAAACTGTATGAGACTTTCTAATAATATAAAAACTGGCGGCGGCCTACTCTCCCGCTTGTCGCAGTACCATCGGCGCTGGTGGGCTTAACTTCTGTGTTCGGAATGGGAACAGGTGAGCCCCACCGCTAAAACCACCCTAAAGAAGGTATATAGCTGTAGGCAGTAGGCTATAAGCTTCAAGCTTACAGCGTAAAGCATACTGCTTTTTTATCGATAAAAACTTTCACAAAGACAAAACCTTAACTGCGCATAAAAGGCTTGTATAATTTAAATTATATTTGTTATAGCAACCTATAGGCTATAAATCTACGGGTAATTAGTACTACTCGGCTATGACATTACTGCCTTTACACCTATAGCCTATCAACGTGGTCATCTCCCACGACCCTTAAAAGATGTCTCATCTTGAGGCGAGTTTCGCACTTATATGCTTTCAGTGCTTATCTCTTCCAAACGTAGCTACTCAGCGGTGCACCTGGCGGTACAACTGATACACCAGAGGTTTGTTCAATTCGGTCCTCTCGTACTAGAATCAAGCCCTCTCAAACATCTAACGCCCGCAATAGATAGAGACCGAACTGTCTCACGACGTTCTGAACCCAGCTCGCGTGCCACTTTAATGGGCGAACAGCCCAACCCTTGGGACCTTCTCCAGCCCCAGGATGTGACGAGCCGACATCGAGGTGCCGAACCTCCCCGTCGATGTGAGCTCTTGGGGGAGACTAGCCTGTTATCCCCGGAGTACCTTTTATCCTATGAGCGATGGCCCTTCCATACGGAACCACCGGATCACTATGTCCTGCTTTCGCACCTGATCGACTTGTTGGTCTCACAGTCAAGCACCCTTATGCCATTACACTCTACGCACGGTTACCAAGCGTGCTGAGGGTACCTTTGAAAGCCTCCGTTACTCTTTTGGAGGCGACCACCCCAGTCAAACTACCCACCACGCAATGTCCTTCAATTCAGAAGTTAGGCTCCAAGTAAGTAAAGGGTGGTATTTCAACGTTGGCTCCACCAACACTAGCGTGCCGGCTTCAAAGCCTCCCACCTATCCTACACATTACTTACTCAAAGTCAATACGAAGTTATAGTAAAGGTTCACAGGGTCTTTTCGTCCCATTGCGGGTAATCGGCATCTTCACCGATACTACAATTTCACCGAGCTCGTGGCTGAGACAGTGCCCAGATCGTTACACCATTCGTGCAGGTCGGAACTTACCCGACAAGGAATTTCGCTACCTTAGGACCGTTATAGTTACGGCCGCCGTTTACTGGGGCTTCAGTTAATGCCTTCGGTTTAACCCTAAGCACCTTCCTTAACCTTCCAGCACCGGGCAGGTGTCAGACCCTATACAGCATCTTTCGATTTAGCAGAGTCCTGTGTTTTTGATAAACAGTCGCCTGGGCCTCTTCACTGCGGCCACCATTGCTGATGGCGTCTCTTCTTCCGAAGTTACGAGACTATTTTGCCTAGTTCCTTAGCCACGACTCACTCGAGCACCTTAGGATTCTCTCCTCGACTACCTGTGTCGGTTTTGGTACGGGTTGCTTCAATTCGGCTTTTCTTGGATCAGATTACACTACAGCAGCTTCGCCCGAAGGCTAGGCCTTGACTATTCCGTCAGTCTCCAGCAGCTACATCCAACCGTCCCCTTTATTCTTGAGCAAGTATGGGAATATTAACCCATTGTCCATCCACTACCCCTTTCGGGTTCGCGTTAGGTCCCGACTAACCCTCAGCTGATTAGCATGGCTGAGGAAACCTTAGTCTTTCGGTGAGGGGGTTTCTCGCCCCCTTTATCGTTACTTATGCCTACATTTTCTTTTCTATCCGCTCCACAATACCTCACAGTACTGCTTCGGCGCAAATAGAATGCTCTCCTACCAGATATACCCCTAAGGTATAAATCCATAGCTTCGGTAATATGTTTATGCCCGATTATTATCCATGCCGGACCGCTCGACTAGTGAGCTGTTACGCACTCTTTAAATGAATGGCTGCTTCCAAGCCAACATCCTAGCTGTCAATGCAGTCCAACCGCGTTGCTTCAACTTAACATATATTTGGGGACCTTAGCTGTTGGTCTGGGTTCTTTCCCTCTCGGACATGGACCTTAGCACCCATGCCCTCACTGCCGACGAACATTTATTAGCATTCGGAGTTTGTCAGGAATTGGTAGGTGGTGAAACCCCCGCATCCAATCAGTAGCTCTACCTCTAATAAACTTAACATCGACGCTGCACCTAAATGCATTTCGGAGAGTACGAGCTATCTCCCAGTTTGATTGGCCTTTCACCCCTACCCACAGGTCATCCGAAGACTTTTCAACGTCAACCGGTTCGGTCCTCCACTCTGTGTTACCAGAGCTTCAACCTGCCCATGGGTAGATCACAAGGTTTCGCGTCTAATCCTACTAACTAACCGCCCTATTCAGACTCGCTTTCGCTCCGGCTCCGGTACTTAATACCTTAACCTCGCTAGTAAAATTAACTCGTAGGCTCATTATGCAAAAGGCACGCCGTCACAGCTTAATGCTGCTCCGACCGCTTGTAGGCGTACGGTTTCAGGTTCTATTTCACCCTTCTATTCGAAGTGCTTTTCACCTTTCCTTCACAGTACTTGTTCACTATCGGTCTTTCAGGAGTATTTAGCCTTGGAGGATGGTCCCCCCATATTCAGACAGGATTTCACGTGTCCCGCCCTACTCATTTATCACTCAAATATGCCTTTCATATACGGGGCTATCACCCTCTACGGCTGTTCTTTCCAGAACATTCTATTAAACATATATCAGCTTTTGGGCTAATCCGCTTTCGCTCGCCACTACTTACGGAATCTCTTCGATTTCTTTTCCTCCGGGTACTTAGATGTTTCAGTTCTCCGGGTTTGCTTCCCCTAAGGGATGACATGTCTTCAACATGCCGGGTTGCCCCATTCGGACATCTGCGGATCTATTCGTGTGTGCCGATCCCCGCAGCTTTTCGCAGCTTACCACGTCCTTCTTCGCCTCTGAAAGCCTAGGCATCCGCCATACGCCCTTAACGATTTCTTTCCTATTTTTAGGTTACTCAAGCGCTTTTATGCGCTCGGTTTTCTCTTTGTGATGTCTTTACCGTTAATGTCAATGATCTTTAATGCTATTTCTGCTTTAACCCGCAAATATTGTTTTTGGCTCTATTTGCTTTTTTAAGATTAAAACATCCACTATGTGGAGAATAAGGGAGTCGAACCCTTGACCTCCTGCGTGCAAGGCAGGCGCTCTAGCCAGCTGAGCTAATTCCCCCTCTAGGTGCTGTAGGCTTTACGCTATAAAACCAAGGCTTAATGCCTCCAGCTTAATGCTTATTGCTTACCGCTTTAATTAGTAGTCTCGGGCAGGCTCGAACTGCCGACCTCTACATTATCAGTGTAGCGCTCTAACCAGCTGAGCTACGAGACTGTCTGTTAGACTAACAGATTTCAGATAATAGATACCAGACTTAGCTTTTTCTTTTATCTTTCCTCTCGTCTCAATCCCTTTTACTAATTTCTAGTGGGTGTTGTATTGTTTTATATATCAACCAAATAAAAAACTAAAGCTGAACTTTAAGTAAGTTCGTGTGTATCTTACGATACTTAATTTTGTTTAACGTTCTTCAACGCTCTAAAATGAGATGTTCCAGCCGCACCTTCCGGTACGGCTACCTTGTTACGACTTAGCCCTAGTTACCTGTTTTACCCTAGGCAGCTCCTGTTACGGTCACCGACTTCAGGTACCCCAGACTTCCATGGCTTGACGGGCGGTGTGTACAAGGCCCGGGAACGTATTCACCGCGCCATGGCTGATGCGCGATTACTAGCGATTCCAGCTTCATAGAGTCGAGTTGCAGACTCCAATCCGAACTGAGACCGGCTTTCGAGATTTGCATCACATCGCTGTGTAGCTGCCCTCTGTACCGGCCATTGTATTACGTGTGTGGCCCAAGGCGTAAGGGCCGTGATGATTTGACGTCATCCCCACCTTCCTCTCTACTTGCGTAGGCAGTCTCACTAGAGTCCCCAACTTAATGATGGCAACTAGTGACAGGGGTTGCGCTCGTTGCAGGACTTAACCTAACACCTCACGGCACGAGCTGACGACAACCATGCAGCACCTTGAAAAATGTCCGAAGAAAAGTCTATTTCTAAACCTGTCATTTCCCATTTAAGCCTTGGTAAGGTTCCTCGCGTATCATCGAATTAAACCACATAATCCACCGCTTGTGCGGGCCCCCGTCAATTCCTTTGAGTTTCATTCTTGCGAACGTACTCCCCAGGTGGCTAACTTATCACTTTCGCTTAGTCTCTGAATCCGAAAATCCAAAAACGAGTTAGCATCGTTTACGGCGTGGACTACCAGGGTATCTAATCCTGTTCGCTCCCCACGCTTTCGTCCATCAGCGTCAGTTGTTGCTTAGTAACCTGCCTTCGCAATTGGTGTTCTAAGTAATATCTATGCATTTCACCGCTACACTACTTATTCCAGCTACTTCAACAACACTCAAGACATGCAGTATCAATGGCAGTTTCACAGTTAAGCTGTGAGATTTCACCACTGACTTACACATCAGCCTACGGACCCTTTAAACCCAATAAATCCGGATAACGCTTGCACCCTCCGTATTACCGCGGCTGCTGGCACGGAGTTAGCCGGTGCTTATTCGTATAGTACCTTCAGCTAGATACACGTATCTAGGTTTATCCCTATACAAAAGAAGTTTACAACCCATAGGGCCGTCATCCTTCACGCGGGATGGCTGGATCAGGCTTGCACCCATTGTCCAATATTCCTCACTGCTGCCTCCCGTAGGAGTCTGGTCCGTGTCTCAGTACCAGTGTGGGGGATCACCCTCTCAGGCCCCCTAAAGATCGTAGACTTGGTGAGCCGTTACCTCACCAACTATCTAATCTTGCGCGTGCCCATCTCTATCCACCGGAGTTTTCAATATCAACTGATGCCAGTCAATATATTATGGGGTATTAATCTTCCTTTCGAAAGGCTATCCCCCAGATAAAGGCAGGTTGCACACGTGTTCCGCACCCGTACGCCGCTCTCTCTGTCCCGAAAGACAAATACCGCTCGGCTTGCATGTGTTAGGCCTCCCGCTAGCGTTCATCCTGAGCCAGGATCAAACTCTCCATTGTATGTTTGTCCCGAGCTCACTCAAAGTTTCTTAACGCTTTAGTTTTTCCTTACTTGGTTGTTATATTGTATGTCAATGATCTTTATATCTTTCCGCTTTCATAAAGAACTCTCTCTGTCGTTCTGTTCCTTATTTGCGGTTGCAAAAGTAATAACTTATTTCTTAATGACCAAATGTTTTGAAAGAAAATTTTAAAGTTTTTTTAGTAACCTTAACCCCTCTCTAAAACTCAATCCTTAACTCCTGCGCTTCCCGGCAAACCGGACTGCAAAGGTAAACATTTTTTTTAATTCCACAAAACTTATTTTATAAAGTTTTTTCGGTCTCCTTAAATGAATACTTAGAGTGTTTTTTATTCTTCTGCGCTTACTGATAATCTCTCGTTTTCAGTGCGGCAAAGATAACAACTTATACCGTCATAAAACAAACTTACTTAACATAAAATTCATATAATATTTATATTGTGGATAAGTATACCTTTTAAAATGCTTGTTTCATGCGTGTTAGGAGATATACAGAGTTATTAACAATGGCGGATTTGTTTTTACGATGCTTTGGAAAGAGGCTCTTGGGCATAGTTAGACGACGGAAATGCTGCTTTATATATAATAGATAGGCTTATTAATACGAGGGATTTCAAAAATGCTATAATAGGGTTTGGCTAAAGACGCATTGGAGGGATTGTTTTTAGGGGAAGAGGTTAAAACCCGTTCCTAGTGAATAGGGAAGACATGTACACACGATTTATTAAGAGGAGATTGGCAAGCCTCTTCCCCAGAGTCTATATATAATAGAGATATATTGGGGACAATGGGCGTTTTTTAATGGAAGAATCCGAAAGAGGGATTGGAATGAGTATCATTAAATAATTGGGAGAAAGAATTCTTTCATGAATAATCATCATAAAAGGTACACCTCACTAGCCCCGATAGCAGCGGTTACCCCGCAACATGCACTGGAAAGACGCTGGAAATGCCGCGGAAAGTAAAGCCTGAGGAGTAGAAGCGAATAGCGGGAAACAGCTTCTGATTAATTGGAGAATAAAAAGTTTCAGTATAATGGATAAGGCACCTCATCTGAAAATGGTATGGAGGATAAGTTATATATGATTGATCCTCAAAAAAACATTCCGTAAGAATCCTGATGATTAACTTATCTGGATTCCTACGGAATTATATTGATTGAAATTTTATTGTTTTTAATTCAGAACGTAAGTTGTTCCGTCTCTTCCGTCTTTTAATTCTATTCCTTCGGCAAGCAGCTTATCTCTGATCTGATCTGAGAGTTCGAAATTTTTTGATCTTCTGGCCTGATTTCTGAGCTCTATTAGAACTTTTAAAGTCTGATCCAGCTTTTCATAGTTATTTTCTTCTACTGCCTGAAGCCCTAATACGTCAAAAACAAAAGCATTCAGAGTGGATTTCAAATCTTCAAGATCTGCAGATGAAATGGTTTCTTTCTCGTCTTTCAGGGCGAAGATGTACTTCACTGCTTCGAATAGATGCGCAATGAGAACCGGAGAGTTGAAGTCATCGGTAAGTGCATCGTAAGCTTTATTTTTCCAATCCTGAAGGCTGAATCCTGACTGTTTCCCGTCATCCGGAGTAATGGAGTTTACTACTTTAAGGGCCTCCATCAATCTGATGAATCCTTTTTCACTGGCAATCATTGCGTCATTGGAAATATCCAGCACACTTCTGTAATGTGCCTGCAGGAAGCAGAAACGGACAATTGACGGGTGGAAAGGTTTTTCAAAGAAGTCATTTTCTCCTGTCACCAATTGCATCGGAAGGATGTAGTTTCCTGTGGATTTGCTCATACGCTGGGAATTCATCGTCAGCATATTGGCATGCATCCAATAATTTACCGGAGCAGCATCATTGCAGGCTTTTCCTTGGGCAATTTCACATTCATGGTGTGGGAATTTCAAATCCATTCCGCCTCCGTGGATGTCGAAAGTTTCGCCCAGATATTTTGTACTCATTGCGGTACATTCAAGGTGCCATCCCGGAAATCCTTCACCCCAGGGAGAGTTCCATCTCATGATGTGAGCAGGAGAAGCTTTTTTCCAAAGTGCAAAATCCTGTGGATTCTTCTTCTCCCCTTGTCCGTCAAGGTCACGGGTATTCGCAAAAAGTTCTTCTATATTACGCTTTGAAAGTTCGCCATAGTTTAATCCTCTTCTGTTGTATTCTAATACATCGAAGTAAACGGAGCCATTACTTTCGTAAGCGAAGCCTCTTTCTATTAATTTTTGTGTAAGCTCAATCTGTTCTACAATATGACCGGTAGCTGTAGGCTCAATATTTGGTGGAAGCAGGTTGAACATATCTAAAACTTTATGGAAATCTACTGTATATTTCTGTACGATCTCCATTGGTTCCAGCTTTTCAAGGCGGGTCTGCTTTACGAATCTGTCGTTTTCTACGTTTCCGTCATCGGTAAGGTGACCGGCATCGGTAATATTTCTTACATATCTTACTTTGTACCCTAAATGTGTCAGGGTACGGTAGATAAAATCAAAGGAAAGGAAAGTTCTTACATTTCCCAAATGTACATTGCTGTACACGGTAGGACCGCAGACATACATTCCTACGTTTCCTTCTAAAATTGGTTTGAATATTTCTTTTTCCGCTGTAAGCGAGTTGTATATTTTTAGTTGCATTTATTTTTTAATTAAAAGATTTAATGATTAAGATTCAAAAATTAGTCAAAATAATTCTATCCACAACAAATAATTGTTGTGATGAAAATTTTATCTGCGACTTTTTTAAATTTTATCATATTTAAATTGCTTTTAAATGATACTTCAGGTGATCAATATAATCCTGAATAATATATTCCAGCGTGAAAACCTGCGGAGTTGTTTTGGTTGTATCACAGGTTCTTTTCAAAGCTTCATCCGGAATGTTTTCTACGGTGTGAACAATCTGCCAGTTCAGAATATTCCAAAGGCTGATGATCTCATCCGTCGGAATATTCTGATAGTTTTGTGCTTTTACCCAAAAATCCTGATCATAAACAATATTATCATTCTCTTTATATTGAGTTACCACAAATCTTCTGATATTCGTTAATGCACTATCACAAAGATGGCCTAAAATTTCTTTTTTCGACCATTTTTCAGGTGAAATTTTATGAGACCATTCTTCTTCGGAGATATTTTTGAATCTCAGAAGTTCTGATTCTACAATATTTTTAAGAATCTGATAGTCCATTATTAATAATCTAATTTGGCATGACTTCCCACATAGTGCAGGAATTCCTGCCTTGTAATAGGGTTCGTTCTGAAAATACCACTTAATTCTGCGGTAATGGTAGAGCTCGCCGTATCTTTTATTCCTCTACAGTTTACACACAGGTGTTTTGCATCGATGATACATGCTACATCTTTTGTGCCAAGTGCTTCTTTGAGCGCATCCACGATCTGCATGGTAAGTCTTTCCTGTACCTGAGGTCTTTTTGCATAATAATCCACAATTCTGTTGATCTTCGAAAGACCAATTACTTCACCATTTGAGATGTAAGCAACATGGGCTCTTCCGATGATCGGCAAAAAATGGTGTTCACAGAAAGAATATACGGTAATATCCTTTTCCACCAGCATCTGACGGTATTTATATTTATTGGAGAATGTAGAAATTCCCGGTTTATTTTCGGGAAGAAGTCCTCCAAAAATTTCGTTTACATACATCTTGGCCACACGTTTCGGGGAATCTTTTAATGAATCATCTGTCATATCCATTCCCAAAGTTTCCATGATCTCTCCAAAAAGCTGTGTTATTTTTTCTATTTTTTCCTCTGGCGATTTATCAAAAGCATCTTTCCTTATAGGCGTATGTTCTTTTCCAGTGAAAATATCATCGTCGTTATCAGTAAAATCAACCATTTTTATTTAATTTGCACAAAAATACGGATAATATTTATTCGTCTATTTTAAATTAAACGAAAAACATCATCTTTCATCTCCTACTTTCTATCCAGGCCTATGATTATTGTTGAAGAAGTACAGAACCCAACTCAGAAAAAGGAATTTTTAGAATTCCCATCCAGACTTTATCAGCATGATAAAAACTATATCAGACCTTTAGATAAAACCATCAATGAAATTTTTGATCCTGAAAAAAACAGGTTCTTCAACAACGGTGAATGTACTCGTTTTCTATTCAAAAACAAGCAGTCTGAAACGTTAGGAAAAGTTGCAGTTTTCATCCATCATGATTATGAGCAGAAACAGCCGACGGGCGGAATTGGTTTTTTTGACTGTATGAATGATCAACAGACCGCTGATTTTATTTTTGACCACTGTAAAAAATGGCTTCAGGAAAGAGGTATGGAAGCGATGGACGGACCGATTAATTTCGGTGAACGGGATAAGTTCTGGGGACTTTTAGTTGAGGGATTCCATGAACCGCTGTATGGGATGAATTATCATCTTCCTTATTATAAAGATTTGTTTGAAAACTATGGTTTTAAGGTTTATTTTGAACAGCTTTGTTTTTCACGGCCTATTTTCTCTGAGGTTCCGAGGGTTTTTACGGTTATGCATACCAAACACAGCCGAAATCCGGAAATTTCTTCCCAACCTTTGAAAAAGAACAATCTCCCAAAATTTGCAAAAGATTTTACAGAAATTTACAATCGTGCCTGGGCCTGCCACGGCGAAGGGAAACAGATAGAGGAAGCAAAAGTTCTGAAAATGTTCAAGACCATGAAGCCTGCCATTAATGAACATATTTCATGGTTTGTTTATGAAAATGAAAAGCCTATTGCCATGTGGATGAATATTCCAGACGTTAATCAATGGTTTAAACATCTTCACGGCAGATTTGGTATTATAGAAAAGCTTAAATTTTTATGGATGAAGAAATTCAGAAAAAACGAGAAGATGGTAGGCCTTGTTTTCGGAGTTGTTCCTGAGTGGCAAAAAAAAGGGATTGACGGCTATATGATCTGGGAAGGGACACAGCATCTGCGGAAGCATACGGATTTTAAAACCACAGAACTGCAATGGATCGGGGATTTTAATCCTAAAATGATCAAAATTGCAGAAAGCCTTAATACAACAGTGACCAGAAAACTGGCTACTTACCGGTATTTATTTGACCGTAATCAGGAGTTTGAGAGACATCCTTATCTTTAAAATAAAAACCCTGCCGTTGAACAGCAGGGTACCTTTCATTTTGATACTTTATTAGAATAGCTCACCGGCTACTTTTTTAATGTTATCACTTTTTCCCATTGAGTAAAAGTGTAGTACAGGAACTCCGAAATCCAGCAGTTCCCGGCATTGGGTAATCGCCCACTCTACCCCGATCTGTTTTACGGCTTCATTGTTTTTAGCATTTTCCACTTCACTGATCAATTCTTCAGGAAGATCGATCTTGAAAACCTGAGGGAGTATTTTTAAATGTTTTTTTGTGGCAATAGGCTTGATTCCCGGAATGATAGGAACCGTGATTCCCATTTCTCTTGCTTTCTGTACAAATTCAATGAATTTTTTATTATCAAAGAACATCTGGGTTACGATATAATCGGCTCCGGCATCTACTTTTTGCTTCAGCCATTTCAGATCATAATTGATGGAAGGAGCTTCCATATGTTTTTCAGGATACCCGGCTACTCCTATGCAGAATTTATTAAGTTCATCGCAAACTGTATCTTCGTTATGAAGATATTTCCCTCTTCCCAGGTCATTGATCTGGTGAACAAGATCCATTGCACTGGCATGTCCTCCCTGAGTAGGTTCGAAATATTGATGTCCTTTCATTGCATCTCCTCTTAATGCCATAACGTTATCAATACCCAAATACATACAATCTACCAGCAGATATTCTGTTTCTTCTTTGGTAAATCCTCCGCACAGCAGATGGGGAACGGTATCTACGTTATATTTATGCTGAATAGCGGCACAGATTCCCAAAGTTCCCGGACGCATTCTTGTGATACGGCGTTCCATAAGCCCATTTCCTTTATCAAGATAGATATACTCTTCTCTGGAAGTCGTTACATCAATGAATGGCGGCTTGAATTCCATTAAAGGATCTATATTGGTATAGAGATCTTCAATTCCTATTCCTTTTTGGGGCGGAACAACTTCCAGGGAGAATAAAGTTTTTCCATTTGCGTTTTTTATATGATCTGTTATCTTCATTTCTTGTCAGTTATTTTTTTGCTGTTACAGGCTGGCTTTTATCGTTTTTAACCAACCATAATTTTAAGCTAAATTGGGAGACAGCCATTTTCCTGCTTCTTCAATGCTACATCCTCTTCTCCTGGCATAGTCTTTCAGCTGATCTTCTGTAATTTTTCCAAGACCGAAATATTTGGCATGCGGGCTTCCGAAATAATACCCTGATACGGACGCCGTAGGAAACATTGCTAAACTTTCGGTAAGGAAAACACCTGTATTTTCTTCCACTTTTAAAAGATCCCAGATGGTTTTCTTTTCCAGATGGTCAGGACAGGCTGGATATCCCGGAGCAGGGCGGATTCCTTTATATTTTTCGGCAATCAGATCTTCATTGCTCAGATCTTCCTGATTGGCGTATCCCCAATATTCTGTTCTTACTTTTTTGTGTAAAAATTCAGCATAGGCTTCTGCAAATCTGTCAGCAAGGGCTTTTACCATGATGGCATTATAATCATCATTAGCTTTTTCATATTCAGAGGCAAGTTCATCCGTTCCGAAGCCTGTTGTTACGCAGAAAGCTCCTACATAATCTGTTTTACCGGAATTCTGTGGTGCAATAAAATCACTTAATGCTAAATATTCTTTTCCTTTTGATCTCTGAGCCTGCTGTCTAAGGCTTAAGAATCTTGCCTGTTCTTTATTATGTTCATCGAAAACAATAATGTCATCCGTTTCATTGGAATTGGCTTTAAAAACTCCAAAAACGGCTTTTGCCTGCAGAAGTTTCTCATCAAGAATCCTCTTGAGAATGACCTGTGCATCTTTAAATAATTCTTTGGCCTGAACTCCTACTACCTCATCTTCTAAAATATTGGGGTATTTACCATGTAGATCCCAGCTTCTGAAGAACGGCGACCAGTCGACAAACGGAAGAAGCTCATTAAGGTCCTGATTTTCTATAACGGTTACTCCTAAATTATTCGGTGTAAAGATGTCTTCGTTTTTCCAGTCTATGGTAAAATTGTTTTCGCGGGCTTCTTCAATTGAAACGTAGTCTTTATCTACCTGTCTGTTCAGGAATTTTTCTCTGAAATCTGAATAGTCATTTTTTAAATCTGAAACGTATTCTTTATTTCTGTCTCCTAAAAGAGAACTTACCACGTTCACTGCTCTGGAAGCATCATTTACGTGAACGACTGCATTTTTATATTTTAAATCAATTTTCACTGCGGTATGTGCTTTTGAAGTGGTAGCACCACCAATCAATAAAGGAAAATCAAGATTTTGTCTTTCTAATTCTGAGGCGATGTATACCATTTCATCAAGGCTTGGCGTAATTAATCCGCTTAATCCGATTACATCTACTTTTTCTGCAATCGCTGTCTGGATGATCTTTTCGGCAGGTACCATTACTCCGAGATCTACAATTTCATAGTTATTACATCCCAATACCACACTCACAATATTTTTTCCGATATCGTGAACGTCTCCTTTTACTGTAGCCATCAGAATTTTACCGTTAGCAGGTCTTGAACCGTCTTTTTCAGCTTCAATAAAAGGCTGCAGATAAGCAACGGCTTTTTTCATTACCCTTGCTGATTTTACGACTTGGGGAAGAAACATTTTTCCGCTTCCGAAGAGGTCACCCACAACTCCCATTCCGGTCATCAGATTGATTTCGATAACATGGAGTGGTTTTGCAGCCTGCTGTCTGGCTTCTTCTACATCTTCTTCGATGAAACGATCGATTCCCTTAACCAAAGCATGGGTAATTCTTTCCTGCAATGGATGATTTCTCCATTCAAGATCTTCAGTCTTTTCTTTTTTAACTGATTTATGTTTTTCGGAATAATCGAGAAGTCGCTCTGTGGCATCATCTCTTCTGTCGAGAATCACGTCTTCTACGAGTTCCAGCAGCTCTTTATTGATCTCATCATATACTTCCAGCATCGCAGGATTTACGATACCGATATTCATTCCCGCCTGAATCGCATGATAAAGGAATACTGAGTGCATTGCTTCTCTTACGGTATCATTTCCACGGAAGGAAAAGGAAACATTGCTCACTCCCCCACTTACCGAAGCATAAGGAAGGTTCTGTCTTACCCATCTTGTGGCTTCAATAAAATCGAGTGCATTCTTTCTGTGTTCTTCCATTCCGGTGGCTACCGGGAAAATATTCAAGTCGAAAATAATATCTTCCGCGGGAAAATTTACCTGATTGACAAGGATGTCGTAAGACCTTTTTGAAATTTCAATTCTCCGTTCGAGATTATCTGCCTGCCCTTCCTCATCAAATGCCATTACGATAACTGCTGCTCCGTATCTTTTTACAGCTTTAGCCTGTTTGATGAATTCTTCTTCTCCTCCTTTCAGACTGATGGAGTTCACCACACATTTTCCCTGAGCTACCTGAAGTCCGGCTTCGAGAATTTCCCATTTGGAAGAATCTACCATGATTGGTATTCTTGCAATATCAGGTTCTGAAGCAATCAGGTTAAGGAATTTGATCATGGAGGCTTTTCCATCAAGTAATCCGTCATCGAAATTCACATCCAGAATCTGTGCACCTCCTTCAACCTGATGACGGGCAATATCGAGTGCTTCAGAGAATTTCTCCTCTTTGATCAGTCTTAAAAATTTTTTGGATCCGGCAACATTAGTCCTTTCACCTACATTGATGAAGTTGCTTTCCGGTGTTATGATAAGAGGCTCAAGGCCTGATAATCTTAAATATTTCATTAATTTTTATTCTTCTAAAATATAGTAGGCATTTTTTGCATTCTGTTTCAGCAGATCTACATGTTTGCCTAAAGCTTTAAAAATCGGGAACCTTTTATAGGCCAGATCATGTTCTTTTGCAAATACCTCGATCTCTTCCGTAATTTCATTATAGTACATATAACTGTAATTCGGAAAGAGGTGGTGGGCAACATGGAAGTTAAAGTTTCCCAGTACATTTCTTACCAGCCAGTTATTTTCCCGCAAGTCATTCGTTACTTCCATCTGATGACGAAGCCAGCTGAACGGAAGTCCGTTTTTCTGATCCAGTTTCGGAAAGGCATTATCCGGAAGTGGGTGCAGAGGCAGGAGAACAAACAGTGCAAAAATACTTGCCGCAATCACTTGCAGAAACCATGCTCCCAAGGCCAAACCGATTGGTACTTTAAAGAACACAACCGGAACCACAATCTGATAAAAGAAGTAAAACAGTTTATAGCTCACCATTTTTACCTTCTCTATCACCGGAATGGTTCCCTGTGTTTTCAGAATGACTCTTTCTTTATCAAAAAAGTCTCTGAAATCCCGGATAAACATCCAGTTGAACAGATAAAGCGGATATACCAGAAAGAAAAATCTGTGTTGGTATTTCTGAACACCTTTAGCTTTGATCCATGGAACAATCAGCAACAAACCGCTCTGTTCTATATCTGTATCCCATCCGTCCACATTCGGATAGGCATGATGGCTTGCGATATGTCTTTTTTTCCAGATGTAGGAATTGGCTCCTACAAAATCAAAAATCTGCAATACCAAAGCATTCAACCTTTTGCTTTTATAAATATTATTATGGGCAGCTTCATGAATTAAATTCAAATAAATCAGAACCAGGGAAAATCCCATTAAAACAAAACTGGAAATATAAACCCAACGTGAATCTGTATGAAACATGGCAAAAAAATACAACCCAAAGTAGATCAAAGGCAGGATCACTGCTTTGATCTTAATATAAATATCCCGGTTTTCAGGAATGGCTTCTACTCTTTGGTTCACTTTCTTTCTCAGCTCATTAAACAATTTGACATCGTCTGAATCTTTTAAGTAACTCGGCTTTTCCATTATTTTTAAATTTTGTGGTTTATTTAAAGATAATATTTATAACCTAGTCTTCATTCGCTGTTTTAATTAAAAAAATCTATTAAATCAGACAAATTTCTTCAATTTTCTTGGCGGATATTCTGCCACTAAATCTGCAATTGCTTTGATGTGATCGGGAGTTGTTCCGCAGCATCCTCCTATAATATTAATCAATCCTTTTTCTGTATATTCTTTGATTTGTCTGGCCATATCTTCCGGAGTTTCATCATATTTTCCGAAAGCATTAGGAAGCCCGGCATTCGGATAAGCAGAGATATAGAACTCTGAATTATGGGCCAGTGTTTCCAGATAAGGCGTCAGCTGATCTGCTCCTAATGCACAATTGAATCCTACGCTTAACAAGTTCAGGTGTGATACTGAGATCAGGAAAGCTTCAGCAGTCTGGCCGCTTAGCGTTCTTCCTGAAGCATCTGTAATTGTTCCTGAAACCATGATCGGAATTTTGATGTTTCTTTCGTCCTGAATTTCATCAATTGCAAACAGAGCAGCTTTTGCATTCAGGGTATCAAAAATAGTTTCTACCAGCAGAATATCTGAGCCTCCATCCAGCAAAGCTTCACATTGCTGTTTGTATGCTACTCTGAGTTCTTCAAAGGTAATAGCTCTGTATCCGGGATCATTAACATCGGGACTTAAACTTGCCGTTCTGTTCGTAGGTCCTATTGAACCTGCAACAAATCTTGTTTTATCAGGGTTCTGAGCTGTAAATTCATCACATACTTTTCTGGCAATTTTTGCAGATTCATAATTCAGATCATATACCAGATCTTCCATATGATAATCTGCCATCGCAATGGTTGTTCCGGAGAATGTATTGGTTTCGATAATATCGGCTCCTGCTTCCAGATATTTTCTGTGCACCTCTTCAATGGCTTGCGGCTGTGTAAGGGAAAGGAGGTCATTATTTCCCTTTACAGGATGCTCCCAGTCTTTGAAGCGTTCACCGCGGTAGTCTTCTTCTTCGAACTTATATCGTTGAAGCATGGTTCCCATGGCTCCGTCGAGAATTAATATTCTTTCGGATAAGGCTTTATATAATTGTTCTGAATTTTTCATATTTCTTTGATAGAGCATAGGATTGCGTCCTATGCTTGTTAAATCGCCCCTTTGGGGCTCTTTTTATTGGTTAATCTAATGCCTGTTTCAGATTTGCAATGATGTTATCTACATATTCCATACCTACTGAACAGCCTACCAAACCTAAGATAAACCGCCTCTTCGGGGCTCTGTTTGTTGAATTAGTCTAATGCCTGTTTCAAATCTGCTATGATGTCATCTACGTATTCCAAGCCTACCGAGCAACGTACAAGGCCTGCGGTAATTCCTACTTCGTTGCGTTCTTCATCCGTCAGTTTGGAGTGGGTGGTTGATGCAGGGTGCGTTACAATCGTTCTTGTATCACCAAGGTTAGCAGAAAGCGAGCACATTTTTATCTTATCCAGGAAATTTCTTCCTCCCTCAATTCCTCCTTTAATTTCAAAGGCCACGATATTTCCTCCCAACTTCATTTGCTTTTTTGCCACTTCATAACTTGGATGAGACTGCAGGAACGGATATTTTACCAATTCTACATTAGGATGACCTTCTAAGAATTCTGCCACTTTCAAAGCATTTTCACAATGTTTTTCTACACGGATGGCCAATGTTTCCAAGCTTTTTGACAATACCCAAGCGTTGAAAGGGGACATTGCCGGTCCTGTGTTTCTTGCAAAAAGATAGATTTCTCTGATAAGGTCTTCCTTTCCTACTGCCACACCTCCTAATACTCTACCCTGTCCGTCGATCAGCTTTGTTGCAGAATGTACAACAATATCGGCACCATATTTCACAGGCTGCTGAAGGTAAGGTGTTGCAAAACAGTTGTCTACAATAAATATCAGGTTATGCTTTTTCGCGATCTTTCCAAAAAATTCAAGATCCAGAATTTCAATAGCCGGATTGGTAGGTGTTTCCAGATATAAAATCTTTGTATTAGGCTGAATGTACTGTTCTACATTTCCGGCATCTTCTGCTTTAAAATAGGTGGTTTCAATATTCCATTTCGGGAAATACTTTGTAAAAAGTGTATGAGTAGATCCGAAAACAGACTGACAGCTTACGATATGATCTCCTGCATTCAGCAAAGCCGCAAATGTAGAATAGATTGCAGCCATTCCTGTTGCAAATGCATATCCTGCTTCTGCTCCTTCCATTTTAGCAATTTTTTCTGTGAATTCGCTTACGTTAGGGTTTGAAAAACGACTGTACAGATTTTTAGGTTTTTCTTCAGCAAAACTCGCTCTCATATCCTCCGCATCCTGAAAAATAAAGCTGGAGGTAAGATATAACGGTGTGGAATGTTCATCAAACTGAGACCTTTCTGTTTGGGTTCTTATTGCTGATGTTTCGAAATTTTCCATATAGTTTTAATTTTGATAATACGGCACAGGGGGCTATATTATTTGATTTTGTTTAATACGTTTGTTGATTGATTGATGCGTTTTGTTTGATAGTTTGATAGGACTGCGTTCTATCCTGGGTTAAATCGTCCCTTTGGGACTTTGACAATCAATCTATTTTGTTTCGCTTACTCTTAAAATATCTCCGAAGACGCCTCTTGCAGTTACCTGTGCTCCGGCTCCGGCTCCCATGATCACGATAGGGTTTTCACCGTAGCTTTCTGTATAGATCTCAAAGATGGAATCTGAGCCTTTCAACTGTCCTAAGGCTGAAGTTGCAGGAACGGAAATTAATTTTACATCCAATTCACCTTTTTCTTTCTGTAAATCACCGTGTAAGTCACCAACATATCTCAACACATGGCCAGGCTCCTGATTTTCTTTGATTTTCTGATATTCTTCATCCAGCTCTTCCAGTCTTGAAAGGAATTCTGTTTTTGAAACTGAAAGTAAATTTTCAGGAACCAGATTTTGAATGTTGATATCTCCAAACTCGTTAATTAAATCTAATTCTCTTGACAGTATTAATAATTTTCTTGCCACATCATTTCCAGATAGATCTTCTCTTGGGTCCGGTTCTGTATATCCTTTTTCCAGAGCTTCGTTGATGATTGTGGAAAATTTATCATCTCTCAAAGAAAAGTTATTGAAAACATAGCTCAATGTTCCGGAGAATACGCCTTTTATTCTGGTGATATTCTCTCCTGAAAGGTGAAGAAGTTTAATGGTATCAATCAATGGGAGGCCAGCTCCTACATTGGTTTCATACAGATAACGTCTGTTATTTTTACTTAATGTATATCTTAGTTTACGGTATTCTTCGATTGGAAGAGTGTTAAATATTTTATTGGAAGAAACCAGATCAAATCCGTTTTCAGCCAAAGCATGATAATTTTTTACGAAGTCTTTGCTGGCAGTATTATCTACTACGATCAGGTTTTCCAGTTGATTTTCATTGGAGAAATTGATGAGTTCCTGAACGTTTGACGGATGCTCTGCTGTCAAAACCTCATCTGTCCAGTTGGCATCAAAACCCTTTTTATTGAAAGCTATTTTCTTTGAATTGGCTACTGCTACAACTTTAAGGTCTATTTTTTTACGTCTTTTAATTTCTTCTGCAGATTCCAGGACCTGTTCTATCAGGGTTTTTCCAACGTTGCCATGACCAATAATTGCCAGATGAACGGTCTTTGGTTTTTTGAAGATTTCAGATTCTATGATGTTTTTGGTTTTTTCATCCTGTGAAGAAGTTACTACAATGTTTACCCTGTTCTCACCGGCAACCTGATTTAACAGCAATGGGAAGACATTATTTCTTGCCAGTTCTGCAAAAACCTTATTGAAGTCTTCTGCTACAAAACCAATGACAGAGACATTATTGATACTATAGATCTGTGAAACTTTTCCTGATTTTCTTTCTGCTTCAAATTCATCAATGAGACATGACACTGCTTTTTCTGCATCATTTTCATGAACCAAAATAGAGATTCCGTTTTCTATTGCTTGCTGAGAAATCACCCCTACACTGATTCGCGCTAAAGTCAGCGCTTTAAAAATTCGTCCATCAATTCCTATTTCTCCCAAGAAATCTTCTCCTTCAAATTTGATAATTGATCTGTTCTTTAAAAATTTTATTTCGTTAGCATTTTTCATTTCTCTATAAAATGTTTTTTATGATATTGTTTAATTGTTGATATTCCATTAGGAAGGCATCATGCCCGTGTATAGATTGGATCTCGTGATAAGAAATATTCTCTTTTTTTTCTTTTAAGTTTTCAAAACACGTCCGAATTTCGGAAGCAGGAAAGAATAAGTCTGTATCTACGGAGATCATGTGCATTCGTGCCTGTATCTTATCCAGTGCTGTATCATCAGCATTAATATTCATCAGTAAATGATTCATCAGCCTGTACGCTTTTAAACTAAATCTTTCGTTTAGAGCATTGCCGTGATATATTAACCAGTCTTCTGATTGTAAACATTGTTTCTCCTGATTATACTGGTTTTGAAATCTATTGTTTAATGACTGCGGAGTTCTGTAGCACAACATGGCATGAATTCTTGCTTTCTGTAAAGGCTCATCCTGACTATTCAGTAAGAATTTTTGAACCAGACATTGTGCATGCAGCCAATCATGAGTTCTGTAATCACAGGCTATAGGAATGAATATTTCCGCCAGTTCAGGCTGCTTGGTAAGCATTTCCCAGGCAATTCCTCCTCCAAGGGAGCCTCCGATAATGGCGTATAGGTTTTTGATATGTAAAGCCTCCAACCCTTTCAGGAATATATTGGCTATATCTGATGGGGTGAAGTCTTCATAGTCTTCAATTAAAAAATCATCATATCCGTTTCCGGGAATATTGAAGCACAGAACAGTGTATTTATTGGTATCAACAACCTGATTTTCTCCTACCAGCTGCTTCCACCAGCCTTTTTCACCGGACACATTTGAATTTCCGGTAAGGGCATGATTGATGAGAATAATTGGGGCTGTAAACAGGTCTTTCCCGAAGATCTGGTAGGTCAACGGGATATGATATTCCTTTTGGGAATGTGTATGATACGAAAGATTAATATAGTTTAGTTCTGTTTTCAATTCTATTATTTTAATACAATTGAAAATGCCACAGGAAATGGCTGAAAAGAACTTCAGTAAGTTATCTGTCCAAAATAATTCTGGTAGAACGTAGCACCTTCTTTGCTTGCACAAAGGGTTGCTAAGGTTTCATAGGGTCTAATCCCTCAACCTTTCTTGATAACATTTTCAATATTTGAATGAACGAATGGTGCAAAGGTAGTTCTTTTCTTTTAAATATTTCAAAAAATTTTATTTAATATTAAAAAAGCCTGTAAAGAGAAGAGTTTCAAGGATATGTTAAGGATTGTTCAGACGAAAAAAATTGGAATTACTTTTCAAAAAAACTACCTTCGTATTGAAAAAAATGATGAGATATGACTGTTGAAAAGGAAAGATTACAAAATATACAATGGAAAAACTGGGGGCCTTATGTGAGTAACCGGCAATGGGGAAATGTACGTGAAGACTACAGTCCGAACGGAAATGCCTGGAACTTTACCAACCACGACAATGCCGAAAGCTATGCGTACCGATGGGGAGAGGAAGGGATTGCAGGAATCTCTGATGTAAAGCAGCTTTTCTGTTTTGCTTTTTCATTCTGGAATAAGAAAGATAAGATTGTTAAGGAACGTTTTTTCGGACTGAGCAATCCTCAGGGGAATCACGGAGAGGATATTAAAGAAATTTTTTATTATCTGGACAATACACCTACTCACAGTTATATGAAGATGGTGTATAAGTATCCTATCAATGCGTTTCCATATGATGAACTTGTTGCTGAAAACGGAAGACGCAGCAAAAAGGAACCGGAATATGAAATTTTTGATACGGGAATCTTCAATAATGATGAGTATTTTGATATTTTCATTGAATACTGTAAAGCCGATCACAACAATATTCTTGCGAGGGTAACGGTTTGTAACAGAAGCCAGCATGATGCCCCGATTGTTGTAATGCCTACAGTCTGGTTCAGAAATAACTGGAAATGGGGTTATAATACCTATAAAGGGCAGGTGCATGCTTCTCATGATGGAAGTATTGATATTGCCCATGATAGCATTTCGATCAAAAAGCTTTATTCAAGAAATGCGGATGTACAGAGTGTTTTCTGTAATAATGAAACCAACAATTCCAAACTGTATGGTACTCCTCATGCTGAAAACTCCTATTTCAAAGATGGCATCAATGATTTTGTTATCTATGGAAGTGCTACTGTAAATCCGGAAAAAAGAGGAACTAAAGCTTCTTTTTTGATTGATGAGATCATCGGAGCGGGACAATCTAAAATTTTTGATTTCAGATTATGTCCTGAGGAAACGGATGAGCCTTTTGAACAGTTTGATGAAATCTTCAATACCAGAATCGGCGAAACGAATGATTTTTATAACGAAGTTCAGAGTGACACAACCGATGAAGATGAAAGAAATGTTCAGAGACAGGCTTTTGCAGGGCTTTTATGGAATAAACAGTTTTATCATTACAATATCGGCAAATGGCTGAAAGGTGATCCCAATTTTGATGCACCCAGAAACTTCAATGATTATGTGAGGAACACGGAGTGGAACCACCTTCACAATAAGGATATTATTTCAATGCCTGATAAATGGGAATATCCGTGGTATGCAACCTGGGACCTGGCTTTTCACTGTGTTCCGTTTTCTATTATTGACGCTGAATTTGCAAAAGGACAGCTTCTTCTGCTTACGAAAGAATGGTATATGCATCCGAACGGACAGCTTCCTGCCTATGAATGGAATATGAGTGATGTAAATCCTCCGGTACATGCATGGTCTTGTTTCAGGGTTTTTAAAATTGATGAAAAACAGAATGGCAAACCCGATCTTTTATTTCTTGAAAAGGTATTCCAAAAGCTGCTTCTTAATTTTACCTGGTGGGTAAACCGGAAGGATAAAAGCGGTAATAATATTTTTGGCGGCGGCTTCTTAGGATTGGATAACATTGGAGCATTCGACAGAAATATGGAACTGAAAGACGGGCAGCATCTTGAACAGGCTGACGGAACAAGCTGGATGGCCATGTACGCCCTGAATATGATGCGGATTGCTATGGAACTTGCCCAATATTATCAAGTTTATGAGGATATGGCGATCAAGTTTTTTGAACATTACTTGTATATCGCAGAAGCTATGGAGAACCTTGGTGATGGCAAGGAAGGCCTGTGGAATGAGGAAGACGGCTTTTTCTATGATGTGCTTCAGCTTGGTAACGGGGAAAGTGTTTCATTACGATTAAGAAGTATTGTAGGATTGATTCCTTTGTTTGCGGTGGAGATTGTTGATCACAGACTGTTAGAAAAGATGCCTAATTTCCGAAGCAGAATGGAATGGATCTTAAAAAACAAACCGGAACTCACCAAACTGGTTTCGCACTGGGATGAGGAAGGACAC
Organism: Chryseobacterium vaccae; assembly: GCF_009602705.1. Classification (NCBI taxonomy): domain Bacteria; kingdom Pseudomonadati; phylum Bacteroidota; class Flavobacteriia; order Flavobacteriales; family Weeksellaceae; genus Chryseobacterium; species Chryseobacterium vaccae. The sequence continues at coordinate 3,923,688 of NZ_VSWH01000001.1, read as the reverse complement.
GGCAGAAAGCATCTGATGAGTATTCTGCGCAAGAACAGACTGACAAAAGTTTTAACCAGAATGCTTGATGAGAAAGAGTTTCTAAGTACCTATGGAATCAGAGCTATGTCTAAAGTCTATGAGGAAAATCCGTTTGTATTTTCTGTTCATGGGTCTGAAAATGTGGTGTATTATACTCCGGCAGAAAGTGACAGCCGAATGTTTGGTGGCAACAGTAATTGGAGAGGACCAATCTGGTTCCCTATCAACTTCCTGATTGTGGAAAGTTTACAGCGTTTTCATTTTTATTATGGAAACAGCTTAAAAGTGGAACTTCCTACCGGAAGCGGCGATAAGAGGAATCTGGATGAAGTGGCACAAAATATCAGCCACAGACTCTGTTCTATATTCTTAAAGGACGAAAACGGACAGCGTGCTTTCAATGGCGGAAACGCCAAGTTCAATTATGATGAACATTTTAAAGACTATATTACCTTTTTTGAATATTTCCACGGAGATAACGGACGGGGTGTGGGCGCCTCTCATCAAACGGGGTGGACTGCCACGGTGGCTAAACTGCTTAAGCCAAGACTTACTTTTTAATGGGTAATCAGGAATAGGTGATGAGGAATAAAAAAAAGCCGGATAGATAGACTGCACCCAAAAGTTTAGACAAAATTAAACAATATTATTATATGAAAGAGTTCGGTACTGTACCGGACTCTTTCCTTTTAGATTAAGTCTTATCCTGTCGTTATTGTAGTAATTGATATACTTCTTTATTTCTTTTTTGAGCTCATCAATGGTTTTAAATTTCTTAGTATAGAACATTTCAGATTTTAAAGTTCCAAAGAAGTTTTCTATTACCGCATTATCCAGGCAGTTTCCTTTGCGGGACATACTTTGGATAATGCCTTTTTCTTTTAACAGATGCTGATAGGCTTTCATCTGATATTGCCAGCCTTGATCAGAGTGGATAATGAGGTTTTCAGTATTCTTGATTTTTCTGAGCCCTTTTTTGAGCATATTTACAACCTGTGCAAAGGCAGGCCTTTCCGAGAGATCGTAACTGATAATCTCGCCATTGTAAAGATCAATTATCGGCGAAAGATACAATTTACTGCCCGAGACGTTAAATTCTGTCACATCAGTGGCCCATTTTCTGTTTGGCTGATCTGCCTTAAAGTTCCTCTCCAGAATATTTGGTGCTATCCTGCCTTGCTCTCCCCGGTAAGATCTGTATTTTTTAACCCTAACGATACTTTTCAATCCTAGGGTCTTCATCAGTCTTAAGACCGTTTTATGATTAATTACAATTCCTTGCTGTTTCATAATCAAAGTAATACGACGGTATCCAAACCGGCCTTTATGCCTATGATAAATCTGTTTTATCAAAGTTTTTACTTCTCCATATTTATCTTTTTTATCAAGAGCTTTCTGATGGTAATAGAAACTGCTTCTGGCCATACCTGTACAATCCAGCAGGAGTGACAGGTCATATTTTCGCCTTAATCCTTCGATGGCCTCTGCTTGTTCTTTTTGAGAGTTAAGGCGTCTAACTTTTTTAGAAAATCAATTTCAGCTCGAAGCCTTTCGTTTTCCAATAAAAGTTCTTCTTCTCTGGTCAATGGCTTATCGGACTTTCTTTTCTTACGCTTGTGATCACTCATAATGCAGGGTCTTCCTTTGGGTTTGTTCTTTAACCCTAAAATACCACTTTTTTCGTAATCCCTTTGCCAATTCAACACGCTAGACTGAGCTGCGATATCGAATCGGATACATGCTTCCCTTTGGGAGATATGTTCTGTTTCGATGGCTTTTAGAACTTTAACCTTAAAATTCAGGGAATAGCTCTTGTTTTTTCTCGGTTGTAGCCCCGAGATTACGTACTTGTTATAAAAACCAATCCATTTGCGCAGATTGCTTTCATTAAATCCTTTCTCTGTTGCTATAGATTCAATCGAACGATAAGAGTTTTTGTGAAGATTAATACATTCTAATTTGAAAGCAACGCTAAATTTTTCTTTTCTATACATAAAAAAATGCCCCTAAAAAGTGTCTAACTTTTTGGGGGCAGTCCAATTGTCCGGCTTTTCTGTATTTAGAATATTAGATTATATTTTTTCTCCGTTCACAAAAACCTCATATCCGATTTCTACATTCGGCTCCAGAGTTTTTGATACGGAACAGTATTTTTCAAAGGACAGTTGTGCTGCTTTTAAAGCTTTTTTAGGATCTATATTTCCTTCCAAAAGAAATTTTACTTTAATTGCTTTGAATGGTTTCGCATCTTCTACGGGAACTCTTTCTCCTTCTACTTCGGCCTGAAATCCTGTGATTTCCTGACGCTGTTTTTTCAGGATAGATACCACATCAATACCACTGCATCCTGCCACAGCCATCAAAACGCTTTCCATTGGAGAAACTCCTTTGGCTCCGGGTTGTGAAGTATTGTCCAGAAGGATAGAATTTCCCTGGGAGTTGGTGCATTCAAATAGAAAGTCGTCGTTTATTCTGTTGAGTGTTATTTTCATTGTTGCTTGTTGCTTGTTGCTTGTTGCTTGTTGCTTGTTGCAAAGTTATAAAATTCCTCTCGCTTTTATCTCCAGGTATTTATTGATAACGTCAATATTTAAATTTTCAGGAAGGGTATATACGGTATAGATTCCATATTTCCGTAATTCCTGGATGATCAGTTTTTTTTCAAATTCAAATTTTTCAGCAATTACCTCATCATAGATCTCCTGCATACTTTCAGGATTTTTATGGATTAGGGTCTGCAGCTCTGAGTTTTTGAAGAAGACAACAACCAACAAGTGATTTTTTGCAATTCCTCGGAGATATTTCAACTGGCGGTTCAGTCCGTCCAATGTTTCAAAATTGGTGAAAAGCAGTACAAGACTTCTCTGGTTCAGAGAATATTTTACATCCTGGTAAAGACGGTTGAAGTCGCTTTCAAAAAAATCTGTTTTGATGTTATAAAGCGCTTCGGAGATTTTTCTTAACTGTCCTGATTTATTTTCTGCAGCCACTTTATTTTCCGTTTTTTTTGAAAAGGTCATCATCCCGGCACGGTCTCCTTTCTTCAGAATAATATGAGATAATGCCATTGCAGCATTGATAGAATAATCAAGCAGACTTAATCCGTTGAAAGGCATTTTCATTGTTCTTCCTTTATCAATCAGTATAAAGATCCGCTGTGATTTCTCATCCTGAAACTGATTAACCATTAGTCTGTTTGTTTTGGAGGTGGCTTTCCAGTTGATGGTTCTGATATCATCCCCGGGAACATATTCTTTGATCTGCTCAAATTCCATGGTGTGCCCCAGTTTTCTGATTTTTTTGATACCTCCCAGCATAAATTCACTTTGTAACGCCATCAGTTCATATTTTCTGAGATGTACAAAAGATGGATAAGAAGGCAGCATAGCATCTTTCTGGAAATTAAATCTTTTAGCGGCCAATCCTAAAGGTGAAGAAACATACACATTCAGGCTTCCAAAATGATATTCTCCTCTTTCTTTAGGTTCCAGGCTGTATTGGAAATAAGTGTTTCTTCCGGAATCGATTGTTTTCAGAATTAAAAAGTCTCTTTTCTGAAACTGAAAAGGAATTTCGTCAATGATTTTGGTTGTGATCTTAAAACCATAGTTGTTTTTAATATCAATTTTGATGAAGTTTTCATCCCCGTTTGATAATTTTTCCGGAAGTATTCTTTGTGCCTGCAGACCATTTTTCTGATTAAACAACAACAGATAATCTACCATGACCGCAAGGAAGCAGACTACCAGTGCAATATGGCCAATGATCATCATAAACGGAAAGAAAAATGCCAGGACATACAGGATCCCCACTCCAATGAGCGCAAAGAAAAATCGTGTATTGATGTATAGGTTTTTCATTAATTAGGTTGTAGGCTGCAGGTTTTAGATTTTAAATGATCCCTATCTAGGTATTTCTATTCCTTCTAAAATCTGACGGATAATTTCATCTGCAGTAAGGCCTTCCATTTCTCTTTCCGGAGAAACGATCACTCTGTGTCTCAGTACAGCATAACTTGCTTCTTTAATATCTTCCGGGGTTACAAAATCTCTTCCTCTTAATGCGGCAAAGGCTTTTGAGGCGGTAAGCAAAGCAAGAGAAGCTCTCGGAGAGGCACCAAGATACAGGAACTGGTTTTCTCTGGTATTGATGATGATTTTAGCAATATATTCCATCAGTTGGGCTTCTACAATAATCTCTTTTACGAGATGCTGGTAATTTTTCAGCTGTTCAGCGGTAATTACACGGTTAACACCTTCCGTTTTATCTTCTTTTTTGCTTTCGTGCTGGTTCTTAATGATGGCAATCTCCTGCTCCAGGTTAGGATAGCCAACATTGATTTTGAAGAGGAAACGGTCCAATTGGGCTTCAGGAAGCCTGTAGGTTCCTTCATGTTCAATCGGGTTTTGGGTAGCAACAACAAGGAAAGGTTCATCCATGATGTAGCGGGTTCCATCCATTGTGATCTGTCTTTCTTCCATTACCTCAAATAATGCAGCCTGAGTTTTCGCCGGAGAACGGTTGATCTCGTCAATTAATATAAAGTTGGAGAAGATGGGTCCTTTTTTAAATTCAAATTCAGAGTTCTTTACGCTGAAAACTGAAGTTCCCAAAATATCGGAAGGCATCAGATCCGGAGTAAACTGAATTCTGCTGAAGCCTACATCTATGGTCCTTGCCAATAATTTTGCCGTGATGGTCTTTGCTACTCCCGGCACGCCTTCTATCAGTACGTGCCCGTTGGATAAAAGTGCAGCCAAAAGGTGTTCAATCATGTTTTCCTGCCCTACAATGACTTTACCGATTTCAGCTTTTACTTTATCAATGCTTGCACGCAGCTCAATCATGTCTATCCTGGACTGAAACTGGTCTTCGCTTTTATTAAGATTGATAGAGCTTTTATTTTCTATGTTTTCGTTATCAAAATTTTCCATATTTTATATTTTTTATGACAGATGATAGGACTGCGTTCTATCCTGGGTTAAATCATCCCGTTGGGACTTTTTTCTAATTCAGCAATGATTAAAACTGTCATACATTATTAATCCATTTTATTATTTCAATATTTCATCAAGGAGTTTATTCATCCTTGCAAGATCTTCTTTCATTACACTGGCGTATGGGTCCTGTGATTTTCGGATAAGAGTGATTGCCTCCTCAATCATTTCTATGCTTTTTCCAGTTTTCAATTGCAGTTTCTTGGCAAATTCCATATCCAGATTTTGGGTATCTATCAGTAAGTCCATTCTTACTTTATTCAGAAAATACTGGGATTTTTTGGCCATCATATCATGAAAGTCTCCTTCCTGAAGATAGAGATTCCCTATGCTTTTCACAAAATCTACGGAAGTATTTCTCAATGGCTCCATCACAGGTACTATCCGCTGTTTTCTTTTTGCGTTGAAAAAAATAAACAATACCAATCCTCCCAAAAATACCCACCATGCATATTTAAGAGCAGGATTGGATAAAACAACTCTCATGAAGAAGCGTGATACTTTTGTATTTCCATCTACAAACCAAAGCGTTTCTTTATCCTGAAGATATGAAAAGACATCCTGTGCATATTTGCTATTTCCTGGTTTTAAAAGATAGTAATTGGTAAGAAATAATGGTTCACAATGCACATAAATGGTTCCTTTTCCAAATTTGGTTTTTATAAAATTGACCTGATCTGTATTCTCTTTTTCAACAGTTTTTCCCAGAATTTCTATCTGGGGCTTGATATATGAGAATCCTCTTCCCGACGGGAATTTATCTAAGTGAATGAAATCATTCTGGTATTTTTTGTCCGTTAACTTCAGTACATTTTCTTCTGCGAAAGAAATATCGGAGTCGTAGTACCCTATACTATCCGAAATCTCTTTAGGCATACGGCTTACAATCAGCATTGCATCAGATCCTTTTGAGACCTGATCCAGAATTTTATTCCATGATTCTTTATCAATCTCATGTTCGATGACCACAATATTGTGAGCTTTTCCTTTATGGCTGTTGTAATAGTCATAAGGTGTCTGATCAATCTTTTTCAGTTTTCCTTTAAATAAATCTTTAGCCTCATTATTAAAAACAAACAGTCCGAATGGAGATTTTTCATTGATATCAAAATTTTTCCGCCAGTCTGTTGTTTCTTTTTTATTGACTTCAAGCAATGCCAGAATAATCATCACAATGATGAATATGACAGCATATATTTTGAAGGTTTTGTTCATGATTAATTCGTTTAGTTACGGTTTAAATGCCTGGTATTGATCTTTAAATTTCAGATAGCTCCGTTCATCGATATTGAATTCTCCATACCAGACATTATCAAAGATGTAAGAGAGTTCGGAAAATTCGGCTTTCAGATGAAGGGCTTTTAGTTCGGCTGTATAATCTTTATTTGTTTTTTCGGGATTCCAGTTGATCAGCTTTTTATCGCTTAATTTCTTGAGGGTCAGTAAAAACTGGTAACGAACCGCTGAACGGTAGTCTCTTTCTCTTTCAAAGTGGGCAATACTTTCGGGAAAGTTAATCTCATGGATATTTTCATAAAGCTCTTCGGCCTCAATATCTAACTTTTTATTTTTTCTGCCAAAGAAGAAATTCCCTTCTTTCCCCATCAGATATTTAATGATAAAATAAAGCAGAAATCCTACAAGAATAATGGCAAACAGCCGGATAAAAATATCAGTAGCTTTAGCTGATTTACTAAAAACAGTTTCCCCAAATATGCTCTCAAGGATTTTACCTATTTTCCTCATCAGTTTCTGAAAGAAAGACTCCCGTGGTTTAGATACGGAATAATCAAATTCGTTTCCTTTATATCTCGACGGAATATTTTCTTTGAACTTTTTTGCGTAGACTGTATTTTCTGAAACCGGCTTCAGGATCAGGACGGAATCCGCACGCAGCATATTATGGTAATGTCCTGTATCAACAGAGTCTCCCATATATTCTTCCACCACAGTTGCTGATCCGTCATCATCCTGTGCGTAAACGGAACCTATGGAGAAAAAGAGTAATAAAAAAATAAGCAGTTTATTCATTGAGACCAATTGTATCTATTTCTGCCAGTTCAACTTTCTGATGAAGATCTGTTCTGCTGTCGTAATACATCAAACCTGCATTTACATACATCAGGTTCGAAAGAAAAAGAGAAAGAAGTGTTGATAATCCATATAATACAAAGACAAGAATTCCTATGAACCCGTCTGCAAAAGGGTTTTCTTCAAAGTTTCCGTCCGGAGCAGTGGTAAGTAATGATCCATACAGAAAAAAGACAGGTACAAAGGTAAATATTATCATTACAGCATACATAATGATAAACATGATCAATGTTGCTCCCCAATATTTCCAGTAAGGTGATTTCTCATTTCCATTCGGATAAGAAAATTGCGCTCTTACGGAATAGCTCAAGCTCTCTAAAAAGCCTCTATCAGCATTAAAGTAATCATACATCAGGAATGAGGTTACATTGAATGCAGTGGGATAAACAAGTAATATCAGGAAAAGCCCGATAAAAATAATCAGCAATACATAAGAAAAGCCCATTACAATCATCAGCACCGGTAATACAATAAAGGTCATGCCAATACACATCTTAAAGATCCGGCCTGCATTTCTTTTAAAATCTCCTAAAATCTCATCTGTTTTTACCTTTTGGGCACCTTCTGCAATTCTTTTCATATAAAAGACGGGAAACAGATAATTGATAACGGCCAATAGAGCAAAAAGAAGAAATACTAATACTCCTGCAACAATCAGCATTCCTGAATTTTCTGCAAAATATCTTTCAAAATAATACGTTTCTCCACTTAGATTGGAACCCATTATCTGTCCGAAGATTTCTCTGAATCCAAAAATAATGACAGCAACTGCCAAAATCAGCAGCAATCCATTGATCAGAAAATAATTCTTGAAATAATTCTTACCATACAGCTTGAAAAAATTAAAGCTGTCACTGATAAAACTTCCAAATTCTCTTTTTTTATAAAACTGTATCATTGATCTGATTATTAGTTTGTTTATGCACTATTGAAGGATATACAAAATAGTAAAATCCTATAATAGCCAGTGAACTGAAAATGATAACAAGATTCATTGCCAGTGGCATTTTTAAAGCGTGTCTCGTTACATAACCTTCTATAATTCCGGCACAGATTGTAAATGGAACGGTACTCAGAAATATTTTAAATGAATCTTGAAAACCTCTTTTAAAAGAATTGAATCTTGAAAATGTTCTCGGAAAAAGAATACTTGCTCCAAGAATCAGCCCGCACATGGCTTCCACCACCATGGCAAAGATCTCAAAAACCCCGTGAAGCCAGATTCCTCTTGCGCTATCTTTCAACGCTCCGTAATCATAGAAAAAATACTGAAATGATCCCAGCATTACACTATTGGAAAGAAGAGCGAATAGAGTTCCTACCCCTCCGGTGATTCCGTAAATATATAATTTTGCCCCTACTCCAATGTTATTAAAAATAATTCCGATAGTACTTCCCCACGTAGATCCGCTTTGATATACTCCTACAGCATTTCCTTTTTTAATATTTTCTATGGTTTCATTCACATAACTTTCTCCAAGAATAATATTGGCAAAGTCTTTATCATAGACTGCAGAAAGTACTCCTATAGAGGTAAAGAAGATAAAAAACAGAAAAGCATACATCAGATACCTCCTGTATTGATAAACCAGCAAAGGAACTTCTGTTTTGAAAAAATAAACCAGCCGGTTTTCCTCTACTCTTTTGGTTTTATAAATTTTTTGGAATATCTGAGAAGACAGATGATTCAGATAAACGGTTGTATTGCTTTTGGGATAATAAGTCTGTGCAAAAGAAAGATCATTGATCAGGTTGATATACAACGAAGACAGGTCATCCGGATTTTTTTTAATTTTCCCTTGAATAACCTGTTCAATTCCCAACCATTTTTCTTTATTTTGTTTAATGAAATAAACCTCTCTCATAATTGTATAGGCTAAAATAATAAAAATTATGTCTCAAATTGCGATAAATACCTCACAAAATGTAAATATTAATTTCAATATTGCCAGTGTTGGGGAAAGAATGCTTGCATTTATCATTGATCTGCTGATCAAGGTAGCCTACGTTATTTTTGTATTCTACCTTTTCTTTAATATTCTGGATCTGGGATATCTTTTGAGAGGACTTGACCAATGGTCTGTTATGGCGGTTTATATTGTGATCACCTTTCCGGTTTATATTTATCCGGTTGTTTTAGAAAGTCTGATGGAAGGACAGACTCCCGGTAAAAAACTCATGAAAATCAGAGTGGTAAAGATTGACGGATACCAGGCCAGCTTTGGTGATTATATGATCCGGTGGGTTTTCAGATTGATTGACACCTCATTTGTAGGATCAATAGGGGTAATCTCTATGATTGTTTCTAAAAATAACCAACGATTGGGCGACATCGCTTCCGGTACAGCTGTAATTTCTTTAAAAAACAATATTACTATTTCTCATACCATCTTAGAAAATATCCATCAGGATTATGTTCCTTCGTTTCCGCAGGTTATTGCTTTAACCGACAATGATATGAGGATCATCAAAGACAATTATACCAAAGCGCTCAAAGTGGATGACCGGCAGATTATCAGCAAGCTTTCCGATAAGATTAAAAGCATTCTAAAACTCGAGATAGATCCAGCTAAAATGACTGAAAGACAGTTCATCAGCGTGGTCATTAAAGATTATAACTATTATACAGGGAAGGACAATTAGCAGGTGAATGGTTAATTAATATTGGATCAGTTATTCATATTATCTATCATTCATCATTTTACAAACGGCGTATTTTTTGTATTTTTAATCACAAAGTTTAGATTATGACATTTGAAAACAACAGATCGGGCAACGGAGGTCTTCTTACCCTGAACAATGAGATAAAAGAGGTGGGAAGACTTACCTATACCATTTTTCCTGAAGAAAATAAACTTATTATTTCTTTTGTACTGGTTCATCCGGAATTTGAAGGCAGAGGTATGGGAAAATATCTTGTAGAGGAAGCTATAAAATTTGCCAGAGAAAATAAATGGAATGTCTATCCTCATTGTTCTTATGCAAGATCTGTTATGATGAGGATGAGCGATGTGGAAGATATATTCTTAAAGAACTAAAGAGGTTTCTATAAATTACACAAAAGAAAAGGATGAATTAATTTTCTTTATGGGCCCAATCAAGAATTTGTTTAACAGCAGCCATAATTTCCTGCTGCCCTTCTTGCTGCTTAAGATCAATTCCCCGAAAAGTACTTTCGTTCGTATGAGAATGTATGGTGAGATAATAGATACCGCCCATTAAAATGGCTTCTATTGCTCTGAAGTTTCCTTCTTTATTTCCAACCACTTTTTCGATCTGCTTTTCCCTTTTCTGAGACTGATCTTTCAGTATCGGAAGTTCTTTACTCAATTCCCAGGCAATAACTCCACGCATTTCTCCGTCATTCATCAAACATTCAAATTGTTTTTCCAGAAATCGACAGGACGTATTGGTCTTTGTATGATTATTTTGGCTGAATAGTTTTCCCCAGAAATTGCGTTTTTTAAAATACTCTTCTGCCAATCCATTTAAGTCTCCGAAATATTCATAAATCAGCTTTTTATCGCAGCCTGCAATCTTTGCAATCTTCACAAGATTAACAGATGAAAACCCTTCTTCTTTTATAATCTCTCCAAGAGCGTTAATCAGCTTGCCTTTTGTTACTTCCTTATTTCTAATAGGCCCCTCTACCTCTTTTCTAGTTTTTTTAATTTTTCTCATCCCTTCGTTTTATCTGCAATTTGCATTTTTTTATTTATTTAAATGAAAATTGATAAAACATACTAAACTTTTCAAATTAATATTAAAGAAATAGTAATATAATAGGTAATGATATTTTTTATTTAAACACAAATAAGAATAATTGAGAATAACATTTTGTGCTATTTTTTAAAAGTCAGCACTTCATTCACGAGGATTTCTTCAATATCATCAGGATAACTTACTTTTAAGTGATGATCTGAAGCCACCCATTTCATAATTTCCTGAAAATTCAGCACTTTAGAATTCGGGATTCCCATGAGATCCAGAGCAGCCGCATTGCATTCTTGCTCGTATTGATTGTGAATAGGAATAACAAACAGCTTTTTATCCATAAAAAGTGCTTCCGCAGGAGTTTCGAAGCCTGCATTGCATAAAATCCCCTCACAGCTTTCAAAATATTTCAGATACTGCACTTCGTCAATAGGGAAAACTTCAACATTTTTTACTTTAACCTGGGCTTTGCTGTATTTTGAAAATACCTTCCACTCTACCGGAATCTGCTTTAAGACTTTAATAATATTTTCGTCTGCAAAACTGGGAAGATAAACCAGATAATATCCTTTTTTTTCAGGATTTAAATTTCTGATCTTGTTCCTGATTACCGGTTTTTTGATTTGAGGGTGATACCTCTCAAAATGAAAACCTATTTTCTTTTCACTGGGAACATAGTACTTCAAAATCAGTTCTCCTAAAAAATCTCTCTTTTGGGGTTTGGGTGTTTCCGAAAAGCTCATGGAAGCCTGGTGGCTAAGTTCAATCATCGGAAGCTTCCTCATTTTACAAGCCCAGCCTGTTAGAGGTTCGTAATCATTAATAATAAGATCGTACTGCGAAAGTTCAAGTTCCCTGATTGTTTTTACTGCTTTTAAGAAATGATTTTCAGTAAATGTTTTACGGTAGGATAATCCGCCGGTTTTGTTATAGAGAAGGGAAATCCCTTGATGTTGGAAGTTAATATCAAAGCCTGCCTTTAACTGTGATTGGTGGCCACTGATTAAAGTATCCACCGAAGCATATTTTTTGAGAATAGGAATAATCTCCTGTGCTCTGGCCATATGTCCGTTTCCGGTTCCCTGAAATGCATACAGAATTTTCATCTAGGTAAAATTGGTTACTATTTTCAGAAGCTCAGAACTATCCATATCCGGGATTTCTTCAGCCTCGTCATCTTTAAGCAGATGTTTATTCTCATCATAATAAAAAATCTTCCATTCTTTATTATCATATTCCAGTGCGGATAAATTTTCGATCCAGTCTCCGGAATTCAAATAGGTACAGGATCCTTTTTTAGTGATCACTTCGCGTATCTGAGGCTGATGAATGTGGCCACATATCACATAGTCATAATGATTATCAATAGCCAGTTCAGAAGCAGTCAACTCGAAATCTCCGATGTATTTTACCGCTTTTTTCACGTTATTTTTGATTTTTTTTGAAAATGAATATTTTTCTCTGCCCATTTTCTCCAGAAACCAATTAACGGCATTGTTGACCATGATCAAAAGATCGTATCCTTTGCCGCCAAGTTTGGCAATCCACTTGGAATGCTGAACGGAAGCATCGAAAACATCTCCATGAAAAATCCAGGTCTTTTTTTTGTCCATATTCAGGCAAATCTTATTGCAGACCTTAAGGTTCCCCAATTCAAAATCGGTAAACTTACGGAACATTTCATCATGATTTCCTGTGATATAATAAACATCTGTGTTTTTAGTAGCCAATGAAAGGATCTTCCTGATCACTTTCAAATGAGGTTTAGGGAAGTAAGACTTTTTGAACTGCCAGATATCAATAATATCCCCATTTAAAACTAAAGTTTTAGGCTGGATAGAATTAAGATACCTCAACAATTCTTTAGCCTTACATCCATAAGTTCCCAAATGAACATCCGATATAACAACTAATTCTACGTTTCTTTTCATCCGTATATTTTCAGCTTTTTTAATTTGGCCGGATGGAACGTCTTCATATTCTTATTGAATAGAAACAGAGCAGACGTTTCATAATTTTATACAAAGAAACTAATTGAAAGTTAACTGTATATGAATGCTATATTATTTTTTACAATGAGTCCATCAGCTCTTCTGTAATTTCCATATTATGATACACGTTCTGTACATCATCATCCTCCTCAAAACGCTCCAGCATTTTCATATTGGCTTTGAACTGGTCTGCATTAACCTCTTTTGTATTATTAGGAATTCTCTGAAGTTCCGCGCTCTTTGCTTCAATCCCCAATTCGTCTAATTTGTGAGACAGGGAACCAAAATCCTCGAAAGCTGTTGTAATCATTACTTCTTCTTCATCCTTTTCAACATCTTCTGCTCCACCGTCAATCATTTCCATTTCAAAATCATCCCAATCCATTTTAATCTGAGCCAGATCAATGGTAAAAATACCTTTTCTGTCGAAAATAAATGCCAATTCGCCATTCTTACCAAGATTTCCGTCAAACTTATTAAAAACAGCTCTTACGTTCGCTACGGTTCTTGTTGGATTATTTGTAGTACATTCTACGAAAAATGCTACACCTCCTTGCCCGTATCCTTCGTATGTGATCTCTTCATAGCTTTCTGCATCAGCACCGCTTGCCTTTTTGATTGCTCTTTCCACATTATCTTTCGGCATGTTGGCACCTTTTGCATTCTGGATGCATCTTCTTAAAGCCGGATTTGCCTCAGGGTCTGATCCTCCCGCCTTTACAGCCAGGGCAATATCTTTTCCTATTTTAGAGAATGTTTTAGCCATTTTATCCCATCTGGCCATTTTAGAAGCTTTTCTATATTCAAATGCTCTTCCCATTTTTATTTTTAAATTTTCAACAAAATTAATTAAAAGTGAACAAAAAAAAAATACCCCCAAAAAATTGGAGGTATTTATTATTTAGAAAAATTAATTATTTTTTCTTTTTAGCCGGAGCTTTTTTCTTAGCTGGAGCTTTTTTAACAGCCTTTTTAACTGGCTTAGCTACAGTAATGTCATTTTTCTTGTAAGTTTCCCAGTCAGCACCAGAGATAGCTCTTACGATAACTTTTCTGTCTTTCTGTCTTACAGCATCAGATGCAGTAGCAGGCTCAACAGCTTCTTGAGAACCGATACCTACAGACTTAAGTGTGTTAGGGTTGATTCCTCTAGATTCTAAAGCAGCAACTACAGCAGCAGCTCTTTGCTTAGATAGGTTCAAGTTGTAAGAAGCAGAACCTTTCTTATCAGTCATACCAACTACTAAGAAGTTAGTTTCTTCTGCATCTTTAATGATCTTAGCAGCTGTATCTAACTTACCGCTAGATTCTGGTCTGATCGTAGCTTTGTTGAAGTCGAACAAGATATCTTTCAATGTCTCGTTAACAACTGTTACGTCTGGTTTTTTCGGTGGAGGAGGACATCCGTTGTATTCTGGAACACCAGGTACTGTAGGACAAGCGTCATCTTTATCTAAGATACCGTCATTATCCTGATCTGGCCAAGGACAACCACTGTTTTCAGCAGGACCTGCTACTGAAGGACAAGCATCATCTTTGTCGATAACACCGTCACCATCTGTATCTGGCCAAGGACAACCGTTGTTTTCAACCGGACCAGCTACTTCTGGACACTGATCGTCTTTATCTGGAACTCCGTCACCATCTGTATCAGGACATCCCTGGAATTCTGGTAAACCTGGAGTATCTGGACAAAGGTCATCTTTATCTAGGATACCATCTTTATCTCTGTCTCTGTTTCCGAATCTGAATAAGATAGATGCGGAAGCTTGCCAGAAGTTAGCAACTGTAGATTTATCACCTGGAGTTGACACGTAATCTCCCTGAACACCAAGACCGAAGTTCTTAGTTACCCAGAAGTTAACACCAGCACCTGTAGCAACTGTAAAGTGGTTTGCTTTACCGTTTTCGTTACCACCATCTCCGTTAGAAACAGATTCTCCTTTGTAGTCGTTTCTTGGGAATGTAAGTGAAGTATAGTCATGTCTTAAGTAGTTTGCACCAACTCTTAAGTATGGGTCAAACCAAGACTCTTCATTCCATAAAAGACCAGCTGCCTTAGCTTGGAAACCAAGACCTGTCATTAGGAAAAATTCTTTCCCCATGCCGAATCTCTTATTGTCTACATTACCTACGGTAGTCTGCCAGTCAATAACTAAACCTTTACCGATGTTTCTAGCAACTGTTAATTTAGATAATGGAGGTGTAATAGAGAAATTGTTCAAATTGAACATTCTCTTCGTTAGATTATTAGCAGCGAACGTATTACCGAATTTGTTCTGTACTGCCTTGTGGTTCTCTCCATGAGCACCAACTCCGATTAACCACGGATTGTTGGTAGTCTGAGCAAAGACAGTAGAGGCAACAGTAAGCGCCAATGCTGAAATTCCTAATTTTAGATTTTTCATAGAATTAAATGATTAAATAATTGATAATGCAAAATAAATATAATTTTTCTTTATATACAAAGTTTTTTAAATGATTTTTAACTTTTCTTTAATATTCTGTCCAGGTTTCGTTTATTTTCTCTATCTTTTATCGCTTCCCTTTTATCAAAGAGTTTTTTCCCTCTGCCAAGCGCTATCAGCACCTTTGCTTTCCCTTTATCTGTGATATATAATTTCAAAGGTATAATTGTGTTCCCGGCATCCTTTAACTTTTTTTCAAGCTTAAGTAATTCTTTTTTGTGCAACAGCAATTTCCGTTCCCTTTTTGTCTTATGATTGTAAAAAGTGCCCAATTTATACTCATCAATCATCATGTTGATGATGTACAATTCCCCATCAATAAACTGACAGAAGGATTCTGTGATAGATGCTTTGGAAGAACGTAAAGATTTTATTTCGGTACCCGTCAAAACCATGCCTGCTTCAAATTCTTCAAGAATTTCATATTCAAAGCGGGCTCTTCTATTTAATATATTGACTGTTTTTTCAATCTTCATCATTTTAAAATTTCGTTAATGAAATATATAAAAAATACCTCATAATTAAAAACTTGACTATTATATTATTACAAAATACCCAAATTCTTTTTGTATTTTTGCGCCAAATTTACAAAACTATATGTTAACAGTATCTAACTTATCTTTACAATTCGGGAAAAGAGTTCTTTTTGACGAGGTAAATATTATGTTTACCAAAGGAAACTGCTACGGGATTATCGGAGCAAACGGAGCAGGAAAGTCTACATTCCTTAAAATATTAACAGGAAAGCAGGATCCTACAACAGGACATGTATCTCTGGAACCAGGGAAAAGAATGTCTGTACTTGAGCAGGATCACTTTGCTTATGATCAATATACTGTTCTTGAGGCTGTTTTGAGAGGAAATAAGAAATTATTTGAGATAAAAGAAGAGATGGACGCTTTGTATGCTAAAGAAGACTTCTCTGATGAAGACGGTATCAAAGCTGGGGAATTAGGTGTAGTCTATGATGAAATGGGCGGATGGACGGCTGAATCTGATGCACAGACCATGCTTTCCAATGTGGGAATCAAAGATGATATGCACTGGCAGATGATGAGCGAACTTGAAAATAAAGACAAAGTAAAAGTTCTTTTGGCACAAGCCCTTTTCGGAAACCCTGATGTACTGATCCTGGATGAGCCTACGAATGACTTGGATATCGATACGATTTCATGGTTAGAAGATTTCCTTGCTGACTATGAAAACACAGTAATTGTAGTATCTCACGACCGTCACTTCTTAGATACGGTTTGTACGCACATTGGTGACTTAGATTATGCTAAGCTTAACCTTTATACGGGTAACTACTCTTTCTGGTATCAGGCTTCTCAATTAGCAACAAGACAAAGAGCTCAGGCTAACAAAAAAGCGGAAGAAAAGAAAAAAGAACTTCAGGATTTCATTGCCAGATTCAGTTCCAACGTTGCAAAAGCAAAACAGGCTACTGCAAGAAAGAAAATGATTGACAAGCTGAACATTGATGATATTAAACCTTCTTCAAGAAGATATCCTGCTATTATTTTCGAGATGGAAAGAGAAGCAGGAGATCAGATCTTAGATGTAAAAGGTCTTGAAAAAACAAAAGACGGAGAGCTTCTGTTCTCTAATATTGACCTGAACCTTAAAAAAGGAGATAAGGTTGCTGTTCTTTCTAAAAACTCATTAGCAATCACCGAGTTTTTCGAAATTCTGGCTGGAAACGTTGAAGCTGATAAAGGAGCTGTAGCATGGGGAGTAACAACTAATCAGTCTCACATGCCTTTGGACAATACTAATTTCTTCCAGGAAGACCTTAGTTTAGTTGACTGGTTAAGACAATTCACCAAAAACGATGAAGAGCGTCACGAGGAATTTGTAAGAGGTTTCTTAGGAAGAATGCTTTTCTCCGGTGATGAGGCTCTGAAATCATGTAAAGTTCTTTCCGGAGGTGAAAAAATGAGATGTATGTTCAGTAGAATGATGCTTCAGAAAGCGAACATCCTTCTTCTTGATGAACCTACCAACCACTTAGACCTTGAAAGTATTACAACGTTGAACAACTCTTTGTCTAACTTTAAAGGAAACATTCTTCTAGCGTCTCATGACCACGAAATGCTTCAGACAGTCTGTAACAGAATCATTGAACTGACTCCTTCAGGAATCATCGACAGAGAAATGACTTACGACGAATATCTTTCAGACAAGAAAGTAAAAGAATTAAGAGAAAAAATGTATTCTTAAAATAATACATTCAGATACATACTAAAAGCCCCTTTCAGGACCTGAAAGGGGCTTTTTAATATATATAGACCTTAGTTTTTAAGAATCTTTTTAATCCAACTTCCTTTTTCTGTATTGATTTTTAAATAGTACACTCCAGAAGGGTTACTTTCAATATTCATCTTTACATTTTTAGAATTATTGATTTGTTTCTGAATAATTCTTCCCTGTGCATCATATAGTTCTATTGAATGAATAGTAGAAAAAGCTTCTATTACCATTTCTCTTTTTACAGGAATTGGATATATTCTGACAGCATCATCATTCGCTGCTCTGGATACATTTTCATCATTAGCTAAAACGGCATCACAATTCGTGTTGATTACACAATTGGTATAAGCAT
Source organism: Chryseobacterium vaccae (assembly GCF_009602705.1). Lineage (NCBI taxonomy): Bacteria > Pseudomonadati > Bacteroidota > Flavobacteriia > Flavobacteriales > Weeksellaceae > Chryseobacterium > Chryseobacterium vaccae. The sequence continues at coordinate 3,905,804 of NZ_VSWH01000001.1, read as the reverse complement.
ATTCATCAACAAGAGATTGTACATTTGCTACCTGACTGTCATCACAGCATATATACTGCAGGTTGGGATTATCGGAAAAATCTGTTATTTCATTCTTCCCATTTTTTATCAACAATGAAGTAAGTAAATTATTGCCACAATATAATTCCTGAAAATCGGTCTGCCCTCTTAAATCCAGACTGGTAAGTTTATTTCTGCTGCAATCCAGGGTAAGTAAATTTGTACAGCCTTGAATATTTAGATTGGATATCTGATGATTAGCACAGCGTAATTCTTCTAAACTTGCAATTCCCTGTAAATTTAGAGATGTTAGATTACCCGGATCATTGGTACTTGGAAAAAAAGGTGAAACATAACTAATTTCAAGATGTTTTAGGCTTTGTAAACCACTGTCTGATAAGTCTAAAGCAGTATCCCGAAACCGAAGGGCCTTAATTGTATTCAGTTTTATATCGTTATGTACTGAAAGACTAATCAGATTCCGAACATCTATTGTTTCTAAATTTACACAGCTATTTAGTGATAATGACACTTCTCCATAATTAGAAATAAAATGAATCAGTCCCGGGCAATTATCTGAAATAATATGAGCAGAAATAGGTGAGCCCTGTCCCACAAAATAGTTTACTAAATTAGGACAGTTACTGGAATTAATGTTTATAGTAGGATTATAATTAAACTGTAATGGATCTGCCGAATTTAACGTTATCGTATGCAGCAATTCACATCCGGAGACATCAACATTCGCTAAACTGGTATTTATAATTGACAAGCTCAATAAATTATCATGACCGCTCAAATCTAATGTTAAACCTGATATTAAATCTATAAAATCTATTAGTTCCAAGTGCTTCAAATTACTTAGACCTTCAATAGAGTTCATGGTCGATGAAGGCATGGAGAAACCGTTGACCGATAGATTTTCAATAACCGGAGTATTATTGAGTGCAGTGAGAGTAATCCCATAAATTCTCACATTTTTCAGCAGCATACAGTCGCTCAGAATGAGGTTTCCAGGGTCATAATTTTCGAATTCAACATCCAAGTTTTGTAAAGAATTGAGACCCGAAATGGTAAAAGAATTACTGGGTACGTTCCAATAATCTATTTTTATACTCTTGAGGTTAGTAAATGATAAAATTCCGTCATAGTCATGAATGGGAATATCTGTATACGGATCAATAATCTCTATCTCTCCTACCTGCAGTGCCTCACTTACCTGGATTTCTCCATCATGGTTAGCATCTATGGAAAAATAATTTCCGGACAGATTCTTAGCAATTGAGTTAGTCGGAGAAGAAGTTAATAACTTTGCTTTAAAATTGGCATCAGGAATATGTACAACCTGAGCTCTGGTTCCTAGTGCAACCACCAGGAAAATAAGAAATAATAATTTTGTTTTCATTTTTATGTTTTTAATTTCAACTAACTTAGATATTCCGATCAATACCCATTATCCTAAATAATAAGTATCATCGTTACTTCAGTAAGTGTTAGTCTATGGTATATTAGGAATTCGTAAAAAAATATCCTGGTTACCATTATAAAAATACCCTCTAAAGGTATTGAGGGTATTTTTTATTTATTAGTTAAATAAATTATTTAGTCAGTTTTGTTTTAGGAATGGATACAGTTCCCGGATCTTTCCACAACCCGTCTTTTTCTGCTCTTTTCTTGATCGCCTGGGCTCTTTTTTCACTATCTGGGTGAGAATTAAACATTTTCTCAAAACCGCTCTGTGTGCTTCCTTCTGAAAGAAGTGCCAGTTTTTTAAATGCAGAATAGGCCCCCACAACATTATAGTTATTAGCTTTCATAAAGTCATAAGAGTACGTATCGGCTTCTGATTCCTGCTTTTTGCTGTGAGAAGCATCAAGAAACGCATTAGCCATTTGTCCTATCTGGCTGTCATTTAGTGTGGCTACCGCACCTGAAGCAGATGAAGCGGCATCCAATGCTGCAGCTTTCATATAGGCAGCTTTTATAGCATCTTTAGTATCCTGATTCTTTACGTGACCGATCTCGTGACCAATCACCGCAAGGATCTCATCATCTGTCATAATATCCATTAAAGAAGAGAACACACGCACACTCCCGTCTGCACAAGCGAACGCGTTGATATCTTTCACTTTATAAACTTTATAATTCAGATTAAGTCCGTCCTGTGATTTGTGCTTTCCGAAAAGCTTGTTCAATCGAACGGTGTAAGGGTCTTTAGGACCTGCAACAGGATTGTTTTTGTCCATCCATTCTACAGACTCCTTTGAAAGTTTAACAGCATCTTCATTAGTAAAAGTAAGTGCTTTTGCTCCTTTGGAAACGATTCCCGCTGCTTTCCCAAGATTGATTTTCTGTGCTGAGACCGAATGCATTGCCCCTAAAATCATAAGGCAGATTGTAATTTTTTTCATAATCATTTAATTTGGACTGCGAAGATAGATATTTTTTAACAACCCTGAAGACAAAACTTCATTTACAATCATTTCAGAATGCTATTTTTTTTCCTTAGTTTTGTGAAATGAGTCAAAAATGGATTTATAAGCCTGAACCCGATGAGGAAGTTGTGGACAGACTAAGTTCGTCACTTGGTTTTGGTACTTTTGAATCTAAACTTCTCGTTCTAAGAGGAATTGACAATTATCAAAAGGCCAGAGAATTTTTCAAACCCAACCTTAACGATATTCACAATCCTTTTTTAATGGCCGATATGCAAAAAGCTGTAGAGCGTATTGCCAATGCCATTGAAAACGGAGAAAAAATACTGGTATACGGAGATTATGATGTAGACGGAACTACAGCTGTAGCCCTGATGTACCTTTACCTCAGCAAAATTGTTGAGAAAAAATACCTGGATTATTATATTCCCGACAGGAATTCTGAAGGGTATGGAATTTCTACCGAAGGTATTGATTTTGCTAAAGAAAATGGCTTTTCACTGATTATTGCTTTAGACTGTGGTATCAAAGCCATTGATATGGTGAAATATGCCAAAGGTCTTGGAATTGACTTCATTATCTGTGACCACCACCTTCCCGGAGAGGAAATTCCGAACGCTGTGGCTGTTTTGGATCCGAAGAGAAGTGACTGCCGGTATCCCTTCAAAGAGCTTTCAGGATGCGGTGTAGGTTTTAAACTATGCCAGGGTCTGAATACTATTTATAAAATTCCGGAAGCTGAATTATTCGAGCTTACCGATTTGCTGGCGATTTCTATTGCCGCAGATATTGTTTCTATGACCGGTGAGAACAGAGTGCTTGCCAAAATGGGATTAAAGATTCTAAGAAAAACCAGAAATATGGGATTAAGATTATTAATTCCTGAAGATAAACTTTCGCATTTTGAAATTTCAAATATTGTTTTTGAAATTGCCCCTAAAATTAATGCGGCAGGAAGAATTTCTCATGGTAAAGCCGCTGTGGAACTTATGGTCTCTGATAATCTGAAACATGCTAACCAGATTGTGAGCGACATCATGAACCTCAACGATGAAAGGCGTGAACTGGACATGAATTCCACACTTTCCGCTCTTAACCAGATTATTGAATCCCAGCAGGAAACAAAACACACCACCATTGTTTATCATCCTGAATGGAATAAAGGCGTGATTGGAATTGTAGCTTCAAGACTGATTGAAACCTATTATAAACCAACATTGGTATTTACAGACGGAAATAACGGAGAAATGGTGGCCTCTGCAAGATCTGTTTCAGACTTTGACGTTCACGAAGCTCTTGATATGTGTTCTGAATATTTCCTGAAATTCGGAGGACATCATGCTGCTGCCGGACTTTCCATGGAGAAAGAAAAATTTGATGCATTTAAAGAAAAATTTGAACGTATTGTTTCGGAAAAAATTCAGGACCATCAGAAAGAACCTTCTATCTCAATAGATACTGAAATTAAAGTTGATGAAATCAACAGGGATTTTATCAATTTTCATAGAAAACTGGCTCCTTTCGGACCTCACAATATGAAACCTATCTTTACACTGACCAACCAAAAACTTTCCGGTTATGTGAAAACGATGGGTAAAGACAACAATCACCTTAAATTCTATATCAAGCAGGAAGCTACGGGAAGAAATATAGAATGTGTAGGCTTTAAACTCGGGCAGTTTGCTGAAGATTTTAAAACCAGAAACTTTGATCTGGCATTTACGTTGGAGGAAAATCACTGGAAAGGAAATGTTACTCATTATCTCAACATAAAAGATGTCAAATTCAGGGATTGAGAGATAGGGACTAGGATTTAGATTACAAAACGTCAAACTCCTAAGTCCTAACTCCTGCAACCTAACCCCTCATTACAAAATGAAAAAAGTCGGTCTATTTTTCGGTTCTTTTAATCCCATCCATATCGGGCATCTTATCCTGGCGAATTACATACTGGAAAATTCGGATATGGATGAATTGTGGTTTGTGGTAAGTCCGCAAAACCCGTTCAAGGATAAAAAATCTTTACTGAAAGACCATAACAGACTGGATATGGTACAGCTTGCGGTAAAGAACTACCCGAAAATGAGGGCTTCCAATGTAGAGTTTTCACTTCCGAAGCCAAGTTATACCATTGACACCCTTACCTATCTTCATGAAAAATATCCTGAGTATTCTTTCAGCCTGATCATGGGAGAGGATAACCTGGACGGTCTTCATAAGTGGAAAAATTCTGATATTCTGATCCAGAACCATCATATTATTGTTTATCCGCGTGTTTTTGAAGGAGAGAAAAAAGATTCTGAATACCTGCAGCATGAGAATATCTCAATGATTCAGGCACCTGTAATAGAACTTTCTGCAACAGAGATCCGAAATATGATCAAAGATGGTAAAAATATACGTCCAATGCTTCCACCGGAAGTATTCGAATATTTGGACGGAAGCAGTTTTTATAAGTAATTTTGCCATTCACGAAATAAGAGGCAAAAACCATAGCGTAATGGACTGGCTGCCACTTTCATCATTTATAACGTAAAGTATGGAGTTCATCGAAAAATATTTCTCAAAGTATCCCGAAGAAAAGATCATCAAATGGTTTAAACAGATCTGCCTGGCAGAGGCTATTACCTGTTTTCTTCTTTACGGGGTGGCGATGATCTGGAAAAGATATGATGATGAGGGTCTTCTGGCTACTATTTTCATTATCATCATTGGAAATATTCACGGTTTATTTTTTACGCTTTATCTTTTATTCTGTATTCCTGCCAGAAGAATTTTCAAATGGGATGATGAGGATTTTGTTTTTGCTCTCTTAGCTGCTTTTTTTCCTTTTGCTACGGTTTGGGTAGATAAATCCTTAGCAAAAAAAGACCGTGAACAATAATCCGCTGGCTAGGCCGTCACAGCTAAGCCAGAAAAATTCTTTTTTATCCCCAAAACTAAAATAACCGGAATCTGAAGAAGTTAGTCATTCTCTCTTATTTTTGTAACAGAATAGTTTCCAATTTATCGACAACTCATTTTCACTTTAAAAAGGCAATACAATGCAGCATTGTATTGGAAATTTCACGTTCTGTAACTTAAATAAAATTAACTTTTTTTCAAAAAATTATAGAAATTTATTATCCTGATGTAACATTTCATTTCATTTAATTGTCTAATAGTATAGAAATTCGAAGTATTTAATTTTCTAACAATAATTTTTAGTAACTGAAAATCAATTGATTAAAAAATAAATCAACACATTTTAAGTACTTTGTATTGCATGATACTAAATTTATTATATATCTTTGTAATGTTAAATAACTAATCATACAAGCTATTAACACTTAAAAAATAATGATCATGAAAACTCAAATTCTTATTGCCGCCCTATTTTTCAGTGGATTTGCCGCTGCCCAGCAGTCTAAAGACACTGTGAAAGTAAAAAACATTGAAGCTGTCAATATCAAGAAGCAGGTTTTCAAAAAACAGAGCGACCGTTTTATTTATGATGTAGCATCCTCTCCTATTGCTAAAGGAACGAATTCTTTTAATCTTCTTAAGCAAACACCTATGCTTTCCAGCATCGATGGGAAATCGTTAAAGATCATGGGAAAATCTGATGTGGTCATTTATATCAACAACAAAAAAACGAATATGGACTCCCAGGCATTGATTGAGATGCTTAAAGGAACGCCTTCAGAAGATATTCAAAAGATTGAGGTGATTACGGTACCCGGCAGTGAATTCCAGGTAGAATCTAATGAAGGAGTGATTAACATCGTAATGAAGAAAAAGAAAAGTGATGGTTACAACGGAACAATGAAGATGAATAATGAGCAGGGGTATTATAATAATCCTTCGGCAGGAGCTTCTTTTAATATGAGAAAAGGTAAAATATCGCTCAATTCCAATTTCAACATGGGAAGCTGGACAGACAGGGAGAGATACACACTATCCAATGGTGACGCTACTTTCAGAAATGAATCTTACGGTGCTAATGATGATCCTAATAAATATTACGGAGGCAATATCAATATTGATTATGAAATTAATCCAAAGCAAAGTTTAGGTTTCACTTATAACATGCGATACAATAAGAGTTTCAACTCTATTCTTGATGTTACGAATCTGCAGAACGGGGTTCTTCGTAACAGAACGGTTAATCATGAGGATGCCCAGACGAGAAATCATTCTTTCAATTTAAATTATGAAATAAAAACAGACAGCATCGGAAGTAAGTTTACCTCTAACCTTTCTTATTTATGGTTCAACAGGGATAAAATGAGTACGAACGAAAGTTTTCCTTTAAGTAATGTGAAAGGAAACGAATATTCAGCGCTTCAGCAGTCTGTTCCGCAGATCATCAATAATTTCGCCGGGAATATTGATTATCTAAAAAAAACAGCTGCCGGAAATACCTGGCTGATGGGAATCAGTTATAATCATACCAATACGGATAATGATACGAGACAGGACGATATTATCCAGGGCAAGCCTGTAATGGATGTTGACCAGACCAATCATTTCATCTATAAGGAAAGAATTCTCGGCGCTTATATTACGTATGAAAGAAAACTGAACGAGAAGCTATCCGGGAAAATAGGAACGCGCTTTGAAATGACCCGAAGCAGCGGAGATATTCTGGGAAAAGACAGCTTTGACAGAAATTACAATAATCTCCTTCCTTATCTGAACATCAATTATGCGATCAATTCAGATCATAATATCAGCTATACTTTTTCCAGCAGAATTAAGAGACCTCGCTTCTGGGAACTGAATCCTTCAAGAACGTATTTTACGCCTAATAATTATACGCAGAATAATCCGTTCATTCAGGCATCCAAGCATTATAACCAGGAGATCAGTTATATGTTTAAGAATGCTTTTTATGCCAACCTAAGCTTCAGCTATGTACAGGATGCATCCAACCAGATGCCTTTACAGGGAACGATAACGGGACCAAAAAAAGATGAAGAAGGAAATATCATTCTTGATGAAAACGGGGATCCAGTTATAGAAACTACCAGATTCCTGCGCTACATCAGAACCAATTACGGCAACAACAAGCAGCTTGGTCTGACCTTAGGTATGAATAAGCCTTGGTTTAAAGAGATCTGGACAACCAATTACTCTGTAAATTTTGGCTACAGCATGTATAGCGGTACTATAACGAAAGATCCTACTTCTGTTCCTGCTGCCGGATATACCGAAGTGCTTGAACCTTATGTGATTGATATTAAAAACTTCAATATGTCTGCCAATATCAATAATACGATCCGGCTATCGTCGAAAAAAGACTGGTTTTTAGGGATCAACTACTATTACGGCAGCAAAGTAAAGATTGAAAGTGGAACTTTGGGAACAAGACAGAGTTTTGACATCAGCCTGAAAAAGATCATTGGTGAATGGACTGTAGTAGCGGAAGTTTATGACCTGTTCAACCAGAATTATAACAAAATAAACGGCATCCAGCCTAACGGAAGCTATAATAATGTAATCAATTTCGGGTATTCGCGACTTCTGAATCTCGGGGTTACCTATAATTTCGGAAACCAGAAACTGAAAAAAGCCAGAGAGATGAAATCAGCCAACGATGCTGTGAAATCAAGAACTTAAAACTATCCTGAAAATTTAACTCAACCACACCTCAAATACTAAAGACATGAAAAAGATCATCATATTAGCAGCAGCCATATCGGGAAGCATTGTTTTAGCCCAAGAAAAGAAATCCGATACGGTAAAGACCAAATCGATAGAAGGAATTACTCTTACCAAACAGGTATTCAAAAAGCAGAGTGACCGCTTTGTATATGATGTGGCAGCTTCTCCTGTTGCCAAAGGGAATACTACTTTCGACCTTCTGAAGCAGACGCCTCTTTTATCTTCTACGGATGATAAAACATTGAAGATCGCCGGTAAAAATAACGCGCTGATCTACATCAACGGAAGAAAAACCAATATGGATGCTGAATCCCTGGTTCAGTTCCTGAAAAATACGCCCGCAGAAAACATTCAGAAAATTGAAGTGATTACCGTTCCGGGAAGTGAATACCAGGTGGAATCATCAGACGGAATCATCAATATTGTTCTGAAGAAAAAAATGAGCGACGGCACCAACGGAAATATGAGGATGTCCAATACCCAGAATAAATTCAATAACAGCCAGGCAAGCTTCTCTGTAAATTACAGAAAGGACAAACTGGGAATCAGTGCCAATCTGAACGGTGGAGAAAATATCCAGCCTCAAAGCTACATTTTAAGGAATGGAACAGATCTGCTGAAAAATGAATCTGTTGGGAATATTGATGATCCGAATAAAAATCTTGGCGGCTATTTAAATATCGATTATCAGCTGAATGAAAAGAACAATTTAGCCTTATCATGGAACTCATGGGCTAACAAAAGCTATGATTCTACGATTGATTTATTTAATACATTGACACAGCCTGATGATCATGGAAATATAATAACCAGCTACACCAGAACAAAAAACAAAGAAAATTCCCGAAATTATAATAATTCGGTTAACCTTAACTATGAATTAAAAATTGACTCTCTTGGAAGTAAATTAAATGTAAATGCAGCTTATCTTATTTATAAAAGATTTCAGCTGTCCAATAACAATACCATGCTTCCCGGTAAAAATAACTGGGCTGATTTTTCAAGAACCGGTAAAACCATCGTTCAGGATATCCCACAGATCATCAACAACTTCTCAGGAACTGTTGATTATATTCAGAAGTTTAAAAATGACTTTACCTTTTCCGCGGGAGGAAATTTTAATAAAACAAAAACCGACAACAACACTAAAAATTTAACCTATGATTATGTTTACGACAGTAACGGAGATCTGGAAAAAGTAACGACAACTCCTGAACTCAATCATTTTATTTATGTTGAAAATATTTACGGACTTTATTTAACTTTTGAGAAGAAATTCTCTGATAAATTTTCCGGAAAAATAGGTGCTAGATATGAAATCACCAACAGCCTGGGAACGGCAGACAGCCCTTACCATCAGGTAGAATCACAAAGACATCAGGTTATTGAAAGAAATTATAATAATTTTTTACCTTATTTAAGCTTCAATTATGCGATCAATGATAAAAACAATATATCGTATGCCTTCTCCAGCAGAATGAGAAGACCAAGTTTCTGGGAGCTGAATCCGGTAAGAAATTATATCACGGAATATAATTATACGCAAAACAATCCGTTTGTAAAAGCTTCATCCACTTACAATCAGGAACTGACCTACATGTATAAAAATTCTTATTTCCTGATTCTTAATCATTCTTACTTTAAAGACCAGATCACACAGGTTCCTTTACAGGGGTACACCAAATCTGTTGACGGGAAAATAAGTGACCAGAGCGTACTTCGATACATCAGAACCAATTTTGGGGATAAGCAGGAGATGTCTGCCATGGTTGGCGTTCAGAAGACCTTCTTTAAACAATATCTAACTCTGAACTTCAACGCAGGAATTCAGCATAATATCAATAACGGTTCTCTGGCCGGAGATCCAACAACCGGTGAAACATTTGTAGATAAAGAAGGAAAGCCGCTGGTATATACCAATACTGTAAAGTCAACAAGTTTAATTGTTACGAGTAATAATACGCTCCGTTTAGATAAAAAGAAGACCTGGTTTCTGGGTGTGAATTATTTCTTTGTGGATAAGCAGCAGATTGAACTCGGAATGCTGAAAAATCTGATGAGCCTGGATCTGAGCATCAAGAAAAACTGGAACGACTGGACCTTTGCTGTGAACCTTAATGATGTTTTAAGAACCAATATTATAGAAATTGAAGATTACCAGCCTAACGGAAACTACAATTACATCAGAAACGACCAGTACAAAAGAGGGGTAACGGTAAGTCTTACCTATAACTTCGGAAACCAGAAGGTAAAAAAAGTAAGAGACATTGAAGGGGCATCGGATGCCATCAAGAGCAGAACAAGATAAGAGTTATCTTTCTTCATATTTAATTATTTTGTGGTGTGACCGCCGGAAAGGCCGGCGGTTTTTTTAAGGATTCATAATCAACTCAATTATATTTTTTACAGACTGAACTCCAGCGGGCTTCGCCCGCTGGAGTTTTTATAAAACAGAAACAAATATCAAAGTCTTTTTTATCTTTATCCATATGAAAAAGAATTTCAAAGTTACTCTCCTTTGTTTATTAGCATTTTTTCTCTGGACCGGATGTAAAGAGAAAAAGGTTACGCTTGGCAAAGGTGCAGATTTCAATAAAGAGCAGAATATTCACTACGGAGATGATCCGGAAAAGATCATGGACCTTTATATTCCTGAAAAGAAATCTACAAAAGAAAGAGAGGTGTTCATCATTATTCACGGTGGGGGCTGGCGTGCCGGAGATAAGTCTCAGCTTACTTTTTTTACTCTTTCCCTGATGCAGAAGTTTCCGGATCATATTTTTGTGAATATGAATTACAGACTTGCTTCACAAGAGCGATATGCCCTACCCAATCAAATTTCTGATATTAAAGATGTTGCGGTATTTTTAGAGAAAAAGCTCAGGTACAATCCTAAGCTTATTCTTCTCGGGAATAGTGCCGGCGGGCATTTATCGATGCTGTACGCCTACCAGACGGATATCCAGAAAAAAGTGAAAGCGGTGATTAATATTGTTGGTCCGACAGCCCTTTCGGATCCAGGGTTTAAAAAGTATCAGGAATATTCATTTGTAGAAAGAAGACTTGTTGATCCAAGGGTTCCAAAATCGGGAATCTCCCGCATAGCTTATGCCAGCCCTGTTCATTGGATTGATTCTGCCTCTGCACCTACATTGTCATACTACGGAAATACAGACCATGTTGTTCCTTTGAGCCAAAAGAGGATTTTGGATTCTGTGTTAAGTAAACATCATGTAAGACATGAATCCTATGAATTTAACGGCGGACATCTGGATTGGGATAAAGCGCCTAATAATGTATTCCTGATTAATGCCATTGATCAATTTTTGAAACAGCCGGAGAAAAAATAAACGTTCTGAGGTTTCAGAACGTTTATTTATTTTTATTTTTAACGGCCGCAAAGGAGTTCAAACTTTTTAGTGATCTCAGCATTCCACTTTATTCAGATTTTACAATTTCTGTTCTGTCAGAAACACCGTTGGCATTAAAAGCTTCAATCTGGAAATAATAGGCATCTGTTCTGTCGGCACCCGTAAAGAAATATTCATTTTTTCCGTATACCATGATGCTTCCGTATAATTTATCCGGAGATTTCCCCCAATAGATCACGTAGCCATCTGCATCAGGGTTCTGCTGCCATTTCATCCAGATGCTTCTTCTTTCCCCATATTTTTTAGGATCTGCTCTTAGCGGAACAAATCCGTCTACCTTCTTCGGTCTTTCACCTGCTCCTTTTCCGAATACCCTGAAACCACTCAGAGCAAACTTTCCGGTCGGCATTTTCAGATTTTCCATTTTAAGGAATCTTGCTTTTGCAGGTTTTTCCAGTTCAATGTAATCATGAGGGACATCTTTCGTATTTTTACTTTTATCCACAATTACATTCCATTTCTTACCGTCATTGGACCCGTAGATTTTGTATTGGTGCATTTTTCCTAAGGTTTTACCCATAAACTCTACATCCTGGTCGGCATAGTTGATCTGAATCGCATTAATGGTAGAAACCTCACCCAAATCGGTCTGGAACCATTCTCCTGAATTTCCGGTTTTTGCGCTCCAGTAGGTTTTAATGTCTTCATCTACGGCAAAATTCGGTTGGTATCCTCCCAAAACTGATGAAACCTGAACGGGTTTATTGTAATTCAGCAGCATCCATCCTGCAAAAAGTCCTTTTGTAAAGTCTTTGCCCTGGGCATATTGCGGAAGATAGGTTGGATAATCTCCGTAGGCTGTATTGGTATACATCACATCATCTTTATCAAAACCTGCAGGCCAGATTCCCAGTCTTCGTTCAAAATTATTTTTAGTGGAAATAAAGATGGTTGAAACATGCCACCAGTTTTTATAATTGTCTTCAAAAGTGGCGCCATGTCCGGCTCCTCTTGCAAAACCTCCGGGTTTATAGGAAAACGGATTGTGCTGCTGGTACTCAAATCCTTCCAACGGATTTTTGCTGACGTAAACTCCATCGGAATATCCACTGAATTCTGTAGCCGGAGCACCGTACTGCATATAGTATTTTCCGTTATGCTTTGTCATCCAGGCACCTTCCACGAAAGGCTGCAAGAAAACGTTATCATTATATTCCCCGAATCTTTCCCAGCCATGGTCTTCAGGTTTTAATTTAATGATTGGCTTTACGAAACCTTCGGACTGAAGGTTTTTTACCTTTACTTCTGTTCCCAGTAAAGGCCATTCATTGCTGGATCCCCAGTACAGATAAAGCTTATTTTTATCTTCATCATAATGAAATGCGGGATCCCATGCTCCTACTTTTAAAGTATCCACTGCTATTTTCCAGTCATCTTTGGTAGGATTTGTACTTTTCCAGATGGGGAAATCCTGTTCCCAGGTGGAGCCGTACACATAAAGGGTATCTTTCATGGCCCAAACTGCCGGTGCGTTAAGGTCGTGAGTGTATTTGTTATCTCTGAGGAATTTCCTTTTGACAAATTTCCAGTCCAGCATATCATCACTGTACCAGTATCCTTCCTGGTTGGTGGAGAAAAGGAATAATTTATTTTTAAAATTAACGATCACCGGATCGGCTGTTGCCCTGTGTTTTCCCTGTTTTGAAAAGACTTCAAAAGGAGTATATCCATAATCGATATTGATTGGATTACAGAAGGTCTTCTGCTGCCCTCCCACAAAAATTCCGAGAAGAATTGCTAATGATAAAAAATATTGTCTCATTTTTAGATTTTAAACATTCAGGACAAAGTTAATTAACTTTTTTTGGTTTCCCATTCTAAAACTTACTTAGGCAGAATCTGTTCCATAAAAAACTTCCGGACTGAAACCAGCCCGGAAGTGTATTGTTTGTTGAAATTCATTATTTTTTTGGAAGGAAAACCTCAGCCAGCATACATCTGGCACTTCCTCCTCCGTTTACTTCAATGGTATTCAGATCTGAATAAATAATTTCACAGTACTTTTCTATGGCAGCGACCTGATCTGTGTTTAAAGACTGATAAGCTGTCTGGCTCATAACCAGAAACTTTTCTCCATCCTTATTCTGAACCTGAAGCATATTTCCTGCAAACTGCTGCATCTGATCTTCAGAAATTTCGATGATCTCTTTTCCTGAATTTTTGATGGTTTCAATTACTTTTTCTCTTTCCAGTTCATCATCAATACAGTCAAGGCAGATGACCACAAATTTGTCAGCTACACACATCATTACGTTGGTGTGGTAAATAGGAAGCCTTTCTGAACCTACAGTCTGATAAGAATGGAAAACAACCGGAGAGAATCCGTATTTTGAACAGAACTCCCTAAACAGCTTTTCATCAAGCCTTAAAGAAACTGAGCCGTAAGCGATTTTATTATCATGATCAAAGATCATACTTCCTGTTCCTTCCAGAAAATGCCCTTGTGTTTCTGAAAACGACCAGTCATCGATTTCTGCTACTTCAAAACCCTGGTTTTCGATACTTTCAATAATATCTTCTCTTCGTTCTACTCTTCTATTGGAAGCGAACATCGGGTATAAAACCACTTTCCCGTCTTTATGGAAGCTTACCCAGTTATTCGGGAAAATAGAATCTGGTGTATGAGGATCCAGTGTATCTTTAATGGTGATTACATTAATTCCTTTTCCTCTCAGTTTGCCGACAAAAGTATTGAATTCTGCCAAAGCCTTTGATTGAATATCAGAACCTGTCTGTTCTACCTGAAAATAATTGTTTTTTGCAGTTTCTGCATTGTAACCGAAAGCAATCGGTTCTATCATTAATACGGTATCTGTTGTTTGCATTTTTTATTCTTGTTTACTAAAAATATTTAAAATAATTGAAAATTCATCCGGGTGTTCAAAGAATCTTCTGATAAAGGTCTTTCCATTTCCATCTGTTATTTCAACGGTATAATCTTCCCTGCAGATAAACTCTGTCAGAAATTTATAGAACCCCGGAGATAAAGAAGTATTGTTTCCTAAGTAATCTTCCTTCTTTACCGATTCGTCTGATCTCATTTTATTATAAAAAATCTCCATTTCGTTCGAAAGAACATCAAAAAAATCAAGTTGATCTGAAGCACGGCGGCTGACTTCTTTTGAAAATAAAACAGAAGGTGAAAAAATTGCATTTTCTGCCATCCGGCTTTCCAATCTCTTATAAGGTATACCTCCACCGCATCCCCGCATTCTGATTATCTCATTTTTAATCTTCCTTTTATTTCTGATTAATTTTCCATCAATCAGATCATAATATTTTTTTAATGGATATTTACTTTTTAATCTCCCATTAGCCTGCGTAGTTCTTATTTCCCAGAGAACATATCTTTCATCATCTGCTGTATAATAGATATATTTATTCTTTACATGATCCGGAATAAAAAGCTCTTCGTTGTATAGCAAGTCATTATGCTTTACTACTTTGCTTTCTATTTTACCCCGAAAGTAAGTTTCGATGTAGATGGAATCCTGACTCTTGGTAATGCTGTCTCTCTCTTTATTGCGTATAAAATGATAGCCATTCAGTCTATTGGGAGACACATAATAAGAAGAATCTATTTCAAAGCCTCCTTCACGAGGCATTTTTCTTACAATTGTTCCATTTTGATAAGATCTGTAATACCCTCCTTCATAAAGATTTTCATTAAAGCTCATTAATGAATCTTTTGAATTGAAAACAAAACGTTTCTTATAAAACTCATTCTTCCCGGTTTTTATATCCAGAAAATTCCTTTCATAATTAATATTTTTCGGATGATTGAGATCTGGCCGGTAATTTTTTAAAATATCTATTCCGTATCCATTTTTGTATTCCCTTTCTATCGATTGTATCATTCCGTTATCCGAATATGAAACTCTATACTCTGTATTTTTAGAAAGTATACGGGATAACCTATTCTGCTTGTCATAAATGAGCCAGGAGGTTCCGGTAGTATTTGAGGTAATGATTTCATTTTTATCGGCCAGTATCTCAATTCTGTTGATGGCTTCTCCGTTTTTCTTTAAAACAGCAGTCTTAATATTATACTGTCTGTATGCTTTAAGATCTCCGGAATAGATCTTCTTCCAGTCAAAAAGCTGTGCATCAACTTTCATAACCGAGAGAAAAATCATCAATATTGAAAATAACCTAACCAAAGTGCATTACTCTCTTACTAATGGCATGGTAGAACATCTCAGCAATCCGCCCATTTTAGAAATTTCTCTGTAAGGAATTTCTTCTACGGTCATTCCCCATTCATTTCTCAGATGGTTGTTCATTCTTGTGAATGCTTTGTCTGAAACCACTACTTCCGGAGAAATGGAGAAAATATTCGGAAACATTTCAAACATTTCTTCGTCGTTAAGATGGAAACAGTTTTCTTCTCCGAAAATATCTATGATTAAACGGTAATCACTTTCATCCACAAACCCGTTCTTGTAGATCAGGCATTTGTCTTCTCCAACAGGATTGAATGTACAATCCAGGTGAAGGATTCCTTCAAACGGAATTTTATCGTTTTTCTTCAGTTCAAGATCAATGATTCTTTTCTTCGGAAAATATTCTTTTAAAATTTCAATGGCGTATTCGTTGGTTCTCGCTGTTTTATAATTTCTGTAATCTTCGCTGAAGCAAGTACCAATAAAAAGGAAATCATTCCAAACGATCACATCACCTCCTTCAATATGGGCTGTTTCCGGAAGGTTGATAATTTTTCTCCAGGCTACTTTTTCAAAAACATTTTTATAGGCTTCCTGTTCGTCTGCTCTGTCTGCAATCACATTGGAAATGATCATTTTGTCATCAATCACGAAAGCCACATCTCTTGAAAAGACCTGATTGTAATCTTTGATGATACTTGGACGGAGCACTTCTACATCATACTTCTTCAGCACTGCTTCAAAAGCATTCATTTCATTGATAATATCCTCTTCTTTAGGATAAATGTTGTGTTCAATGGAGTAATATGACTTGGCATCATAGCTCTCCGCAAGGGTGGGAACTGCTCCCATTGAATTAGGCTGGCCCAGCACTACTGACTTCAGCCTTCCCGTTTCGTTTTTAATATTTAGTCTCATAAAGATTTATGCAATACTACAAATATAAGTAAAGGTCTCTATCTGGAAAACTTTTGAATTGCTTAATCCTTATAATTTTATCCAATATTCCGATTACTCTAAAGAAGGTTTTATTTACAGTTATTTTATCCGCAGAATACACTATATACAGAAATTACCACCATGCAATTCTCACTTACAATTTGGGTTTACGCGCTTATCCCTAAAGTGTGCGCACTTACTTGATATAACTAGCTTTACTTCCCGGTTACAACTACATTAGCAGTATTAATTTTAAATCTTATTATTATGAAAAAGACCCTTACTCTTTTTTTAACTGTTTTATTAACAGTAGTATCAGTAACCAGTTTGTCTGCACAAAATTCGTTTAGTGTTAAATATGTTGGAGAGGCAGGCATTAACACTTTTCCGCCTAACTCTATAAAAGTAGAAGCAGATTATGATCGTCACAACTACATTATTAACCCTCCTAACAGTTCTTCCCAGACAACTCATGTTGTTGCAAGCAAACATATTGCTAACGGGGCAACGGCAGCTTACCTTATCGCTCCAACTCCCCATCCGACTACAGCTCAGATGTTTGATCTGTATCATTTAAAAGTGACATGGAATTCCCTTCAGAATGGGTTTCCCATTTCAAGGGTGTTTACCTTCAATGATGCACAGATATTATCTGCCAATAATGGTAATGAAATAGATTTAACAATAGTAGGGGCCAGAATACGTCTGAAAGCAATTCATTCAGACCTCCATGTTACCTATCAGATCACTCTCCTAACCTATTAAGCAGACTGATTAGTATTTAAAGATAAATTCAATAATACTTACAGTTTGGGTTAATATGTTTATAACTGAATGCCAGTCAATTATATAACCTATTTTATTTCCCAATTACAACCACATTAGCAATATCAAAATTTTATAACCTTAAATTTTATTTATTATGAAAAAAACTCTTACTGTTTTTTTAACCGGCTTATTAACATTGGTATCAATAACCGGTTTATTCGCCCAAAATTCTTTTAGTGTCAAATACGTTGGAGAGGCAGGCGGAATCAACCCTACGCCAATATCTATAAAAGTAGAAGCAGATTATGATCGTCATAATCACATTATTACCCCTCCTAACAGTTCTACTCAGACAACCCCTGTTCTTGAAAGCAAGCATATTGCCAACGGGGGAACGGTTGCTTATCTTTCTGCTCCGAGCCCGAGCCCGAATACAGGCCAAACCTTTGAGCTCTTTCATTTAAAGGTAATATGGAATGATGGTACAGGCCCTTTTTCATTTGTGGCTCCCTTCACTAATGCACACATATTAGCTGCCAATAGCGGGACTGAAACAGAGGTAATCTCAGGAGGTAGAAAATTTCGTCTAAAAGCAATCTACTCAGGTACCCATGTTCTTTATCAGATCACCCTTAAACAATTTTAAGCGGGCTGACTATTATTATCATTCCTATACTAATCAATATTCATTACGAAAAATAAACTCTGTTTTTGCAAACAGGGTTTAT
The DNA here is from genome assembly GCF_009602705.1 of Chryseobacterium vaccae. Taxonomy (NCBI): domain Bacteria; kingdom Pseudomonadati; phylum Bacteroidota; class Flavobacteriia; order Flavobacteriales; family Weeksellaceae; genus Chryseobacterium; species Chryseobacterium vaccae. Next base: position 3,887,694 of record NZ_VSWH01000001.1, on the reverse strand, counting down.
TTTTTAATATTTTCAATGAAAAACCGCCCTACTAATCTATCTACAACTGACTATTTTTCATCTACATACAGATTGAAAAAAATGACAACACCTTAATTTAAATTCATAAATTAGTGATATAATTCTAAAAAAGAGTTATCATTTTAAAACTTAATTATTAACATCAAAAGAACAAAATCATGAACAAGAAAAATCCGGTGCTGAAAAACGCACAGAAATTAGGAAGAGAGCAACAGAAATCCGTTATGGGAGGAGCCATTCCACCAGGAAACAGAAGATGCTGTGAATGGGATGATGTCACAGGAAAATGCTATATCTGGACTTGCGACAGATGTATGTGTCCATAAGATATCAAAAAACCTGCTTTTTCAAGCAGGTTTTATTTTTATCTGGCTCTGCTTTCATCTTCAACTCTTGGAATTTCTTGACTCTTATATTTTGAACTTCCAAAATTATAGCTCACAGACAACAAGAAACGGCTGCTATCCCACCAATGGGTTAAACGGTTATCCATGATTTGTTTATGCCGGAACTCCAAATGTTGTTCATAAGAATCAAAAATATTATTGTAACCAATCTTAGTATTCAATGTATTATCGAACCATGCCTTTTGTATAGACAAATCAACCGTATATCGCGGTTTTATGATGTAGAGACTATTCCCGGTCCTCGATTCATAATTGGCAAACAAATTAACCGTATACCCTTTGGGAAGAGTGAAAACCTGATTCAACCTGATTTCATAATTGTAAATGTTTAATGCAAAGACATTCTCAAGATAAGGCCTGAATTCGTAATTATAATATCCTGCAATTTGTCCTGTCATATTCCACCAACGGGTCACTTTTACCGGCAAACTTGTTTCCAGCACTGCAAAATCTCTGTAAGGAAGATTAGTTCCTAAATATTCCAACACATTGGTTGTTGGATTATAAAGCGGATAGCGGGTCATCACATCCTTTTCTCTACCCACCGTAAGATTCGTTATCCAATTCTTATAACGATAGGCAGCCTTAATCTGGCTGGTAAATGAGGGCTGCAAATATGGATTTCCGATCCAGTAATTCAGAGGGCTGTAATAAAATCTGAATGGATTCAACTGTGAAAAAATGGGTCTTGTTATCTTCCTGCTGTAGGAAAGGGAAAGTTCACTGGATTTATTGAAATTATAATTCAGACTTAAGGATGGCAGCCATTCAAGATAGTTTCTTGAAACGATGGAATCACTGATGACCGCATTGGAAATACTCTCCGTATTTTCAAATCTGATACCGGCATTCATCGAAAGCTTTCCAAATTTTTGTCTGTACGCCAAATAACCTGCTATTATTTTCTCCTTGTAAGAAAAAATATTGCTTCTTTCAGGATCGAATCTGAATTGGTTATTTACTGATAAAGTATCATACCTGTTGTTATTGTTTGTATTGGAATAGCTATACTTAAACCCTGCCTCTACATCTGCATTTCCAATTTTCTGCGAAATATCAACCTGCCCCGTGTACATATCAATCTTATTGAACAAATCCGATTTCCAGTAGGATAAAAGTGTTGATGAAGCCTTATCCCTATTAAGGAAATCATCCTTCTGCCTGTTCTTCACAGAAAGATAGTTCCCAAGAAAATTCATTTTGAATCCCTTATGCTGAAAGGAATAATCAAGTGTCATCCCATAATTATCCTGTGAATAGTCCATAGGGTTTTCACTTTCCGTATTAAAGACCTGATAGGTTTCACTTTTATCCATTGTATACAAGGAACCGCGGCGGACACGATCATTCTTCCGGAAATTTCCCCTTAGATTTATCCCTACTCTATTTTCATCATTGAGTTTGATATCTGCTCCTGTTTGTACCGCATACACACTTCCTTCGTCCTCATGATAGGTATCTGTTCTCATGATGTTCGTATTGGCCAGATATTGAAGTGCGTTATATCGATAGGTGGATATCCCATTATTATAGCCTAGCTGAAGATGATAGGTCACTTTATCTGCATTATAGGAAAGGTTTAATGAATTCTCCTTATAATTGAACTTATTGACGTATATATTCCCATTATAATTTCCTCTCCATCCGAGGTTTATATTCTTTTTCAACCTGATATCAATGATGCCTTTAAATTCCGCATCATATTTTGCAGAAGGGTTGGTATTCACTTCAATGAGTTCCACCATTTCGGGTGATAAGCTTCTTAGATAAGATTGTAATTCCTGATTGGTCATTACAACAGGTTTTCCATCCACAAAAATTGCGGGAGCAACCCTGCCACCTATGAATATTCCACCTTCCTGATCCACCGTAACTCCAGGAGTTTTCTTCAATACATCAAGAAGGTTAAGGGAAGTCTTGAATTCTTTATTCCCGGATATGGGCACTATCCTGTTTCCCTCACTCAATCTGGTATTACGTGATGAAGGCTGGATGACCACTTCTGAAATATGGTTTGTTTTTGTAGGATTAAGAGAATCCTGTGATCTTCTTTGAGGGGTTTGCGCCTTACAGAAAAGTGACAGAAATAAGGTAAGCAAAAGAAACCGTAATTTGATTAACATAAATTCTAAATTTTATGAAATCAAAAGTAGGTGGCCCCGTTAAATTTGAGGTTTTGAAGTTGAAATTCAGCAGTACGAAATTATAAATTTGAACTCTGAAGTTCTGACTCCACAGGCATTTGCGACTGCTTATATAGCATGGGAGTAGTATTTTTTATTTTTTTGAAAGTAGAGAAAAATGTTGACTTGGAATTGAATCCCACCTCATATCCAATCTCCTCTATCTTGAGATAAGACCCGTTTTCTATCTTTTCACAAGCCTCATTGATTCGATATTCATTGATATAGATTGAAAAGCTTTTACCCAAATTGTCATTCAATAATTGAGAGAGCTGGTGAGCGGACATATTCATTTCCATGGCCAGATCACCCAATTTCAAGTTAGGGTTTTTATACAATTCCCCTGAACTCATCAATCTTTCCAACCTGGAAGTAAAACTGTCTGCCAGCTCTCCTGATATCTTTTTATTGGAATATTTATTAATTTCCTTTACAGGTTCGTGATTGTATTTCTTATTGAAGAGGATCAAAAAGTTCGCATAGAACACGAACGAAAATACAAGACTTCCTCCTGCACAGTAAATTTGAACCCAGCCAGTGGAAATCAACTGATAGGCTAAGAAGATGATCACATTACTGATGAGTACAGGAAAAACGAATTTACCGGAGCTTTTTGCATTTCCTTTTGAGAAAACATAGAACTGATATGCAGCAAGGAAAACGAAGATAAACCAAACTGTATAAATAAAGGTTCCGAAATAATGATCCCAGGTAATGGGAAAGGCTAAATACAACAACCCTACGATCCCTAAAACAAGAGTCATTATACCAAAAGAAGTGCTGCATTTCCTGAAATCAAATGTTTGTTGATAGGAAGATCTGACATAATAATACAAAGCCGGACCTGTAAAGAACAAGGCGGCCAATCCTAAATGGGGAATGATTCTAGGCCAGTCCGGATAAAAATAAATACAAACAGAAATCCCAACCCTTATACTCAGCATCAAAAGCAGAAGGCCAAGGAAAAAATCCGGGATGTATTTCAGTTTTTTGACAAACAACAGATAAATGCCCAGCAAAAGCCCATTGAAAGCTCCTACTGCACTGAAGAAAAATAGCATCTGCTGTCCAAAGGTCATTATCAATTAGTTTTTTTATTATAATATCACAAAAAAGAGCACCTAATTCTGATCATTTCGTTTTCATCGAAACTCATATTCAGTGAGAGTAAATTTAATAAATTATTGAATTCAATTTCATTGACATACAAATTTTCTATGAAAGAATTCCGTATATATCATTTTAGACCGATAGAAACGGTTATCCACAATAGACCAGAGAGTTTAAAAATATTGGCTTGATAAGTATGAGTGGAAACGGGAAAAACGGTCTGGCATGAACACAAAAAATCCCAAGGTTTACTTGGGATTTTGTATAATAGAAACAAATATTATCTGTTTGAAATATCTACATAGTTTCTTTGTTGAGCACCTTGGTAAACCTGTCTTGGTCTTCCGATTGGGTCTCCTTTTAATCTCATTTCTTTCCATTGAGAGATCCATCCAGGAAGTCTTCCTAATGCAAACATTACAGTAAACATTTCTGTAGGAATTCCTAATGCTCTGTAGATAATTCCTGAATAGAAATCTACGTTTGGATATAGTTTTCTTTCTACGAAGTACTCATCTTCAAGAGCTACTTTTTCTAACTGCATTGCAATATCAAGAGCTTTATCCTGAATTCCTAATGCGTTAAGGATATCGTCAGCAGCTTTTTTAATAATTTTCGCTCTTGGGTCAAAGTTTTTGTAAACTCTGTGTCCGAAGCCCATCAAACGGAAGCTATCATTCTTATCTTTTGCTTTTGCTACCCATTTGTTAACATCTCCACCATCTTTTTCGATAAGCTCAAGCATTTCGATTACAGCCTGGTTTGCCCCACCGTGAAGTGGTCCCCAAAGTGCAGAAACCCCTGCAGAGATAGATGCAAAAAGACCTGTATGAGCAGAACCTACCATTCTTACTGTAGAAGTAGAACAGTTTTGTTCGTGATCTGCGTGAAGGATTAATAATTTATCAAGAGCTCCAGCTACAACCGGATCGATTTCGAATTCTTCGTTAGGTAATCTGAAAGCCATTTTGTAGAAGTTCTCTACGTAGTTAAGGCTGTTATCTCCATGGTTAAGCGGTAAACCTAAAGTTTTTCTGTAAGTCCACGCACAAAGGTGAGAGAATTTAGCGATCATCAGCTCAGCAGCGTGATCCATTTCTTCTTTAGAGTTTACGTTAACGGCTTTCGGGTTGAATGCAGTTAAAGCGGAAGTTAAAGAAGATAAAACTCCCATAGGGTGAGCAGAACGAGGGAAAGCATCGATGATTTTTTTCATCTCCTCTGCTACGAAGTTATATTTTTTGATGTTGTTTTCGAAAGAAGTAAACTGACCAGCAGTTGGTAATTCACCGTGTAATAAAAGGTACATTACTTCTGTGAAGTTAGATTTTTCAGCAATCTGTTCGATTGGATAACCTCTGTAGAATAATTCTCCTTTATCTCCATCAAGGTAAGTGATGTCGCTAATTGTAGCTCCTGTATTTTTGTACCCTAAATCCAGAGTAATCAAACCTGTCTGGTCTCTTAATTTTGAAATATCAATCCCTCTGTCCCCGATAGTGCTATCCACGATGGGATATTCATATGAATTACCTGCGTAATTCAATATTACTTTGTTGTCTGACATTATTTATTTTTTTTTAAATATACTACTTTCCATAAAATACGGCAAACAAAAATTATCGCTTGCCGTTATTTATAAATTCAATTATCTTTTTATTTTAAATGCTTCTAAACCTGGGAAAATTGCAGTATCGCCCAATGCTTCTTCAATTCTTAAAAGCTGGTTGTATTTCGCCATTCTGTCTGATCTTGAAGCTGAACCTGTTTTGATTTGTCCGCAATTCATAGCTACTGCAAGATCTGCAATGGTAGCGTCTTCAGTTTCTCCTGACCTGTGAGACATTACGGAAGTGAATTTGTTATTCTGAGCCATTTGCACGGCAGCCATTGTTTCAGAAAGAGAACCAATCTGGTTTACTTTTACAAGGATTGAATTCGCAATACCTTCTTTTACTCCTCTTGACAATCTTTCAACATTGGTTACGAATAAATCGTCTCCTACAAGCTGTACTCTGTCTCCTATTTTATCCGTAAGCATTTTCCATCCTTCCCAGTCATTTTCCTGCATACCGTCTTCAATAGAAATAATTGGGTATTTAGCAGCCAATTCGGCAAGGTAAGAAACCTGCTCGCTGCTTGAGAACTGAGCAGCATCCGCAGTCTGGAATTTTCTGTAATCATAAATTCCGTCTTTGTAGAATTCTGAAGCAGCACAGTCTAATGCCAGCATAATATCGTCACCAGGCTTATATCCTGCTTTTTCGATAGCCTGAAGCAGTGTATCCAAAGCATCTTCAGTTCCTTTGAAAGTAGGAGCAAAACCTCCTTCGTCACCTACCGCGGTAGACAGCCCTCTTGAATGAAGAATCGATTTCAGGTTGTGGAAAATTTCAGTTCCTTTTCTCAATGCATGAGAGAAAGAATCTGCTTTTACCGGCATGATCATAAATTCCTGGAATGCGATAGGCGCATCTGAGTGCGAACCACCGTTGATAACATTCATCATAGGAACCGGAAGTGTATTGGCGTTTACTCCTCCTACATATTTATATAAAGGCATTCCCAGTTCAGCAGCTGCAGCTCTTGCAACCGCTAAAGAAACTCCTAAAATTGCATTCGCACCTAGATTTCCTTTATTGGCAGTTCCGTCAAGATCAATCATGATCTTATCGATAAAATTCTGCTCAAAAACAGGCTGCCCGATAAGGTTTTCTGCAATTACCTCTCTTACATTTTCAACTGCTTTCAGAACTCCTTTTCCCATGTATTCCGAACCTCCGTCACGTAATTCTACGGCTTCGTGTTCACCGGTAGAAGCTCCTGAAGGAACTGCTGCGCGCCCCATGGCACCGCTTTCCGTAAATACATCTACTTCAATGGTAGGATTACCTCTGGAATCCAGAATTTGTCTCGCTTCTATGAAAGAAATTGCACTCATTTTTTATTTTTTATAGTTCCTACAAATTTAATCATTTTTTGAATTTTTCGAGGTACTCAGAAAGTATTTTATCGATCATATCCAAGTTAAATTTTAGTTAATTTTAATATTATGTTAATCAAACAGTTCAAAAGAATAAAAACGCTCTAATATTGCGGAATATTGGAGCGTTTACAGGTTTAAATAAATAGGTTGTGGTTTCATCTGTTCCTGAAGCTTTCCGGAAAGTTTTTCAGCTCTGCGATGTCAAGCTCCAAAAGGGTATCTCCGTTATCCAGAATGGCTCCTATGGTAAATGCTCCGTAAGAAGGAATCTTATATTCCACTTCTTTTTTCCCGTAACCTTCAAGATGGATGATGGATCTGGCGAAAGAGTTGTGCAGGAACAGATAAACGTCACTGGTTAATTCTCCTTCATCGGCAGAAACTTTAATAGTCAGGTTGAGAAATCCCGGTATAATGTATGAATCATAATCTACACTAAGTGTCTTCCCGTTAACATTGTTCTTCCCACCAAATCGTCCTTTCTGCGGATCGTTGGCATGAGTAATCGGTGGAAGCTGGGAAAGTAACATTTTACTTTGTTCTCCCGTACTGATACCGCTTTTAAGGACGCTGGCCTGTGATGCCATCTGAAGCTGAAGAGGCTCGCTTACTTTGTAATTATTTTCGGCAATTACTGATTCTTTCTTCAGATCTTTGATTTCTTTATTCTGCTCATTAATCGTAGTTTCTGCCTGCTTGATATACTCCTTAGAAATTACCCGGGACATCAGAAGATCAATAAATCTCATTCCGGCACATGCGGCAAGAAGGCAATAGGCCGTCCAGATCAGATAATCGGAAGCTAAAGAATTTTCTTCAGAAGTGCTTTTAGATTGGTCCTGCTTTGCTGTTATGGGTTCTTTAATCTGAGGTTTAGACTGCAGAGAATCCGATTTTGACATTACATGAGCGGCCGGTTTTGCTTTAATACCGACTGGCGATTTCTGTTCCGATTGTGAAGCCTTATCATGAAGCCGAATTCCATCCAGAAGCTTACTTTCTGCAAATTTGAGAAACAAAGGAACGAGAATAGTGGCTGCAATTCCAAAAAGGATGCACACACCTTTTGATCTCAGTTTGACTGTTGATTCGTTTCCTGTCTGTTTATTAGCGTCGGAATAATAATTGACGACACCTCCTAAAATGCCTGTAAACAGCATTATCAATGTGATATACGATAAATCCATGGTTTTTATTTTTTTAAATTAATTCAGGAAGGGAGTTTCCATGCCTTAGTTGGTTTACTCAAATTTCCTTCTAAAAAGATTCCATGTCAATTACACAAAAGGGTGATTCTAAAAACAAAACAGCATCACTTCAATGAAATGATGCTTTTATTATAGTTTTAATGATGATATTGAATTCCGGAAAATATTAGCAGCCTGGAGGGCATAAACCATTTCTGTCAAACCACTCCTCTATGTCCCAGCTATTATTGGGTTTTATATTGATGACATAGGTAAGCTGCTGGAAATATTTTAATTCATATTCATCTCCCATATCAAAAAGAGTGACCAATGCAGGCAATAGAATGATCTGAGCATCATTCATAAAAAGATCTTTAGGGAGAAAAATTTTTCTTGTATTCTTTTCTTTCAATCCCTGAGTTGCTTTAGAAATAAAATGATCTAATATCACGGAACTATTTTTTTCGAAATCATTCTTATAGATATTATACTCGTCGTTCTGTATTTCCCTTGGAGCTTCTACATTGAATAAATTATATCTTATTTCCGACTCTCTATCCAAACTCACTAAGAGTTCCAACTCTCCTTTGATTTCAGATATTTCTACAATAAGTTCTTTGCATTCTTCCTGTGACTGAATAAACTTAAGGCATTCCTGAGATAGGGAAAAATGTTTATTGAGTTTTTCATTCCGGGCTAAATCTGATTCTAAAAATCCATTTCTCATTTTTGTCATCAGCTCTGTGCTTATTTTATGATTATTCAAATCATTCAATACAGCTTGTGTTTCCATGTTATTTGTTTTTAGGTTTTATATTTAAATATATAATAAAATTTTGAAAATCAGATGGGTTCCTGATTCAGAGGTGACCATCTGGCACTCTCCTTCCTGTTCCTGCATTCTGCGTTTCATATTCCGGAGGCCGTTTCCTTCAGCATGTTCTTCAGGGACTCCTTTTCCATTATCTTTAATGTTCATCAGGAAAACGTTTTTCTCCTGAAAAAAAGAAATTTTCAAGGTATCTGCCTGACTGTGTTTGTATGCGTTATTCACCGCTTCTTTGAGGCATAGGAACAGGTTTCGTCTCAATTCCGTAGAAATCGGGGTTTCAGTGATGACGTCTATACTTTCTGTCCAAAGTTTTATTTTGGTTCTTTTCAGAAAGCCATCAGCATATTGCACGGCATAGTCTATAAAGTTTCCCAGCGTATCGTTCCCTGAGTTCAGGCTCCACAGCATTTCCCGCATGGAAAGATTCATTTCTTCTGAGGTTTTCAAAAGCTCATTAATATCATTCTGAAGATCTTCATCCTCTGCTTTTTGTTTGAGGAATTCCGCCTGAAGTTTCAATGCTGAGATTCCCGCTCCGAGATCGTCATGCATGTCATGGGAGATTCGTTCCCGTTCTTTTTCTATGGATTTTTGTTTTTCTAGTTCTTTTTGGAGGAGCTGGTTTTCGTATTCAGCCTGTTGAAGTTGTTTTTCTTTGAGATTTAATAATTGACGTCTATTATAAGTTACAATCACAAAAACGATGAAACTCACCAACAATAATGATACTACTATTGTGACAATATATGTAGTTTTAATAGGATTATCAAAATACAACATTTCTTTTATTTTTATTATACTTTAACAATAAGTAAAAAAACAAACAATAAGTAATAATGTTTATAACACCAAAGAAATTTCTTACTCCGTCCATAAATAGCTTATCTGTATTCTGAAAATAGAACCTTGGAACTATTCTTAATAAAAAAATTACACACCATAAAAGCATCGCAGTACCATACCAAAAAAATGGAAGATCTTGAATTTTTTTATCCGAGCTTGAACTGCTTTCAATTATTTTATAAAATCCAAACAGACATACAAAAATGGTGTAAAAACAACTTATCAGCCCCCAGGAATCTTCGTAATTTTTTTTTGACCAGTTCGCTATATTTAAAAATAGAAAAACTAAACATAGGACAGTTAACACTAGTATTTTTCTCTCCTTGGAAAATTGCAGCACAAAATATAAATAGGTAAAAAGTATAGTAGTTAAATCAGAAAAAAAATAAATTCCCGTGATATCAGTTTTAAAAAATTTTGCAAAAAGTAAAACGCTGAAATCTATTAAAAATATCAACGTTAAATAAATATAAAGATAATCATTATTGATACCCTTAATCTTTTGTGCCAGTGAAAATACCACACAGCAAAAAAAAATAAAAAAGTATATATAAAGTATCATGATTAAGGATATAATGATCCTCGGTTACCATAAATTGTCTTTCCTGATGCATCTTTATATTCACTTGTAAGACTTATTCTACCACTATCAAGACATGGGTAAATCTTTAATGTACCATAAACATCATTTATATCAGCTAAAACATCTCTTACAAGAATCGTTGTAGGTTGGCTAGGTGATAATCCTAATTCATTTGCATACTTGGTTTCAAATTTCCCATTCAAATCTAATAACTTCTCACTGTCTGCAGGTTGTAAATCTTTATTAACAATTATATACTGATGATCACCACTTTTCAACACAAAATTTTCTCCTTTAGGCTCACTGGTAAATTTAAACATCAGATTTCTTTGCCCCGTTTTATCCAAAATAAAATAAATATCAAGAAATTTTTTAGATGTATTATATTTGTTCACCACTTCATTAAATGAAGCGCTATTGATCTCAAAGACCTTTGTCTGTAAATTAGATCCATTAAAAATCTTATCATAGTCATTTCTAAGTGAATTATGTCCATCTTCATCTAATGCTCCGAACGTACCACCACGTGGAGTATATTTAGTATTATTTTTTGTCTGAGATGCTGAATCTTTTGGTATAGATACAGTATCATTTAATTGAGAAGCATTTTCTTTGCTCTCTGATGATGTTTTGTTACAAGATAATATCAACACCGAAGTGAAAAATAATATCAATAAATTTTTTACTTTCATAATCTTTTAGTTTTTAAATTGGTTAAATTTATTAATGGCTTCTACTTTATTGCTGACATGCAGCTTCCTGTAGATGTTTCCTACGTGTTTTTTTACGGTGTCTGTGCTGATGCATTTTTTATCAGCAATCTCTTTATACAAAAGTCCCTGTGAAAGAAGTTCCAGCACTTCTTTTTCTCTTGCAGTAAGCTCTTCAAAATCTTTTATCTCGGGACGTTTTCTCTCAAAATGGCTGAGTACTTTGCGGGCAATGGAAAAACTCATGGGGGCACCACCGTTATAGACATCCCGGATTGAGGAAAGGATCTTGTCCATGCTTTCTCCTTTAATCAGGTAGCCCATTGCACCAGCTTTAAGGGAATTGAAGATCTTTTCATCATCTTCAAAACTGGTACACATGATAAACTGGGTATTCGGCATATCCTTTTTCAGTTTCTCAATAATTTCGATGCCGAGCATATCCTGAAGCTGGATATCCATCATCACGACATCCGGGGAAATATCGGAGAGATTTTTCAGGGCTTCGCTTCCATCGAAAAACTGGGCGACAACTTTCATATCATCCTGGTAATTGATGACCTTCTTCAACGCATTGTTGTAGTTTTTTTCGTCTTCTACTATGGCTATGGAAATGCTCATTGTTTTTTTGTTTAAGACAAATTTCTGAAGAAAACAGAGCGGAATCAATTACACTTTTGTGTAATTTTAAGGCTTGAATTCATGGCTGTTGGTTTACTTTTTGTTTCTATTAAATTTAATCAATTTTTGATTACCATTCTAAAACAATTTATACCCAACCCATTAAAAAAAATAAAATATCATGAAAAAAGGGCTTTTAATAGCAGTTTCAGCAGCTGTATTATCATTAGTTGGCTGTAAAAAAAGTGAAAGCGGAAACAAGAGCATCATCAAAACCGACAGCTCTGAAACAGTAATCACTGACAACAACGGGAAAATTGATTCGATAACGCAGAGTTCTTCTACAACTGAAGTAAACGGTCAGAAAACAGAAAAAACAGATTTCGTTTATAAAGCAACAGACGGAACACTGGTAAAAGTTGTATTCAAGAATGATCCTAAGGAAAATACGGTGGCCATTACCAGCAATAAGAAAACATTCACCCTTCCTAAAACAGAAACCAAGGATGGTGAAACCGTCTATAAAAAAGACGATATGACAGCCAGGGTAAAAGGAGACAGCCTTCACCTTGAACAAGGCAATAATGTGATCGAACTGAAGAGAACCAAGATATAGAAACAGCAAAGTCCCTCAATGAAAATTGGGGGACTTTTATTTATGGTGTATGTAAGTTATATTTTCTTCAACAGATCACTGTTGATCCAGCCGTATACAGGTTCTTCTCCGTTTACCGGTTTCAGTAAAACATAGACATAGAACCAGCCCAGCTTGCTTTTGATAAATTCTACCTGAGTTCCTTTTTTAAGCTTCATGATTGAATCAAACTCAGTTCCGGCTCCTTTTCTTATATTAACCTGATCTGCCGTCACCTGATAAATGTCCGCAGTGTCATCCTCTCTTCCTAACAATTTTGCCCTAAAGCTTTCCATTGGAAATACAGGTCCGGGATCATTTTTCCTGAAAGGCGCAATATCATCATGTCCCAGAATATCTTTAATGTTATAAGTCTCCATCAGTAGTTTGCAAACCCGGAAACAGGAATCGATCTGCTTCTCTGTAAAATTATGCCAATAGGAATCATTCTCTTCATGCTTATGTTTTTCTCTGACCACAAATTCTTTTGGATATTCCTTTCCAAACCATGCATAGAATCTGTCATTCACATTGGTAAGCCTTCCGGGATTATCCAGTTCTATTCCTATAGAGAAATCGTTAAATCCTGAGCGGTCTGCCCATCGGCTTTTTCCGGCGTGCCATGCTTTTCTGTTAAAGTCTACCATTTGGGTAATCTTCCCTTCCCTGTCTATGACAAGATGAGCAGAAGCTTTAGCTGCAGGATCTTTGAACCAGCTTACGGAACTCTCTGCACTTCTTCCGGCAGTAAAATGAATAATGATATATTCCGGAACAATATTTCCTTCCTTATTGGGAGTATCTGTAAAACTGATGCTCTCTCCTGAAACTGTTTTTGATAATTTGTCTTTTAAAACTTTCATGATCGGTATTTTTAGAAACTCAAATTTCTTTTATTTTAAAATATCAGTCAATTACACTTTAGGGGTATTCTTCCTCCTCAAATAATTACGAGATAAAAATCAAAGTCAGCCGATTTTTTATTAGCCACGAGGTTAAACAAGGATAAATAATGATGAACGTTTTTAACAAAATTTTCGTTTATCTTATTTATTTCAGGTTTGCTAGAGATATATTTATGCTTTTTAGTCAACCTTTTTAGAGTGGGACAAACCAACAAAAAAAACCATCCGATCACGGATGGTTTTTCATTGATATCTGAATGAATATTATTCTTCAGTTTTTTCTTCAGTAGTATCAGCTTTAGCTTCTTCTACTTTCTCTTCTACTGCAGGAGCATCAGCTACTACAGCTTCTGCTTTTTTAGGTGCAGCAGTTGATCTTCTGCTTCTTCTTGTAGCTTTTTTCTCTTCAGCATTAGGGTTGTAAAGCTCGTTGAAATCTACCAATTCGATAAGAGCCATATCAGCAGCATCACCTGGTCTGAAACCTGTCTTAATGATTCTTGTATAACCACCGTTTCTTTCAGCGATTTTAGGAGCTACAGTTCTGAATAATTCAGCAACCGCAAATTTATTTTGAAGGTAAGAGAATACTACTCTTCTGTTGTGTGTAGTATCTTCTTTTGCTTTTGTTAATAGAGGCTCAACATATACTCTTAAAGCTTTAGCTTTAGCTACAGTAGTGTTGATTCTTTTATGCTCAATTAGAGAACAAGCCATATTAGAAAGTAAAGCACTTCTGTGAGAAGCTGTTCTTCCTAAGTGATTGAATTTTTTACCGTGTCTCATTATTAATTATTTATCAGCGTCTAACTTATATTTTGCAACGTCGAAACCGAAGTTAAGACCTTTTGAATGCACTAATTCTTCTAGTTCTGTCAAAGATTTTTTACCAAAATTTCTGAATTTCATCAAATCAGACTTACTGTAAGAAACCAGTTCTCCAAGAGTTTCTACTTCAGCTGCTTTCAGACAGTTAAGGGCTCTTACGGAAAGATCCATATCTGCTAATTTAGACTTAAGAAGTTGTCTTGTATGAAGCGTTTCTTCATCGTATTGGATAGACGCTTTTACGGCTTCAGTTTCAAGCGTGATTCTCTCATCAGAGAACAGCATGAAGTGATAAATTAATATCTTAGAAGCTTCAGTTAAAGCATTCTGAGGGCTGATAGACCCGTCAGTTTCTATATCTAATACAAGTTTTTCGTAGTCTGTTTTTTGCTCTACACGATAATTTTCAATGCTGTATTGTACTTTCTTAATCGGCGTGAAAATAGAATCAATAGCAATAGTACCTACTGGTGCATTGTTTGATTTATTTTGTTCAGAAGGAACATACCCTCTACCTTTTTCAATATTGAAAGTAATTTCGAAAGTTACATCAGTATTTAGGTTGCAGATCACAAGATCCGGGTTCAGCACCTCAAATCCGTTGATAGACTTTCCTAAATCCCCAGCAGTAATAACCGTTTGACCTGAAACTTTAGCAACCACCTGCTCGTTAGCCTGGCCTTCTGCTGAAGCTTTTAATCTAACCTGCTTAAGGTTAAGAATAATTTCAGTAACGTCTTCGATTACTCCTGGAATAGTTGAAAATTCGTGCTCTACACCTTCTATTTTGATAGATGAAATAGCGTATCCTTCCAGAGAAGAAAGCAACACTCTTCTCAAAGCATTACCGATTGTAAGCCCGAAACCTGGTTCTAAAGGTCTGAATTCAAATTGACCTTTAAATTCATCAGAGTTAAGTAAAATTACTTTATCGGGTTTTATGAATTGTAAAATTGCCATATTATTGGGTTGAGCAAAAATTTGATTAAAAAATTATTTAGAGTAAAGTTCGACGATAAGGTTCTCCTTGATGTCTTCCGGAATCTGGATTCTTTCAGGAGCAGAAATGAAGGTACCTTCTTTCTTCTCATCGTTGAATTGTAACCACTCATAATTTGCTTTAGAAGCTAATGCATCTGTAACAACTTCAAGAGATTTAGATTTTTCTCTTACAGCGATTACATCACCAGCTTTTACCAAATACGAAGGGATGTTAAGAATTTCTCCGTTCACAGTGATGTGTCTGTGAGAAACTAATTGTCTAGCAGCAGATCTTGTTTTAGCAAAACCTAATCTGTATACTACGTTATCCAGTCTAGATTCGCAAAGTTGTAATAGAACTTCCCCTGTTACTCCTTTACTTCTGTGTGCTTTTTCAAATAAGTTAGCAAACTGTCTTTCTAAAATACCGTAAGTATATTTAGCTTTTTGTTTTTCAGCTAGCTGAACTGCATATTCTGATTTTTTAGCACCTCTTCTCTTGTTAGGACCGTGTTGTCCTGGCGGTTGGTTTTTTCTTTTTTCGAAGTTTTTGTCATCTCCGTAGATTGCAGCACCAAACTTTCTAGCAATCTTAGTTTTAGGTCCAATATATCTTGCCATAATGGGTAAATTCTAAAAATTAAACTCTTCTTCTTTTCGGTGGTCTACATCCATTGTGTGGCATAGGAGTCACATCAACGATTTCACTAACTTCAATTCCTGAATTGTGGATCGTTCTGATTGCAGATTCTCTACCTGCACCAGGACCTTTCACAAACACCTTAACTCTTCTTAACCCAGCTTCGTGAGCAACATTAGAGCAATTTTCTGCTGCCATTTGAGCAGCAAATGGAGTATTCTTTTTAGAACCTCTGAAACCCATTTTACCGGCAGATGCCCAAGAGATAACTTCTCCGTTTTTATTTGTTAAAGAAATGATGATGTTATTGAAAGAAGCTTGAATATGCGCTTCACCAATAGCTTCAACTTTTACTTTTCTTTTTTTAACTACTTTAGATTGTTTTGCCATAATTCCTAACGATTATTTACTTGCCTTTTTCTTGTTAGCAACAGTTTTTCTCTTTCCTTTACGGGTTCTAGAGTTATTTTTCGTTCTCTGGCCTCTTAAAGGTAGTCCTAGTCTGTGACGTATTCCTCGTTGGCATCCTATGTCCATCAATCTCTTGATGTTCAATTGCACTTCAGATCTCAATTCTCCTTCAACTTTTACGTTTTCAGAGATATAGGTTCTGATTGCAGCCAATTCATCGTCATTCCATTCGTTGACTTTCTTGTCTTCGCTGATACCGGCAGCTTTAAGGATTTCGGAAGAAGTACTTCTTCCAACTCCGTAGATGTAAGTTAAACCGATAACACCTCTTTTGTTTTTTGGTAAATCAATACCTGCAATTCTCGCCATAATTTAATGTTAGCCTTGTCTTTGTTTAAATTTTGGGTTCTTTTTGTTGATTACAAACAGTACACCTTTTCTGCGTACGATTTTGCAGTCAGCACTTCTTTTTTTAATTGATGCTCTAACTTTCATTTGATAGTATTTATTTTTACTAATGTTAAATGGAATCTTGCGATTTCATTTCTGATAGTATTTATTTTTCAACAAGAGCCAAATGGAATAAATATTCCATTTGGCATTTGTTTTTTAATATCTAAATGTGATTCTCCCTTTCGTTAAATCATAGGGAGACATTTCTAGTTTTACCTTGTCTCCAGGTAAAAGTTTAATATAATGCATTCTCATTTTACCAGAGATATGAGCAATAAGGATATGCCCATTTTCCAGCTCTACACGGAACTGGGCGTTCGAAAGAGCTTCCGTTATAACGCCGTCTTGTTCAATATGTTTTTGTTTTGCCATAAATTAATATCCAGTCGTTCTTGACAATTTAGACTGCATTAAGCCATCATAGTGATGGTTCAGCAGATATGTATTAATCTGTTGAACAGTATCTAAAATTACTCCCACCATAATCAATAGTGACGTTCCCCCGAAAAATAGGGCAAACGCATCTGTCTGAACAAAGCTTCCATGCACAATTGCCGGAAGGACTGCAAAGATAGATAAAAAAATTGCACCTGGCAAGGTAATTTTTGATAAAATATCATCTAAATAATCAGCTGTTTCTTTACCGGGTCTTACTTTCGGTACTAAACCTCCATTTCTCTTCAAATCATCAGCCATCTGGTTTACCGGAATTGTAATCGCAGTATAGAAAAATGAGAAGATAATAATTAATAGCGCAAACAATACGTTGTACTGCCAGCTAAAAACATTCTTGAAACCTGCAAGAAAAGTATTGGACTCATCGAATTTTGTTAATAATCCTGGTACGAACATCAATGCCTGAGCAAAGATAATCGGCATTACACCAGCAGCATTTACTTTCAATGGGATCCATTGTCTTGCTCCCTGCATTAGATTTCTGTTTACACCTCCTCTTGCTTGAGCTCTGCTTACATACTGAATTGGAATTTTTCTAACAGCTACCGATAGGATTACTGCTAAAAGAACAACCAACATCCAGAATAATACTTCAATAAGGATCATGATAGATCCCATTCCTCCTTTTCCGTTCTGCACGGCCATTTCCTGTACGAATGCTTCAGGTAATCTTGAAAGGATCCCCACCATAATAAGGATAGAGATACCGTTTCCGATACCTTTGTCGGTGATTTTCTCACCCAACCACATTGCGAATACCGAACCGGCAACCAGGATAACAATACTTGGTAACCAGAACATGATAGAATTTGGCTCTACAAAATATGCAGACTGGAATTGAGCATACGGTAAGAATAATTGAGTAATTGAGGTTAAATAAGAAGGAGCCTGTACTAAACAAACACCAATAGTTAACCATCTTGTAATCTGATTCAATGTATTTCTACCTGACTCTCCATCTTTCTGAAGCTTCTGAAGATAAGGAATAGCCATCCCCATCAACTGAACAATAATAGAAGCAGAAATATAAGGCATGATACCCAACGCCATTACGGAAGCGTGGCTGAAAGCTCCCCCCGTAAACGACGAAAGCAAGCCAAGGAGACCTGCTCCTTGCTTGTTACCGCCTTGATTTTTATAATGCTCTAAGAGATCTCCCACTTCTGCAAGGTTAATTGCGGGAAGTGAGATATAAGATGCGAATCTATACACAAGGATAATACCTAACGTAAAGAGAATTTTTTCTCTTAGTTCCTTTAGGCTCCAAATATTTTTAAGTGTTTGTATAAATTCTTTCATTAGTAAGTATTATAAGGTAATTGCTTTTCCACCTGCCTTAGCAATAAGCTCTTCAGCAGATTTAGTGAACTTGTCAGCAGAGATTGAAACCGCAGATTTCAATTCTCCTCTACCCATAATTTTCACTAATTCGTTTTTAGAAACTAAACCGTTTTCTACTAAAACTTCTTTCGTGATATCTCCAGTGATGGATTTGTTCTCGATTAATGTTTGGATAGTATCAAGGTTAATTCCTCTAAACTCTTTTCTGTTAATGTTTTTGAAACCGAATTTAGGTAATCTTCTTTGTAAAGGCATCTGTCCACCTTCGAAACCGATTTTCTGAGAATAACCAGCTCTTGCTTTCTGTCCTTTATGTCCTTTTGTAGATGTACCTCCTTTTCCAGTACCCTGACCTCTACCAATTCTTTTTGAATTGAAAGTAGATCCTGCAGCTGGTTTTATGTTGTTTAAATTCATTTTAAAATTATTTTAAAAATTATTTTTGAACTTCAAGTAAATGACTAACTGCAGCTATCATTCCTAAGATAGAAGGAGTAGCTTCGTGTTCTACAACTTGGTGAAGTTTCTTTAATCCTAATGCTTCAAGCGTTCTCTTTTGGGTTTTTGTTCTTCCAATAGCGCTTCTTACTTGCTTTACTTTGATTGTTGCCATTGTTTTAATTATTAACCGTTAAACACTTTACTTAGAGAAACTCCTCTCATTCTAGCAATCTCTTCAGGTCTTCTGATATCCAATAACGCTTTGAAAGTAGCTTTCACCACGTTGTGAGGGTTAGAAGATCCTTTAGATTTTGAAAGGATATCGTGAATACCAGCAGATTCCAATACCGCTCTTACCGCACCACCGGCGATAAGTCCTGTACCGTGAGAAGCAGGTCTTAAGAAGATATCTGCACCACCGTATCTTGCTGTAGTTTGGTGAGGAATAGTGTGGTTCATTACAGGAACTTTCACAAGGTTTTTCTTAGCATCTTCAACAGCTTTAGCAATTGCAGAAGCTACTTCTTTAGATTTTCCTAAACCGTGACCGATTACTCCGTCTTCATTACCTACTACAACGATAGCAGAAAATCCGAAAGCTCTACCTCCTTTGGTTACTTTTGTTACTCTGTTAACAGCTACGAGACGATCTTTTAATTCTAATCCTCCCGGTTTTACTCTTTCTATATTATCTAGTCCTAACATATTTTCCGAAATTTTTATGATTAGAATTTAAGTCCTCCTTCTCTCGCACCATCAGCTAGAGCTTTTACTCTACCGTGGTATACGAAACCGTTTCTGTCAAATACAATACTTTCAATTCCTGCAGCGATTGCTTTAGCAGCGATAGCTTTACCTACAGCAGCAGAAACTTCAGTCTTGGTTCCTTTAGCGTCTACACCTTTTTCTCTTGAAGAAGCTGATGCTAGAGTTGTACCATTTTTATCATCGATTAACTGAGCGTAAATTTCCTTATTACTTTTGTATACAGATAATCTTGGCAATTCAGAAGAACCAGAGATTTTCCCTCTTACTCTTCTTTTGATTCTTATTCTTTTTTCTAATTTACTTAATGCCATAATACTTATAATTTATTAAGCAGATTTACCAGCTTTACGTCTAACAATTTCCCCTACGAATCTTACACCTTTTCCTTTGTATGGCTCAGGCTTTCTGAAAGAACGGATCTTTGCAGTAACCATTCCTAGAAGTTGCTTGTCATGAGACGCTAAAGTAATAATTGGGTTTTTACCTTTTTCAGTCAATGTATCTAATTTTACTTCGCTAGGAAGTTCTAATACGATACCGTGAGAGAATCCTAAAGCTAACTCAAGTTTTTGACCTGTGTGAGATGCTCTGTATCCTACCCCTACTAGTTCTAGTTTCTTTTCGAAACCTTGTGCAACACCAACAATCATGTTGTTGATCAACGCTCTGTATAAACCGTGAAGCGCTTTGTGTTGTTTAGAATCAGATGGTCTGTTTACATTAAGTTCACCATCTTTCTGTTCTAAAGTAATTCCTGCCGTAAGTTCCTGAGAAAGTTCTCCTTTAGGTCCTTTTACTGTTACAGTACCGTTATTTTCAGTTACTGTAACTCCAGCTGGAATTGTTATAATTGCTTTACCAATTCTTGACATTTTCCTCTGATTAAAAATTAATAAACATAGCAGATTACTTCACCGCCTACTTTTTCTTCTCTAGCTTTCTTATCAGTCATTACTCCTTTAGAAGTAGAGATGATAGCTATACCCAAACCGTTTAGTACTCTTGGAAGTTCATCAGAACCTTTGTACTGTCTTAAACCTGGTCTTGAAGCTCTCTGAATAGACTTAATAGCAGGTTTGTTGGTTTGTTTATCGTACTTTAAAGCGATTTTGATCGAACCTTGAACAGCGTTATCTTCAAACTTAAAGTTTAAGATATACCCTTGATCAAATAAGATCTTAGTAATCTCCTTTTTGATTTTCGATGCAGGAATTTCCACCACTTTGTGGCCTGCGCTTTGTGCGTTCCTTACTCTTGTTAGGAAATCTGAAATTGGATCTGTTACCATTTTTCTTTTATAAATTATTGGTTAAAGAACAATCAGTTTTGAAAAGACTTGAAGAGTAAAATATCAGACTTCAGAAATCTTCGGTCTGATATTTTTTATCTTTAGTATCTTGACAACTTAATTGTCCCGATTTTAATTAGTAATTATTACCAACTGGCTTTTCTTACTCCTGGGATAAGACCGTTGTTTGCCATTTCTCTGAAAGTTACTCTGGAAATTCCGAACGTTCTCATGTATCCTCTTGGTCTACCTGTTAGTTTACATCTGTTGTGTAATCTTACAGGAGAAGCATTTTTAGGTAATTTCTGAAGTCCTTCATAATCACCAGCTTCTTTAAGAGCTTGTCTTTTAGCAGCGTATTTAGCAACTAGTGCTTCTCTTTTGCGCTCACGCGCTTTCATTGATTCTTTAGCCATTTCTTAGTTCTTTTTAAATGGTAAACCGAAGTGAGTTAATAATGCTTTAGCTTCTTTATCAGTTTTCGCAGTAGTAACGAAAGTGATGTCCATCCCCTGGATTTTTTTCACTTTGTCGATTGCGATTTCTGGGAAGATAATTTGCTCAGTAATACCTAAGTTGTAATTACCTCTACCATCGAAACCATCTGCTTTAATACCAGAGAAATCTCTGATACGTGGCAAAGCAGAAGAAGTAAGTCTGTCTAAGAACTCATACATTCTCTGAGCTCTTAATGTTACTTTAGCTCCTACAGGCATACCTTTTCTCAACTTGAAAGCAGCTTCGTCTTTCTTAGAGATAGTTCCTACTGCTTTCTGGCCAGTAATCATCGTTAATTCTTCTACAGCATAATCAATGATTTTTTTATCTGCAGTAGCATCACCTAAACCTTGTGAAATAACGATTTTCTCTAATTTAGGTACTTGCATGATTGACTTGTACCCAAATTCTTCCATCATTGCAGGAACAATTTTCTCTTGATATATTTTTTTGGGTCTTGCTATAAATTCCATGTGTTAATTTAAATTATAAAGTTTCACCCGTTTTTTTGTTGATTCTTACTTTCTTATCTCCTTCGATTTTGTAACCGATTTTGATAGCTTTTCCGTCTTTACCAACTAAAGCTACGTTTGAGATATGAATAGAAGCTTCTTTTTCAGTAATTCCACCTTGAGGGTTAGAAGCTGAAGGCTTAACGTGTTTTTTAACGATGTTAAGACCTGCAACGATTACTCTTGGATCTCTTCCTTCTTTTTTGATCACTTCAATAACTTCACCAGTCTTACCTTTGATATCTTTCTTACCAGTAGTAATGATTACGTTATCTCCTCTTTTTATTTTTAACTTTGACATTTTGTTTAAAAATTTTAAAAATTAAAGTACTTCAGGAGCTAATGAAATGATTTTCATATATTCTTTGTCTCTCAACTCACGAGCAACCGGTCCGAAAACACGTGTTCCTCTCATTTCTCCTGCTGCGTTTAGCAATACACAAGCATTGTCTTCGAATTTGATGTATGAACCATCTTTTCTTCTAACCGCTTTTTTAGTTCTTACTACTACAGCTTTAGATACCTGACCTTTTTTAGCGTTTCCTGATGGTGTAGAATCCTTGATAGTAACAACGATTTTATCACCAACTGAAGCATATCTTCTTCTGGTTCCTCCCAGAACTCTGATAACTAGTACTTCTTTTGCACCTGTATTATCAGCAACTTTTAATCTTGATTCTGTTTGTAACATTATTACTTAGCTTTTTCAATGATTCTTACTAATCTCCATCTTTTGTTCTTGCTCAAAGGTCTAGTTTCCTGGATAAGAACTGTATCACCTTCTGTGCATTCGTTGTTCTCGTCGTGTGCAGTATATTTTTTCGTTTTCAAAACGAATTTACCGTACATCGGGTGCTTTACTCTTGTAGTTTCACTAACAACAATGGTTTTTTCCATTTTATTGCTGGAAACCACTCCGATTCTTTCTTTTCTTAAATTTCTATCCATTGTAAAATGAAATTATTGTTTGTTAGTTAACTCAGTGTTTAGTCTTGCGATTGTTCTTCTCAAATCTTTGATTTGAATAGGATTTTCAATTGGGCTGATCTTGTGAGCCAATTTCAGTTTTGAATATTGTGCTTTCAGTTCAGCAAGTTTCGCTTGAATATCCCCTGCGCTTAAATTTTTAATATCAGCTTGTTTCATTGTATTCAAAGATTATAGAGGTTTAACAAAATCGTTAGCAACTACGAATTTAGTAACTACCGGTAATTTCTGTGCAGCAAGTCTAAGAGCTTCTTTCGCAACTTCGTAAGGAACACCTCCTACTTCGAACATAATTTTACCTGGTTTTACTACAGCTACCCAATATTCAACGGCACCTTTACCTTTACCCATACGTACTTCCGCTGGTTTCTTAGTAATAGGCTTATCCGGGAAAATTTTGATCCATAACTGACCTTCTCTCTTCATATATCTTGTCGCAGCGATACGCGCAGCTTCAATCTGTCTTGCAGTGATCCAAGCTCCTTCAATAGCTTTGATTCCAAAAGTTCCGTAAGCAAGTTGACTACCTCTCTGGGCATTCCCCTTCATCTTCATCTTGTGAACTCTACGGAATTTGGTTCTTTTTGGTTGTAACATAATTTCTAAATTTTAGATTTTAGATTTTAGATTTTAGATTTTTTTTAATTTTAAAAAAGTAACGGTAATTTAAAATTCAAAATTTCTAATCTAAAATTTTAATTATTATTGTTATTGTTGTTGTTTTTTCTAGGTCTTCTGTTATCTCTGTCTCCACCTCTGTTTCCTCCTCCTGCAGGACCTCCTTTTTTCTGTTGTCCCACTAGTGGAGAAAGTTCTCTTTTACCATAAACTTCTCCTTTCATGATCCAAACTTTTACTCCTAGTCTACCGTAAGTAGTGTGAGCTTCAGCCCAGTGATAATCAATATCAGCTCTGAAAGTAGACAATGGAATTCTTCCTTCTTTGAAAGATTCGCTTCTTGCCATTTCAGCACCGTTCAATCTACCAGAGATCTGAACTTTGATACCTTCAGCACCCATTCTCATAGTACTTGCCATAGCCATTTTAACAGCTCTTCTGTAAGAGATTCTGTTTTCAATCTGCTTAGAAATACTATCAGCAACTAATACTGCATCTAGTTCAGGTCTTTTGATTTCGAAGATGTTGATTTGAATATCCTTACCTGTAAGTTTCTTCAATTCTTCTTTCAATTTATCAACTTCCTGACCTCCTTTACCGATGATAAGTCCCGGTCTAGCAGTAGTAATTGTAACTGTTACTAATTTTAGTGTTCTTTCAATATAGATTTTTGAAATACCACCTTTAGATAATCTAGCCTCAAGGTATCTTCTGATTTTGTAGTCTTCCGCGATTCTGTCTCCATAATCGTTTCCACCAAACCAGTTAGAATCCCATCCTCTGATGATACCTAATCTATTACCAATTGGATTTGTCTTCTGTCCCATACCTTGATTAATTTTCTTTATTACCTAAGATTAATGTAACGTGGTTAGATCTTTTTCTGATTCTATACCCTCTACCTTGTGGAGCTGGTCTTAGTCTCTTCAATTGTCTTGCACTATCCACGAAGATTTCTTTAACGATAAGGTTTGCTTCTTCAATATCCGCACCTTCGTTTTTCACCTGCCAGTTTGCCATAGCAGAAAGAAGTAATTTTTCTAACTTGTTAGAAGCATCCTTCTTAGAATATTTTAGGATATAAAGTGCTTTGTCTACCTGCTCTCCTCTAATGATATCAGCAACTAATCTCATTTTTCTTGGAGAAGACGGGCAATTATTTAGTGAAGCTTTTACAACGTCTTTGTTAGCTTCTTTTCTTGCGATTGAACTATCTTGTTTTCTTGATCCCATGATTATCTGCTTCCTTTGTTTTTGTTACCACCATGACCTCTGAAAGATCTTGTTGGAGAAAATTCGCCTAACTTGTGACCAACCATATTTTCTGTAACATATACAGGGATAAAAGATTTCCCGTTGTGTACAGCAATAGTTTGTCCTACGAAGTCCGGAGAGATCATCGATGCTCTAGACCAAGTTTTGATAACTGTCTTCTTACCAGACTCTATATTTGCCTGAACCTTCTTATCTAAAGTATGATGAATGAATGGTCCTTTTTTAAGTGATCTTGCCATAATTATTTTCTTTTAGATACGATGTAACGGTTAGACACTTTGTTTTTCTTTCTAGTTTTGTAACCTTTAGCTGGCTTACCGTTTCTAGATCTTGGGTGACCTCCTGAAGAACGTCCTTCACCACCACCCATCGGGTGATCTACTGGGTTCATTACAACCGCTCTTGTTCTTGGTCTTCTACCTAACCATCTGCTTCTACCTGCTTTACCAGATACAGTTAACTGGTGGTCTGAGTTGGAAACTGAACCAATCATTGCGATACACTCAGTAAGGATCATTCTTGATTCTCCTGAAGGCAATTTAATGATTGCATATTTACCGTCTCTTGAAGTTAATTGAGCTGAAGAACCAGCACTTCTTGCTAAAATAGCACCTTGTCCAGGCTTCATTTCGATACAAGAAATTACAGTACCCAATGGAATGTTTTTCAATTTCATTGCGTTACCTACGTTTGGTTCAACGTTTTCACCAGCAATAACTTTCTGGTCAACTTTGATACCGTTTGGAGCGATGATATATCTCTTCTCTCCGTCTGCGTATTCAACTAGAGCGATGAAAGCAGTTCTGTTTGGATCGTATTCTACAGTTTTTACCGTTCCTTCAACATCAAATTTATTTCTCTTGAAGTCAATAATTCTGTATTTCTTTTTGTGTCCACCTCCGGTGTAACGCATGGTCATTTTACCTGTTTGGTTACGTCCACCTGACTTTTTAATACCAACTGTAAGAGATTTCTCTGGCTTATTGGTAGTAATTTCCTCAAAATTGTTTACAACTCTGAATCTCTGTCCCGGGGTGATAGGTTTTAATTTTCTAACAGACATTACTATTATTTATAATTAATAATTAATTTACAGCAAAAATATCGATAACCTCACCTTCAGCAAGTTTGATTACCGCTTTTTTCAATTTGTTTGTCTTTCCTACTTGAAGACCTTTTTTAGTGTACTTTGAAGAAACCTTCGGAGCATAAATCATTGTGTTAACGTCTGCTACTTTTACACCGTAAGCTGCTTCAACAGCCTTTTTGATCTCGATTTTATTCGCCTTAGGGCTAACTAAGAAAGAATAAGAACCTCTTAAATCTGTAAGGTAATTAGCCTTTTCTGAAATAACTGGTTTAATAATAACTGACATGATTTATTTCTTTAAATTTTCCTGGAATTTTTCAACTGCACCTTCGAAGAATACAACTTCACCTGCGTTTACTAAGTCATAAGAACTTACTTCGTTGAAGTTCATTACTTTAGCTTTAGGTAAGTTTCTTGAAGACAAATATACATTCTTGTTAGCTTCAGGAAGGATAAATAAAGCTTTCTTATCGTTCAATGCCAAAGCATTTAATACGTTGATGAAATCTTTAGTTTTAGGAGCGTTCAAGCTCATATCTTCCAGAACTCTGATGCTGTTGTCTCTCATTTTCTGAGATAGAACAGATTTTTTCGCTAATCTCTTAAGAGCTTTGTTCAATTTGAATCTATAGTCTCTTGGTTTTGGTCCAAATACTCTACCTCCACCTCTGAATACTGGAGATTTAATATCACCATATCTAGCAGATCCTGATCCTTTTTGCTTCTTAAGCTTTTTAGTAGAAGCAGTAATTTCGCTTCTTTCTTTTGCTTTATGAGTCCCTTGTCTTTGTGCAGCAAGGTACTGTTTAACTTCTAAGTAAACCGCGTGCTGATTTGGCTCAATTCCGAATACTGATTCGTCTAGAGTTACTTTTCTTCCGGTCTCTTTTCCTGATGTATTTAATACTACTAGTTCCATTTTCTGATAATTACATAAGAATTTTTAGCTCCCGGAACAGCACCTTTTACTACTAAAAGATTTTGTTCTTGATCCACTTTTAATACTTGAAGGTTTTGTACAGTTACCTGCTTACCTCCCATTCTACCCGCCATTCTCATTCCTTTGAATACTCTCGAAGGATCCGATCCAGCACCGATAGAACCTGGAGCTCTAAGTCTGTTGTGCTGACCATGAGTAGCTTGCATTACACCTCCAAATCCGTGTCTTTTAACAACACCTTGGAAACCTTTACCTTTTGAAGTTCCTGTTACGTCAACATATTCTCCTTCAGAGAATAAATCAACTTTTACTTCTTCTCCTACTTTCACTTCATCAACGAATTCTCTGTAGAATTCTACTAATTTAGCTTTAGGAGCAGAACCAGCCTTTTTGAAATGACCAGCTAACGCTTTACCTACGTTCTTCTCACTCTTGTCATCGAAACCCAATTGAACTGACTTGTAGCCGTCCTTTTCTATGGTTCTGACCTGTAAAACCGAGCATGGACCAGCTTGAATAACTGTACAAGGAATGTTTTTCCCTTCTTCGTTAAACAAAGATGTCATACCGATTTTTTTACCAATAATACCTGACATTGTTTATATTATAATAAAATTTATCCTTTATTTATCCCCATTTTTCGGAAGTCTGAAGTAATTTCTAATTCTGATATAGGCATACTACGCTCCTAAAATGAGTGTGCAAATTTATGAATAATTTTATAACTGACAAATATTTACAGCAAAATATTTTGATTTTTAATCAATTAGATGATTTTGAAAAAACTCAGGTGAAATTTCCGCCCGGATTATTTGGAATTTTAAAAAAGAAATCAGAAAGAAGACTATTCTAACCTGAGCTTGAGCCAAGGAAGTTGGCTGGAAGCTGGAAGAAAGAGGCAGGAAGTTACTTTTTGTTATAGGTATTGATAGCCACTATAAAATTTTAATATCATAAAAAGAGTAAAGCAGATAAACAGTTATCCTTAATAACCTTTATAACTCCCCTCTTCCATCTCACAGCTTCAAATCTTCATTAACCAGATACTCTCTTATTCCGAACTGAGGTTATTTTATGATTACAGTAACGCCTACTTCTTCCAGCCCGGCCTTATGCTCCGCAGAAATACCATCGTCTGTGATTAAATAATCTACTTTATCCAGAGAGGCTATTTTACCAAAACCTTTTTTGTTCAGCTTTGTGGAATCTGCAAGAATAATTACCTGGTCTGCACAATCTATCATCACCTGATTCAGATGAGCTTCTGCAGCATTCGAAGTACTGATTCCGAAATCAAGATCAATTCCGTCCACTCCGAGAAAAAGTTTATTGCAGGAAAACTGTTTTAAGATTCCTTCAGAAATTGAACCCACAATTGAAGTGGAGCTTTTCCGAACTTCCCCACCCAGCTGGATAATATTAATTTCAGGATTATTACACAGTTCAAGCGCTACCCTGAGCGAAGAAGTAAGAACGGTAAGTCTTCCGAAATTCCCAAGCATCCGGGCAAGATAATGCATGGTAGTTCCTGAAGCCAATATAATACAGTCATTTTCCTGAATAAGTTCTACGGCAGCTTTTACAATTCCCTGTTTGGCTTCTACATTAATGTTCTCCTTTTCATTCACATTTCTTTCATAAGCATACCTTACATGTTTGCTGGCACCTCCATGATTACGGAAAAGCAGCCCTAAACTTTCGAGATAGTTCAGATCCTTTCGGACCGTAACTGAAGAAACATTGAACTTTTCGCACAGATCCTGTACCAGCACATGGCCTTTCTCATCCAGCTCTTTTAGTATTTCATCATGCCTTGGTATTAACTTTTCCATTCTTATTGTTTCATCAAAAATACCATTTTTTTTCGAAAGTGTTAAAATTTCATTTATTTTGTTTTGGTTTCGTTTTTAATTTATAAATTTGAAAACGAAACATAAACGAAACATTTATGAAACGAAATGAAGAAATCAGTAAACTAGCCAGTGTTCAGGAATGGGATTTCATTGTCATCGGAGGTGGAGCCAGTGGTCTAGGCTCAGCACTGGATGCAGCAAGCAGAGGATTTAAAACCCTCCTTCTTGAATCCCACGATTTTGCAAAAGCAACCTCAAGCCGCAGTACCAAACTGGTACACGGAGGTGTAAGATATCTGGCACAGGGGGATATAGGATTGGTAAAAGAGGCATTAAAAGAAAGAGGACTTTTGGCCCAAAATGCAGCCCATGTCGTAAAAAATCAGTCCTTCATTATTCCCAACTATACATGGTGGGGAGGCATCTATTATAAAATAGGGCTTTCCATTTATGATTTTCTCGCCGGAAAACTAAGCTTAGGAAAAACAAAATACATCAACAAATCGAAAACGATTGAAAAACTTCCAACCATTGAGCAGCATGGTCTGGCCAGCGGAGTAGTTTATCAGGATGGACAGTTTGATGATGCGAGACTTGCCATTAACCTGACACAAACCATCATAGAAAAAGGAGGAAGCGCTGTTAACTATATGAAAGTAACCGGCCTTCTGAAGAATGATTTCGGAAAAATATCCGGTGTTATGGCTGAAGACCAGTTTTCTCAGAAAAAATATGAACTTCGTGCAAAGGCAGTGATCAACGCAACAGGGGTATTCACGAATGAGATTCTGAATATGAATAATCCAAAACATGGAAAATACGTTGTACCAAGCCAGGGAATCCATCTTGTTCTGGATAAATCATTCCTGAAAAGTGATGATGCCATTATGATCCCCAAAACATCAGACGGAAGAGTTCTTTTTGTTGTTCCGTGGCATGACCGTGCTCTTGTAGGAACAACAGACACCTTACTGAAAAATCCAAGCTTTGAGCCTCACGCCCTGGAATCAGAAATTAATTTCGTTTTAGAAACCGCAAGACAATACCTGTCAAAGAAGCCAACCCGCGAAGATGTAAAATCTGTATTTGCAGGACTAAGACCCCTTGCAGCACCAAAAGAAGGAGGCAAAAGCACAAAAGAAGTCTCCAGAAGTCACAAGGTTATTGCCTCGGACACAGGATTAGTTTCCATCATTGGAGGAAAATGGACCACCTACCGGAAAATGGCCGAAGATACTGTTGATAAATCTGTAGAAATTTTACAGTTGAAAGCAGGGCCTTCGCAGACAGAACATATGTCTATTCATGGCAACATCCAAGCTGAACTGGTTGACCGCAGCAGCCATCTGTATGTATATGGATCTGATATTCCTGCTATAAAAGCATTACAAAACAGCAATCCCAGGTTTGCACAGAAGATCCATCCGGATCATGCCTTCACTATCGCGGAAGCGGTATGGGCCATAAGACATGAAATGGCAGAAACCATTGAAGATATTCTCGCCAGAAGAGTACGTCTTCTGTTTTTAGATGCAAGAGCAGCCATAGACAGCGCACAATCCATTGCACAGCTCATCGCCGAAGAAAAAGGATATTCTGAAGAATGGATTCAGCAGCACACAGAAGAATTTATTGATTTAGCAAAAGGATATCTGCTAACCCCTTATTCTCCTCAAACATTCAACAAAAACTAAACAATCCGGTATGAAAGAAAAACTGATTCTCGCTTTAGATCAGGGAACAACCTCTTCCAGAGCAATTCTATTCAATCACAGTGGAGCTATAGAATATATATCCCAGAAAAATTTTGAACAAATATTTCCCACCCCGGGCTGGGTGGAACATGACCCCAATGAAATCTGGTCTTCTCAAATTTCTGTAGCCGCGGAAATCATTGCCAAAGCCGGAATTTCCGGACTGGAAGTTGCCGCCATAGGAATTACCAATCAGAGAGAAACTACTGTAGTATGGGATAAGGAAACCGGTGAGCCTGTTTATAACGCCATTGTATGGCAGGACAGGAGAACCTCCAAATATTGCGATGAACTGAAAGAACAGGGACACGCCGAAATCATCAAAGAGAAAACCGGCCTTGTACTGGATGCTTATTTTTCAGCTACCAAATTAAAATGGATTCTGGACAATGTAGAAGGTGCAAGAGAAAAAGCCACAGCAGGCCAATTATGCTTCGGAACAGTTGACACCTGGCTGGTATGGAAGCTTACCCGTGGGAAAATGTTCATCACTGATGTATCTAATGCCAGCAGAACCATGCTTCTGAATATTCACACCCTGGAATGGGATGAAGAACTTTTGGAATTATTTGACATTCCAAAATCTATTCTTCCCGAAGTAAAGCAGAGCAGTGAAATTTACGGAGAGACAGCAACCACTCTATTCTCCACCAAAATTCCGATTGCAGGAATTGCAGGAGACCAGCAGGCCGCTTTATTCGGACAGATGTGCATCACTCCCGGGATGGTTAAGAACACTTATGGAACAGGATGCTTCTTATTGATGAATACCGGAAAAGAAGCGGTATCCTCTAAAAATAATCTGCTGACCACTGTTGCCTGGAAAATCAATAATGAAGTTAACTACGCTCTTGAAGGAAGTGTATTTGTAGGCGGAGCAGCTATTCAATGGCTGAGAGACGGTCTTAAACTTATTCACTCTTCAAACGAAGTGAATGGCTTGGCCGCAAGTGTTGAAAATAACGGAGGCGTTTATTTCGTTCCGGCTCTTACAGGATTGGGGGCTCCTTATTGGGATCAATACGCAAGAGGAACTATTGTAGGCATTACCCGCGGAACCACTGACGGGCATATTGCCAGAGCTACCCTTGAAGGAATAGCATTTCAGGTATATGATATTGTAAAATCTATGGAAGCAGATTCCGGAAGAGCCAGCCTTGAACTGAGAGTAGATGGCGGAGCTTCAGCAAGTGATCTTCTGATGCAAATCCAGTCTGATCTTTTCGGATTTAAAATTACCAGACCCAAAACACTGGAAACGACTGCCCTTGGCGCTGCTTATCTGGCTGGTCTTGCCGTAGGATACTGGAAAGATATTGATGAAATTCAGGCCCAATGGATTGTGGATAAAGATTTCCATCCGCAACTTGAAAAGGAAAAGGCAGATAAAATGATCCATACCTGGAGCAAAGCTGTATCGCGAGCACAAAACTGGATTGAAGATTAATCCCATTGAAAACAAAATTAAAACTATGACTCCATTTGTAGCAGAAATCATCGGGACCATGCTGATGATACTTTTAGGAAACGGCGTAGTAGCCAACGTTGTTTTGAAAGATACCAAAGGAAACAATTCCGGATGGATCGTAATTACCACTGCTTGGGCTTTAGCCGTTTTTGTTGGTGTAACAGTTGCCGGACCAGTCAGCGGAGCACATCTGAACCCAGCTGTAACTTTAGGTTTAGCTTTTGCAGGAAAATTCTCATGGGATCTGGTTCCCTCCTATATTGCCGGAGAAATGATCGGCGCAATGCTGGGAGCTTTTCTGGTTTGGCTGTTTAATAAAGATCATTTTGCCATTACAGAAGATGAAGATGCAAAATTGGCCTGTTTCAGTACAGCTCCCGCCATCAGGAAGCCTGTTTCAAACATAATCAGTGAAATTATCGGAACTTTTGTTTTGGTCTTTGTTATTTTCCATTTCGCAGATCCAAGCGTTACTTTAAATAATGATCCTACCGCAAAAATAGGATTAGGAAGTATGGGAGCACTCCCTGTAACTTTATTAGTCTGGGCAATTGGACTGTCTTTGGGAGGAACAACCGGATACGCCATCAATCCGGCAAGAGACCTTGGACCAAGAATCATGCACGCCATTCTTCCGGTAAAAGGAAGCAGTGATTGGAGCTATGCCTGGATTCCTATTGCAGGGCCAATCATCGGAGCAATTCTAGCCGCTTTATTGTATGGAGCGTTAAGATAACCACAGATCGTTTACACAATGAAAAAACTCTTTTATATAGGCCTGGCTTTACTAGGCACAGGGAATCTTTTTGCCCAGGAAGACACGGAAAACAAGAAAGAAAGCCGGTTAGATTTCACTGTAAACATTCAGAATAACCATTTATGGCGAGGGCTGATCATTACAGATAAACCCGTTGTTATGGGAAACCTTTCCTATGCTTTAGATGCTGAAAAGAAATGGAAGGTCGGAATATGGGGAGCTTCCGCATTGGCTGATGACAAAGACAATACCCATTATAAAGAAATTAATTATTACGTTCAATATTCAGACGGACGCTTTTATATCGGACTTTGGGATCTCTACAACTCAAGGAATATCAACACTGCTGTTGCAGCAGATGATATTTTCAGTTACTCCCGAAGAAGAACCGCTCACATCATTGATCTGAGAACCAATTATACTTTCGGACCTTCTTTTCCTTTAAATGTAGAAGCAGACCTTATGCTTTACGGAGGGGCTAATGCCGGAGAAGTTGTTCTGAAAGATGACGGAAGCTATGACAGAAACAAATACTCCACCTATGTTCAGGTCAGCTACCCGGTAATTTCCGGCGGGAAGGTCAATCTGGATGCTTTTGTTGGAGGAGGATTTGCCCTAAATGACAAACATTTTCTATATGGAAACGGCAAGAACAGCTTTGACATTGTCAACGTAGGCGTAAAAGCAGGCAAAACCATTAAGATTACCGATCATTACAGTCTTCCGGTTTCTATGATGGCGATGTGGAATCCGTCTAACAAATTCGCAAGAATTCAACTGGCAGCAACTGTTTTTTAATCTCAAAAGAAAACGGAATTAATTATATAAAGACCATTTCACTCCGAAGTGGTCTTTTATTATTTAAAGAATATTAAAGGTAAAACGCATTTATTGAATTTTTTGAAGCAGTTGTTAGGACAACATGCGCACTTATTAGCTATAAGCTGTATCTGATTCAGTATTTAAATAAATTAGTAAAACATTAACCATAAAATACTTATTATCATGAAAAGAAATCTATTAAACATTAAAAATATTATTGCCGGGGCAATGATATTATCCGCCGGAGTAATGAATGCTCAACAATGGGAGATCACAGGAAATTCAGGCATCACCAGTACGAATTATGCAGGAACAACTGACCATAGCTATTTCTATTTAAGAACCGGCGGTGCCCTTTCTAATCCAGGGCAAGCTTTTTTGACGAGCCCCGGATCTTTTGTTGTAGACGCAGTAAACTACTCTAACGGAGTAAAAGCTAAGGGTAGTATTATTACCGGATCGCAAAACATGCTTGGCCCCAATGCCAACAGCTCTCTAGTAGGCGGCTGGGGAAACAGCTTACAAACAGCCGGAGGTGCAAATCTTGTCGCAGGACAGAGCAATACCGTATTAAATGATGCATCAAAATCAATAGCCCTGGGATGGAACAATACGGTCCGGGCTTCCAATCAGTTTGCCGTTGGAGTTGGGGTGGATCTAACCTCTGAATATTCCGGGGGATTCGGAGTGGATCTTATTGCAACAGGAAACCGTTCTTTTGTTATCGGATCAGGAACACATGCTTCCACGAAACTAACCAACTCGATTCCATTTTCAATTATGTTTGGGCTTTCTAAAAACTCAACAATGCTGATTAAAGATCAGCAGGTCGGCGTCCGTACAACGGCTCCAACGGCTAATTTTCATACGGTAGGAACTGTTCGGCTACAGGATCTTCCCAACGGATCCGGTAATGCTTTGGTAGTAGATGCTGACGGAAATGTTATGGTAGCTTCTACCGCTTTAGCAAAGCAGGCTAATGGCCCAACCGTAACTGAACTGCAAAACCAGATTGATGATCTCAAGCTGCAGGTTGATGAATTAAAAAGCCTACTACTAAAACAATCCGGAATAAAAGATATTTCATCGGGTAACAGCGCCAGACTGTATCAGAATGTGCCTAATCCTACAAAAGGAGAAACCAACATTAAATATTATATTCCCAATGGCAGTAAAAACAATACTATAGAAATTTATTCAGTATCCGGACAATTGATAAAATCTCTTCCCATAAGAGAAACTGGTGAAGGGAACATTGCAGTAAACAATTTAAAATCAGGAATGTATTTATACAAGCTATCTGTTGACGGTAAAACTATTGATACGAAAAAAATGCTTATTCAGGATTAATTCTTTGAACGTTGATAGACTAAGATGCTGTCTCCATAGTGAGACAGCATCTTTTTTTATTATATTTTCTTACTTTTAGGATATGAAAAAAATCTTCATCTTCTTTTTATTATTCATCTTATTCTCATGCAGTAAAAAGCAGCCTCATCCTTACACATTTTATTACTGGAAAACCCATCTGAAGCTGGATCAGGAAGAAAAAAAGACATTAGATAAAGCTCAATCACCTTTTCTCTATACCCGTTTTTTTGATGTTGATAAAGTTGGAGGAAAATTTCAGCCGGTGGCCGTCATTACAAAAGACAACAGTTTCCAAACCGACAAAAAAATCGTTCCTGTAGTTTTCATTACCAATCAATCAATGCTGCATATTTCCGCAGAAGAGATTACATTTCTTGCGGAAAGTATACATCAAATGATTAAAAAGAAAGCCGGCGAGTATCAGCTCAAAATCAATAATGAAATCCAGATTGACTGCGACTGGACTGCCGGAACACGGGATGATTATTTTAAATTTTTAAAGGAACTGAAAAGAATCTCCGGAAAGGAAATCACCTGCACCCTCCGGCTTCATCAGGTAAAGGACAAAAAGAACACCGGAATACCTCCCGTAGATAAAGTTTACCTGATGTGCTACTCTACCTCTTCACCGTTGGAAAATTCAGATAAGAACTCCATTCTGGATGTGGTTACTCTAAAAAATTATCTTTCAAAGCTTGAAGATTATCCTATAAAAAAAATCGAGGTGGCACTTCCTGTTTATTCCTGGGGAATCGTTACCAACCATCTTGGTAAGCACCGCCTGATTAACGCCCTGTCTCAAAAGGATCTGGAAAATCCCCATTTCAAAAAAATATCAGATAATGAAGTTGAGATTATGAAAGACGGATTTTATTTCAGAAACTATTTAAACAAAGGCTTCAAAATAAAGATTGAGGAAATTTCCGAGGAACAACTTCAAGAGGCTATCCATTTTCTGGAGAAAAAAATACCTGATTTTACTATCATTTATTATCAATTAGATGGTAAATTTGTAGCGGGTAGGAATTTTTAATCCTCTCCAACTGTTACAGATATTTTCTGAAAACAAAAAAATTATTCATGACAACACTAAAAACACCTGAATTTATATGAAAAAGTATATTCTTTCACTGGCAGTACTGTCTCTTTTCTATACGAAATCGGAAGCCTGCGCATGGTCGGATCCGGATTATGATTACTTTAATCTTTTTACCCAAAGTATTATTAAGGACAAATCCTATCTTCCGTTTCTGCATAATTATTCCAGCCGGTTTTATACCGGATACAATGCCGCTCTGATTCCTGATGACAATCTGAACACCTGGAAAAAGTTCTTCAATAATCAGCTGAACTATGCTGAAACGCAAAACCTGGTATATAAGATCAGCATGAACGATCTGAATGCTTTAAAAAACGGAAACCCAGCCAACCCTCTCCTGCAGAAATTGGGGACAGGGTTTTACCAGAAGTACCGTGAAGGGATTGACTACCTGATTGAGGCCAAATATCTGGAACCTTATATGAGCATCAATTATGTTGAAAGTGAGAATTCATTCTATTACGGCGGAAGCGATAATAAAGAGAACGCTACTTCTCTCGACTACCCTAAAACCATTGCAGCTTTAACATCTTTATATAATTCGGTAAAAAATCCTGAGATCAAACAGCGTTACGGTTATCAGCTGGTCCGTTTCAACCATTATACAAGAAATTATGATGCAGCAGTGCAGGCTTTCAAAACCTATGTAGAACCGATCAAACTGAAAGGTGCAGTCTATTTTATGGCTCTTGATCAGCTGGCCGGAGCCCAAAGAGGCCTTGAAATGAACAGTGATGCCAACTGGAATTTCTTTCAGGTTTTTATGAACACGAAAGACCGTAAGGAATCTTCTTTTGTTTCGATGAAGCTTTCGGATACCGCTTCTTTCAGTAATATCATGAAAAGAGCGAATACGAATGAAGAAAAGAATATGGCTTATTTCCTTTTAGGCTATGAAGATTTCAACAATCCGATTCCTATTATGGAAAAGATGTATGAGATCAACCCTGACTCTGAGATTCTGAAGGTCATGGCTGTAAGAAGCATCAATGAGCTGGAAAGAAGTTATCTTCCAACTTATTATTACTCTTCAGATGCCTCAACGAGCCCTGCTGTTTCCAGAGGAAAAACCGATGGCAATACCAATTCAAAAGAGGCTAATACAGGAACAACAGCCCCTGAAGTGAAGGAAGTGAAACTTTCTTTCTGGCAGAAAATTGTACGGTTCTTTAAAAATTTATTCGGCGGTTCCAAATCTGATAAAACAGGAAATGCAAAAGCAGACCAAAGCGATGATGAATTACTGAACAACCCCAACAGAATTCCTTTTTATACAACAGGTTACGGATATGATGACGCCGCCAAAAACTATTTGGATGAGCTGGAAAAATTCACTTCAAAAACCAAAGAAAAGTCTAAAGATGAGTATTGGCAGATTGCAGATGCCTATCTTAAGTTTTTAAAGAAAGATTATAAAGAGAGTACGGAAATCCTGAATGACATTAAGACAACCAATCCTGAATACCTGGAGCAGATCAAGAGAATGAAAGTTCTTAACGATATTGTTGCCCAGCCTAAAATTGATGCCGCTTACGAAGATCATCTGATGAAAGATTACGCAGAGTATTTTGTGGAAAAAGAAGTGAAAAAGGATACCGCCAATACCGATTATGATTATTACGGCGAAGCACCTTCCACCGCATCATTCCTTAAAGATGTTCTTGCCAACAGGTATTTCCTTCAGGGAGAGGACGGAAAGTCATATTTAATGAACAATAAGCTTTCTGATCTTCAGTACAACCCAAACTCAAGTCTGGTAAAAAGCGTTGAAGACTTTTACAGAAAGTCGAATAAAACCCAGTTTGAACAGCAGATCATCGCCAAAAACATGGATAGTGTAGGAAATATTGATGCTTTCTTCAATACGATTTATGGTGACAGAGCCATGAAACTGGCTGACTTTGAAAAGGCTAAATCCTATTATGAAAAAGCGCAAAGCTTTACAGGGATCCCAAGAGAAAACTATGAATGGACAGAAAAAGACGGTCAGAAGATCACCCAGAAACAGTATGCTCCGGGTGAATACAACGGCTTTAAAAATATTTCAGATCTTGTTTTCGGACATAATGTGTGGGAAAGTTTTGGTAGTCCAGATACTGAAAGTATGAAGGCTGAAAATTATTCGGATTTCCCTTTCATCAAAAGTACCATGAATAAAGTGGAACTGGCAGATGCACTTATTCAATTGAAAAAGATAGGAGCAGGAACAGGCGAAAAGGCAGCAAAAGCAGATCAGCTGATCGGAAATTTACTTTACAATACTTCTATTCTGGGATATTACCGCCAACTGTTTGTGATGGATATTGACAACAGCAACGGAGGAAAATATGATTTCTGGAGCACAAGCAGAAAGAACCCATATCAATATTATTATAAGAACTTTACGGATACCTCTTATATTGAACCTGATAATTTTGATCTGGCTATCGGCTATTATCAAAAGGCCCTTAAGCTTTCAACGGACAAAGAGCAGAAAGCCAGAATTCTTTTCCAGATGGCGAGTGCAGAACAGGGGAAATATTACCAGTACGGGGAGAAAAATCAAGCTAATATTGATTATTCCGATCCTAAATGGTCTGAAAAAGAACAGGCTCATCAGACTGAACTGGACAATCTGAAAAACCAGAAATACAGAACCTATTTCGCTCAGCTGAAAGCCCAATATGCCGACACACAGGCTTCCAGAGACCTGATGGGAAGCTGCAGTTATTTCAGTTACTTTATGAAAAGATAGGGGAGAAAGGGGAAGCCGGAAGTTTCTTGAAGTCTGAAAGACAGAAGCAGGGCTTCGATAACCTCTTTTCTCATTGACAAATAAAAAAGGAATCAATTTGATTCCTTTTTTTGTTGCTGTTTCTGAAGCCATTCTTCATGTTTCATTTTAAAGGCTGCATGTTTGATATTTTGATTTATCTGGGCTGCATCTATAGAATGTGAGGTATGAATATCAGCATCTTTTTTGGCAAGCTGGGCCAGGTTTTCATAAAAGCAATGAAGCTGGTCTAGTTCTTTTTCCGTCAGATCTTCAATATCTACAATTCTGTTACTCGCTTTTCCATGAGCAGCGATGAGCTCATTCAGCTTAATCTGGATCGCTTTTGAGTCTTTATTCTGAGCTTTCTGAATCAGGAAAACCATTAAAAAGGTAATGATCGTAGTTCCGGTATTGATGACAAGCTGCCAAGTTTCGGAATAATCAAAAACGGGGCCTGAAACGGCCCATGACAATACGACCAACACTGCTCCGATAAAAGCATAAGAGCTTCCTGTAAATTTGGTGGCCCAGTCTGAAAATTTTTCAAAAAAACTATGATTTTTATCGCTCATACTGTAGATTCTTTTATATATAAATGTATAAAATTAGTATGAACCGGCAATGGAATGATTTTAAGATGGGAGTTGTTTTTAGGGATGGAAGCTGGAAGAGGGAGGATGGAAGTGTAAACGGTTAAGTCTATTACAATAGTTCTTCTATTCAATAAAAATATCAGAAAACTTATGATCTGAATTTATATTTATCTCACTCAACTATTCATCATCAAAGCTGAAATTTCATATTACACACTGCTTAAACTTCCCTCTTCCAGCCTCCATCTTCCTTTCTTTCCTCCTTCCTTGTTATTTCGTTTTCTTAAACCTATGCCACCAGATCAGGAATCCGGTAATGGGAAATGAACATCCGATAAGCGATATGATGAAATATAGAATAATACTCGGAAGTCCCATAATTTCACCGGTATGGAGCGGTTTAGCCAGAGCAGTGAACTGTTTATTTAAAGGTCTGTCGGAAAATAATTCTTTTGTTTTTAAAACTCCGGTTTTATCAAAAGTAACTTCATCCGGAAGCATCATCCCTAAAAAGTTCTGCGTATTGGTTTTGATCACTACATATCTTGGATTGTCTTTATTTGGGAGTTCAATACTGGTAACTGCGGTGTATGGAAGATGCTGATCTGCCATTTTCAGGATTTTATCAATAGAAGCAGACGAAGCATCTTTGAGATTTTTCTTTTCATCCTGCTTCTGAAGCATATCTTCCAGAAGTCCTCCGAAAGGATCATCACCATTATCTTTTTCTTTTGCAATATTGTCTATTGAAGATCCTCCAAGACTTACAATGAGTCCGTTTTTCACCCAGGGATAGGTTACATACAATCCGGTAACCGCTATGAAAAACAGCATTAAAAAGGTATAAAATCCAAGAGTGTTATGTAGATCATAATTGACACGCTGAAATTTAGCTTTGAATTTTACCGTCAGCCCCTGTTTTAAAAATTTCAGTTTTTTGGGAAGCCAGAGAATCAGCCCGGAGATCAGCAGTACGCAGAACATCAAGACGGAGGCCCCTACGATCTGGCGTCCGGCATTTCCCATCATCAGGTTCCGGTGAATATCAAGTACCACTTCAAAAAAATGATTGGCCCCTGTATCTGCCTGCCCGAGAATTGTACCGGTATACTGATTGTAATAAGCACTTTTATCAAGCTGATTTTCCCGATAGGAAACTACATAACTTCTGCTTTTACTTTCAGGGATGAGCAGGGAAGTAAGTTCTTTACCGTTTTTTGATAATTCGGTCTGAATATGATCCGGGCTTCTAGCTTCCGTACCAGCTGTTATATACACTTTATCTTTATTGTAAAGATCGGTGATCTGATTTTTGAAGGCATATAAACATCCGGTAAGACACATTATAAAAACAATGATGCTTGACAAAAGTCCTAGCCATAGATGGATGAGCCACATCAGGTATTTTGTGAATGATTCATTCTTTCTCTTTTTCCGGTAAAGACTTTTAAATAATGGTTTCATAATGGTTTAACAGCAAAAACATTAAGACAGGGATGCCGTCTTAATGTTTTTTATTAAAATTTGAAATGAATGTTTTTGATTTGAGAGAGGTGGAAATGAAGATAGATGATGAAGTTTAGGCATCAGATCCCTTAATTTCATATTACTTTCGGCTTACCTCTTCCAGCTTTAAGTCTCAGAAATTACTTTCTTCCTTTGAACTGAACATCTTTTACGATTTCCTGGAATTTCGCGTAATGTTCCGGCGTTAACGCTTTCTCAATGGCAGCTTTTCTCTGGGCATCAAACTTTTCCCAGTATTCTTTAGCCAGGTCATTGTTTCCGTGGTATACATCATGAGCATCATTGAATGCTTTTTCAAAGGCATCATTAGCGGCATTCACCACTTTGAATTCTTCTTCTGAAAGCTGAGCTTCAGTTTTAATTCTTTCTAAAAGAGCATTGTCATATCTTGGCCTTTTCCTTGAATTTTCATCAACAAATTTGTTGAATTTCTCCATTTGTGGAGCCTCTAAAACTTTAGCCATTTCAAGAGACTGCTGTGCTCTGAGCTCTTCGTTCTTGATGCTTAAAGCCACTCTGTCCATATTTCCACCCTGAGCTTTGGCAGCCTGATAATTCTGCTCCTGAAGGTCCTGATATTTTTTAGTAATCTCGTCAAAACTCTTTTCCTGTTCAGCCGTAAGTTTCACTTCTGTTTTGAACTGGTTGTAATCAATTCCTTTCTTTTTGTCGCCGGAACAAGAAATAACTGCTGCTCCGATAACAAATGCGAATAATAAAGTTTTCATATTTTTCATAATAGATGATTTTTTGATTAGAATTTATAGTTGACCTGAACGGCAAAGTTTCTAGGCTGAATCTGATCGATATATCCTCCTCTGAAGTAAGAGCTATATCCTACTGCATCAAAGATATTATTGAAGAATACCCTCATACCAATACCATTTTTAAGGGTATAACCCACCTGAGCATCTACCGTAGTATATTCCGGCATATCAAAAGGTTTTTCCCCTGGCTTTACACTATTTGCATGGCCTGCAGTAAAGGTTTTTTGCGTCCATTCATCAACCGGTCTTTTACCTACATAGTAAATTCCTGCTCCTACATCAAGCCCCGTTAAAGCTCCTGTATTGAATTTATAATTTAACCAACCGTTCGCAGTATGCTTAGGTGCATTCATTGGTGCAGACCCATTAACGTAAGCCGGGCTGTCTTCATATTGAGCATCCAGATAAGCCCATCCGGACATTACCTGAAGGTTTGGTAAAATTCTACCGATAAGCTCTACTTCAACTCCTTTTCTTCTAAGGTTTCCTGCCAGACCATACATGGTCTGTTTGTCGATTACAACAGGGTTATAGTTTTCATCAAGAATTGTAAATGAAAGATGATCTGTCTTAATATCAAATAGGGTAACATTGAATCTAAGACGTTCATTAAACCAGTCTGATTTAATTCCGGCTTCCCACTGTTTAGTTGTAGAAGGACCTACTGTTCCTCCGGATAAAAGAACATTGTTAACTGTTCTCAATGATGTAGTGGTAGTATATGATCCAAAAACATTAAGGTTTTCCATAGGGAAGAACATTAATCCAAATGATGGATTCCATGCGTTACTTGTACTTTTATCAGATCCGTTTACCATGCTATATCGGATACCGGCATGCGCTTTAAAATATTTACCAAAAGACATTACATTCTGTGCCATAGCCCCAAAAGTTGGTGTTTTCACCACTCCCGGATCTTTAGACTGCTGATACAATACATTGACAGGTAAAGTATTTGAAATCCCCTGCATTACATCAAAAGAATCAAGCGGATTACCAGCATTAATAATGTTTGCTGCTGTTATAGAGTTTTTATAGGCATTAAAGGCGTAGGTCGTTACTTCACTTTCTTTCCAATCTACCCCAACCTGGAATGTATGTTTAATAAATCCGGTCTGAATATCCTGTCCTATGAAATCTGCCTGAAATACTTTATTAGCATCAATGCTTCTGCTTTTCCCAATTGTTCTGTAACGTTCTGTCCAGGGAGTATTTTTGGCATGGGCAATAGATGAAGCTTCACTGTTTACCTCTCTTTCTGCTGAAATAAAAGCTGCTCTCAGCTTCAATTTGTCAGTAAGTTTTCTTTCTGCTGTTGTAGAAAAGTTAAATGACTGAACTTTTGTAAAGTCGGTTGTATATCCTAGGAATGCTCCTTTAGGCATCTTATAAAGAGCTTCCACATTAGCGTCCGCAAGATTGATGGTTCCTCTGTCCGGTGTACGTTTATCGTGAAGATAATCCAGCTCAACAACAATTTGAGTTTTATCATCCGGACGGAAAGCGACTGATGGGTTAATGTAAATTCTTTCACCTTCTACATGAGATCTGAAAGAGTTATTATTCTGATAGGCACCATTAAATCTTACAGCAACTCTTCCCTGAGAATCTAAAACCCTCTGAACATCTACAGTCGGTCTGTAAAAATCCCAGCTTCCATATCTAAAACCGATATTACCGCTATTGATAAAGTTAGGTTTCTTTGTTACTACATTGATTACCCCTCCTGCTGATCCCAGCCCGTCACCTATTCCCTGGGTAACTGCTGCCGAACCTTTCAGAACCTGAATATTCTCAACTCCCTGCATATCGGTAATCATTCCTGCAGTACGGAAGTCAGAATCCATCTGAACTCCATTTTTTAAAACAGGAACTCCTCTATAACCTC
The DNA here is from genome assembly GCF_009602705.1 of Chryseobacterium vaccae. Classification (NCBI taxonomy): domain Bacteria; kingdom Pseudomonadati; phylum Bacteroidota; class Flavobacteriia; order Flavobacteriales; family Weeksellaceae; genus Chryseobacterium; species Chryseobacterium vaccae. Next base: position 3,844,491 of record NZ_VSWH01000001.1, on the reverse strand, counting down.
TAATTGACATACTTTCGTTTCCTCCACCATAGCTTGAAAATAGGGTAACACCCGGTACATTTTTGGCAACATCAGTTACCGTAAGTGCTCCTAATTCTTCAATGGCCTTATGGGAAATAACAGAAATACTTTGGATCTGATCTCTGGTTTTCAAAGGGAGCCTGGTTACCGTTTCAAGTCCTGCCGGCTGTTTCTTTTTTTCACCGAACAATTCTACCTCGTCAATTTCTTTTGATTTTTTAATAGAATCATTCACTTGCTGTGCGTTTACAAAAACCCCACCCAGTACAAGCAGAGAAAAGGATACTACTTTATTCATCTGATAATTTTTGGCGAATTTAGTTATTTTTATTAATTCTAAATAAACAATTCAATCTGATATATCTCACTTTTCAGATATTTCGGCATAAAAAAGCCCTCCTGTGAAAAGGAGGGTTGTAATCGGGTATTTCTATTTTCTTTAATTCAAAGGATATTTTACGGCTTTATCAATTTCGATGGGATTGTTTTCTTTGAGCATCATTTTTCTTCTTTCATCAGACATTCCTTTTAACTGGTCCAAACTTTTGATCTGTACTCCTAAAACATAAAATGTATTGTCGGGATTGGTATTTGATTTGAATGCTTCTGCAACATCATGCAGTGGATCATTGTAGAGTTCCAGCTGCTTTTTTGCAATGATCTTCTCCGTCACAAGAAGAGGTTTCTTTCCAATAAAACTCTCCAGGAACGGGGTTTCATAAGTCTTGGGAAACTTCATACTTTTAGCCAGTTTAAAAATATAATTCCTGTTGCTGTCTTCTATTTCAAAGATGAGCCCCGGAAGCCCACGGAACTTATAGGGTCCTTCGCTTAAATTGATGTCTTTGCAGAACCAAGCGATCCATTGTCTGCCTCCAAAATTTGTGGTTGCTTTCTGCAAATTATACTGTCCGTCAACTTTTGTATCACTTAAAAGCTTCCAGTTCATTTTATCCGTTGATTTTAAAGAAAAAAAATCATTCAGCAAAATCAATGAAGTATTTTCAAAAGAATCCTTCTTCCTGATAATGGCAGGAAGATCATCATCCCATCTTGATCTTTTCTGGCCACGGATAGTATTCAGAGAATCTGTTTGAGCGTAAGAGTAAGGATAAAATTTGACATCATCAGGATTAACGTCCAGAATCATATTGGCTTTAGTAAAATCTTGTGCCAATGAATCTTTTTTATATTGAAACAGGTAAACAAAGCGATGTGTCTGTGCACTAAACAGTAAAGGAAATAATAAGAAGAAGAGTTTTTTCACGGTAAAAGTTTGAGCCAAAAATATCGATAATTTATGAATCCCGCTAAAGATATAAGAATCTTTTTAAAAATTGGAAGCAAAAAATCCGTTCCTAAAAAGGAACGGATTCTATAATCATTGCAAAGTATGCAGTTATCACACTTTAATTTCTACATCTACACCTGAAGGAAGTTCTAATTTCATTAGAGCATCAACAGTCTTAGAAGAAGAAGAGTAGATATCCATTAGTCTCTTGTGAGCTGATAACTGGAACTGCTCTCTTGCTTTCTTGTTTACGTGCGGAGATCTCAACACTGTGAAGATTCTCTTATTCGTTGGCAATGGAATTGGTCCGTTTACAACAGCACCAGTAGCCTTTACCGTTTTTACGATTTTCTCAGCAGACTTGTCTACCAAGTTGTAATCGTAAGATTTTAGTTTTATTCTGATTCTTTGTGACATTTCTTTAATTTAAAAATTAACCTTTTGCTTTAGCGATGATATCTTCAGCAACGTTTTGTGGAGTAGCCTGGTACTTCTCTAATTCCATAGAAGAGGTAGCTCTTCCTGATGAAAGTGTTCTTAGAGTTGTTACATATCCAAACATTTCAGAAAGTGGAACAGAACCTTTGATTACAATAGCTCCATTTTTCTCTTCCTGACCACTGATGGTACCTCTTCTCTTGTTAAGGTCACCAATGATGTTACCCATATATTCTTCCGGAGTTACAACTTCCAGTTTCATAATAGGCTCCATAATTACTGGCTTAGCAGCACGTCCCGCTTCTTTAAATCCTAACTTAGCAGCCATTTCAAAGGAAAGAGCATCAGAATCCACCGCGTGGAAAGATCCGTCTTTAAGAACCACTTTAATACCTTCAACTTCGAAACCAGCCAAAGGACCGTTCTTCATTGCAGCTTTAAAGCCTTTTTCAATGGCAGGAACAAATTCTCTAGGAACGTTACCACCTTTGATCTCATTGATGAATTCTAAACCAACTTTACCTTCGTCTGCAGGTCCTAGTTCAAATACAATATCAGCAAATTTACCTTTACCTCCAGATTGCTTTTTGTAAACTTCTCTGTGGCTGGCAACTTTTGTTAAGTTTTCTTTGTACTCTACCTGAGGTTGTCCTTGGTTTACTTCAACTTTGAATTCTCTTCTCATACGGTCTACAATGATATCCAAGTGAAGCTCACCCATACCAGAGATAATTGTTTGTCCAGAAGCTTCATCAGTTCTCACTGTAAACGTTGGATCTTCTTCAGCCAATTTAGCTAGAGCGTTACCCATTTTATCCTGGTCAGCTTTAGTTTTAGGCTCAACAGCGATACCAATTACCGGATCAGGGAAAACCATCGATTCAAGAACGATTGGGTTTTTCTCGTCACACATTGTATCACCAGTTTTGATAGATTTGAATCCTACCGCAGCACCAATATCACCAGCTTCAATATATTCTACTGGATTCTGCTTATTAGCGTGCATCTGATAGATTCTTGAGATTCTTTCTTTATCTCCTGAACGCGTGTTCAAGATATAAGAACCTGCATCAAGTCTTCCAGAGTATGCTCTGAAGAATGCTAATCTTCCCACGAACGGGTCAGTAGCAATCTTAAATGCTAAAGCTGCGAAAGGCTCATCTACAGATGGTTTTCTTGTGATTTCAGCGTCAGTTCTTGGATCAGTACCTTTGATATCATCTTTATCCAATGGAGAAGGCAAGTATTTACATACTGCATCCAACATAAACTGTACTCCTTTGTTCTTGAATGAAGAACCACAAGTCATTGGGATAATAGATAAATCGATAGTAGCAGCTCTCAATGCAGCATTGATTTCTTCTTCTGTAATTGAATCCGGATCTTCAAAGAATTTCTCCATCAAAGTTTCGTCATACTCAGAAACAGCTTCTACAAGTTTCTCTCTATATTCAAGAACTTCATCTTTCATGTCTTCAGGAATTGGCACTACTTCGAAAGTAGCTCCTTGTCCTGCTTCATCCCAGATGATCGCTCTGTTTTTAATTAAGTCAACAACACCTTTGAAATCTTCTTCAGCACCGATTGGTAAAACGATTGGAACCGCGTTAGATCCTAACATATCTTTAACCTGGTTTACCACGTTAAGGAAGTCAGCACCCTGTCTGTCCATTTTGTTTACGAATCCCATTCTAGCAACTTTGTAGTTGTCAGCAAGTCTCCAGTTTGTTTCAGACTGAGGCTCTACTCCATCTACTGCTGAGAATAAGAATACCAATCCATCCAATACTCTTAAAGATCTGTTTACTTCTACAGTGAAGTCAACGTGTCCCGGTGTATCGATAATGTTGAAGTGGTAAGGTTTAGTGTCTGCAACAGGTTTTCCCTGATCTGTTGGAAAGTTCCAAGAACAAGTAGTTGCAGCAGAAGTAATAGTAATCCCTCTTTCTGCTTCCTGCTCCATCCAGTCCATTGTAGAAGCACCATCGTGAACTTCTCCAATTTTATGGTTTACACCTGTATAGAATAAGATTCTTTCTGTAGTAGTAGTTTTACCAGCATCAATGTGAGCGGCAATACCAATATTTCTTGTAAATTTAAGATCTCTACTCATTTCTAATTAGAATTTAAAGTGTGAGAAAGCCTTATTAGCTTCCGCCATTTTGTGAGTATCAGATTTCTTTTTGAAAGCAGCACCTTCTTCTCTTGAAGCAGCTACTACTTCATTAGCTAATTTCAAAGCCATAGACTTATCATTTCTCTTTTTAGAGTAGCTAATTAACCATTTCATTGCCATAGAAATTTTTCTGTCAGCTCTGATTGGCATAGGAATTTGGAAGTTAGCTCCACCTACTCTTCTAGAACGTACTTCTACGTGAGGCATTACATTTGTAAGTGCATCTTTCCAGATTTCAAGGGCAGTTTTTTCCGTTTCTCCTTTTTTAGTTTCTACGATATCTAATGCATCATAGAATATTTTGAATGCGATTGACTTCTTACCGTCAAGCATCAAGTTGTTTACGAATCTCGTTACCAATTGATCATTAAACTTTGGATCTGGTAACAACGGTCTTTTTTTCGCTTTTGTCTTTCTCATTGCTTTTGTACCTTATTTAATGATTATTTTTTCTTTCCTTTTGCAGGAGCAGCAGCTGCTTGTCCTGGTTTAGGTCTCTTAGCTCCGTACTTAGATCTTCTCTGAGTTCTTCCATTTACACCAGCGGTATCTAATGCACCTCTTACGATGTGGTAACGTACTCCCGGTAGGTCTTTCACCCTTCCGCCTCTAACCAATACTATCGAGTGCTCTTGAAGATTATGTCCTTCGCCCGGGATATAGGCATTCACTTCTTTACCGTTAGAAAGTCTTACCCTTGCTACTTTTCTAAGTGCAGAGTTAGGTTTCTTCGGTGTAGTAGTATATACTCTCGTACATACACCACGTCTTTGTGGACAAGAATCAAGGGCAGCCGATTTGCTCTTCTTGGCAAGCGTGGCTCTTCCTTTTCTTACTAATTGTTGAATAGTAGGCATTTAATTGCTTTTTATTTTAGGGTGCAAAAATAATAATTTTTTTTTAATTAACAAGCAGTTATCTGCAAATAATCTTTTTTATTAAAAATTAATTAACAGACACTTACATTTATTCGGTGATTGTGACGGTAACGTTTTTATTCCAGTTAAATTTTCTGATATTTTGTTTCAGCTGTACCAGATTCTTTTCATTGATAGAATAAACAGATACTTCCTGTCTTGCTACGGTTATCTTCTCTCCTATCTTCAGGACCGCTGCTTTTTTCCAGTGTGGAGGAACATGCCCTTGAAGCCAGCCTTCATATACTATTGCAAGATCATATTTATTCTCAAAACAATATCGGGCAAGAAAATCTTCAAACCTCTTGTCAAACTTTCCTTTGTTTTCATTAAAAGGAACGGTTTCCACTGACCCGAGTCCGGCAATATCCAGCAAATGAATATCCGTATAATAGCTTACCGCGCCAATATCATTAGCAACCACTTTAGAGCTGTTATAAAACAGATTCAGAAATTTCGCAGACTGCACCTGCTGTTCATAAATATTCTTCCCTCCGTTATTCATCACTTTATGGGCAACACTTCCTTTATATATAAGAAGTACAGCATTTGCAGCAATGAATACACTGATTATCCTTTCTTTTTTAATATAATGGGTAAAATCGAAAAACAATCCTTTAAGCTTTGGTATCAGAACCATACAGAATCCTGTAAGAATATAGGCTTCATAACGGAAAAGCCCTTTCAGATCTGCAAACATGGAGTGACAAATCATTAGCAGGGAAAATACAATCAGAAGGAAGTTATCTTCCAATACTTTTTTAAATGTTTTCGTTTTGAAATCCCTGTAAATAAAAATAAGGGACAGTAAAACAGGGAAAACACCCACTTTATAAAAACTGATATTCAGCAGAAAATTATCCAGCAGAATGACTTTAAGCTGGTACACTATATTGGAATCAAAACTCAACTTTGTTCCTTTTACAATCACGGAATTGGGGAAAAAGTAGCCGTCCTGCTGGTAGTTGAAAGCACAAAATACAGTAATAGGCATTAATCCCAACACTAAAACCAGCACCACCTCCTTCCACTTCTTTATAACAGCAAACATAACAGCCAGAATCACAAAATAGAACATACTTTCAAAACGGATCAGTCCCATCAATAAAAGGCTGAAATAAAAGCCGTATTCCGCAGCCTTGTTCTGGTCCCGACGATAAAAGCAGAAAATATTAATTACAAAAAGGAATATCTGAAAGACGTGCTCCATTCCCGAAAGGAAATGCAGCGGAAGAACAATGAAAAATACAGTAAAGAGTACCGCTAAAACGGTTCTTTTTACCTCCTTGAGAATATCCCCATAATATATGGAAAGAAAATAAAGGATACCAATACTGAAAGCTGCATTAAAGTACAAAGGAATCTGATCATTGTCTCCAAAAATCTCAATCAGAACACTAAGCATATAGGTAAAAAGAGGCGATGAAGAAGTGGAGGAAAACTGATACCTGGTCATTCCCCAGACTTCATACAATGCAAAATTCTTCGCCATTGCAAGATGAATGTAAGCATCATCCAGAAGATATACATAATGTCCGTCTGTTTTCAGAACTGAACTGATATAGTACAGTAAAGAGACCGTAAAAAAGACAGCAAAAGACATCAGAAAGCTTCGTAATCCTATATTTCGGAATGATTTCATTTTAAAACCAGGTATAAAGTCATCAAAGATAAGCATCATGTGGTGTAAACTGATATTTAAGAAAGAAATTGTTTCTCCTTACCTCTGTCTTTTTCTTTTCGGCTCATATTTCCAAACTATTTTAAAACATTTTCTTATAGTTATCATCTATTGGTAATAAGGGCTTTTCGGCACAATATTTTCTAAATTTGTTAGTATAAAAAATAAACGTATGAAAAATGCAAGCATTATCGGCCTGAAAGAAGCCGACTGTAAAAACATTTCAGAAAAATTAAATATCCTTTTAGCTAACTATTCCGTATTTTATCAGAATACAAGAGGTTCGCACTGGAATATCAAAGGAGATCAGTTCTTTACCCTTCACCCGAAGTTTGAGGAACTTTACAACAGCCTGGTATTAAAGATCGATGAGATCGCGGAGAGAATCCTTACACTGGGTGCAACTCCTGCTCATAATTATTCCGATTACCTTAAAGTGGCTACTATTAAAGAAAGCAAAGAAGTGACTTATGCAGCAAAAAGCGTTGAACTTATCTTAAATTCATTCAAAGTGGTTATTGATCTTCAGAGAGAGCTTCTGGATATTACGGATAAAGCAGGAGATGAAGGAACTAATTCCCAGATGAGCGACTACATCACAGAACAGGAAAAAGAAGTATGGATGTACAACTCTTATTTAGGGAAGTAACCTGCAAAAATCATCCGAATAATAAAAAATCGTCTTACATTTAGACGATTTTTATTTTTAATGATTATATTTGCGTTAAAATTACACATATTATGCACGACGTTCGATTAAACTCTATCTTAGATAACGATTTCTATAAAATAACCATGCAGAATGCGGTGGTAAAATTATTTCCGAATTCCATTGTAAAATATGAATTCATCAACAGGGGAAAACATCATTTCCCGCCGGGCTTTGATGCAGCACTGAAAGAAGCCGTCAATAAAATGGCAGAATTAAAGCTGACAAAAGACGAAAAAAAATTCATGGCAAAGACCTGCCCGTACATTGACCTTCCTTACCTCGATTTTCTGGAAGGCTACCATTATGATCCATCTGAAGTAAAGATTCATCAGGAAGGAAATGACCTCAGCGTAACCGTTGAAGGGCTATGGTACAGAACTATTCTCTGGGAAGTTCCGTTATTAGCTCTGATCAGCGAACTTCATTATGAGATGAACCACATGGAAAGAGATTCCAACGAAGAAGTGATGAGCAAAACCATTGAGAAAGCAGATTCACTGGGAAAACTTGGAGTAACTTTTGCCGAATTCGGGACAAGAAGAAGACATTCTTATAAGGTACAGAATCTGGTTATGGAAGCCCTGACGCAGAAAAGAGACTCTACATTTATCGGAAGTTCAAACGTTCATTTTGCGATGAAATACGGAGTAAAACCCATCGGAACCCACGCTCATGAATGGTTTATGTTTCACGCCGCAGAATACGGATTTAAAATGGCGAATGAACTGGCTCTGGAACATTGGGTAGATGTGTACAGAGGTGATCTTGGAGTAGCACTGTCTGATACTTACACTACGGATGTATTCTTCCAGCAGTTTGACAAGAAATTTGCAAAACTGTTTGATGGGGTACGCCACGACAGCGGTGATCCGTTGGAATTTGCAGATAAAACCATTGCCCATTATCAGAAAAACGGCATCAATCCTATGTTTAAATACATTATTTTCTCAGATGCCCTGAATCTTGAAAAAGTGGCAGAAATTACCAACTACTGCAGAGGGAAAATAGGAATCTCTTTCGGAATAGGAACGAATCTTACTAATGATGTTGGTCTAAAACCAATGAATATCGTTATGAAACTGATCGGCGTTCAGGCTCCCAACCAGGAGTGGATTCCTACGGTAAAATTATCCGATGAACACGGAAAATACACCGGAGATCCGAAAATGATTGAACTGGCCAAAGAATTTTTGAGAATAAAAGATTAGAACTTAGATATTAGATTTCAGACATAAGATGCCAGATTTCAGCTATTCACATTATAATTAAACATCTATGAAATTAAAATTTTTTATAACCCTTAGTATTTTGATGACTACCTTATCCTTCGCTCAGGAGAAGAATAAAGAAAAAGTAAAATTCAATCAGGAATTGGCAACTTCTTTAGGCGCGGACCAATACGGGATGAAGGCCTATACCATTGTTATGCTGACCACGGGAACCGCTAAAATTGAAGACAAAGCCAAAATGGGAGAACTGATGAAAGGACACATGGGAAATATCACCAGACTTGCCGATGAAGGAAAGATTGTTGTGGCAGGACCTTTTTTAGAAAAGAATAAAGAAAACTATCGCGGTATGTTTATTTTCAACACCAAATCTAAAGAAGAAGCTGAGCAATGGGTGAAAACAGATCCCGCGGTACAGGCCGGTGTTTTCAGTTATGAGATTTTTCCATGGTATGGTTCTGCAGCGCTGCCTTTATACCTGAAGCATCATGAGGAAATCTCGAAGGAAAATCCATAAGAACCCAGACTTCATTAATATGGATTCATCTAACTATTCAAATTAAACTGAGATGCCAAAAAGATTTGCCTTACTTTTTATTTTATTTACCACCACCCTATTTGCGCAAAACTATGAAAGATATAAAAAGCTGAAAGACACAACCATCCACTCAAAAAATCTTGGATTTGGAAAAAAAGTTTCTATAACCGTTCCGGTAGAGTGGCAAAATGGAATAAAAAACAATTTCCCATTAATTATTGTATTCGACAGGCAAAACAAAAGAAGTCATAATTATATCATCAATACCATTGATTATCTTACAAGTAATGAACAGATGCCATCATCTGTAATAATCAGCGTGGAATCTGAACAACGTTACCGCTATAATGAAACACAGTACAAAACCTCTGATTCAAATGGACTTGCGCTTGAAAATGAAAAATTCATTTTTGAGGAACTTATCCCCTTTGCCGAAAAAGAGTACAAGGCTTCAAAATTCAGGATATTAATTGGTCATTCAAGATATGGCTATTTCACAACTTCCCTTTTTAGTACAAGGATCAATGATTTGAACGGTGTAATTTCAATGAGCCCTTTTTTCTTTCAGAAAAATATTGATTTAACGGATTCAATAAGCAAAATGAACAGTCTTTCATATACATCCAAAAAATATTATCGCTTCGGAATTGGTAACGATTATCCTGAAGATTTTGCTAAGATGGATTCTGTTATAAAAAAGAATATTCCTAATCCTTTTTTAGATATTAAAGGGTATCGCTTTAAAGCAGCTGATCACAATGCAACGCCTGGTTTATTAATAAATACTGCACTTTATGATCTATTTGAAGAATGGTCTGCTATTCAGGCAGAATATTTATCCACTAGGCAAAAAGATTTAAGTATTAAAAAATCTCTTGAGCAAAAAATAGTATCCAGCTACGGAACCAAACTCAATTTTTCAATTGGAGTCTTAAATGGTAAGGGATGGTTTTTTTATAATGAAAAACAATACGACAAAGCCATTCAAGCCTGGCAAATATTGTTGGATACTTACCCCAATTTCTCACAAGGTTTTTTATATATCATAAAAGCTCAAATTCAACTAAAACAGAACTATCTTCAAACAGTTGAAAAATTTAAGACTTCTTTGGTGAATTCTGAACTGTATACAGAAAAAGAAAAGCAGGAATTAGAAACAGAATTACAGGAAATAACAAAATAACATCAACTAACATGGGTTTTCTTATTTGGAAAAAATAGCCTTTTGCCTCTTAAAAGCATCAAAAAAATATATTATATAACACAATTGTGATTTATTTTAACTATATTAGATGTTCATTTTCAACACCATACAAAACAACCTCATAAAAATGATCCCATGAAAAAAATGAACGTATCTAAACTTTCGAGAACTGAACTGAAAGAAATATCCGGAGGCGGAGGGTATTTATATCCTATATTGTGTAACGGCGGATGCCACGGTGAAGCCATGATCAGATGTCCTGACGGATCAACCACCATGACTGATTATATATGCGTCAACGGAAGATGTGAAGTCAATACCGGATACTGTAAGCCACGGGTTCTGGAGCCTATCGGAACTATTGATCCACTACCTCTGTTTCCATAGAATTTTATTAAAACCAATATAGAAAGCGATCCCAACGGATGGCTTTTTTACTTTCTGTATTTATCTTTTTCATTATCTTTAATCGGATAAAAACCACACCATGAAAACCATTGAAGAAGTTCTGAAAAAACTGGATGAAATTATCATCTGGTGCAAGGAAAATCAAAGTCCTGCCGGATATTTTGCCTGCACCTACCGGGCTATGACCGCACAGGTTCTGAAAGGCATCCAACAGAAAAAGTTTGAAGACGGTCCAAGGATGACTCTTCTTGACATTGCTTTCGCCCAAAGGTATCTGGAGGCTTGGGAAAGCTACAGGAAAGGAAAGAAATGTACCAATGCCTGGTATACTGCATTTGAAGCGTCTAAAAACAAAAATCTTTTAATTTTACAGCATATTTTTCTGGGGATGAATGCCCATATCAATCTGGATCTCGGGATTTCTGCGGCTTCCATTATGCCCTACCGGAAAATCAATCCTTTGAAGAAAGATTTTGACACCATCAATATAATTATCGCTTCCATTAACCAGAACGTTCAGGATTCTTTAAATAAAATATGTTATCCCGTAGATCTTATTGATAAACTATCTAATGGAAAAGATAATGCAGTTCTGGATTTCGCCATTTCAAAAGCAAGAGAAACTTCCTGGGCAACCGCTGTGGTAACCTGCAATACGCCGCTGTTCCTTAGAGAATCGGTGATTAATATTGTAGATTATGCTGCGGCAAAGGTAGCCTCACAGATTTTAAATCCTAAGATTCTTACTCCGGCTCTTCTAAAGGAGCTTAAAAAATGTGAAAGCAGTGATATTGTTAAAAATATTGAAATCCTGGAATCCACAAAAAAGGGATAAAATAAAAAGGCCGGAATCTTCCTCACGGATTCCGGCCAAAGAATGAACAAAATAAAAGAAACTATAGGGTTTCCTTATGCTTTTTACGATAAGCGTAATGAAAAATAATCGGCAGTATGGTAAAGGATAATAACATACAGATGATCAAACCACCTACAATCATAATGGCTAACGGTTTCTGAATTTCTGATCCCATCCCGTTAGACATGGCTGCCGGCAACAATCCCATCGATCCCATTAAAGCGATCATCACTACCGGACGGATTCTGCTCTGTACTCCCTGGGCAATGGATTCTTTAAGAGACATTCTGTTTTGCAGATTTTCTTTCATCACCCCAATCAGAACGATACCGTCAATGGTAGCTACTCCAAAAAGAATAATAAAACCAATTCCCGCAGAGATTCCGAAAATAGTTCCGGTAAACCAGAGCGATAAAAATCCTCCGATAAATGCAAATGCCAGGGTTATGGAAGAAATCAGCGTATCTTTTACATTTCCAAAATTGAAATACAACAGCATCAGAATAAGAACCAAAGAAATAGGAACAACCATTGCCAGCTGTTTTGCAGCTCTTTCCTTACTTTCAAATTCTCCGGCCCACGTCATTTTATGACTTTTCGGAAGCTTCACTTCTTTTTCAACTTTAGCCTTCGCTTCTTTGATTGTACTTCCCAGATCACGGCCTTCAATGTTAAATCCTACCCCGATATACCGGCTGTTTCCTTCACGGTAAATAAATGACGGTCCGGTATGATAATCAATCGTCGCAATTTCTTTCAATGGGACTTTTTTATTATCCTGGGTTGGAATCAGGATATCGCCCATTTTTTCCGGAGTATCGCGGTATTGCTTTTCAAATCTCAGCATGACATCAAACATTCTCTCGTTTTCATAGAACTTGGTGGCAGCCTGCCCTCCAATTGTCATTTCGATAACGGCTTGTGCATCTGCTGTAGAAACTCCGTATTTGGCCATCTTGGAATCATGAAGCTGAATTCTGAGTTCCGGAAGCCCAATATTTTTAAAAACATTGACATCTGAAATTCCGGGAACCGTTCTGATGGAGTTGGCCACCTGATTAGCATAATTTTCAAGCTGAAATAAATCATTCCCAAAAATCTTGATCACCAGCGGAGCTTTCACGCCTGCCACATATTCTTCCACATTATCCTGAATCGGCTGACTGAAACCAAAGTTCATTCCAGGATATTTTTCAAGAGAAATTCTCATTTGTTCCAGCAGCTCCTCTTTGGATATTTTTTTCTTCCATTCGTTTTCCGGTTTCAGCTGGATATTAAATTCAATATTAAAGAAACCTGTAGGATCTGTTCCGTCATTCGGGCGCCCGGTCTGGGTCATGATGAATTTTACTTCATCATATTTCATCAAAGCTTCCTTCATCTCTTTGGTAAGACGTACTGACTCATCCAGATTAACACTGTTGGGAAGGGTAGCACGAACGTAAATGGCGCCTTCATTCAGTTTTGGTAAAAATTCAGAGCCATAGTTGGAAAATCTCCATCCGCAAATTGCCAGTAAAGCTACAAATCCAATGATAAATCCTTTTTTGTGACGGTCACTGAACTCATAAATCCTGTAGATATTCACTCTGAAGAATCTTGAAATAAAGTTTTCCTTTTCTTCTATATTTTTCGTCAGCAAAAGCTTACACATTGCCGGAACATACGTCAGACTCAAAATCAATGATCCTAACAATGCATATCCTAATGTAAATGCCAGTGGAGAGAACATTTTTCCTTCTACTTTCTGGAAGGAGAAAATCGGCATCAGAGCCACAATAAGGATCAGTAATGCAAAGAAAATGTAACTGGCCACACTTCCTGCGCTTCTTTTAATGATTCCAAGTTTTGAAATTTTATTAAACCGCCGGAGACCAATTTTCTTAGCTTTATGTTCGAGGGCTACAAAGACATGTTCCACAATAACCAGCGTTCCTTCCAGCAGCAATCCGAAATCCAATGCTCCCATGGAGATAAGGTTAGCCGGAAGTCCCTGAATTCTCAGCATAATAATAGCAAACAGGAAAGCAAGAGGGATCACCGAAGCTACAATAAATGTCGTTCTCCAGTTGTACAGGAATATAAAGACGATAACGGAAACCAGAATTACTCCTTCAATCAGGTTTTTGGAAACGGTATGAACAGTTGTATTCACTAATTCTGTACGGTCGATGATTGGTTCAATCTGGACATCTCCGGGAAGTTCCCCTCCGTTCAGCTGTTCTATTCTTTCTTTCAGTTTTGCAATCACTTCACTCGGGTTTTCGCCACGAAGCATGATCACAATTCCTTCTACCACATCATTCTCTTTGTTGTATCCTACCTGTCCTAACCTTGGTTTGGCAGACACCTTAACTTCAGCAACATGTTTTACCAAAATGGGTGTAGAACCTTTTACCTCAATCTGAATGTTTTCAATATCCTCTTTACTTTCTAAAAGACCGATCCCCCGCACTACATAAGCCTGATCTCCTTTCGATACTACATCTCCACCTACATTAATATTACTTTTAGAGACGGCTTCATACACATCCAGAGGGGAAAGGTCATAATTATGCAGTTCCGTAGGATTGATCTTTATCTCGTAAGTTTTTTCTTCTCCTCCAAAACTCACCACATCAGCCACCCCGGGCACCGCCAATAATTCTCTTTCGATCACCCAGTCCTGGATAGCAGTAACTTCTTTGATAGGCAGCTTACTTTTGATGATGTACCGATAAATTTCTCCCGTAGCTCCGGATGGAGGTTCTATACTATATTCTGCTCCGCCGGGAAGCTGTACATTCCCTAATTTATTGGAAGCATACTGCTGGGCATAAAAGTCGTCAACATGATCATCAAAAATCACGGTAACAACCGATAACCCGAACAAAGAAATAGATCTTACTGATGTTTTATTCGGGATCGCATTCATTTCCTTGGAAATCGGCAGAGTGACGAATTTTTCTATTTCTTCGGCACTTCTTCCCGGCCATTGGGTGATCACTCTTACTCTGGTATTGGTAACATCCGGAAATGCTTCAATCGGGGTATGGATATAGGAATAAATTCCTCCGGCCAGCAGCAGGAAAGTTCCCAAAAGAACAATCAGTGAGTTTTTTAAGGAGAAGGAAACTATATTCTGTACAAATTTTCGCATTATTTCCCGCCTTTGTTTAGTTGATTTTTCAGACTCTCATAAATCAGCAGTCCATTGGATGCGATGATGGTTTCGCCCGGTTTCAGATTTCCTTCCACATAAATATACTGGCTGTTGGATGCGACTTCTGTCACAGGTCTGATTTCCAGCTCACAGTCTTTTTTATACACCACAACATAACTTTGATTATTGTCAAAGATTAAGGCTTTAACAGGAATAGCCAATGCGCTTTTATTTTGTGAATGAATAGGTAAAACTATATCCGCGGACATTCCCGGTCTGAGCTTCATTCCATTATTATCCATGATAATTTTCGCCTTCAGTACTCTTTCATTTTCGTTAAAAACCTGTGAAATCGTATTGATCTTTCCTGAAAAACTTTCATCCGGGTACGCCAACGTTCTCACCACTACCGGCTGATCTACGTATACATTTCTCATATTGGTAGCATACACATTCGCCATTACCCAGACTTTATCCAGATTGGAAATCGTAAAAAGCTGATCTCCGCCAGCGGTAACAGGCATTCCTTTGGAAACATTTTTTGAAATAACATACCCATCAGCAGGAGCTTTAATCTGAATGGTATTTCCTCCCGCCGAATACAGCTGCATATTTTTCTGAGTTTTGGAAATATTGGACTGTAAAATCGCTACTTCCGATCTTGCCTCCTGTAAATCTTTCTGGGAAGCAATATCATCTTTATACATCGCTTCTACAGAGGAAAGTTTTCTTTTGGCAACAGCCAGTTGGGCCTGTAGCGTCTGGGTATCATCCTGCATTTCATTAACAGCCGTACTTTTTATACTGGCCAGCACCTGCCCTTTTTTCACATAATCTCCCAAAGAAAAGTAAGTATCGGTAACCACTCCGTCCACAAGGCTTACAAAAGGAACGGTTTTATCTGAATTGCTTTCCACTTCCCCGGTCAGTGTAATGCTTTCCTCTATAGGACGGATTTCAGCTTTTACAAGTTGAATATCTTTTTTAAGTTCTTTGCTGATGCAGTAGCTTTTGTCTTCCTCTTTATTCTCCTGCTGATCTTTACAACCTGTAAGGGCAACTAAAGCAGATAGATAAAAAACGGCGATATATCTGGTCGTATTCATTCTCATTGGTAAATATTATAAGTCCTGTCCCACAGCATACTGCAGGTTTTCGTAGTATTGATTAAGTTCTTTTTTGGTATCCAGTATGATCATTTTATTGCTGATATAGGTATCCAGAAAGTCCATATATTCCAGCATACTGATATTTCTCAGTCGGAAGTTCTTCTCATGGCTCACTAATAAGCTATCCAGTGTAGATTCATAGGTATCATCAATCTCTTCAGAGACCTGCTGTGTCCGGAGATAATTCCTGAAAACAGAAACAATCTCATTTTCAGATTTCAAAAGATTCTTCTGAGTTTCATTTTTCATTTTCTGAATTTCCAGCCTGGCTTCCTGAATGTTTCCTTTATTTCTGTCGAAGACGGGAAGATCAACAGAAACACCCAGACCTATAAAATCTTTCATGATATTTCCGCCCCGGTCATAGCCAATGGAAACTGCTATATCCGGAGTTTTCATAGCATTCTGGATTTCCAGATTTTTTTCAGCGTGTTTTTCTTTGTTTTTAGAGATCAGAATATCCGGACGGTTTTCTTTTGCTTTTTCCAGCCACTGGGAAAGTTCCAGTTCTGAAAGTTCTTTATCCAGCATGGCAAATGGATCTGAAATGACGAGATAAGAATGGGCAGGCATCATTAATAAGGCTTTCAACTCTGCCTGTTGGTCTTCAATTTCCTGTCTCAATGAGATCAGTTTTTTCTTAAATTCGATTTCCTGTGCTTTAAGGCGGACATATTCTGCTTTGCTGATGTTTCCTAGATTTAGCTGATTGTTATAGGACTTTGTTAATTTCTCAATAGAGGAAATCTGGCCCTGATAAATCTTCTGCTGTTCCTGATTATACAGGATCTCCGTCATTGTATTTCTTAAAGTCTTTTTAAGCTCACGCAGCACTTCCTGTAATTCATACTTCTCTCCTTCCACTTCTATTTTCTGGAGCTCAATATTTTTCCTTCTCTTTCCTGCAGTCTGAATAACCTGTTCAATTTCCGCTGAGATCTGACTGTTTTTCCCCCAGTTCCCGATAAGGGCAGGCTGTTCCTCAATATCATACGTTCTCCATAAGTTGACTTCACTGATGCTTAATTTTGGATTCGGCCAGTATTTAGCCTGAACAGCACGGGCTTCAGCTTTGGAAATCTCCAGCTTCTGAGCAATAAGATCAAGGTTTTTATCCAGAAAGATGGTTTCGGCTTCCTTTCGGGAAATGCTCACCGTATCGGAGATTTGTGCCGAAAAGAAACTGAAGCAGTGAATATACAATAGGGTAAAAATAAATTTCTTCAAGGGTCTTATTATTTAAGACCACAAAATTATCGGTGTAAGATTAGACCCAATTTCGAATGGAATTAGAATTCGGTTAGTCCAACATTAGAGTTTGATTAGAATGTTCTTTCAATATGATTAATACTCATATTTTTAAGATTCCATAGATTTAAACGGACATTTTTTATATTCTCGCAAATCGGGCAGATTGAGCAGATTTTTTATTGGAAAAACGCAAAAGACGCAAATATTTAAAGCATTACGCTGTTTTAAGGCGCAAGAAAATCCAGGATTTTCAGCATTTTTTTTTAATCCTGTGATCATCTATTTCAAGGATCACAAGAACCAAAGGTTAGTCAGCAGCTTCATCGGATCAACGGAGTTGATTCTACACTTAGCTTCCTAAAATCAATAGCATTAATCATAGAACTTTGCGTTCCAAAAAATATAAAGAATTAATATAAATCAAATCTCCTACGGATCTTAGAGTAGGCAGATGTTTTTAGGCATTTGCCGGAAACAAAAGAATAACCCGGGTTCCTACATTTACTTTAGAATCTATTTTCATCTCAATATGATGGTGGTCAAAAATACTTTTAGATAATGATAAACCAATGCCGCTGCCTTTAATATTATCCACATTTTTACCTCTGTAGAAGGTTTCGGTGATTTTAACGAGATCATCCTGCGGAATTCCTCTTCCTTCATCTTTTACTTCAATAACCAGATGATTATTCTCCTCTGATAAAATAATGACAACAGGAGCATGCTGAGAATATTTAACCGCATTTTCCACGATATTATACAAAGCCAGGTACAGCAGGGTTTCATTTCCCGGAATTTCCAACAGAGCAGGCTGGGTAACCTGAAGCTGTATGGTAATGGATGACTGCTTTTCTTTGGCTTTAGACTCCAGTTTTGCATAAATTTTCCAGACAAGCTCATCCATTCTCACCTGTTGATGGGAAGCTTCAAGTTTAGCCATTCCGGACATCAGTAAAAGATTATTGAGGATATTTTCAATCTCATAGACATTATCCAGAGATTCTTTAGCAACTTTTCTGTATTCTTCAGGGCTTCTGTCCTTTTGGGCGAACACTTCAAGGTTTCCGGAAATAGCAGCCAAAGGAGTTTTAAATTCATGGGAAACATAATTGATGAAGTTCTGCTGCAGGAGCATGCTTTCTGAAATCCGGCTTAATAATTTGTTATACGATTTAATCAGCTCTTCTATTTCATCATTGGTATTCGTAGAAGTAATGGCTGCTGAAATATTATTATAATCCACATTACTGATGCGTTCCACAACATTGGAAACCGGTTTATAAACAATTTTTGAAAGATACCTGCTCAGAAAATAAATAGCCAGCAGTCCCAGCACAAGTACGGAAAGCATAATTACAGAAAGCCTGATCATCTGAGACCGGAATGAATCGTCTGAAGATTTCACAAAAACAACAAAATTTCCCTGATTATCCGGATAAAAGATTCCCGAATAAAAGCTGTTGTCAGCCATAAACTGCACGCCTTTATTATTTCTGGCAGTCTGTAAATGCCGGGATTTGATATTCTGATCATTCAGATTATGCCCGAAGGTAACTTCGTTATTATCATTATAAACCGCTACTCTGTTATTCTGAATAAGATGATTATATTCTTTTTTGATCTGTGCGTGTCTGTCTTTCGGCAGCTCATCCTTTTCAAGGTAATAAATAGCAGAAATAAGTGCTGTATTCCTAAGCTTTTCAAAATAAAAGATCTTCGTACTGTCGTAATAGGCAAAAAATATCACCACAAATGTGACAATAGAAACGATGCCGAAAGAAAGGCTTGAAATAAGGGTAAACCGGTTTCTGAGGGTCATTTTCAGTCTTTAATTAAATATCCTGTTCCTTTTACGGTGTGGATAATTTTCTGATCGGTCTCATCAATTTTATTGCGGACATAAGAAATATAAACATCCACTATATTCGTTGCATTATCGAAATCAATTCCCCACACATTATGGAGAATCTGCGTTCTGCTCAGCACTTTGTTTTTATTTTCCATCAGGAATGTAAAGAGCTTATATTCTGTAGGAGACAGTTCAATTTCCTTATCATTCTGGGTTACTTTATGCAGATCTGTATCAATAACAACACTGCCGCATGACAAAAGCTGGTTTTCCTTCTGATAACTCAGTTTATTTCTTCTGGTTAATGCTTTAATTCTTGAAATAAGCTCATCAAAATGAAAAGGTTTGGATAAGTAATCATCAGCACCCAGATCCAGCATTTTAATTTTATCATCCGGACTGTTCAATGCGCTTAACACGAGAATCGGAGTATAATTTCCCTTAAACCGAATCATCTGGGTAAGCTGTATCCCATCCAGCCCGGGAAGCATAATATCCATCAGTATAATGTCAAAATCATAAGTAGTAAGAACTTCTCTTGCTTTTTCCCCGGAATCTGCAAGGGTGATATGGTATCCCGCTTCCGAAAGTCCTTTTATAAGAAAATTACTAATTCTCTGATCATCTTCTACCAATAAAATATTCATGTGTTTCTGAAATTTCCCATAAATATAACCATTCTGGCTTTAGAACAAAAATCAGAAATAAAACCAAACCCATTTTAAAGCTCTGTGCATTCATCTCCAACATCCGCCCTTTTTTCATAATTTTGAAAAATGGAGATGACCTATTTAATTATCGGATGTATTACCGGCGGCCTGCTGGGTGCCTTGATTTTATATTTTGTTTTGAAATCATCATCGGTTTCCAGAACTTCCTATGACGAGCTAAATAATTTATATATTAAAAGCACTGCTGATTTTACTAATGCTCTTCAGAAGATCAAGGAACTGAACGAAGAAAATGCTAAAGAAAAAGAACAGCATCTGCTCAACCAGGATCTGCTGAATGACCTTAAAAATGAATTTGCCAGACTCTCCGCAGAACATACTTCACTAAATACCCAATTTCTGGAACTAAAACAGCTTAACATCAGGCAAACATCTCATATAGAAACACTGGCCATTGAAAAGCAGGACATTTTTGCTAAAAATGCAGAGCTTACAGCCAAAAATGAAGGCCTTCAGCAATCATTGGAAACCCAAAAGGAAGAGATTATAAAAATTCAGGAAGAATCTAAACTACAGTTTGAAAATCTGGCCAATAAGATTTTAGAAGAAAAGACAGAAAAATTTACAACACTTAATCAAAATAACCTAAAAAACATTCTTGAACCTTTTCAGGAAAAAATAGCGGATTTAAAGAACAAAGTTAATGAAGCCTATGAAAAAGAAAATAAAGAACGTTTTTCTCTGGCTGAAAAAGTAAAAGAGCTTGCAGAACTTAACCAGCAGATCTCTGATGATGCCAAAAAATTAACCCGTGCTTTGAAAGGTGAAAGCAAAACCCAAGGGAATTGGGGTGAAATGATTCTGGAAAGTATTCTTGAAAAATCAGGGTTGGTGAAAGGAAGGGAATATTTTCTGGAACATGAGCTGCGCGATGAAGACAATAATGCTCTCTTTTCTGAGTTTTCCGGAAAAAAAATGCGTCCTGATGCTGTTGTAAAATATCCCGACGAAAGAAATGTAATCATTGACTCCAAAGTATCTCTGACCGCTTTCACAGATCTTGTTGACGAGAGTGATCCGGATGTGTACAACATCAAACTGAGCCAGCACCTCGCTTCCATTAAAAACCATATTACGCAGCTGAGCCAGAAAGCTTATGATGATTACGGAAAGTCTCTGGACTTTGTTATGATGTTCATCCCAAGTGAACCTGCTTATATTGCAGCCATGCAGGCCGATCAAAATCTTTGGAACTATGCTTATGAAAAAAGGATCTTATTGCTAAATCCAAGCAATCTGATTACTTCTCTGAAACTTATTGCAGATCTCTGGAAACGTGAATATCAGAACAAAAACTCATTGGAAATTGCTGAACGAGGGGCCAAACTTTATGATAAGTTTGTAGGTTTTGTGGAAAACCTCGAAAAGGTGGGGAGAAACCTCGATCAGGCCAAAAATGTCTATAATGATGCTTACAAGCAGCTTCACACCGGCAATGACAATCTGATCATCCAGACCCAGAAATTGAAATCATTGGGGATTAAAAATAAAAAAGACCTTCCGCCAAGCCTTATTGATAACGGTAATATTGTAGAAACAGATAACCCACAATTATAAAAACCATAATTGAGCCTGAAAGATTCTTTTTATAAAGCTAGCCTGCATCAATCATAAATTTTGCATAATTTTGCGGAATGTTGATAGAAAGCTTTCAGAACGATAAAATAAAAAATGTCACTAAACTCTTAGCTGACAACCGTTTCCGTAAAAAATCAAAAGTTTTTGTTGTAGAAGGAAAGCAGGAAAATGAAAGGGCATTAACCTACAGTTTTGAACCTGTAGAGTTTTTCATCTGTGAAAATATCTTTAAAGGAAAACTTCCTGATGCGAAAATTCATTACGTCAGTGAAAAAGTATATGAAAAAATAGCTTACAGAGGAACTTCTGAGGGAATCATAGGAATTTATATGGCGAAAGAAACCCTTTTATCTTCATTTAGTCCGAAAGAAAATGCTACGATTATTATCGTGGAAGGTGTAGAGAAACCGGGAAACCTAGGGGCTATTTTAAGAAGCTGTGAAGCTTTCGGTATTGATGCATTGATTGTAGCAGACGGAAAAACCGATTTTTACAACCCAAATGTCATCAGATCCAGCGTAGGCTGTCTTTTCGGAATGGAAGTTTACCAGGCTGAAAATGAGGAAACTCTTGAATTTCTTAAGAAAAACAGCTTCAATATCTACACTACTCTTATGGATGAAACCGCTGAAGATCTTTATAAAAGAGATTTCACGCAACGTTCTGCTGTATTATTTGGCACTGAACATTCCGGATTAAGTGATTTCTGGATCGGAAAAGGAAAAAACACCCTGATTCCAATGGCAGGAAGCATCGATTCTTTGAACCTGAGCAATGCCGTAGCCATAACGTGTTATGAATCTTTAAGACAGAAGAAAGGATAAATTTCAGAAAGGAAGGAAGATGGATGGTGGAAGAAGTTGTATCAGCCTGAGGAATAAAAACTGGCTGCTTCTTTTAAGAATTTCCCCATAACAATACATCAGGCGTAAAACTTAAAAGAAATTATTTTTTAGCCACACTGTTAAACAAAGATAAATAACAACAAAGCATAAAAAAACCGTCTCACTGGGTGAAACGGTTCTTTTATTATTTAAGCTTAAGCTAAAATTATTTCTTAGCAGCTTCTTTTGTAGCATCTTTAGCAGCATCAGCAGCTCCTTTAGCATCAGCAGCAGCTCCTTTAGCAGCATCAGCAGCTCCTTTAGCGTCAGCTTTAGCAGCATCAGCACCAGCAGCAGTTGTAGCAGCAGCAGCATCTTTAGTAGCTTCAACACCAGCAGTAGCAGCTGAATCGATTACTTTAGCAGCTGAATCAGTTACGTTAGCAGCTGAATCAGTAGTAGCAGCTGCAGAAGAATCAGTTGTTCCTTCAGTAGCAGTAGCTTCAGTTTTTTTACAAGCAACTAGAGAGATTGCAGCGATAGCAGCTACGAATAATGACTTTTTCATAATAAATTAAATTTAATTTTGTTAATATTGTTTTATAAAATTTTCTTCTGTTCTGTTATTTGAACAAGACAAAGGTATAGCAGATAGAAAAGTTGTTTATGAAAAATAATTGTAATACCTTTGTAAAATAGTTTTACAAAAAAACATAACTGATAATCAACAAATTAATTATTAAACAAAAAATTGACAGATTTAGATCTATTGCATTTTGAACAGCTTAAAAAGGACGTTCAGGCACAATATTTAAAAGAATACACTCCTTCCCATGATGATATTTCAAAATGGAAGGGGATTGACATTATCTATTTCCAGGAAGACCTGCGCAAAAAAGCGAAAGGCAACATCAGTGAGAAGTCATTTTACACTTATTTCAAAAACTCACCTGTAACCAAATTACCGAGAATTGATATGCTCAATTTACTGAGTATTTATGCGGGATATGATTCATGGTACGAGTTCAAAAAACAGCATCTTTTTGCCGGTGAATTGCTTCAGGAAAATGAAGAAACTGAGGAAGAAGAAATCAATGAACTGGAAAAAACAGTTACAAATGCTCCGGAACTTCCAAAAACTGAAATTCAGCCTCAAAAAACAGAAAGCAAACCTCAGGAAAACACTGATTTACAAAAACACAATACTGAAAATCAACCAGTTAATCAAAAAGTATCAACAACTGAAAATACTGAAACAACACAAGCATTACCAAAGAAAAATTTCTTTAAAAAACATGTTTGGGCTATTATCTCTTCAGTTTTAATTACGATTACAGGACTTCTTGGTTTTAAAGATGAAATTTTTTCCAAAACCTATAAATATTGTTTTGTAGATAAGGACAGGGGAACTTCTGCGATCAATACTCTTAATATTATGGTGATGAAAGACAATGAATCTCCCATCCTGTATAAAATAAAACCTAATGAGTGCTTTTATTATTCCACAAAGGATAAAAACCTGAAAATGGTAATCACCTCTCCCCTGTATGAGCCACTTACTGTAACCAGAAGCCTGGAAAATGCTCCGGAAGAAGAGCGTATAGAGCTGAAACCGGATGATTATAAAATGGCGGCTTATTATTTCTCGGTAAAAGATGCCAAAGGAAACCCGGAACTGCTTAAACAGAAAAGAAGCCAGCTGGAAAACCTGATCAGCAATACCGCGGTCATTTATCAGATTTATGATAATAATATTTACGGGATTGAAAGACTTGACAAACAAAAGTATATCACGTTGGTAACCACTCCTACTACTTCTTTAAAAAACCTGAATCTTATAGAAATGATTAAGGATAAAAAAGGAAAAATAATATCTATCAAATTTAAAATTGCATCCACAGATGAAAAAAATAAATAACTTTTTACTTCTAGCAGTACTTATTATTGCATTGGCTGCCTGCAATAACAAAAAAACAGAATCAGTCAGCGATCTTGATAAATTAAGAAACAGCAACAATACTAAAAGCTACCCTGCTGTACAGATAGACAGTATGCAGATCATCAACTCCATTACTCAGCAAAAAGTACAGGAACTTCTTGACCTCTCCACTCTTTATCTGACCGGAAACAGAAATACGGAAATAGACACCGCCATTTACTCCCAGATGGAAAGCTATTTTCACAAGCCGGATTCTTTGACATTTAAAAAACTGTTCAGAGAATTAGATAGTCTGAAAGTAAAATCGATAAAAGTAAATAACCTGAATGTTTATAAAGAGTTTTATAAAAAAGACACCTTAGATTATGCCAGATTCAATGTGGAATATTTCGATGACAAAAAGAAATCATTAGGAACTTTTGAAAAAAATGCCCAGTATATTCTGTTATTAACTCCGTCTAAAATGCAGAAAGAGTTTAAATTCTATTTCCTGGATTTCTACTCTGCCCCGCTGAAGAAAGACAGTACTTCTTCAGGCGTCACCAAATAGTCTAAAGGGATATCATTTTCCCAGATATCATCCACATATTCGTCGGGGTTAAAGTAATTGACCCCGATTTTTTTTGCATTGTGCGAAATATTTTGAAAAAGGCTGTCATAAAATCCCTTTCCGTACCCAATTCTGTTTCCATTAGGATCACAATACAGTAAAGGCGTAACCACAAAATCAAAATTAGTTTCTCCCGAATCTTCATTAGAAACAGGCTCTGAAACTCCCCAGTTATTGGTTTCAAAGGCTGAATCTTCAAAAATCTCAATAGCAATAAGTTTATCTTCAACAATTTTAGGCACATAAACCCTGATATTTTGTTCAAAAAAATAAGTAATGAAGATTTGTGTATTAATCTCATTAAACTTCTCAATAGGAATGAAAATATGTATTTTCTGACCGTCCTTCGGATTGAAATAATCTAAAAATCTGCTGAATATATTTTCTGATAACACGAAAGCCTCATCGGAAGACAAGGCTTTTCTTTTTTGCATGTATTTTTTTCTTAGTTCAGATTTTTGCATAATGACATCAAATAATCATTCATTAATCACGGACCAATATCTTATTACCGTCTATATCTTTGAACCAAAGAAATAATTCCGGACATAATGAGGGTCTTTAGGATAAAATCTTATATAATTTATCAGACAGACGAACTCTGAACGGAAGTTCAAAAGTGATCTGATCTCCTGGTTTCGCAGTCTTACAAGGTCCTCCCTGCACATACATTTCTGTAATGACAACTTCCTGTTCACCAGTCGTTGGTCCTGAAATCAATACTTTATCCCCTACTGAAAGTTCACTGTTTTCAAGTAAAAACTGGGCGATTTTTGATTTTGAATAATAGTGTTCTGCCTTGCCGATTAAAGTTTTTTTAACAGCAATTTTCTGGCGGATATTCTTTGTTTCAGCTTTTGCCAGAGGTTTTGTTGGTAAGTCTCCAGAATTTTTAAACTTCAAAGCATCTGATTTCCCTTTTCTGAACACTTTATTCCCAACCTGCAGTCCTTTTCTTAATTTCAGCTGCTCTTCTAAAGGCAGATGTATGGTTTCTAAACATTCTGTAGAACAGCAGTTTTCCATGGCTGCTTTACATTCATCACATTGGATAAATAATAAATGGCAGGCATCATTGGCACAATTGGTATGATTATCACAAGGCTTACCACATTGGTGGCACTGTGAAATAATATCGTCTGTAATCCTTTCTCCTAACCGGTGGTCAAATACAAAATTCTTTCCGATGAATTTACTTTTTATACCTTCTTCTTTAATCTGGCGGGTATACTCGATAATTCCGCCTTCCAGCTGATATACATTTTTAAAGCCCTGATGTTTGAAGTAGGCACTGGCTTTTTCACAACGGATCCCGCCTGTACAGTACATCAATAGGTTTTTATCTTCTTTATAATCCTGTAACTGATCATTGATGATTGGTAAGCTTTCTCTGAAGTTTTCAACATCGGGAGTAATAGCGCCTTCAAAATGACCTACCTCGCTTTCGTAATGATTTCTGAAATCTACTACAATCGTATTAGGATCTTCAAGCAGATCATTGAACTCCTTTGCTTTTAAGTGAATTCCTTTATTGGTAACATCAAAAGTATCGTCATTCAAACCGTCTGCAACAATTTTGTTCCGAACTTTTATCGTTAATTTTAAAAAAGAGTAATTGTCCTGATCAACGGCTACATTCAGACGAATTCCTTTCATAAAATCATAAAATTCCAGCGTATTGCGAAAAGCCTCAAACTGATCCGCGGGAACACTCATCTGAGCATTAATTCCTTCGTGAGCAACATAAATACGGCCGAGTGCATCAAGGGCATTCCAGGCTATAAATAATTCGTCGCGAAATTTTTTTGGGTCTTCAATTTTGGCATACGCATAGAAAGACAAAGTAAGACGGTCTTTACCGGCTTCATCAATAAGTTGAGCTCTTTCTTCTGCGCTTAAGGTGTTATACAGTTGCATGCTATAAACGTTTTAAGTGAGAAAAATATTTTTGCAAAGATAATCATTTTCCGGTAAAGTAATGATGGAGGAACAAGCAGCCTTTTACAGAGGATCATTTTGTCATTATATTTTTACATCGTACCTTGTACAGGACATATCGTCCACTTTATCTTTAATAAATTTTTAAGTTTTGTTAATTGGAGCGGCTGCAATTATGACATAATATATAAAATCACACAATAGCCGTTAAATTTTAGTTAAAATTGAAACACTTAGCATTAATTGCATACTTATTTAGCATTAAATTTGCTTACAATAAAACAGAAATTAATACATAAAAAAAGAAAGATATACAATGAAGAGTACTTTAAAAAAACTATTACCATTTGCAGTAGTGGGAGTTGTCTCTGGAGCTACTACCGTTGGGACAATACAATATTTTGGACAGCATAATAACAACGGCGACCAGTCCTTTTTCACAACAGCAGCACCTACTGCATCATTTGTAGGAATGAATACGGGAGCTGTGGGTGATGATTTTGTAAAAGCAGCCAAGACTACGGTTCCGGCTGTGGTAACGATCAAAAATTATCAGAGCAGAACGAGCAGCAGAGCTTCTGAGCAGGACCTGTTTGATTTCTTCTTCGGAGATCCTTTTGGAGGTGGAGGTAGAGGCCAGCAGAAACAAAGGCAGCAGCAGGCTCCGGACAATATGCCTTCAGGAATGGGTTCAGGGGTGATTATTTCTCCCGACGGATACATCATTTCGAACAATCACGTTGTAGCAGGTGCCAATAAACTGGAAGTTGTATTAAGCAACAAAAAATCATACATCGCCACACTTGTAGGGACAGACCCTAATACAGATATTTCTTTACTAAAAATTGAAGAAAAAGGACTTCCTTATCTTAATTTTGCCAATTCAGACAATATTGAGGTAGGACAATGGGTACTTGCTGTAGGAAACCCGCTTGGGCTTAACTCTACCGTGACTGCAGGGATTGTTTCAGCAAAAGGAAGAGGAATCGGAATTCTGGGAAGCCAGGGGAAAGCAGCCAATCCTATTGAAAGCTTTATTCAAACTGATGCCGCAATCAACCCGGGTAACTCAGGAGGAGCTTTGGTAAATGTAGCTGGAGACCTTATCGGGATCAACTCTGCCATTCAGTCTACAACAGGGTATTATCAGGGATATGGATTTGCAGTTCCAGCTAATCTGGCAAGAAAGATTGTTGAGGACATCAAGAAATTCGGAATTGTACAGAGAGGATTCTTAGGCGTTTCATCATTAGACCTATCGAATGATCAGCAAGTTGCAGCTTATAACAAGCAAAATAAAACCACTCTGAAGGTAGGATCCGGAATATATGTTTTAGGATTTGGGGAGAATAGCGGAGCAGAAGATGCCGGTCTGAAAAAAGGAGATATCATTACTAAAATAGACACTTATGCCATCACAGATTTTGCCGATCTTTCAATGTCAATCGGAAGCAAGCGTCCTGGTGATAAAGTTGTGGTAACTTATTCAAGAAATGGTAAAGAAGCTACGACCAGTGTTACTCTAAGAGATCAGAAAGGAGGAACTTCCACCAGAACAAAAGCAGACCTTAGCGTAACTGAAAAGATTGGTGCTGAGTTTGATCCGCTTACCGAAAGATTTAAAACAGAATACGGACTGAACAGCGGTGTAGTTGCCAAAGCTGTAGCAGAAGGCGGTGAAATGGCCAAAATAGGTATCGTAGATAATTATATCATCATAGAGATCAACGGAAAACCGGTCAATTCACAAAAGGATATAGAAAAAATCCTGGATAAGTATCAGGGGAATGTACAGGTGAAATTTGTAGACGACTATGGAAGAATCTATACCAAAGGATTCAAAATGCCTTAATCAATACAGACAATAGTCTTTTCATATTAATAAAAAAAACGCTGCAGTTGATGCAGCGTTTTTTTATTTGTTTTTGTTCATTTTCTCAGCGATTCTTTTCTTTTTATTCCGCTCATAAATTACTTCTACAATTTTTCCCCCTACCCATGAGAACGGGAAAAACGTAAGGAAAATAGAGATCTTATAAAAGGTAGGATGATAAGGAAATATGATAACATCCAGCATAGCGATGAAAAGCATAATAAAGCCGATAAGGATGGCATATGCTACCTTAGCATACTTCACAATGAGTGCTGTAGCCACACCTCCAATGGTAGTTCCCAATCCTGAAATAAAAAGCAGGAACCCAAAGAAGGCATTATCATCCTTCATACTGTAAAGAAAATGCTGCCAGTGCTCAAACGGAGCAAAAGCATCGAAAGTGATCCATTGCGGAAACGCTCTTATACCAAGAGTAATAATAAGCCCAGCTATACCAAGGCCTACGAGCACCGCAATTGTATTTCTTATAAAATTCATTAATCCTGATGTGCAATCATAGAAATTTCAATATCAACGTTCTTAGGCAGACATGATACCTGTACCGTTTCACGTGCAGGGTAGCTGTCTGCATCCAGATATGATGCATAAATATCATTCATTACAGCAAAATCATCCATACTTTTTAAGAAGATAGTAGCCTTTACAACGTTTTTAAAAGTCATTCCGGCTTCCGTAAGGATCGCTTCAAGATTTTTCATTACCTGATGCGTTTCTTTTTCAATTCCTTCCACCAATTTACCAGTTGCAGGATCTACAGGAATCTGTCCGGAGATATACAATACTCCGTTGGCCATATTAGCTTGTGAATAAGGTCCGATAGCTGCAGGCGCGTTCACTGTGTTGATTATTTGTTTCATTTAGAATTTATTTTTATTAGAATTTTATCTGGATGCAAATATAAAATTTATATTTTCAAATGCCAATCCGATCTTAGAAAGGGGCATTAGGCTGCGTGAAGCTTCTGTCTTTGTACTTCAGTGCATCGCTTAAGATATTGGCTTTGATTCCGATAAAGAAATCATATACTTTATACTGTCCGAAAGGAACCCAGTTGAAATTAATTGTAAAACTTCGCTGGTCTCTTGAAAATCCAATCCTTGTATAGGCCAGTTCTTTGGATACAAGATCGTAGTGTGTACTTCCGTTGATATTCCAGTAAGGAGTAAGCTTGATACTTCCGTCAAGTCCTATGGAAGCGATTTTATTTCCTAATCTTGAAGTCCCTTTTGAATAAGCATAATTGGCGTTAACATTCAAAGTCCACGCCTGATCAAAATGAGCGTAATTATCATCATCAAAATAATAATTCTCATTTCTTACTTCTCCTTTTGAGGCATACTTTTTAGCATAATCTGTCTTTTCGCCGAACAGCTCGCTGCTTAGAGGATACGACATCTGAACATTGAAGCCCTGTACACTGAAATGTCCAAAATCTTCTGTTCTGACCCCAACATTTTCTCCCGGAGCAAAAGCAATTCTATACGGCTCTAAAGCAAGACTTGTATTAACGCTAAGTTTGTTGTTAAAGAAAGAAGACTGTCCGCTGAATGTAAATACAGACCATGGGTGTGTTTTCGCTGCAAAGTTATAGCTTCCGGAGAAATTCAAAGATTCAAAGATCTTAACCTTTTTTACTCCCGTAGAATCTTTTTTAGACCTTACTTTCATCTCGACGTTGTTCCCGATACTCAATCCCAGAGCTCCCTGCATTCCGCTTGGAGGCGTTCCTACAATTCCTTTTTCGAAGATGGAATATGGGGTAAGAGCTCCCTGCGCATTGTAAAAGTTTTTATAATATCCAAAGTTCGGACTTCCGAAATCCGGAGAGTAAGTAAACCCGATACTTGGTGTCATCATATGTCTTATCGCCTGTATAGCAGATCCTTTTTTAAACTTCATTCCACCATACAATGTTGTCTGAAGACTGGCTGTTGTAGAGAAAGTGGAATACCCTGCAACATTCTTCTGTATTTCGTCTACTTCAACATTTTTTACAGGGTCATAATATTTGTTCAGGGTTTTTGTCGTTAATGCGTTATCAATATTCGCACTTAAACTGAATGTAAAATATTTTGCCAGGGTTGTATTGGTTCCTAACGCAATATTATTTTTAAGTCCTGTCTGCATTTTATCCCACATCGCTTTAGTGAAAAGCTCATTTTCCTGAGTGTTGACAAAATTAGTCAGGTTAAAGCCTGTATTTACGGTAATATTTTCAAGAAGTCCCTGTCTTACTCCTGTTTTAGATTTAAATAAGTAAAACTGGTTAATAGCCACGTTCATCTGAGGAAGACGAAGGTCTGACAGTCCCGTTGCAAAATTCTGGGCATAAGAAGCTGTTCCCGTAATGGTCATAGGCAGTTTCAGGAATCTCTTGGTAAGGGTTACCGTTGAGTTCTGCTGTGTATTCAGCACGTTCTGGTTGAAAATATAGTTATTGTTCAGCGGATTATTATAAAACTTGGTACTTACAATATCCACAGAAGCACTGAATGTAAGGAATGGATTGGCTTTTGTATCCTGTGAATGATTCCAGGTAATTCTATAGGTACTGTTTTTGGTATAATCATCCAGTCCCTTAATTCCTCTGATCATTGTTCCAACATCTGCCGTAAAACTTCCGGAATACCGGTATTTTTTCAGATAATTCATTTGTGGACGTATATTCCAGCTTCCTTTGGTATAGATATCTGCGAGTACTTTAAGGTCAAAATGTTCCCCAATCGGCTGGTAGTATCCAAGTCCGTTAAGAAAGAATCCTACATCTTCCCTTTCCCCAAAACTCGGAATCAGGATTCCGGCAGCTCTTTTTGCTGAAAACGGAAGAACGGCAAACGGCAGGATTAAAGGTGTTGGAACCTTTTCTATATACATCTGGATAGGACCGGTAACGATCTGAGATTTTTCTTTGGATTTGATCAGCTTAATATTGGAAGCCCTCATAAAATAATCCGATACCGTATCTTTTTTCTTGATATAATAATCATCGGTTGTATAATCTGCATTCCTCATGGCGAACACAGAATCGTTATACTTTTTAGTCTTCTGTGCGGTAATTACCCCTTCGCTTTCTTCAGTTCTGGCATTGTAGGCAATAGCCTGTCTGGTTTTAGTATTATAACTGAATTCGTTGGTCTCATATTTTTTTCCGCCCTGCATGGTTATTACAGGTTCGATGATTTTCCCTAATGAATCCAGTTTTCCGCGGGCATAGATCACATTTTTATTATCATCAATAGAAATATAATCTGCATCAATCTGCATATCCTGGTATTTCACCTGGGCTTTTCTGTTCAGAAATGTCATTTTTTTAGGAACATCTCTTCTCTGGTCATCGGCTTTTGTACGAAGAACATCTTCTAAAGCTTCTTTCTTTACAACTATGGTATCCTTTTTGGAAATAGTATCATTAACCGCATTTTTAGGCAACTTTTCAGACGTTTTCTGTGCTAAAAAATTGTTAAAAATTAGGATAATTAAAATTTGTAATATATTTTTGAGGACGGTTTTGGCCAATTTTATTCTATATAATTAAGGCTCAAAATTAATATAATTTTTAAAACTGTAAGATGCACAAACAAAATTTTAAAATAATTTTATCATTTCTCCTTATCCTTACCAGCACTTTTATTTTTTCGCAAAAGAAATTTATCATCGTTTTAGATGCCGGACACGGGGGAGGTGATCATGGAGCTACCAGGAATTATTCTGATATAGGATTGGTAATGGAGAAGGATGTTACTTTAGGCATTGTTCTTAAACTGGGAGCCATGCTTGAAAAAAACAGAGATTTCAAAGTAATATATACCCGTAAGATTGATGAATACCCATCATTAACGGACAGAACCAATATTGCCAACAGAAACAAAGCTGATTTATTTATCTCTGTGCATGTTAATTCTTCACCAAGCAAATCGGCTACAGCAAAAGGAACGGAAACCTTTGTTCAGGGGCCTGCACAAAATAAAGAAAACTTGGAAGTAGCGAAGCAGGAAAACAATGTAATCTACCTTGATGAAAGGGATAAGGAAACCTTTGCCTCTTATGATGCCTCTTCTCCGGAATCGTTAATTGCTCTTAAAATTCAGCAAAGTAAATATCTGGAAAACAGTTTGACTATTGGAAGCTTTATTGAAACCAATTTCGCGGCAAGCGGACGTTTTTCAAGGGGGGTAAAGCAGGAAAATCTTCACATCTTAAGAAGAAGTGCCATGCCGTCTGTATTAATCGAGACAGGATTTGTTAACAATTATGATGATGCCCAATATCTGAATTCTGACAAAGGAAAAGACGAAGTTGCAGAAAACATCTACAATGCGGTTATTAATTATAAAAAAGCTCTCGATAGAAAATCAGGAGGACCTGTTGTTACCAAAAAACCAGAACCTGAAAGACCCGCAGAGTCTCCATTGAAAAATGACTTCAGAATATTACTGATGAGCTCTCCAACTAAATACAACGACGGAGATCCGGCTTTAAAGGGACTGAACTATATTCTTCCTCTTAAAGAAAACGGACAATATAAATACTATTACGGAGTAACCAATATGGCTTCTGTAAAAGACATCAACCTCAGAACAGCCAAAGATGCAGGCTTCCGAAATGCTTTTGCAGTAGGATTTATGCCGAACCAGAAACTTCTTACAGGCTATTATACAATAGAAGTCTATACCGGCGAAAAACTGAACGGAAATTCATTTATCCTTCAGACACTTAAAGATGTCGAAAGGAATAAAGATAACGGTATATTCTACTATACTTACGGAAAAGTATACACTCTGGAAGATGCTGTAAAACTTCAGAAAGACCTTGATGCAAAAGGAATAAAGAATACGGTGATACAAAAGGTGTATAAGTAATATAATCTCTTTTTCAAATGAAAATATAACAAAGCGGCTATAAAGTATGGCCGCTTTGCTATTGACCCCCATTCTTTAATGTAAAGATTAAAATTATGTAACCTCAGAGGGATAAGAATTGTTGAATTTATAGAACTCGGAAGCTGGAAGAGGGAAGTTTTGAAACTCATCAATAATAGATTGCCATCTTTTTTAGCTAATTTGATTTCAGGTTATTTAAAGTTATTTTCTCCGGATTAAAGATCTTTTAATTCAAAATTCTTTATAAATTTATACTTTAACATGGCGCCAGTCTTTTGCGGGCTTTTTACCGCTCTAAGAAAAGGCTGGTTCCCTTGTAAAAAAGCATTTAACATAACAATATCAACATCAGTTATTTATAAATTATCACTCATAAAATATACAATGAACATTAAAAATAATTTTGAAGTTAAAAACTTAATCATTACTTTTGCAACCTCAAAATTTGGCCTATTCGTCTAGTGGTTAGGACTCAAGATTTTCATTCTTGCAACAGGGGTTCGATTCCCCTATAGGCTACCAAATTTGATATCATGCCGGATTTAAAAATACAAGAAGCGAAATTGCTTTTTAAGAAAATCCACTCTAACCCAAAAAGTTATGATTTACAAATCAATGAAGACGGGATTACAGGCAGGGATGATAAAATAAGTTTCAGACTTTACAGGACCGGAGAAAGGGTTGCTTTTGAAGTAGCAATAGATAACCTTACTTTCACCAATACTACTGGAGAATGGAACAATGCTTTGATTATGTTGGGAAACACAATCAAAAAAATAGAAAAAGAACAGGAAAATTTAAAAATAGAACAAGCAATAGATAAACTCAGAAAGTACCTGTCAGAAGAAAATTAAAAATTTCTGAAAATAAATTTGGTAGTTTGAAAAAAAGTTTATAGTTTTGCACTCACATTTGAACGATATGGCAAATCATAAATCAGCATTAAAGAGAATCAGACAAAACGAAACTAGAAGACTTCGTAACAGATATTATCACAAGACTGCTAGAACAGCATTGAAAGCTTTAAGAAGTGAAGAAAACAAAGCTGTAGCTACAGAGCAACTGCCAAAAGTTATCGCATTATTGGATAAATTAGCTAAGAAAAACATTATCCACAAGAACAAAGCGGCTAACTTGAAAAGCAAATTGACAAAACACGTTAATAAATTAGCGTAATACTATAGTAGGCCCGTTCGTCTATCGGTTAGGACCTCAGATTTTCATTCTGGTAAGAGGGGTTCGATTCCCCTACGGGCTACAAATATTAAGAGTTGATACTTATAAAAACAAAAACTAACACATTACTTCGGTAGTGGAAGATAGAGGGCCCGTTCGTCTATCGGTTAGGACCTCAGATTTTCATTCTGGTAAGAGGGGTTCGATTCCCCTACGGGCTACAAATTAATAAAAAACAGTTTCTGACATCAGAAGCTGTTTTTTTATTTAAAAATACCATTGATTCTGGTTTTTTCAATTGGAATCACCTTTCCTTTTTGAAACAGAATCCCTATCTGATATTAGAACTCTTCGCGTTCCAAGAATACTTAATATAAGGAAAGTTATACTCTTTTATTATTGTAAACATCAATTACCTAGGCATTTCTGTCGGTTGAGAATACTTCTTCTTTTACCCATTTATTTGAACTGATATTTAAGTAAAAGAATTACTATGATAATAATTTTTTTTTTGATATATCTGATGCAATTCTTTCAAAAATTTTTTAAAAGTTTTTTGTAATCAATTTTAATACGACGAGTTCTGTCGCTGCGCAGCAATATCTTTGCTTTAGAAAACAACAGGATAGCGCTCACTGTTATTTACTTTTTTAACCAATTAACCTAACACTATTATTTATTATGGAAAGAATGCCATTCACTCCGGAAGGAGTACAAGCAAAACAAGCAGAAATTAACGAATTACCTTTTGAGGAAAGACTTATGATTTCTGATAATGTAGCGAAAGACCCAGCTTTGTTCATCCGAGAAAACTTCGAACTAACCGACGAACAAAACGAATACCTGTCTTCTCTTGAAATTGCAGATTTAAGAATCACTGGGTTTAGTTTAGCAATTGGACTTTTAGGACAAGTTCCCATTGAAATGCAGGACACCACGCCTCCTTCAGCATTTGCTGCCAGAGGTAAGAAGAAAAAGAAACTTTCAGTCGGTATCACCACGACGACAAATCCTCAAACAGGTGCTACTACCGTAGGTGGTAATATATCTTATACCTGGGAGTGGTAACAATTATTTAAACCCATTCAGAGACTGCCTTTAGGCAGTCTTTTTCAGAATACAAAATACTTTTGATGTGGAAATCAGAGGTTTCATTTGGCATCAAGAGGTGTACAGCGGATAGGTTTTAGGACATTTTTACATTAATATATTTTAATGTGTCAATTCAAATTATTGCAATACGCAATCATATTCACCTTACAGCAAATCTTTCAATAATTTTTTATTTTTTCTTGTAATCAATTTTAATACGACGAGTTCTGTCGCTGCGCAGCAATATCTTTGCTTTAGAAAACAACAGGATAGCGCTCACTGTTATTTACTTTTTTAACCAATTAACCTAACACTATTATTTATTATGGAAAGAATGCCATTCACTCCGGAAGGAGTACAAGCAAAACAAGCAGAAATTAACGAATTACCTTTTGAGGAAAGACTTATGATTTCTGATAATGTAGCGAAAGACCCAGCTTTGTTCATCCGAGAAAACTTCGAACTAACCGACGAACAAAACGAATACCTGTCTTCTCTTGAAATTGCAGATTTAAGAATCACTGGGTTTAGTTTAGCAATTGGACTTTTAGGACAAGTTCCCATTGAAATGCAGGACACCACGCCTCCTTCAGCATTTGCTGCCAGAGGTAAGAAGAAAAAGAAACTTTCAGTCGGTATCACCACGACGACAAATCCTCAAACAGGTGCTACTACTGTAGGTGGTAATATATCTTACACCTGGGAGTGGTAACAATTATTTAAACCCATTCAGAGACTGCCTTTAGGCAGTCTTTTTCAGAATACAAAATACTTTTGATGTGGAAATCAGAGGTTTCATTT
This sequence comes from Chryseobacterium vaccae, assembly GCF_009602705.1. Classification (NCBI taxonomy): domain Bacteria; kingdom Pseudomonadati; phylum Bacteroidota; class Flavobacteriia; order Flavobacteriales; family Weeksellaceae; genus Chryseobacterium; species Chryseobacterium vaccae. Next base: position 3,808,146 of record NZ_VSWH01000001.1, on the reverse strand, counting down.
GGCATCAAGAGGTGTACAGCGGATAGGTTTTAGGACATTTTTACATTAATATATTTTAATGTGTCAATTCAAATTATTGCAATACGCAATCATATTCACCTTACAGCAAATCTTTCAATAATTTTTTATTTTTTCTTGTAATCAATTTTAATACGACGAGTTCTGTCGCTGCGCAGCAATATCTTTGCTTTAGAAAACAACAGGATAGCGCTCACTGTTATTTACTTTTTTAACCAATTAACCTAACACTATTATTTATTATGGAAAGAATGCCATTCACTCCGGAAGGAGTACAAGCAAAACAAGCAGAAATTAACGAATTACCTTTTGAGGAAAGACTTATGATTTCTGATAATGTAGCGAAAGACCCAGCTTTGTTCATCCGAGAAAACTTCGAACTAACCGACGAACAAAACGAATACCTGTCTTCTCTTGAAATTGCAGATTTAAGAATCACTGGGTTTAGTTTAGCAATTGGACTTTTAGGACAAGTTCCCATTGAAATGCAGGACACCACGCCTCCTTCAGCATTTGCTGCCAGAGGTAAGAAGAAAAAGAAACTTTCAGTCGGTATCACCACGACGACAAATCCTCAAACAGGTGCTACTACCGTAGGTGGTAATATATCTTATACCTGGGAGTGGTAACAATTATTTAAACCCATTCAGAGACTGCCTTTAGGCAGTCTTTTTCAGAATACAAAATACTTTTGATGTGGAAATCAGAGGTTTCATTTGGCATCAAGAGGTGTACAGCGGATAGGTTTTAGGACATTTTTACATTAATATATTTTAATGTGTCAATTCAAATTATTGCAATACGCAATCATATTCACCTTACAGCAAATCTTTCAATAATTTTTTATTTTTTCTTGTAATCAATTTTAATACGACGAGTTCTGTCGCTGCGCAGCAATATCTTTGCTTTAGAAAACAACAGGATAGCGCTCACTGTTATTTACTTTTTTAACCAATTAACCTAACACTATTATTTATTATGGAAAGAATGCCATTCACTCCGGAAGGAGTACAAGCAAAACAAGCAGAAATTAACGAATTACCTTTTGAGGAAAGACTTATGATTTCTGATAATGTAGCGAAAGACCCAGCTTTATTCATCCGAGAAAACTTCGAACTAACCGACGAACAAAACGAATACCTGTCTTCTCTTGAAATTGCAGATTTAAGAATCACTGGGTTTAGTTTAGCAATTGGACTTTTAGGACAAGTTCCTATTGAAATGCAGGACACCACGCCTCCTTCAGCATTTGCTGCCAGAGGTAAGAAGAAAAAGAAACTTTCAGTCGGTATCACCACGACGACAAATCCTCAAACAGGTGCTACTACTGTAGGTGGTAATATATCTTATACCTGGGAGTGGTAACAATTATTTAAACCCATTCAGAGACTGCCTTTAGGCAGTCTTTTTTTAATGTATTATATTTGTTATATGTAATAACCTAAAAATGAAAAAATATCTTTTTATCATCACTTTCCTTTTACCTTTCTTTTTAAAAGCAGCAACAATACCTTTTGAAATGATAGAAGGCAAAATGGTTATTAAAGTAACCATTGAAAACGAGCTTCATAATTTTGTTTTTGACACAGGTGCTTTCACGATTATATCGTCAGAGCTTAGAGACAAGATTGCTTCAAAGAAAACCAAAATTATTTTTGAAGGGATAGACGGAAACAATGTAAAATCAAAGATGGATGTCTTTTCAATAAAAAATATACAGGTCTCTAATTTAAATATCAAAGAGGCAAACTTTTCATTTGCTGATATAGGTTGGATAAGCTCTCGTGCCTGCATGAAAATAAGCGGAATTTTCGGGGCTAATCTGATGAAAGATAAGATATGGCAGCTTGATTTTAAAAATAAGAAAATTGTAACTTTTGATAAAGCGGATAACAGCATTTATTCAAACACAACAGCATTTCCATTTATTACGGAAAGTTTTACAGAGGTTCCGAAAGTTAATCTTACAATAAGAAACCAGAACATAGAATATGTATTTGATTCCGGCTCCGGCATGGGACTTACGCTAAACCAGCAGACATACAATTTAGTAAAAGATGATAACTTTTTAATTTTTGAAGGATTTTTGGCACAATCTATTAACAGTGTAAGTAAAGGTGAGCGACAAGTGGATCTAATGGAAGTTGAAATGAATAATACCTCATTTGGCAATCAAATAATAGACAGCAGTACCAGTGCAAGAAATCTTATAGGCACTCGATTTATGCAGAATTATTTGATAACCCTTGATTTTATCAATAAAAAAATGACGCTAATTCCAAACGGAAACAAACCGGAATATAAGACTTTTGGGATTGCATTGGCTCCTATGAAAGATGATTTAATCATTGTCAATAAACTTCAAATACCTCAATTAGCTGAACTAAATTTATCAGACAAAATTATTAAAGTAAATGGCATTGATATTTCAAAAATAACTCCCGAGATATTCTGTGAGGTAAAAAAGACGCTTGACACTAGCCAGACTATCACAATAGAAAATGCAGAACACAAAAAAATAACTTTAGAAAAGAAAAATGTTCTGCAATATTTAAATTAAATAATAGTTCGAGTTTAGAACCAAGGGTAAAAAAGGGCTTTATATAAAGTCTTTTTTTTGCTTCTATACATTCGTATCGTGTATTTTACCCTAAAGTTATCGCTATTTAATTTGTAAACTTAATTTACAATATTTAAATTTGATTAAAACGACACCCACTTTTCAAAAAACTAATTCATGAAAAAAATACTTATTGGCGCGTCCCTGTTTGTAAGCATTACTTTTTTCGCACAAAGCTTTGAAACTACAGCTCATCCCAAGGTTTCAGAAATTCAAAAAAACTTCAGGTATAAGAAATATCCGAAACCTGCGCTTGAAGAGTTTTCAAAACTAGCGGGAGCAGAGCCTAATGAAGCCATCATCATGACAGAGTGCATTCCGGGCGAAATCATCAGTTGGCGGAATGACCGGGGAAGCTTTTCTACTTCCCAACATTTCAGGATAGAAAAAACTAAGCTAAGAGAAATACTCACCATTCCAGAATCAAATGATTTTTTAGCTAATCTTGAAAAATATGCACCAACCAATCATACATTTGAATTTAATGCTGTGAGTGGAAGGACTTATGATCCGGAATTTATCAAAAAACAAAAAAATGGAAAATATTTACTGACCGTAAATCTTGTAGCTATAAAAAAAGGATCTGTAAACGGCAACGATCTTTATGAGCTGGAATATGAAACCTCTGATTTCAAAACCTTTAAACCGCTGCGTATTAAAAACACCGAAGAGCAAAACAGCAAGTGGCAAACCATAAATTGATCCCCTTTCAGTATAAAATTCATAAAAAACCACTCAAAAAATCACGAACTAAACAAATCAATTAAATCCGGTAGTTGTAAAAAACTATCGGATTTTTTTATGATCTACAAATTAAAAACAACACTAAAATAATTCATTTTCAATTACTTAAATAAAAATAAAATTAAACAATTATATTATGCTAATATTAAATAATCACACAATTATGAAATAATTTACTTAACATAATTATTTTATGATTACATTTGCATCAATTGAATACCAGAAAACTAAATTTTAACATATGAAAGCAAATTTATTTGTAAGCCTGTTTATGAAGAAAGCAGTAGTATTGGCTTCTACTCTGTTCCTGATGAGCACATCTTTTGCTCAAATCACTAAAATCTATGCTAGCAGTCAAACCAATCAGGTTGTTGGGATCTGTTTAGGTTGCGGCGTACTCAATCCTCAAAATGCAGTAGGAAGTAATGAAGATGATTATTCTACTATTCAGGTTTCTGTAGGATTGTTAGCAAGAACTGAACAGGTCTTGATTTTCCCATCTACCAACATTGCTGCTAACACCAACAAACTTGTCATTGGAATCGGATCAGATCAGACCATGCTGGCGGCACAGCTGATCAGCGGAATTTCTATTGAGACATTCAACGGCAATGTATCTAATAATGACTACCAGAATCTTAACAACAATGCTATTAAACTAGGAGGTACAGACCCAAGCAAGGCAGAAATTGAATTGACGATGAATATACCTTTCGATCGTATTAAAATTAACCTTAACGGCGGTCTTCTTAGTGTGAATGGCGCCCTTAGAGTTTACTATGCTTATCAGTATAAAGATCCGTTTATCAATTTTATGGCTCACAGTCAAAACGGACAGATCACACTTGCCGGTGATGCTTCTTTTGAAGGATCAAAGGTTACTCTGACCAATACTTCAGGAAAAGAGGTATTTAACTCTACCATAAAATCCAATACTTTTGAAGCAAGACAACCTGAAGGGATTTACATTATGAATATTGAGACAAAAGACAAAAAGACTTATTCTAAAAAGATCAGAATTACCCCATAATTCTAAGGAATATTGTTATGATAAAACAGAATCGGCGGCCCGTTGGGCCGCCGATTCTTATTGAAATAAAAGTGAATATGGTTTATTTTTTGATCAGTTTCTGCTGATAAACTGCTTTATCTGTAACTGCTTTCAGAATATACATTCCGTTCGGAAGCGTGCTTACATTCACCTGTCCGTTTTGGAATGGAGCATTTACCTGTTTTCCGGAAATATCATAAACTGAAACATTCAGAACTTTATCCGGAGTTTTGATGTTCAGCATATCGGAAACAGGGTTTGGATAAATACTGAACTCCAGTTTCTTCACTTCTGCAGTAGCCAGACTGGATGTTGTGCTGGTTACGGTGAGTGTTTTTTCAACTACTTTTCCGTTAGAATTGAAGCTGATTACGATATTTGAAGTTCCACTTGTAACAGGAGTAAGAACAAGTTCATCATTTCCATTGATCACTGCGGAAACCACAGCTGGATTAGAGTTTGATTTCAATGTCTTCACCACTGAAGCGCTTATATTATCCTCATCGGCAACGGCTGTTTTCAGATCAATAGTTGTCACATTTCCTACTGAAGCCTGGGAAGGGAAGGTAGAACTTATTACCGGAGCACTGTTATCTGGGAACACTGCCACTGCAGGGAACCAGTAATAATCATTAAGAGTCTTTGTATTGATCAGATTTCCGCTGGCATCGAAAGTATGGATCCAGTTTTTCTGATAATGAGCACCAAAGCCACTTTCGGTCGTATTAAGAATTAATTCATCGGTTACCGGGCTCACTCGCAGTCCGGCACCATAAGGAATCTGTTTGAATTGTCCCGTTTGTCCTGGAATAGCGGCAAAATTTTCATTGAACGTTTTAGTCGTTACATCAAACTTTACGATCTGCGTTCCGGAAACAAAGCTATTAACCGAATTAATCCAATACAATACATTCTGCTTTGTACTTGCTGTAAAGCTTCCGGCATTCCAGGCTCCCCATGATCCTAGGTATTTTGTCACAGGAATATTATATACTGTTACTGCAAAAGTACTCTGGTCAATATTCACCAGCTTTTGATCCTGAATCGCCCATACACTTCCATCTTTCGCCTGAACAACTGAGTGATAGGCTCCTGAAATGGTAGAAACTACCGTATCCGTATTAGGGTCAATTACCAGAATTCCTGCAGACTGTTTTACTGCAAAAACATATTTTGAGGTACGAATCATATTTCCGATCTGCCCTGCATACTGACTTCCGCCTCCGGTTCCGGTGATTAAACTTCCTACCTGAAGATTGTCAATATTAAATGTATAAATTCCGTTAGAAGCTCCGATATACCCTTTGTGCTCATTCACACCTAAGAAAGATCTTCCGTCTCCTCCACCTATATCATTGAATCCTGCAATTTTCTGCATGGTCTGTGCATTGGCAACTACCAATCTTCCGCCAGGGGTATATTGAGTATCATTGCCGTCTGCTGCCTGTTTTGAGATAAAATAAAATTTATCTCCGTAAATTGTTCCGTACTGGGTAGTGGCTCCAAAAGCCTGATTATTATTGGTATTACTGTAAACACGGTAGCTGATCTGGCCGTTGTTATGTACAAAATTCACAGAGCCATTGGTATGTCCGAACCAGTCTTCATTCACCATAAAGAATCCGTTAGTAAAATCTGTTGAAGATACATAAGGGGAAACGGGTGTCATGGTAGATGAAATAGGAGCTTCACTAAAAGCAACATTAAAATTCCATACATCCCATGAACCATTCTGTAAGTTACGGGAAGAAGCGCCTAACCCTGAATACCCAAAGTCACTATCTGTAGGATCTTTCACCCAGTACGACCAGTATCCATTGGTGGTCCATCCGGACTGCCAGTGATCATTGGCATCTGCAGCCGCATAACTGTCAAAATCATATGCTGTTGTGTTGATGATTCCACTGGCCGGATAAAGCGGATAGGTTGTATTTCCGTTTTTATAAAGCGCATTAATATTCTGCCCGTTCAGATCAAAACCTAAACCTCCTATTGCCGTTCCAAACTGGGTTCCCTGATAAAGAAGTGAAAAAAAACGGTGATCAGCCTGTGCAATGGTCTTCAGCATATCTTCACCTGTAGCATTTCCGTTCCATCTGAATCCCCAAACCATAGCGTCCGGGTTTTTGCTGTCATTCCACTGTACAACAAAAGCAGCTTCATTAGAACCTGTTCCCACCCAATACTGGATATCCGAAAAGTTAATATTGGGAGTTAATGTGGTATTAAGCTGTTCATTTCTCTGGATATCATTCCGGGGAACGCCCTGCACGGTAACCTGTGCATTCGCCAAAAATGCGAACAGGAACAGCATTGTAAAAAGGTAAAACTTTTTCATTTTAATAAGTATTTAAATTTATTTATATTTCGATCTGTTAATTAAGATGCAGGTCATAAGCACCCGCTACTTCTGTAGAAACTTCGCCCAGCCATCCGGCTTCCTGATTCACCCCGGTATATACTTTAATAAAATCGATTCCGGGAAGCTTAACGTAATTTCCGTTTCTGTCTACTGCCCATGAAATATCAATATTGGAAGCCTCATCATTATTCGGTGCGTTATCTGCATATCCATAATCATAGGAGGTTCCTACCCAATAAGCCCCCGTTCCGCTCTGGTCGTAAAAATTATCCTTCAGTCTGGTTCCTGTAAAGCTGTAAGAAGCCTGGGAAAGCCATAAAGGATAATAGCTTTGTGCATGGAAGGTATTTTTAGTTTTAAATCCAGAAGTCCCATTATTATCCTGCCATTTGATGTACTCCACATCAGTCTGCCAAAACTCACTTCCGGGAACGGGAGGTTTATTTTCATTGGGTTTGAAATAGGTTATACTGTAATTTTTAAGAGTGGTATTCTTAAAATATTCACTGCCGGCGATTTCGTACCATTCGTCTTCATCCGGTTTTCCGTTTTTGTTTTTATCATAAGCCACCATGATGATTCCCGGTTCACATGATCCGGATCTGGTAGCATTGGCACTATTTCCCCAGAAGGCATTTCCAAGAATTTTAAAATCTCTTCCTTCCAGATTAGCAATGGTATGATCGAAGCCGAAAGCAACATACCCTCCGTATCCGCCAAGGGTAATCATCGTAGAGCTTCCGCCGATAAGAGATTCTTTTGCCTTTCTGATCATATCAGCTTCTGTATTTCCGTTCAGATATTCAGGCATTTCATTGATGAACTGCCCTACTGCCGGACGATAATCAAAAACATTGCTGATATATTTACTGTAAGGCACTGCTTCCTGGTTCACAATGATGGATGATTTGTAAATTTTCACAGCTCCTTTTGCCTCAACCTTCAAAGTCAATGGGTATGTTTTGGTAACAGCACTTACAAAATCCAGCTGAAGGTTTTCAGAAATAATAGAATCGTTGATGCTCCAAGTCAGCTTTCCTTCGATCTTCGGATCGATGTTTAACAACTTAAGCCTGTCAATCGTATAAGATTCTTTCAATACTTCTGAAGGAAAAGTTACTTCTTCCACGATTTCTTCAGTGTCACTTTTACAGGCTGCTGCTCCTAACAGAACAGAAGAGAAAAGTACTGTTTTTATGATATTTATAGTTTTTCTTTCCATTTTTTCATTTAATTATTTGTATAAAAAAGCAAAATGGGCAGGAATATTTCCGCCTTCGGTTTTCCATTTGAATTTTCCGCTTTTATCAAAACAGTATACATATCCCGTGGTTACATAATTCCGGGCATCGGTAAGGTAGATGTCTTCAGTATAAGGATTAACCGCAATACCATAAGGTGCTTTGATCTCGTCGGCGTACTGCTGGTCTATGATTTTAGTTGCGATTACCTGCTCTGTTTTTACATCAATGATCCCAAAAGTTTTAACATAACTATGGGTATTGTAATTGAATTCATTGCCATAGTAATACAGTTTGTCATTCACAATCGTCATTCCGCTTACGGCAACATGAAAGTCTTTTTTAACCGCTCCGGTAGCAGCATCCACGAGAAACAGGCTGGATGGTATGTTGTAATAATCACCTCTGGAACTCACATAAAGATCTCCGTAATTATCTTTTCTAATGCGGTGAAGGTTAATGGCTACATCAATTTTTTTGGTCTCTGTAAAACTGTTAAGATCAATCACAGAAACTGTTTTGTCATAATTCGGGAACATATAGCCTCCGGAATTGGCTACATAAAGTTTATCTCCAATGATTTCCATTTCTTCAGGCTGATAACCTACCACTACCTGCCTTTCAATGGCCAGGGAAGCCGTATCAATTTCCACCACTTTCCCTGGTGGCGAATTCGGGTTTAATTCAACAGGACCGGCATAACTGCTGGCATACACTTTTCCTCCTTTGAATTTCATATACCGGCAGTTCTGCAGCTGTATCGTTTTGATACGTTTAGCCGTCTTGGCATCCAGCACTTCAATTTTGTTGGAAACATTCACCACTACATACATTTTACTTCCGTAGATCATAATATCATTTCCTACATCACCAAGCTCTTTAACCACATTCGGGTTGATCTCTCCATAGATATTCCGTTGATACGTTCCACTGGCATAATCATAATAATCAAGGGTACACTTGTTACTCCCCATGTTTCCTTCGTTCAGAAGATAAAAACCTTTGATGGGTGTATCTTCTCCGGCACCTACCTCTTCTTTTTCCGAGGGGATAACATAATCATCCGTCCGGCATGAGAACAAACAGAGCATGGAAAAAGCCAGAAGGCAAAAGTTTAGTTTTTTCATAATGTAAAACTTACAATGAGTTTAAAATTTCTTCCGGGCATAGGATAATTCCTTACCACGTCATAATATTGATTGAGGACGTTGTTGACTTCGAAACCGGCTTTGACCTGATGGGAATGCCAGTTGAATTTTTTCTGAACAGAAAGATCATGGGTATACCACGGCTGCAGATAATTGGCCCGGATGTTATTCAGCTGAGCATCGTAACGTTCTCCGGTATACATAAAACTGTAATTGAAACTCCAGTCTTTATAATCTGCCATCATGGTAAAAGTTAGGGCATGCCATGGTACGTAAGAAATCTGATCTCCGTAATAGTCTTCTTTTTTATCGGTATAATCCCCGGCTCTTTGATAAGTATAGCTTAGCAGAGGTTTCAGTTTCACTTTATTGATATCGAATTCAGCCTGGATATTGACATCCGCCCCCAGGATTCTTACTTCTCCGAGATTCGTCATCATCCACCTGAACAGATTGGTAGTAGGAACTGCGATGATCTTATTTTCCACTTCATTATAATATCCGTCTGCCTTCACATAAATTCCTTTAAAAAACTCATGGTCATACAGTTTCTGATAAGTAAAACCAACATCATACTGTCTGGTAAATTCAGGTTTAAGCATGACATTTCCGATCATGGTGTAATAAAGATCATTGAAAGTAGGCATCCTGAAAATCCTTTTATAAAATGCCCTTACGGTAAAGTCTTTTGAATCAAAGGGCTGATAGCTCAGAAATGCAGAAGGGGTCCATTCCGTTTTATCGGGAGATTTTGCATTTTTTTCTACATTTTCATGTACAAAGGTTCCGAGTACACTTCCCAGAAATTTAAACCTTCTCCACTGATAGGTTGTAGCAAAGGCCAGTAATGAAGTATATCGGGTAGGAAATGAAAAATCCCTGAGACTGGCATCCAGATTATTGTACTGAAAATCAAAACCTGCGCTTACATCCCAGTCTTTAGTAATGGAATAGATATTAGATGAAGAAAGATAGAATTCCCTCTGAGTATAGGTATTATCGATACGAAGTGCTGTTGTTGATACATTAACTGTATCCAGAAATCTGGAATAATCGTAAGCAAATTTGGCTTTCACCTGAGTCTCAAATTTTGGGAACAGTTTTTTTCTGAAATTGGCCTGAATAAAATAGTTTTCATCCAGCATCTGCTGCCCTTTGGGACCGAAATCATTATTCACAATAGCTGTAGGAATTCCACGGTCTGAAATATATCCGTAACCCCGTACACTCCAGCTTCCGTCATTAAGGGTTCCGTTAAAACCGGTTTCAAAACGTTTGGCCCGGATGTAAGAATCATATCTTCTGGCAATGGTATCATTGGCAACAGAACCATCAGCATTTTTCTTTTCGTATTTATACTTGTACAATCCTTTGCTCTGAACAAATTCTGAACTGAAACTTGCGGAAACCCGATCTGAAATCTTCTGTTCTAAACGGAATGAAGGATTAAAGAGACTGATAGACCCTAATTTCAATCTAAACGTTACGTTCGTTTTTTGATTTCCTTTAAATACAGGTATTTTAGGTTGTAGATAAATAGATCCCGAAGATCCGAAATCCTTTGCCGGCTGAAAAATTTCACTTTTCTGGCCGTTATATAAAGAAATTGACTCTATATCATCAAGGGAAAATTTTCCGAGGTCCACCACTCCGTTCTGTGCGTTTCCGAGTTGAATTCCATCATAAAAAACGCCGACATGCTGGCTTCCCATACTCCGGATATTCACCGTTTTCAGACCTCCCATTCCACCGTAATCTTTGATCTGAACACCGGAAAAATACCGAAGGGCATCTGCCACCGACTGACTGTTAAGTCTTTCCAGTTGTTCCCCCGAAAGAATCTGTGCCGGAAGAATTTCTTTAAAATCTTTTTTATAAATCTGAATAGGAAGAATCGTTTTCTCCCAGATGCTGTCCTTAGACTGTGAGAATACAAGATGAGAGGCTGCCACAAAAATTGTGATAGCTCCCTTTTGAATCAGAGAAGCAATAAGTTTTGTCACCATTAGCTCATTTAGAATAATGATGACGCTAATGGATATAAGAAAGCAACGACAAAGCACAGCATTCACTGCACAGAATCATTGTAGTCCTAAGCTTTATTCCACGAAAGCGTCAAACGTTCATCATCTGGCAGGTCTTCTGACTTACTCCGTTTCTGAAATCCTTCCCATTAAAAAACAGTGGATATATTATTCAAAAACTTTGGTGTGGAGCTTACAGCAGCGGGTCTGTCCCGGATTTTCACCGGATTCCCTTTTAAGCGCTTTTTACGGCTCACCAGATTCCGGCAAAGATAAACAATTATTAACACATTCAAAACATGAAATAACAAAATGATTTTCAATGGGATAAAAACATTTAACAATAACCTGTTGCCAGCAAAAGATAAACCCTACAGATAAAAAAATATCTGTAGGGTTTCACTTAAAAACACCTCTTCCCAAGCGATCAACTGTTCATCAAATCCCGATATTCAGAAAAATACTGAAACGGGATTTTGCCTCAATATCTCCTCCTGCCAGGTTGGTGTAAGCAGGCAGCATAATCTCACTCCCGAGACTAAACTTTTTATAAGATGCTTCAAAGCCCAGCTTCCCATACAAAGCGCTTCCTGACGTGCGGGGTAATGCTTCTCCGTACTGTCGGTTGGTATCATATACTTCACCCTGAAATCCAGCCTTGGCAGATAAGATGGTTTTCTCGTTCCCTGCAACCTGATAAAATCCTGTTGCGGCATAATTCCATTGGTTTCCGAACTGATAATGCTTTTTATTTTCCGTTTTGATGGTATAATCCGTATTAATCAGAACTGCCAGCTTATTTCTCTGGAATTTATAATTCAATGCAGCCTGATAATCCCAGCTCCCTGTTCCCAGCTGAAAACTCGGATTAACTCCGGACATCCCTTTTTCGTCAAATTTACCTAAAGGAACTTTTATTCCCAGACCTCCATTAAGCTGATGGACATTCTCCTTTGAATTAACGATCTGATAAATTCCCATCAGGTTCAGATCTCCTATTCCATTGATACGGATGTCTCCCTGCATTGTTTTCTTTCCGTGAAAATGGAATGGCAGACTGGCATAAACACTCAGTTTTTTTGTCAGAGGAATTTTTCCCCAAAGCTGAAGCGTATTGAAATACTGATCCTGTGTAAGATCTTTCACAAACAAATTTTCTTTTGCCTTATAATGCTGGGCAAAATATTTAATCCCGATAAACTGAGGATTCAGCAACGATTCAAAACCTGAAGAGCCATTTCCGGCCGCACAACCGCAGGCATCGCAGTCATCAAGCAGTATTATTCTATTAGCATTATTGGAAACCTCCATGCTATCGTTAACAGTTTTAGCCTGAAATCCAACAGATACAACCATTCCTGTCATTACCATTATTGTTTTCGTGTTCATTATTCAGAAAATTTGGGGTTAGAAATAAAGTTTTTATCGGAAAGCGTTTTCAGAAAAGCAACAATAAACTGCTTTTCCTGACTATTCATAGCTATTCCAATATGACCGTTCTGTTTTAGCTCCGGATCCAGATTAGGATTGTCTTCTACTCCGTCCGAATAAAAATTAAGAACGGCTTCCAGTGTATAGAACCTTCCGTCATGCATATAAGGTGCTGTATATTCTACATTTCTAAGACTTGGCACTCGGAATTTCATCCAGTCGTTCTGGTCGAGGGTTACCCGGTAACGCCCAGGATCTTTAAACTGCGAATTATAATACATACCCGTATTTCTGAAACTTTCATCTGTAAATAGTTCTCCGCTGTGGCAGGAAGCACATTTCTGCTGGAAGAGAGTCATTCCCTGGGATTCTTCTGTAGTCAACTTTACTTTTCCCTGTCTGAAACTGTCATATTTTGATTCTGCTGAGATCAGGCTTGCCATAAACTGAGATAATGCTTTCAGTACCCGTTCTCCTGTAATATTTTCATCTCCGTAGGCAGCAGCAAAAAGTTTTTTATATTTCGGATCTTCTTTCAGTTTTGTAATGGCTTCCGGCATCGAGCTGTCCATTTCATTCACATCTGTAATCGGAATAATGGGCTGTTCATTCAGATTATGGATCACTCCATCCCACATATACCTTTTCAGGAATATCATATTCTGGATGGGTGGTGCATTCCGGATTCCTATTCTGTCGTCTACGCCATGGCTTACATTATGTCCGTGGTGGGTAAAAGCATTTTCCTGAATATGGCAGAACCCGCATGAAATGGTATTATTCCGGGAAAGTTTGCCTTCATAAAATAATTTCCGGCCTAGCTCAACACCATTTTTAGTAACCGGATTGGAAGTCTTATCAAAAGTCATATCAGGAAAATAAGAAGGAAACTGCAACGGATAAACTTCGTCTTTGTCCAATGGCTGTATCACCTCCTCTGAACAGGCTGTAAAACTCATCAGAGCAGCTAGGAGCAACACTATTCTTGGTAGTATATTAATCATTGTGAACATGGTCTACTTTAAATATTTTCGTGAGATTATCCGTTACGTCTACCAAATGTTGGTTTGAACCCATCGCCATATCATTGTCTGTAGTCAATGTCAGGTTTTTGGTTCCGCTCAGAAACTGGTTAAGATCAGCCAGAACATGGATAGATGGCTTGATCTGGTTGGTCACCCTGGCCGTAACGGGAAGGTTCAACGTAATTTCCCGGTAAAGATCAGGCGTATTGTTAGCCGCTACATTTCCCATATTTCCGGTGTGGTTCATAAATTCTTTATCTGCCGATGCATTTCCATATTTCCCTTCCAGCTTTACGAACACATACCCGGCAGCCCAGGACCACGACATTCCTTTCTGTTTAGCCCTATTCCAGAATTCTGCCTGCCCGTCCTGCCCCAGCAGATAAGCTTTCTGACTGAGCCCAAGTCCGAATTTTATTTTCTTATAATTATTTTTAGGAATACCGTTCAGATCCAGATAGATCACTCCTGCTTTGGCATCTGCCTGATCGATAATGAAAGCCCCTTTGTCCGGATTATTTTCGTTGTATTTGAATTCATTTCCATTTTCATCGATCAGACTGATATTACTGATGATATATTTCAATGTTGAAAATTTATGTTTCTGCCCTGCTGCAGAAGTCTGTACCGTTTGATCCAGCACAATATTTCCCAGATTATTAAACCCGTTTTCAAATTTTACCTGAATATTTCCTGCTAAAGAATCCTGAGGATCCTCGTCATCCCGATTTTGACACGATGTAAAAGCAGCCAGCGTAAAGGCTACAAAGAATAATGATAAAAATTTATAGATTTTCATTTTGATTTTTTAAGTTGAATTTTTGAAATAAAAGTAGTGCTGAATGTGCGAAAACATTCAGTTTTTTTGATTGACAAAAGACAAAAGATATTTTAACACTTATGCTATTTTAAGTGATGAAATAAGAGCAATTAAACTTTTGAAATAAAAAATTCTGTGATTTTTGCTGTTAGTCTTTCGAATAAAAATAAATAAAAACTTAAAAAACCGGTGGTCTGAAAATGTGTTTCAGAAACAGAAATGAATAGGCTTCTTCGTAGATGAAGCTAAAGTTGAAAAAAGGTATTTTTTCAGTGGTGATAACTTCCGTAATACCGGAAGGAATATAAGTATCGAGAATTTTCTGCCCTGAAGTTTTGGTTTTATTTAAAGGAGAAGAATCGGTATCGTTTGTTTTGGCAAGCTCTTTAGTGAGGTAACATTTTCCGTTACAGTGAACTTCCGGCCTGCTTTTATTGATACACAACACTTTTGAGATATAATCATAATTTACAGCATACTCCGCCAATGGGATCAGGGGTCTGAACACCATGTAAAGGGTAAGGAATATGCTGCAAATTAAATTCATTGATTATTTTTTGCTTACGGCTTCATCATATCTTCTGCTCACTTCTTTCCAGTTCAGCACGTTCCAGATTGCAGTAAGATAATCCGCTCTTTTGTTCTGATACTTCAGGTAATAAGCGTGTTCCCAGACATCAATTCCCAGGATTGGGGTTCCTTTTTCCTCAACAACATCCATCAAGGGATTATCCTGGTTAGGGGTTGAAGAAACGAATAGTTTCCCGCTTTTATCAACGGAAAGCCATGCCCATCCCGAACCAAAACGGTCAGCTCCTGCCTTGCTCATTTTTTCTTTAAAAGCGTCCAGGCTTCCAAAGGTTTCATTGATCGCTTTCAATAATTTAGCTGAAGGCTGCGTATTTTTTTCAGGGGTAAGAACCGTCCAGAAAAGTTCGTGGTTGTAGTGTCCTCCGGCATTATTTCTTACAGCAGGCGGAAGTTTGGAAACTCCCGACATGATCTGAAACAAAGTCTGTTTTTCCTGTGGAGTTCCTGCAATGGCTTTATTCAGGTTAGCAACATAAGCTGCTGCGTGTTTTGAATAATGGATCTCCATCGTCTGTGCATCAATATTTCCCTCCAGCGCGTTGTATGCATATGGCAAAGGGGTCTGCTTAAACTGGGCAAAAGCGAACTGAGCAGCCAATACTGCGCTTAAAGCCGCTATTTTCAAAATCTTCATAACGTTTTGTTTTTATGGTTGAACAAATTATTTTTTATTTGAGAAAGGAAGATGGAGGCTGGAAGAAGGAAGTTTTAATTAGTCTTCTTAATCAGAAATCATTAATCCTATCAAAAATTCCCTATCGTTTCCTCCTGTCTTACTACTTCAGCAGTTTTTTAATATCCTCAATTAATATTTCGCGGTCTGGGTGGTATTTTCCGTTAAGCTTTGGAGTTTTCCCTTCCAGATCTTCGTAATTCAGTCCTGAATAATACAGGATCGGCATATTGTCTTTATTGTACCTGCATCTGATGTTTCCTTCCTGATCTACAAGGGCAATCATTCCACTGTGATTCAGGCTTTCGCTCTCATCTTCTTTATCACCTACATAAATATTGAACTGATCTGCCAGCTTCCCGATATAATCCCGGTCTCCGGTTAGAAAATGCCAGTCGGGAGATTTTGCGCCTACACTTTTAGCATGTTTTTTTAACGCTTCAGGCGTATCGTTTTCCGGATCAATGCTTATGGATATGATCCCAAAGTCCGGACTGTTGATCTCGTCTTCAATAGCTCTCATATTCCGGTTCATTACCGGACAAATTGTAGGACATTTGCTGAAGAAAAACTCTACCAGATACACTTTTCCAAGCATATCTTTATTGGTGATCTTTTTATTATTTTGATCCGTCAGTTCAAAATCCGGAACCTTCATTACGGTATAAAGATTCTTTTTAAAATATCCCATTCCGACACCTATTCCTATAAAAAGTAAAGCCATTACAGCGATAGGAATAATCACTTTTGTTTTAGCTTTGGTTTCCGTCTTTTTATTCCTGGACATATTTCTGAGGATTTTTCTTAAACTCGTCTTTACAGTAGGTATTGCAAAAACCGTACGTTTTATTTTTATAGACTGTTGTATCTTTTAAAAATTCGGCTGTTTTCATATGGCAGACAGGGTCTTCAGCATTGACTACTTTTACATTTTTCAGGTTTTCTCCGGAAGTACTCATCGATTTTTTATGTTTTACTTTATGGGTTTCCTGAGCACACGAAAACAGGGATATTGACAGCAAAGCCGTCAAAATAATTTTTGATTTCATTTTAATCTTAAATTGAAATTAATGATAGGATGAATGAAGTCTTTTGATTTTAATACAAACCTGCTTTAATGGCATCAAATGCTGTCACAAGGCATTTCAGGATCTGTAAATTAAAATCAACTAAAAAATTAGTTTAAAAGAAAATCTAAACCAGCGGAGGATGAAATATTTTTGAAAAATATTCTGAAGTATGGAAACTATTGGAGTTTGAAATACTTTTTCCGGAGGAAATTAAATACCCCTGTATGGGATTAAAAGAAACAATATCATTGAAAATAAAAGCATCCAGTCCTGCAATTTTTATAGTTTGAGAATTATTAGACTGCTTTTCTGTTTTGGCCAGCTCTTTTTCAACATAACATTTTCCCTTACAGGTTGACTGGGGAATGCTCTTCTTTTCGCAAAGGTTCTTTACAATATAGTCGTAGTTTACAGCATAATTGACCAGTGGCAGAACAGGGCGCACTGCAATGGTAAAAATGATGAATATGGAAATAAAAAACCTCAACGATTCAGTTCTGTAGTACAAATATACTATTCAAAATTAGTTTATGCCTTATTCCTGATGAATGTCATTGATTAATTTTGGTTAAAATGGTTAAGGTGTATAGATTTTTTTGCCGCGAATGCACAATTTTTTTATCCATTATGGATTTGCGGATTAACTGTATAAGTTTTGGCTAAAGCCAATGGATTATTTTTTATTATTTAGGTGGACAAAAGTCTACCTCTATTGAATAAATTCTCCGGATTATCAGATGTGTATCAAGATTTTTTAGAAGTTTTATTTCCCATGGATTGTCCAGATTGCATGGATATTTTTAATACTCGCTGATTGGTCAGATGACGCAGATTTATTATTCTGAGATTAATAGACATCTTCGATTTTTAAAACTTTTAGGCTTTTTGTGGTTTAAAGAAAATCGGATAGATTATTGCGCTTAATTTTTGTTTTTATACGCAAAGGTTCATGTATAGGCAATATTGATTTTAAGGGAGCAAAGTGTAGAATCAACTCCGTTGATTCGATGAAGCGATGGATTGGCCTTCGGCCAATTCTAATTCTTACAATGAAGGATTATAATTCTAAAAACCTTTGCGGCTCTTTAGCGTTAGGTCAACAAAAAAACTACTTAATCAGCAAGAATATTTTTTCTAAACCTTATAGGTTTTTGAAACCTATAAGGTTTGAGACTATCTTATCAACAGAAATCATATATTGAGTTGTTTTTAAGCTGTAACTGCGTTATCCAAATTTCATCCTCTGAATTCTCACCGCATTTAAGATGGCCAGCAGAGCTACTCCTACATCTGCAAAAACAGCTTCCCACATGGTAGCCAGACCTCCAGCTCCTAAAACCAGAACGACAGCTTTTACAGCAAAGGCCAGGATAATGTTCTGCCATACGATCTTTTTCGTTTGCTTTCCGATATTAATTGCCATCGGTATTTTGCTGGGTTTATCATCTTGAATCACAACATCAGCGGTTTCAATGGTTGCATCGCTTCCCAGTCCACCCATTGCAATTCCTACATCACTTAGGGCCACTACAGGTGCATCATTCACACCATCTCCTACAAAGGCTACCGTTTGATTTTTAGCCTTGATCTCTTTTACTTTATTGACTTTATCTTCAGGCAGCAAATCTCCGAATGCACTATCTATACCCAACTGATCAGCGACATATTTTACGACTGTACTTTTATCGCCACTCAGCATGGTTGCTTTTACGTTCATTTTATGAAGGTTATCCACCGTTTCTTTGGCATCACTTTTTATACTGTCGGCAATGGTGATAAATCCTGCAAACTTTTTATCATAGGCTATGGCAATAACGGTGTAAACAATATTCGCATGGTTTACATCATAGCTGATATTGAATTTATCCATCAGCTTAAAATTTCCTACCAGCAGTTCTTTTCCTTCTATGGTTGCCTTTAAACCGTGTCCTGCTATTTCTTCAACATTGTTCATGGGAAGAGAGTGATCAATTTCTCCAACATAATTGTGAATGGCTGTAGCTACAGGGTGCGTGCTTTTGCTTTCCAGGGCATTTACCATTTTCAAGATCTGATCTTTATTGAATTCAGATGTAATATTTACTTCCTGCACTTTAAATACGCCTTCGGTCATGGTTCCGGTTTTATCCATTACCACATTCTGAATTTCTGCAATACTGTCTAAGAAATTACTTCCTTTAAACAAAATTCCGTTTCGGCTGGCGGCTCCGATTCCTCCGAAATATCCTAAAGGGATAGAGATCACAAGTGCACACGGGCAAGAGATTACAAGGAAAATTAATGCTCTGTACAGCCAGTCTCTGAACTGATAATCATCCACAAAGAAATAAGGCAGCAGACAGATTCCTATGGCCAGAAAAACAACGATCGGAGTATATACTTTTGCAAACTTTCTGATGAACAGCTCAGTTGGTGCTTTTTGCGCTGTAGCATTCTGCACCAGCTCGAGAATCCTGCTCAGTTTACTATCTTCATAGGCGGTATTTACTTTTACCAGAGCAATACTGTTCATATTGATCATTCCGGCCAGCACGGATTCTCCCTTATTTTTGGTATCCGGTTTACTTTCTCCTGTCAGGGCTGCGGTATTAAACGATGCCGAATCTGAGAGAAGTTCTCCGTCTAAAGCCAGTTTTTCTCCGGGTTTCAACTGAATAACGTCTCCTATTTTGGTTTCTTTAGCTTTAATAGTTTTCGGCTGATTATTTTCCATGATCGTCACCTCATCAGGACGCTGATCCAGCAATGCTTTTATATTTCCTTTTGCCCTGGATACGGCCATTCCCTGGAAAACTTCTCCTACGGAATAAAAAAGCATAACAGCCACCCCTTCGGGATATTCCCCGATCACAAAAGCACCTACTGTAGCGATTCCCATTAAGAAAAATTCAGAAAATACATCACCCTGAACTATACTTCTCCAGGCTTCTTTCAAGACAGGAAAGCCAACAGGCACATAAGCTGCCAGGTACCACACCAAACGTATCCAGCCTGTAAACCATTCTGTTTTGATATAATTATCCAGCGCTATTCCTATCAGCAAGAGTACGAACGATACTATCGCGGGAAGAAACATCTGAAAAACGGTTTTATCTCCCGTATCATGAGAGTGATCATGCCCATCTCCTTCTGAGTGATCGTGCTTATGTTGTTCTTTTTTTAGTTTTGTACTGCAACATTCTTCCATAACTGATATTTTGATGTAAAATTAAAGGTAAACCCAATGCAATGCTATTGCAAACTTTCAAGACAGCTTTCGCAGATTCCTTTGGCAAAAAGTCTTATTTCATCAATCCGGAAATTGGTCTGTATGTTTTCCGGAAATGAAATATCTTCCCTGCATGTGGTTTGTTTGCATATTTTACAATAGAAATGCAAGTGCCAGTCTTTGTGTGTTTTTTCATCACACTCATCGTGACAGAGTTTGTATTTTGTAGTTGTATTTTCCTGTATGCTGTGAACAATCCCTTTTTCTTCAAAGGTTTTTAAGGTTCTGTAGATGGTGGTTCTGTCAGCATTCTTAAAGTGGGATTCAATTTCAGAAAGGGAAAGTGCCATTTCCTGGCTGCTTAAAAAATCATAGACCAGAATCCTCATGCTGGTCGGCTTGGTATTTTTATCTATAAGTTTTGTTTCTATATCTTTTCTCATTTCTTAATCATTTTAAAGATGTATTTCCTGTTCTTCATAGCCTTCTTCTTCGATCTGAAAAGTGGTATGGCTAATTTTAAAATTCTCTGTTGTCACTTCTGTTAATCTCTTCAGTAACGGATTATGCCCAGTTACCTTATCCCTGACAATATGGGCACTCATCGCATTCACTCCTGAAGTAAGTGACCATACATGAAGATCATGGACATTTTCCACGCCTTCCGTATTTTCCAATGTTTTTCGCAATTCATGAATATCTACATCTTTCGGTGTTCCTTCCAGCAGTACGTTAACCGCTTCCTTCAGCAAACGCCATGTTCTTGGAAATATCAGAAGTCCAATTGCTGCAGAGATCAGCGGATCGGCATAATACCATCCTGTTGTCAGCATGATAGCTCCCGCAATCATTACGCCAATGGAAGTAAGCATGTCTGAGAGTACTTCAAAGTAGGCGCCTTTCATGTTCAGGCTTCCCTCTGAATCTTTCCTTAGGATTATCATTCCGATAATATTGACTACCAATCCTATTCCGGCCACGATCAGCATTGAGCCGCTCTGCACTTCCGGCGGATTCTGAAACCTCTGATAGGCTTCATACAGCACATAGACAGAAATTCCCAAAAGCACCACAGCATTGATTACCGCAGCCAATATCTCAGTACGGTAATAGCCGAATGTTTTAACGGCATCTGCTTTCCGTTCACCAATTTTTATAGCGATGAATGCAAGAAATAAACCTACAACATCCGTCAGCATATGTGCCGCATCTGCAAGGAGTGCAAGACTTTGGGTAATAAATCCCCCAATGACCTCAGCTATCATATAGGTTCCGCTCAGGCACAGTACAATCAGCAGGTTTCTTTTGTGGCTGCTGGCTGGTGAAACGGTCTGTATTTTTGTTTCTTCCATGATCTTTGAGATTTTACAAGTTACATTTCGTAGTACAAAGGATTTTCTTTTTTGCCCGGCACATTCTGTTCTCCGATCATCTGCCTGATATTAGTTTCTATAGTCTGTGCCAGAGAGGTTACCGGGGTATCAACAGGTCTGTTTTCGAAAGGGTCCTGCATCATGATTGATGTTTTTTCGATGGCAATAAATACCACAGGGATCAGAAAGGTAATGACAATTTCTACGGCAAGCTGTGAGTCATCAAGCCCAAACGGGAGTACTGCTGCGAAAACATAGATCAGAGTATGCAGCAAAAGGCTATATGCCCTTGGAAAAACGGTATTTTTTAGTCTTTCGCATTTACCCATACTGTCACATAGCTTTGTCACCATATCGTTCACCTGCATCTGCTGAAAGTCTGTTAATCCTTTTGATGAAGCCGTTTCTCTAATTTGTTCTGAATGGGCATCTAAAAGTGCATTGGGAATATTCATTGCTTTTATCCGGTGTTCATTCAGATAATTATCAACTTTATCTGAAAAGGGGAGTTTTCTTAAAGACTCTCCCAGTGCGTAGGTCCAGATGATCTGTCTTTCTGCAAATTCTTTGACAATCTTTTCTTCTCCTTCCGGATAGAACTGTTTCACCAGCCTGATAAAAGTCCGGGAATCATTCACGATGGCTCCCCATACGGTTCTTGCTTCCCACCATCTTTCATAGGACTGGGAAGTCCGGAAGGCCAGCAACAAGGATACTGCTGTACCCAACAATGCCGGAATATTCAGAGGAAGTGAGATCTTCCGAAACCATGGCAGTAAATCCAGTAATCCAATAGACACCGCAAATATGGCCATGAATACAATCTGGGATCTTATTTCACGGATGAAATACCAGACGGATATTTTTTTATTTAAAAGCATAAATGAATGGTGTTTTTACAATCTTGATGATTCTGTTTTTTTTTGCTTCTTTTCCTCATCAGTTCTAATTTAAGCATAAAAACCGGGACTTTTTTACCTATAATTTTAAAATAGGTTATCATTTCCTAATGGCCGTGATCTCCGGAATTAGAAAGTTTTGCATTGATAAAAAAGGCTCCTTTCACCACTACTTTTGCATCTGCAGGAATATTGGAGACTGAAGTAATTGCTGTATAGCCCATATCTGAAGTTCCTTTGACCACTTCTACCTTTTCAAAATTCATATTTTTAGCCTTCTGTTCTGCGTGCTGTCCGGCTTCTGATTCATTTTTATGGGCATGGGCTGCTTCTCCTTCATCATGGCCGTGGCCGTGATCATCATGAGCTCCCTCTTCTGCATGTTCTTTTGCTATTTTATCTGTTTGTATAAAAATATAATACTTCCCGTCTGCTTCTACGATAGCTTCATTCGGCACTGCAGGGGTTGTATTTTTATCAAGGCTTACGATTCCTGTGATATTCATTCCGTCAATAAGTCCCGTCTTATTTCCAGTTACAGCCGCATGTATGGAAACGGTTTTGCTTTCGTTTTCAAATGAGGAACCTACGCTGTAGATTTTTGCATCGTATTCAGTTTCCGGATTATTGGTCAGTTTGAAATGAACAATCTGCCCGATTCTCATTTTAGGAAGATCCCTTTCAAAAACCTGCAGGTCAAGATGAATTGAATTGTTATCGATAATCTCAGCTACCGGAGACGAAACATCCACATAACTTCCGATCTGGGCAGCGATACTGCTGACTGTGCCACTGATCGGTGCGGTGATCACCAATCCTGATCTCATGTTTCCATTGTTTACTTTTCCGGGGCTTATTCCCATCATCTGGAGCTGCCGTAAAAGGGAAGCTTTACGGGTTCTGAGTGTTCTGAGTTCAGCATCGGCACTCTGCAGGTTCTTTTTGGCTCCTGCATCGTTATCAAAAAGTTCTCTCTGACGTCTGTATTCCTGTTCTGCATAAGTAATCCTACTATTCGTGGTCAGATAATCTTCCTGTAGCTGAATAAATTCCGGGTTTGCGATGGTTGCTATTACCTGGCCTTTTTTAACGATGCTTCCTACCTGAACGTTCAGGGTTTTAATGACACCGCCGTACAGTGAGGTTACTGTCGCTTTATTGTTATTCGGAACTCTTAGAAGGCCGTTGGCTTTAATGGTAGCGGTCAGCTCTTTCATTTCTATGGTTCCTAAGGTTATTCCAACTGATTTTATCTGCTCTTCTGTAAGGGCAGCAATAGTTTCAGAGCCTTCTTCATGCTTTTCTTCAGCCTGTTCGGTTTTAACTTCAGATTTTTCTGCCGGAGCTTCTTTTTTTCCACAGCTGATGACTAATAGGGCAATGACGCTAAGATATATGATATTGTGTTTTACTTTCATGTTATTTATTAATGATTGAATTAATGGTAACTACAGATTGGTTGACCTGCTGGATGGACTCTAAATATTTAAGCTGGATATTGGTGGCAGTCTGCAAGGCAAAGAGGTATTCCACATAAGATATTTCTCCTGTTTTATAGCCTAGCTGGGCTGCTTTTACAATTTTCTCTGCATTCGGAACAGCTTGTTCTATATAGTAGTCATACTGCTGTATATCCTGTTGATATTGACTAAATGCATTTTCAAGCTGTGCAGAAAGCTGCTGTTTCATCATACGAGCATTGGCTTCCGCGGCCTGCTTTTCATATTCTAAAGACTTCATCCTTGCCTTTGTTGCCCCAAAAGCTAATGGAATGGCAACTCCTACAGAGAATGAATTGAAGCGGTCTCCGGCATTGTAGAATTTTTCCTGACCGTTTTTGGTATGAAACCCAATCAATGACTGGCTTGTTAGTCCGAGGCTGAATTCAGGAAGTCCCTGTGCTTTTTCAACATTCTTATTTTTCTCTGCTATTTCCATTTCATGATAAAAAGCTTTCACTGCCGGATTATTGGCTACAGCTGTACTGTCGAGAATATTTTCGGCTTTTAAAGGCTCATAGCTGTTTTTGAAGGGGACTTCAAAATCATCCGGAGTATTCAGCAGGGTCCTTAAATTTTTATAGGCATTGTTCAGATAAACTTCATTCTGCTTAAGTAACAGGTTGATTTCGCCTTTTTGAGTTTCGGCGGTATTAATTTCAATCTTTTTAATATCTCCTGCTTTGAACCTTACGGTAGCAATCCTGATGAAATCCTGGTAAAGACTGTCTAGGTTTTTCAGCTTTGACTGGTTGTACTGAAGATATTCAATCTGGTAGTAATATGTCCGTACCTGTTTCACCAGCTCATTGGCTGAAACTTCCCTATCGATCTGACGACTTTTTACGTTTTCATTAATCAGCTCTCTTCGTGCTTTAAAAAGTGTTGGAAAAGGAATGCTCTGCGAAATGGCAAATGACTGATCGAATTTCGGACTGTTATATTGTCCCAGCTGCGCTTCAAAATTGAGTTTGGGAAGTTCTTTTGCTGTTCCTCTCAATGCTTCTGCAGATTGTATGCTGAGTGCTTTTGATTTTAAAGTCAGGTTATTTTCCGTTGCTATTTCTACCGCCTGTTCAACGGAGATCTGGCGGGTCTGTGCATTAAAAAACTGTCCGAACATCAAAAATCCAAATACGATCACCGTTACAGAAGGTTTTATTTTGAAGTTTCGTCCTGAAATCTTGCTATTAAAAATGATATAAAGCATCGGTAAAACGAATAAAGTAAGGAAAGTTGCGGTAACTAATCCACCGATCACTACGGTCGCCAGAGGTTTCTGTACTTCAGCTCCCGCTCCTGTGGAAATAGCCATCGGAAGGAATCCTAATGAAGCAACGGTTGCCGTCATTAAAACGGGTCTCAGCCTGGTTTTGGTGCCTTCATATACTCTCTTCATCACATCGGTTTCTCCTTCTTTCTCCAGCTGGTTGAATGTTCCGATCAGAACGATCCCGTTAAGTACGGCAACTCCGAAAAGGGCAATAAATCCTATTCCTGCACTAATACTGAATGGCATATCTCTTAACAAAAGGGCGAATACACCTCCAATGGCACTCATCGGAATAGCGGTAAAGATCAAAGCAGCCTGCTTGAATGAACGGAACGTGAAATACAGCAGCATAAAGATCAGGAATAAGGAAACCGGAACGGCAATCATCAGACGCTTGCTTGCTTCCTGAAGATTCTCAAACTGACCTCCGTAGGTAAAGTAGTATCCTGAAGGCAGTTTAATTTCTTTATCCAGTTTTGCCTGAATATCTTTTACTACACTCTGTACATCACGGTCTTTTACATTAAAACCTATCACGATTCTTCTTTTCCCTTCTTCACGGCTGATCTGTGCCGGCCCCAGCTTATAACTGATATTAGCCACCTGAGACAATGGGATCTGTGCTCCTGAACCGGCTGAGATCATCAGATTATTCACATCATCGATATTAGTTCTGTGAAGGCTGTCGAGACGGACTACGAGATCAAAACGTCTTTCATTTTCAAAAACCTGACCTGCTGCTTTTCCTGCAAATGCTGTACTTACGGCGTTGTTTACATCTTCAATATTCAGTCCGTAGTTGGCCATTCTCGTTCTGTCGTATACCACATTGATCTGCGGAAGTCCGCTTACTCTCTCGATCTGTGGGGCTGTAGCTCCGTCAACCGTCTGAATGATCTTTCCTACTTTATCTGCATAGATGGAAAGGGAGTCTAAGTTTTCACCAAAAATTTTTACGGCAACGTCCTGTCTGATTCCTGTCATCAGCTCGTTGAAACGCATCTGGATCGGCTGGTTCTTTTCAAAGAAAACTCCCGGAATAGTTTCCAGTTTTTCGCTGATCTCATCTCCCAGTTCTTCATAAGATTTCTTCGATTTCCATTCGTTTTTTGGTTTCAAAACGATGATCATATCAGTAGCTTCGGGAGGCATGGGATCGGTAGGAACTTCGGCGGAACCGGTTTTTCCGACTACCATTTTCACCTCATCAAACTGTTTGATGATCCTTGAAGCCTGCATAGAGGTTTCTATACTCTGGCTCAATGAACTTCCCTGAGGAAGAATACAGTGGAAGGCATAATCTCCTTCCTGCAGCTGAGGAATAAATTCTCCACCCATATTTTTGAAAATAAAAGCGGTAATGACGAATATGAAAACAGTCGCTGAAACAATGATATATTTTACTTTGATGGCTCTCTGCAGCAATGGCTGATAGATCTTTTGCAGACGATTCATCATTTTATCTGAAAAAGTTTCTTTATGGGATATATTTTTAGACAAAAACAGGGCACTCATCATTGGAATATAGGTCAGTGAAAGGATCAAAGCTCCTAAAATGGCAAATCCTACTGTTTTGGCCATCGGGGTAAACATTTTTCCTTCTACTCCCACCAGGGTAAGAATCGGAATGTAAACGATAAGGATGATAATTTCTCCAAATGCGGCACTGTTACGGATCTTGGATGCTGAAAGAAAAACTTCTTCATCCATTTCACTTTGGGTAAGTCTTCCTACGGATTTCCTAATTCCTAAATGATGCAGGGTTGCTTCCACAATAATCACGGCTCCGTCTATGATCAGACCGAAATCGATAGCTCCGAGACTCATTAAATTGGCACTCACACCAAATACATTCATCATTCCCAAAGCAAAAAGCAATGACAGCGGAATGGCAGAAGCTACAATAAGGCCTGCTCTGAAGTTTCCAAGAAAGACTACCAAAACGAAGATAACGATCAATGCGCCTTCAATAAGATTTTTTTCTACGGTATTGATGGCTCTTCCTACCAGATCTGTTCTGTCCAGGAACGGTTCTATCAACACATCATCGGGAAGGGATTTCTGAATGGTAGGAATTTTAGCTTTGATATTGCTTACGACTTCGTTACTGTTGGCACCTTTCAGCATCATAACAACGCCACCTACAGCGTCTACTTTTCCGTTATAGGTTAACGCACCATAGCGTACAGCACTTCCAAGCCGTACATCTGCCACATCTTTGATAAAGATCGGAACGCTTCCTGTTTCATTTTTTACAGCAATACTTTTAATATCGTCCAGAGATGTTACAAAACCGATTCCCCGGATAAAGTAAGCATTTGGTTTTTTATCAATATAAGCGCCTCCCGTATTCTGGTTGTTTTTTTCCAGAGCGGTAAAAATATCGGTGATGCTCACTCCCATTGCTTTCAGACGATCCGGATTAACAGCTACTTCATACTGTTTTAATTCTCCTCCAAAGCTGTTTACTTCTGCTACTCCCGGGGTTCCGTTAAGCTGCCTGCGAACGATCCAGTCCTGCATGGTACGGAGTTCTTTGGCATCGTATTTCTTTTCGCTTCCTTTTTTCGGATGGAGGATATACTGATAAACCTCTCCCAGTCCCGTACTTACGGGAGCCAGTTCGGGTGTTCCTACTCCTTTGGGGATTTCTTCTGCAGCCTGTTTCAGGCGCTCATTCACCAGCTGCCTGGCAAAGTAAACATCCACATTTTCTTTGAAAACAACGGTAATCACAGAAAGTCCGAACCTTGAGATACTTCTTGTTTCTTCTATATCCGGAACGTTGGCAATGCTCTGCTCAATAGGAAAGGTTACGAGCTGTTCTACTTCCTGTCCTGCCAGTGTAGGACAGACTGTGATAATCTGCACCTGATTGTTGGTAATATCCGGTACGGCATCTATGGGAAGTTTAGTAGCGCTCCACACTCCCCAGATAATCAGCAGCAAGGTCATGATACCAACAACGACCTTATTTTTGATACTGAATTTTATGATTTTATCTAACACAATGTATTTTAATTTTTATGAATAAATAACTGTACAGGAACGGTATTCCGGTACAAATATATCATGAAGGCCTCTGCAATGAAATTGCAAAGTTCATATACTCAGAAAGCATGACTTCCTGATTATCAATAAAAATTAAATCTTGGGAGGCTGCCAGATGTGGTCATACACCTGATAAGCGAAATTGTTTTTCTGAAAAAGAATTTTCTTAGAGAAATAGGCCGGAATATGATCCGGAATTTTCAGCAGGGAATGCATTTTAAAAGCAGACACTGTGATCTGACAGCAGCTGCATGTACAAAGCGGTGAGCAAATATCTCCTTTGTCTTTGGAATGAGACTCCTCCATATTAAAGGTAAGCTTCACATCCTCTGAACCGGAAGGACGGTGCACATCTTCGCATGGCATGAGTGACAATGCCATAAAATAGAATGCTAATATCCATCTGAACAGGTTCATATCATACAAAGGTAAACATTTTTTATGAATGAGATTTTTAATTTCATTCTATTAAAGCAGATAATCAATGAAAATGATCCATCAATATATGAGTAAAACCTGTTCAAAAATTGTTCCGGATTGTATCAATAAAAATAATAGTTTTGTAATTGTATAAGCCCTATCTGTCTTCACAAAAGGTATCATCAGCCCTTGTTGAGGAAAAAACACATCAATTGAATGGAAAATAATACCCCTATAAAAATAGCTGATCTGAAAATATTGTTTGAAATTTTTCTTTCAAAGCTAAACAGTCTGGACAACAACCAATCAATAACTCTGGATAAAGATCTATATTGGAATATACTTGATGAAGAATTATATGATCCTTATAAAGATCCTGTAGGTTTGACAATGGGAAGCCTTACAGATGATTGGGAATTTTTACAGAAAGTAATGAGTGGAGAAAGAGACATGATAGATTACGATCTTTATAAGCTGGCAGCGATACTGAGATGTTTGGGGAGTAAAGAAATTATTGCAAAAGAGTCTTCAAATTGATGAATTACATTTCAATAAAAAAGCCATCACACTAAGCGATGGCTAAAAAAAATCAAATCTAATTATTACAGGTTAGGATTGTTCTCTATTTCCTTCTGCGGAATACTGAACAGATAATATTTGCTGTTCGGGACAAAAGAGCTTTGATCCGGGAAATTCAGGACTGAGTGCCCTCTTCCGTTGACCGTTTTTACCGTTCCGTCCGGAGTGGTTACCTGAACTTTGATCGGTTTTCCTTCATCATCCACAAAAGCTTTTCTTTCTACAGCTCCCTGGGTACGAATTACGTCTGAAAGGGAGAATCCTTCCCCGAATAATTCTTTTCTTCTTTCAATCAGGATGGCCTTTACCACTTCATTCTGGTCCAGCGATCCACTGTAAGGATTAGCGTGTCTTGCTGATTTCAGCTGGTTCAAAGCAGCTATGGCGTTAGTGATATTTCCGGCTCTGGCTTCTCCTTCCGCTTCAATCAGATACATTTCCGCCGCTCTCATCAGTACAATGTCTGCGATAAGATTGGCCTTGAATTTAAATTTAGCATATCTCAGCAGCCCTTCTCTTCCCGGAAGACCATCCCAGGAAAATAACTGTGATCTTATATCATTTGTGTCAAATAAATTTTTAAAATAAGGATCTGCCATAAAGCTGTAATAATAACTTCCTGAAGAAGATACATCCAGATAATGGAACGCATAACCTGCATCTGACTGTTCCTGGGTTTGTCCGTGGCCCCAGATCCATTCTCCATTGCTGATATCATTAAAGCCTTCCTTATATTTTTCAGGAGTCATTAGAGGGAAACCATTTCTTGCTGTTTTTGCCGCTTCAACAGCCTTACTCCACTCTCCTGTATTCAGGTAAGTTCTTGCCAGAAGACCATTGACTACGGATCTGTCGATTTTATCTTTGTTATTTCTGTTATAGTTTTTCAGCAGGTTATCAGCATCCGTCAGGTCACTTTTGATTAAAGTGTAGATTTCTTCAAGACTTGCTCTTTTCTTCGGAACGGAACTTATCGTTGAAGGTTCTGTATAGATCGGAGCTGTTAAAGCTGTTTTATCTTTAAGGTAGCTGAACTGGTAAAAGCTGGCCAGATTAAGATAACAAAATGCACGAAGTGCTTTGGCCTGCCCTTTCACCTGATCTTTTTTGGCTTGGCTTCCTTCTGTTCCATCAATACGGGTGATCACATTATTCATGTTGTTGATGGTGGAATACAGCATTGTCCAGATAAACTGCGGACGTCCTGCGGTATTGTTCACCATTTCGGCAAAAGCGTAGGCCGTAGGAAATCCATATTTGTTAGTCAGCACCGCAACATCACTACCCATGGCATCGCTGGTTCTGAGTACCGTTGAATATCCAATGTTCGCAAACGTTGTTCCGTCATCATTAAATTTAGCCCAGGTTCCGTTGATGACAGTTTCTGCACTTTCAGCGGTTTTAAAAACTTCTGCACCATTAGCCTGATCCGTTGGAGCCGTTTCCAACTCACTTTCGCAGCTGGTAAGAGACCATACTGCGATAAGAGCAAAAGATAAATATTTTAATTTTTTCATTGTTTCAATTTTAAAAAGGTTAAAGCGTTGCCTGAAGACCGAAAGTTACCGTTCTCATGGCCGGATATCTGAAATAAGTCGTTCCGTCCAGTGATTGTTCAGGGTCAAGACCTTTATGTTTGTAGAAGGTCAGCAGGTTTTCTGCCTGGATATAAATTCTGAATTTCTTCAGTCCCAGTTTTTCAAAATAATCTGAAGGAAGTGTATAGCCCAGATTGACGTTTTTAAGCCTTGCATACGATCCGGAATACAAAAATCTTGAAGAACTTGAGTTCCAGTTATTTGTGGTTGTGCTTAATGAAGGGACATCCGTATAAGGGTTTTCCGGGGTCCATCTGTTTAGCATTTCAGTACTCCATGCCCTTCCGCCGGAACTTCCGTTATACATCAGGGAAGTATAATCCGTATCCAGGATCTTTCCTCCCAAACTAAAAGAAAGCAGTGCAGAGAAATCAAAGTTTTTATAGGCAATACTTGTGGTAACTCCTCCTGTTAATTTCGGCAATGCGGATCCCTGCGGGGTTTTGGTTGCTTTTCCATATTCTGAAGTCGTTCCGTCTATCGTATTTCCGTTTTCATCCTGATAAATATATCTCCACAACGGTTTTCCTGTACTTGGGTCTACTCCTTTCCATTCCTGAATAAAGAAGTCATAGATAGAACCGCCTTCCTGCATACGTTTTGTTCCGCTGATTACGGTTCCTTTAGGTAATTTCAGGATTTTATTCTTCAGGGTACTCAGATTCACATCAATATTCCATTCAAAATCATCATTTTTGATGGGTGTTGTGAAAAGTGAGAATTCAAAACCGGTATTCTGGATCGTTCCAATGTTGGCCGGGAAATCACTGATTCCCAAAGACGGAGCCGTCGGCATATTGAATAAAAGATCCTGGCTTTTTCGTTGAAAATACTCTACATTCCCTTTAACTCTGTTATTAAGAATGGTAAACTCAAGTCCGGCATTGAAATTAAGATTGGTTTCCCATTTCACGTCGTTCGTTGCCGTTTTGGTAAGAACCGTTCCGGGTTCCCCTAAGTTATTGTAAAACTTATACAGTTCCTGATAAGCATAAAGTGTTCCCAGTTTATCATTCCCCTGACCTCCGTAACTCGCACGTAAAGTCAGCTGGTTGAAGAAGTTCAGATCTTTGATAAAGTCTTCGTTGGAAGCTTTCCATGAAGCCCCTACCGACCAGAATTTCCCCCATCGGTTATCTCCGTAAAAACGGGACGAGGCGTCTGTTCTTGCTGAAGCTGAAAGGAAATACGTATTTTTAAAATCATACTCAGCTTTCCCTAAGAAGCTCAGTAATGTCAGTTTATCACTTTTCCCTGTAAAACTTCCTAACAAAGCTGCTGCACTTGGTTCATAATAATACGGCAGGGAAAACTGGCTTCTGGAACCGGAAATCGTCTGATAATCATATTTATAAAACTCCTGCCCTGCCAGAATATTGAAATGATGCTGTCCGAATTTCTTATCATACGTCAGGATATTACTCGTTGTATATGAAAGTGTTCTGGAATTTGAACGGCTCACTGAACCTCCTGTTTCTTTCCCCAATCCTAAAATGGGGTTGGTATAATAATGTCCGTTGTAGTTAACCAAATCTACCGAGAAGCTGGATTTAAATTTCAATTCCGGAAGGAAAGTAAAATCAAGAAAACCTTTTCCTGAAAAGTTATCTTCTCTGTTTTCATTTTTATCCAAAGGTAGTGTTGCTGCTAAATTCTGATTCTGAAGCGCATTACTTGGCCTGTATTTTCCGAAATCAAACACCCTTTCTCCATCAGCATTCAGTCTATAGCTTCCGTCTGGATTTCTTTCATAATACGGATAAAAAGAAGGAATTGTTCTTGCAGCCTGAATCACATTGCCTGATTTGGAATCTGAAGAAGTCGGAGCCTGCTGAATACTGTTGGTATAGCTTAAATTCACTCCTACATTCAGCCATTTTTTCACTTCTGAATTCAGTTTTAAACGCGTACTGTATTTTTTGAAACCGGATTGAATCGCAATTCCTTTATCATCCAGATACCCTAATGAAAAGAAATAATTGCTTTTATCACTTCCTCCGCTGACATCAAAATCAACCTGATTTCTGGAAGCCATTCTCTGAAGAACATCTCTCCAGTCATCATTCCATAAAGCTTTTGCACCCGGAAGAAGTTTACCGTCTGTTCCTACAGGATTGGGATATCCCGGTCCGTACGGATTAATCCCCAAAGAAGAAACGAGGTTATCTGACGCCATCTGTGCGGCCTGCTGAGAAGATATTTTATCAGATTTATATCCATTTCTCAATGCTTCCCAATGCAGCTGGAAATATTGATCTGTACTCACCTGTTCATAATCTTTAACGGCTCTTCCGGAAAATCCCTGGCTGATATTGAAGTTGATTTTCGCTTCTCCTTTTTTACCGGATTTAGTCGTAATGATAATGATTCCGTTGGCACCTCTTGATCCATACAAAGCACTTGCTGTAGCATCTTTCAATACACTGATGGATTCAATATCATTCGGGCTGATGGAATTGATATTTCCATCAAAAGGAATTCCGTCTACCACAAAAAGCGGATCACTGGAAGCACTTACGGAACCAATCCCCCGTATTCTAATTGAGGCCGTAGAACCCGGCTGCCCTGAAGCACTTGCCGCCTGAATTCCCGGAACCTGTCCTTCCAGTGCTTTTGTAATATTGTTTACAGGTCTGTTGTTGATCTTGTCACTTGAAATGGTAGCTACAGATCCGGTATAACTGTTTCTTTTCGCTTTACCATAAGCCACGACCACTACTTCATCAATTTCTTTTTCGCGGATCGTATCTTTTTTCGGTTTGGCTTCCTGTGCGTTTACACTGACAATCCCTAAGAAAAATACAGCAACGGGAGGAATCCAAATTTTAGATTTAATTAAACTTTCACCAATCATAATCAATTTTATTTATCATATATTAAAATTTTGCCCTTTGCAGAAAAGTCAGCAAAGGGCATCGAAAAATACGATTAACCAATTGCTTATTTTTCCTTTAAAGGCTGAATGTAACACCTTGCACCGGGGCAGGTTGTTAAGACTTCACAGGGTCAGTTCCCTCCATCTTTCTTTATAAGCCGATCGAAATATGACTACAAATCTAAAAACAATTAGTCTACAAAACAAGTAGACTTATGAATTTTTAATGAAAAATTTTCAAAAATTAACTTAATTTTTAGCTAAAACCTGTTACAGCAAAGCATTACATCATTATCAAATTCACAAACATGATAAATATCATTATCAATAATTCAAAAAAGAAAACATGAATGAAGAAAAAAAAATAGTTCGTCAAATGAACTAAACTTTATACATTTATAGAATGAAAGTTTTAATCGTAAACGGACCCAATCTGAATCTTCTGGGCACAAGAGAACCTGAAATCTATGGAAGCATTTCTATGGAAACCTGCTTTACAGAACTGAAAAATGAGTTTTCATCCCACAAACTGGATTATTACCAATCTAATATTGAAGGGGAAATCATCAACAGGCTGCAGGAAGATGATTTTGATGCGCTGGTGATCAATCCGGGAGCTTATACTCATTATTCCTATGCAATCGCAGACTGTTTAAAGAATATCAGGAAGCCAAAAATAGAAGTGCATATCAGCAATATCTATAAACGGGAAGAGTTTCGCCAGAAATCTGTAACCGCAGCTCATTGTGATGCAGTATTGTCCGGATTTGGAATGGATGGTTACAGATTAGCCATTTTAAGCTTAAAATAATACTGAATGTATTATTTTGCTCGCTAATTACGCAGATTTTTTTAGTGTTGGTATACGCAAAGTCGCTAAAATATTTTTATGCTGCATTAATAAGGCGCAATGATTTTATCTCCGATAAAATTTGAACCCATACTATTTTCATTCCAAAAAACTTGTTGAAAATCTTGGATTTTCTAGCGCCTTAAAAGCAGCCTGATGATTTAAAATCTTAACGCATTGCATTTTTCAACCTAGTTATAATGTAAACCACATAAAAAAGCCCCATCAATGATGAGGCTTTAATTATAATATATTTTAAATTATATTAGATCGTCTGTTCCTGAAGCTGAGGTCCTGAAGCGATTAACTTTCTTCCTTCTTCAGTATCACAATACTGCTCAAAGTTTTTGATATATCTTCCAGCAAGATCTTTTGCTTTTTCTTCCCATTCTGAAGCGTTGCTGTATGTTTCTCTAGGATCAAGGATTCCTTCGGAAACATTTGGAAGCTGAGTTGGAATTTCAAGGTTCATAATAGGAACTCTTGTTTTAGGCGCACTATCAATAGAACCATCGATGATCGCATCAATAATTGCTCTTGTATCTTTCAGAGAGATTCTGTTTCCTGTTCCGTTCCATCCTGTATTAACAAGGTAAGCTTTTGCTCCATGTTCTTTCATTTTACCGATCAGTGTCTTAGAATACATCGTCGGGTGAAGGGTAAGGAATGCTTCTCCGAATGCAGGAGAGAAAGACGGCTGAGGTTCAGTAATTCCTCTTTCTGTTCCGGCTAACTTGGAAGTATATCCGCAAAGGAAGTGGTACTGTGCCTGATTATCATCTAAGATGGAAACCGGAGGAAGTACTCCGAACGCATCTGCAGAAAGATAAACGATCTTTTTAGCATGTCCTGCTTTTGAAGGAAGGACAATTTTATTGATATGATAAATAGGATAAGATACTCTTGTATTTTCAGTGATAGATCCGTCTTTATAATCTGCAACACCGTTATTTACCACTACATTTTCTAAAAGTGCATCTCTCTTGATTGCTCTGAAAATATCTGGTTCTTTTTCTTCTGAAAGATCAATTACTTTAGCATAGCATCCACCTTCGTAGTTGAATACTCCGTTGTTATCCCAACCGTGCTCATCGTCACCGATAAGGTATCTTTTAGGATCAGCAGATAAAGTCGTTTTACCTGTTCCTGAAAGACCGAAGAAAAGAGCTACATCTCCTTCTTCACCTACGTTTGCAGAACAGTGCATAGATGCCATACCTTTTAATGGAAGATAGTAATTCATCATAGCAAACATTCCTTTCTTCATTTCACCACCGTACCAAGTACCACCGATAATCTGAAGTTTTTCCGTAAGATTGAACATGATGAAGTTTTCAGAGTTTAATCCC
The DNA here is from genome assembly GCF_009602705.1 of Chryseobacterium vaccae. Classification (NCBI taxonomy): domain Bacteria; kingdom Pseudomonadati; phylum Bacteroidota; class Flavobacteriia; order Flavobacteriales; family Weeksellaceae; genus Chryseobacterium; species Chryseobacterium vaccae. The sequence continues at coordinate 3,772,354 of NZ_VSWH01000001.1, read as the reverse complement.
TGAGCTTCCCAGTTCGGGTTGGTTGTTTTGGAACCGTTGATTACTGTGAAATCAGGCTCTCCGAAGTTCTCAAGCTCGTAGTGAGACGGACGGATGAACATATTCGTAACGAAATGGGCCTGCCACGCTACTTCAACGATGAACCTTACTTTTAGTCTTGTATCTGCGTTGGTTCCGCAAAAAGCATCAACAACATAGATTTTCTTAGCTTCAGCAAGCTGGTTCAGCACTAATCCTTTACAAGAGTCAAAAATTTCTGCTGTTGTAGGAAGATTTACTTTTCCGTCCCAGAAAATCGTATCTCTTGTAACATCATCCTGAACAATATATCTGTCTTTAGGTGAACGACCTGTGAAAATACCTGTTTTTACCGATACTGCACCTGATTCCGTAAGCTCAGCTTTCTCAAAGCCTTGATTTTCAGGAGATACTTCAGCCTGATATAATTCCTCATAAGAAGGGTTATATACCACCTCGTAATTTCCTTTAATCCCTAATTTTTCTAAATCCTGGATGATTTTAGCGTGTTTCATTTTACTTATATTTTCTATTTCTTTATTGGGTTCAACAAAATTAATATTAATTATTTGTTAAAGGTGGTTTAAATATAATGATATAAGTCAGAATGACAAATAAAAAAACAGGATTATAAATTACTGATTACGAGTTTATTATTTCAGGCCATTCAAAAACACGGGTGAAACCTTTTCCCCAAAAATAGTCCTTAAAGCCTTCAAATTTGGCGCTCATTACAAAATCTCCGCCCCAAGCCCCTAAACTTTTAACAAAAACCGGGCAATCTGCGAAAAATTTCTCTTTAACTGTAGGAATTCCAATGAAATCGGAAATTTTATGCTCATGAATCATCATCAGTTCAGAAAAATTTTCCAATTCATTGCATAATAAAACTTTTTTTGTTAAATCCGAAAATTCACGAATCATTTCCGGAGACTTTATTTTTGATTTGTAAAGATTAATTCCTTCGCGGCTATCCTGCTTCTGATTTAAATGAATAAAAATAAGCTCATTTTTGAAGGAAGGGCTGAATTCTGTTTTTTCATACCAGATTTCCGGCTTACTTTTAAACAAAACAGCTGATTTCTCTTTGGCCACCGCAATATCATATCCGCTTCCTCCAAGACTGATACTGTTTAGGTGAAAAGGATCAATTCCGGACCATTCGGCAAGGTTGTTCATTAATGTTGAACTGCTTCCTAATCCGTAATCTGCGGGAAACTGAAGGTTGGTCTTTAAATAATAAGAAAAATTGCTCTTGAACCGGGTTTCAGAAAGCTGCTGAACATTTTTAAGGGTGTTAAGAATAAATTCAGCGGCAGAAGGCAGATTCGTTTCGAGGATCTTCCAGTTTTTATAATTGATGACTGCTTTCAGCCATAATTTGTTCTGATGATAAGCTTCCCATAAAACAAGGGAATTTTCATCGTCTTTTTCTTCAAAAAAAAACTCTTGTCCCAGCAGCGTTGGTACTGCCAGAACAAGAGCTCCGTCTATTGCGAAATATTCTGAAGTAAGCATAAGCTTTCCCGGTGAAAATATTTCGCCCATATGATTTTAATTAGATTGCTGAAGCCACTTCCACAGACGCATCAATTTTCTTGATCAATCCCTGAAGTGTTTTTCCCGGACCTACTTCCACAAAATTAGAGGCACCGTCTTTGATCATGTTCTGAACAGACTGCGTCCATTTCACAGGCCCCGTAAGCTGAGCGATCAGGTTTTGCTTGATCTCATCAGGATTGGTAATCGCTGTAGTGGTAATATTCTGATAAACCGGTATGGTTGCTTTTCTGAATTTTGTTTTTTCAATAGCAGCTGCCAGTCTTTCCTGTGCCGGCTGCATTAATGGTGAATGGAATGCTCCGTTTACAGGAAGTAATAATGCTCTTCTTGCACCAGCTTCTTTAAGTTTTGCACAAGCTTCTTCCACTGCCGGAGTCTCCCCTGAAATAACAAGCTGACCAGGACAGTTGTAGTTAGCAGGTACTACGATCCCATTGATCGAAGCACAAATTTCCTCAACTTCAGCATCTTCAAGACCTAAAATTGCTGCCATAGAGCTTGGATTGGCATCACAGGCTTCTTGCATTGCTTTTGCTCTCTCGGAAACTAATTTCAGTCCATCATCAAAAGATAAAACTCCATTGGCAACCAATGCTGAAAATTCTCCTAGAGAATGTCCTGCAACCATCTCAGCTCCAAGACCATTTACCGCTTTTAAAGCAGCTACTGAATGTATAAATATAGAAGGCTGGGTAACCTCTGTTTTCTTAAGATCTCCATCTGTTCCGTTAAACATAATGGAAAGAATGTCGAAACCTAAGATTTCATTGGCAGATTCCATAAGATCTTTGATATCTTTTCTGGAATCATACAATTCTTTTCCCATTCCGACAAACTGAGAACCCTGCCCAGGAAATACAAGTGCTTTCATGTATTGAATTAAATATTATGCAAATATAAATATAATGTTAAAATAATTCTGTTAAAGAAACATAAATCATTTATGGTACCAATCGGATGACACGGTAACCTGTATTTACATACGCTCCGTTTGCTTTAGATTTTACAAATTCGAACTTGGTAGCCAGCTGAGTCTGTACTTTGTTCATCTGTTTAAAGATCTCTCCTTTTTTGTTTTCTCTCGTCAGCATATCATTGACTACATCAAAACCTACAACAGCATATTTAGGAGGCGTCTTACAATATTTTGTTTTATACGCTGCCAGAATTTCCTTTTCAAAATTCCCGTCGGTATTGATTTTTCTGTCCATCAAATATACAAGGCTTGCCTGGCTTAACTCGTCAACTTTCTTTTCAAAAACCGGAGAATAATACATACTGAATGCTTTTACCCCCTGAACTTCTTTGGAAAGACTGATCATTTTAGTTGCAAAAGCATCTCCTGCCGCATCTGCATCACTTGCTAAAATAGCGATAACCGGTGCAGACTGTCCTGTCATCATATTCTGATCCAACTGGATATCTGCAGGAGAATTCACGATGATAACATTTGGATTTTTAACGGCTTTTTCAAGCCCGCCTTTGATGTAGCCTGCAATTTCTTTTTTGCTGTCAGCAACAACATATATTTTCTGATCTGAATAAACAGATTTCACTTCTTCTACAATTTTATCAGCATACGTCTGGTCATTGGTTTCTACAATGATCAGGTTGCTGTAGTTGTACAGTTCCGGTGAGTTGGCAAATGGTGCAACGATAGGAATTTTCTGATTTTTAGTAAAATCAAGAACATCAATTACGTTGGATTTAAAGAACGGACCTATAATAAGGTCGGTATTCTCCGGGTTGATCTGCGTTAGTGAATTTCTGAATGACGCCTCATTTCCTGAATCCACGATTTTGATGTCCAGCTTTTGTCCTCCTCTGGCATTTCTCTCAATAGCAAGTTTAGCTCCTGTAAGGAAATCCATAGCCATTCCTCTGTACTGGGTTTCATTGGTACTGTATCCAAATGGAAGCATTAATACTACACTTAGAGCATCTCCATTTTTCTTTACGTAAGCAGGATCTTGTTTTTTGATTTTTAACACCATTCCTGCTTTCAGTCCGTGGGAAAGATCAGGATTAAGTGCAATCAGCTCATCAATGGAAATTCCAAACTTGTTGACAATTGAGAAAACGGTGTCTCCCTGTAGTACAGTATAGGTAACATAATCATCAGCTGCGGCAACAGATCCGGCTGAAGATCTTTCATTCCCTGAGTCTATTTTTGTTTTCGGATTCACTGCTTCTGAAGCGGTTTCCGTATTTGATTTTTTAATATTAATGGTATCACCAGGTTTCAGACCTTTTTCTTCTAATCCAGGATTTAAAGCAAAAAGTTCCTGTTGGCTGACTCCAAACTGTTTTGAAATTCTGTAATAATTATCTTTTGGCTGAATAACATAAGTCCCTTTCTCTGAAGAACCTGTAGTTACTGGTGTTTCTGCTGGTGCCTCGACAGGTTTAGCCACCACAGGAGCAGTCTGCTGCCCTCCGCCATATTTCTTTATACTCTCAAGAGGTAGTGTAATTTCGTCACCAATCTTCATATGAGAGTCCAATTCAGGATTCAGTTTTCGAAGATCTGTTTCAGAAATGCGGTATTGCTTTGCAATTCCATAAACGGTTTGTTTTGGCTGTAATACAATTTTACCTAGTGATTGCCCCGTATTCGGTTTTGCTTTTTCAACAGAAACAGGTTTAGAAACCGGAGTTGTATGTTTTTCAGCTTTTACTGTAAGAACATCACCAATAGCCAGCTTCCCATCTTTGAATTTTGGATTCAGCTTTAACAATTCGTCTACAGTTATCCCGTACTTTTTAGCGATATTGTAAGGATTATCTCCTTTGGCAACGGTGTGTGAATTTTGAGCAGACACCCCCAAAACCATACATAAACTGGACAGAATAAAAAACCTCTTTATCATATTCGATAATTATAATTTACAAAAATACTTCTTTAAAATTAAATGGCAACAATTATTAATTTGGATTCTTGAACCACCATTTCTTCCAAACAATTTTCAAGCCATGAGTACCCGTAATCTGAAAAGAATACGCTGAAGTTATATACCCTCTCCTGCCAGGTCTTAGAAGGATGGATATCCAAAAATAGTCTTTCCAGTCTTTCCAGCAGTTCGTTTTGTTTTATTTTTTCGGCATGCAGGAGTCTCTTTTTCATTCTTTTGAAAGATTTCAGCTGTCTTACTTCTTCTGCTTTCACCATATTTCCGAAAGACTTTTCTGTAGTTTCCGCAATAGCTTTCAATTCTGAGAAACTTTTTTCCAAAAGGGCTTCTTTTTCTTCCAGTAATTGTAAGACATTGCTGCCTTCTAAAATTTTCTGATTGGTGATGCCGGTAAAGCTTCCAAAAAAGTCTTCAATCTTAAGATTCAGTTTCCCTACTTTCCCCAGCGTTTTTTCCGGAAGGAAAAGCATTGAGTTTCTCGGAATCAAAATGGGAAACGGAATATTGAGTTTTGAAAAGTAATCTTTGAGTTCAAGCCAATACATAATTTCTGCATTTCCTCCAATATAAGCAAGATTGGGAAGTACTTTTTCCTGATAAACGGGGCGCATCAGGGCATTCGGGCTGAACTTTTCAGGATGATTTTCCAGTTCATTCAGAATTTGATCCTGTGTGAATATGGTGTCTGTATCCACTATTTTATATCGGTGACCATCAAAATCTATTCTGTCTCTTGTTTCTGAAAGATAAAAAAGATTTATTTCTCTTGGATTGACCTGGACTTTGCCATATTTTTCCGTTAGAAAATTAACTTTTTCATTTGAATTATTGTAAAGACTGGAATTCAGAAGTTCATTTTTGAAAACTTCTTTAATCTGTGTTTTAAGTACTCTGGAATCTCCGTCTATAATTAACAGTCCAAAATCTGAGAAAAGTCTGTTGACCAGGATTTTTATCGCTTGAGTAAGCGTATTACCTGTTTTATAAGCTTCTTTCAGCATCAGGATCAGTTCTGTTCCGAAAACGGAATCTTTGAACTCTTTCTCAAATTCTGAGACGAAAAAGGTATCACTGATTTTGATTCTACCTACAGGCCCACCAGATTTCTCGTTGATCTCATAATAATTATTCTCTGTTTTGAAATGATTGATCTCTGCAAAATCATGATCTTCCGAAGCCATCCAGTATACAGGAACAAAATTGAAATCCGGAAAATTTTCTTTCAGATATGTACATGTTTTGATGGTCTGCAAAATTTTGTAAACAAAGAAAACAGGTCCTGAGAACAGGTTCAGCTGATGTCCGGTTGTGATGGTAAATGTATTGGGCAATTTCAGCCTATCCAGATTTTCTTTTTGCCTTGAAGAAAGATGTAAGTCTTCCAGCTGTTTATTTAGTTCATCCGACAATATATTCCTCTGATCTTGAGTAAAAGCGTCTTTTTTAAGATGAATCTGGTTTCTGAAATGCTCTAAAGAAAAGGTATTTTCTTCAAATCCCTCAATTTTTTGGTTCAGAAAATCTTTCACCAACTGAGGAATGCTTTCTATGTCGTTAAATGATATTTTATTAATTGTTTTCAACTTGTTTTTCTTTTAGTTGAACAAATACCACACAATTCCGATGTTCAGCCTGAAATCATAAACCGGATAGTGTGGAAATGCATAAGCTTTATTACTGGAAATTACAGTTCCAATCTGTTGTCCTTCTACGTAAAAGAACATTTTTTTAACCTTCATATTGATATAAAGATCGGCAATAGGCTGCCCTCCGATTGAGAATGCATTTGCATTGGGAAGAATATATTCATTCAGGATCGGGAAGTAATCTCTTGAGGCAAATTTAGAGAAGTAATACACTTTTAATCCGGCCTGAATTTCAGCAGCTTTTTTGAATGCGTGAGTCTGATAGAAGAAGTTAGCTCTACCGATAAAACTTGGAAGAGGAAGAAGTTCTTTATTCGTTAGTGTATTCTGGAAATGAAGTCTTGTGTTCAAATGAAATTTACCAAAGCTGAAGGTAGCATCACCTCCGATCTGAGAAATGTTCAGTGAGCTTTCGCTTTGTTTTGGGTTGGCATTGCTGTCAAAATACGTATAATTTTCTATTCTGAAGTAGTTAGCAAAAAGTTCGGTTTTGAACCATTTCAGGTTTACACTCCCTCCGATTTCTGTTACAGATTGGTTTTTAGCATTCTCAAGATAATAGTTGAACCCATTATAAACAGAAGTATTCAATAAATAATTAAAAGAAGGGTAAGCACTTTGGAAATTTACTTTGGCATTAACAAAATAATCTTTTATAGGTTCAAACTTAAGATTGTTGATTGTTTTTAGATAACTTCCGAACTGGCTCCCATTTGAAAATTCTAAAAAGGACTTTAGCTGAATTTTATCCCAAAGTTTGACCTGAAGATTTCCTACAGCTCCTATTCTATTTTCTTTCAACTCTCCCGGAAGAGCGGTTCCATTAATCGTTGCCAGGTCTCTGACCCCAAATTTCAGCATCTGATAACGAACTCCTCCATCAAGCTTGAATTTTTCATTATTAAAAACAAGACTTACTGTATTGCTAAAGTTATCTGAATATTTTTTGGTTGTCAGGGGGAATCCACTAGTTACCTGAGTAGCGGCGTCAGTATACCAGTAAGGCTCAAGCTGTCCCTGATTATAATAATATTTATTTCCCTGATGGAAAACGGTATGCCTTATACTGAAAGGGAATTTCTCTGCATTAAACGGCGTAAACTGATGGCTTAAGTAATATCTTCTATAAGAGAACTGTGAGCTGGACGATGCAAGGTTCACCTGAGCATTCTGCCTGTTCTTGTAATTGCTGTCTCCACTCTGGAATCTTGCGTCATCTACAATCCCTCCGCTTTCCTGATTGTTAACGTTCTGATGCAGGTAATGGGCAAAGAGTTCATAGTTCCCGCTTTTGGAAACATAATGCCCGGAAAATATGGTATTATTATTAGCTGCCAGTGAATTTCTATAAAATCCCTGAGAACGTAATCCCATATACTCAATGGCAAAGTTGAATCTTTTTCCGATATTCTGAGTGTAGGTAGAATTAAGAGCGGCACCGTTTTTCATTGCAGTATGGTAAATGAAAGAGGCTGTGGGTGTTTTTACGTCATAATATTTAATATCATTTGCTCCTAAGATCATATAAGCCTTATTGGAAGGCAGAAGAGACAGGTTTTGTTCCGCATTCACTTCATAGATAAGAGGATTGAATCCTGCTCCGATATTAGCAGGCTGTACTCTTCCAAAATTATCTCTGTTATTGTATTGGGAAAAGATATGAGTCTTACCAAAAGTCATCACGGTATCAAAAACTTTCTTTTCAGAAAACTGGTTCTGATACAGATAATCATTGATGGTAGGTTTAAAAATTTTCAGGGAGTCTTTTTTCCCTGAATCAATAACAAGGGTATCTTCTGCTTTTTTAACGATTTTACCGGAGTCTGTTTTGACTGTCTGAGCTTTAACATTAAAGCATATGAAGAGTATGATGATGAAATATCTCATTGTAACATTTAAGCTACAAAAATATAAAATCTGCTACAATGTATTCATATAAGTTTCGAGTTTAATTAAACGGATCAATGAATCTTCTGAAAATATTAACTTTTTAAATGAGTGTCTTTAACAGTATTTTATATCATTATTTTTATTCCATAAAAAAAGCAGCAACATGTGACCATGTTACTGCTTTTTTAAATTTATATAAGTGTTCTTCTGTGAAGAAGATTTTACTTATTAAAGTGAGTTGTCATAACCAGGGTTAGGAGCAACTAACGTACCTGAAACGTTTGTTTCTGCCTGTGGAATAGGGAATGCCAAACGCGTATCTCCGATGTTCAATGTTACAGGAGTACCTGTTCCAGCCGAACCATATACAGGAACTGACTGACCCCATCTTAATAAATCCCACATTCTGAATCCTTCACCAAGAAGCTCTCTTCTTCTTTCGTCTTTCACGTTCTGTAGAGTCACATTAGATGCTGATGCAAGACCTCTGTTTGTAGATACAGCATTATAATAACTATCTGCATTAGATTGTGATCCTCCATTTGCAGGTAATTCAGCTTCAGCACCATTTAAAAGAACCTCTTCATATCTTACTAACTTAAGGTTATCAGCACCACTCATGTCTGGATATTTGTGAACAATATATCTAATTCCTGAAGCAGTAGCAAAAGTAGCAGAAGTTCTTCTAACATCCGCAGCATTATATGATGCGTAAGTAGCAGCTAATACTCCCATATTTCTATAGGCTCCTCCAAAATTCATATAAGCATTCATCCCTGCAGCACCATAAGCATTAGCCGTACCTACAGAAAGTTCAAACATAGAGTTGGTAGATGCATTGTTCAAAGTCCAGCTGATTACATAAGAGTCTTTAGCAGCTACATTGTAAGCCCCACCTCCAACGACATCAGCAACATATTGTCTAACTTTAGCATAATTTCCTTTGTAAAGATAATATCTTGACATTAATGCTTTTAATGAATATTCATTCAATTCAGTTCTGTTAGCCGTATCTGTAAATCCGTTACCGCTTAATAGAGATAATGCTTTATCGAAGTCAGCTTCAATCTGAGCTTGGGTTTCAGCTACACTTGCTCTTGCCATGTTAGCCTTAGGATCATATTTCGTAGGAATTACTACTCCTTTTGTTCCTCCTGAATACTGCTGACCGTAAAGTCTTAATAAATCGAAGAATGCCAACGCACGGATAGCATAAGCTTCTCCTTTTACTTTATTCACTTTCTCCTGAATAGTAGTCTGATTCAATGTTTGAGACCATGTAAGGTTATCTGGTGAATTGATTACAATATTAGCTTTTGCTACTACTGCATACATAGCATTGTAAGGTCCTGTTGTATACTGGTCTGTAGAAGTCATGGATAAGTTTCCTACAGAAGTAAAATATCCTGCTGCTCTTCTGGTGAACATTTCATCACTTCTGATTTCCGCAAAAAGTGGAAACTGAGCTCCATAATACCCAACAGCTCTCATAGATCCATAAGCTCCTGTTACAAAAGACTGTAATTTTTCAACACTTGTGATTGTTTCAGCCTGTTCAGAGTTACCAAAATCGGTATCAATAAATTCTTCGCTACATGAGGTTAGTGAAAAACCTACCATTGTTGCTAAAGAAAGTGCTATAATATATTTTTTCATTTTTTTTAAATTTTTAGAATTTTTAGAATTCAACATTAAATCCAACTAAGTAGGTTTTCATAGCAGGTAAGTTCAGGTTACTAGTCCCGATCAAAGCCATATCCGGATCAAACTTCAGCTTCTTGTCATATCTGTGAGTATATAGGTTGTTGGCCATCACATATAAAGTCACCTTGTTTACTGGAGCTCCTTTTAAGAAGTCTTTATCAAAGGTATAGGCTACTTTCAGGTTACTTAGTCTTAAGAAGTCCGCTTTTCTAAGGAATCTTGTAGAACTATTGTTAGCAGATGTTGATCCTGTCCCCCTTGCACCAATCCCCTGGAAAGGTTTTGGATTCTCTGCATTAGGATTGCTTGGTGTCCAGTAATCCATAGCATCTGCGTAGCTGTTATAAACGTGAGAATTGGTACCATCACCCTGTAAATAGAATGCCCAGTCATCATACATCTTAGCTCCGAAACTGAAAGTTCCCTGAGCACTTACTGTGAAGTTTTTATAAGACATATTTAAGCCTACCCCTCCATATACTTTAGCAATACGAGATCCCTGGATCGCACGCTGCGCTTCTGCATAGTTGCTGGTAGTTTCTCCGTCTACACCGTTTTTATACCATAGCGGGTTACCATTGCTTGGATCTACTCCAGCCCATTTTCTCATGAACCAGCTGTTTACTGTTTCTCCTTCTCTTAAGATCGTAGTACCTGTGATTACGTCTTTTCCTCCATATATGCTAGTAACTTCATTCTTTAAGAAAGAAAGGTTACCATCCATGCTTAATGCAAATCCTCCTTTAGTAACAGGACTTAAGATGTTAGCATTCGCTGTGAATTCGAAACCTTTGTTCACCAAGTCTCCTACATTATCAAAATAAGCTCCTAACCCCTGAGAAGTGGAAAGAGGAATATTATAGATCAGGTTTTTCGTTTTCTTGTTGAAGTATTCAGCAGTAATCGTTAAATTATTTTTGAATAAGCTGAAATCAACCCCTAAGTTGAAAGGATTTACGGTTTCCCACTGTAAACCAGGGTTATCAAATCCTGCATAACTTGCTCCTGCTAAACCATTGTAGTTGATGGTATAAGAATACGTAGCATAAGGAGATACTGATACCCTGTTACCTACTTTACCGTAAGAAGCTCTTAGTCTTAAAGAGTTCAGGTAATCATTTTCTGGAATAATCATTTTAGCAATATCCAATCCAACCCCTGCAGACCAGAAGTTACCTGCTTTGCTGCCTGGCTGAAGATAAGATACAGCATCTCTTCTTCCGGATAAGTCAATATTTAAGTATCCTTTGTAGTTGTATCCTAAAGTTGCTCCATAACCTGATCTTGAACTTTCAAGGTTATTTACCCCTGTGTGGTCAATTGGTACTACAAAGCTGGAAAGGTGCTCCAAAGTACTTAAAGCAACAGACTGTCCTGTAGCTGCTAAAGTTCTTGTGTTAGACTGATATGCCTCCTGGAATAAACTTGCATTGAATTTATGGTCATCAGATAAAGAGAATGCATAGCTCAATACGTTGGATACGTTGAAGTTGAAATAACGGTTCGTTCCTGAAGTCATACGACCATTGGTGCTGTACCCATCACCATATACAGGAGATAGATATTCATCCTCTTCAGTTACCACATATTCAGGGGCAACATTTAATCTGTAGTTTAATCCTTTCAGAATGTTATAACCGATTCCTATGTTACCAAAGATACGGGTAGAGTTCGCTTTATTCGTGTTGTATTTTAAAATCGCAGCTGGGTTGAAAGTCCCAGCGATTGGTAGACCATTATAGGTTCCATCATCTACAGATCCTAAATAAATAGATCCGTCAGCATTATAAGCCGGCTCCAAAGGAGCAGTGAAATATTGGGCTAAAACCGGATTGGCGAAAGCACCACCGTTAGGCAATGTTCTGGTAGTAGTATTAGCAACCTGGATATCTGTATTGATTGTTAATCGATCTGTTGCTTTGTATTCTAACTTAGTAGAAGCACTGAATCTTTTGAAATCAGAGTTTCTGTAGACACTTTCCTGCTCAAAGGTACCGAAAGAAGAATAGTATTTAAATCTATCACTTCCTCCTGATGCAGTAAAGTTCATATCCTGCTGGATAGCACTTCCTCTCTGAACGATGTTTCTCCAGTCTGTATTATTGTTTACGAAATCAGATCCCCATACATTATCTGTAAGATATTGAAGAGCTGCCGCTTCAGTCATATTATTTCTGTTAGCAAATGAAGCTGCTGCATACTGCTTAAACTGCTCTCCATTTAAAACTCCCGGCTGCTTGATTGCCGTCTGGTTTAAACCATAAGATGATGAAAAGTTAAATCTTGGCTTTCCAGACTTTCCTGATTTAGTAGTAATAAGAACTACCCCTGCTCCTGCATCAGCACCGTAGATCGCCGTAGAAACCGCATCTTTAAGTACTGTCATGGATTCAATATCATCAGGATTTAAACTGGATAGGATATTTCCGGTAGTGTTGTTCGAAGTAGGGTCTCCGGACATTACTCTTACTCCATCTATAATATAAATAGGGTTGTTATTCCCGTTGATAGAAGCCTGACCTCTAATACGAAGTGTTACAAATCCCCCCGGCTGACCTGAAGAAATACCTCCCTGAACACCCGCTACTCTTCCCATTAATGCAGCTTCAGGAGAAGCGATCGGAAGGTCATTAAGCTTATCTGCTTTTAACGTACCTACAGATCCTGTAATTTCTTTTACAGCCTTTTTCTGCCCGAACCCAACCATTACCACCTCTTCAATCTGAGTTGATTTAGTAGCTGTATCCTTTTTTGCTTGTTGCTGTGCAAAAGCAGCCTGTCCCATGAAGAACAATGCTCCAGCACTTAATACACGTAGTTTAACATTCATATTAACAAATTTTAATATATTTTAATGGGCAAATATGTTAATAAATATTAACACTTGCAAGTTTTTCAACAGTCTATGCAATACTTTTTTTTACATTTTAATATAAAAATTACGCTAAACAAATAGGATTTAACAATAATACTTAATTTTTATTTCATAAAATACAAATTTTTTACGTCTGTATTTTTTTTTAACGCATTATTGTTAATGCAAAAAATATTATTTAGAATTAATATAAATTATAAAAATATAATTCATCCTAAAAAAAAGACATTGATAAAAATGTGAATTCCACCTATTTATAAGATAAAATTTGGTTTTTATTTTAACTATCAAAACATACTATTCCTTGCTTTAGCTGATTAAAACGAGTTTAAAATCGATAAACAATTCAGCGGTAAGATTACCTACTTAGCGCAATACTTGCATTTTAATATCCTCAAATTATTTTCATAACTTACAAATTATCAATACAGGCAATTAAATAACTTACAACAAAATAAATTTCATTTTCTAACAAATATTACGTCATAAAAATGTGAATTAACAATAATTATAATTTCATTTTTTTTAAAATAGAAAATTCAACTATTTTTTCGGCTACAAAAACAGAGAATACAAAGGGATAGACATAAAAAAAGCTGCCTCAAATGAGACAGCTTTCATTTATATGAAATCTATTATTTCAATTTTTTCTTAACAGCTACTTCTTCGTAGACTTCAAGAATATCTCCAGTTTCAATATCATTGTACCCTTTCAGGTTCAGACCACATTCGTAACCTTTTGTTACTTCCTTCACATCATCTTTGAAACGTTTTAAGCTTTCAAGTTCACCATCGAATTTAACAATACCGTCTCTCAACAAACGTACTTTCGACTGTCTTGTAACTTTTCCGGTAAGAACCATACATCCTGCAATAGTTCCTACTTTAGAAATCTTAAATACCTCACGGATCTCAACATTACCAATTACCTGCTCCTGAATTTCCGGAGAAAGCATTCCTTCCATTGCTTCTTTTACTTCATCAATTGCTTTATAGATTACAGAATAGGTTCTAATTTCAATTTCCTCACGGTCTGCAAGTTCTTTTGCGTTTGCACCAGCTCTCACGTTGAATCCAATGATAATGGCATCTGATGCTGCCGCTAAGTTGATATCAGATTCAGTGATCTGTCCTACCCCTGAGTGAAGAATTTTCACGCTGATTTCCTCTGTTGACAATCTTTGTAACTGATCAGAAAGTGCTTCCACAGAACCATCCACGTCACCTTTAAGGATAATATTCAATTCTTTAAATTCTCCTAAAGCAATACGTCTGCCCAATTCTTCAAGCGTTGTATGTTTTTTCGTTCTGATAGAAAGTTCTCTCTGAAGCTGCTCTCTCTTATTGGCAATGGCTTTACCTTCACTTTCGTCTGCATATACACGGAATTTATCACCAGCTGTCGGCGCTCCGTCTAAACCTAAGATTGTTGCAGGAATTGAAGGACCTGCTTCCGCAAGATTTTTCCCTCTTTCATCAAGCAAAGCTTTTACTTTACCGTGATTTTTACCTGCCACTACGTAGTCTCCCACTCTTAATGTTCCGGTTTGCACCAACATGGTAGCAACATAACCTCTACCTTTATCAAGAGATGCTTCAATAACAACACCATTTGCTGCACGATCAGGATTCGCCTTTAATTCAAGCATTTCAGCCTGTAATAAAACTTTCTCCAATAATACGTCTACATTATTACCAAACTTAGCTGAAATCTCCTGCGCCTGAACATTTCCGCCCCATTCTTCCACTAAAACCGGAGGGTTTAGACCTGAAAGCTGTTGACGAATATTGTCTGGGTTTGCATTTGGCTTATCAACCTTGTTGATAGCAATAATCATCGGTACCTGTGCAGCCTGAGCGTGAGCAATAGCTTCTTTCGTCTGTGGCATTACGTCATCATCGGCAGCAATTACAATAATTGCAATATCTGTGATTTGCGCACCTCTTGCTCTCATTGCCGTAAAGGCTTCGTGACCAGGAGTATCTAAGAATGTAATTCTCTGACCGTTTTCCAATTTCACATTATAAGCACCGATGTGCTGCGTAATACCTCCGGATTCACCCGCAATTACGTTAGTTTTTCTAACATAATCCAGTAATGAAGTTTTACCGTGGTCAACGTGCCCCATTACAGTAACTACAGGAGCTCTTGATACTAAGCTCTCTTCAGTATCGATTTCATCTTCTGAATCTGTATCTTCAAGATCAGCGTCAGAGAATTCAATTTTATACCCGAATTCATCTGCTACCAATAATAAGGTATCGGCTTCCAATCTTTGATTCATGGTAACCATTACCCCTAGTGAGAAACATGCAGAGATTACTTCAGTAGGAGAGACATTCATCAAACTCGCCAGTTCACCCACTGTGATAAATTCTGTCACCTTAAGTGTTCTGTCTTGTGCTTCAAGCTCCTGCTGACGCTCATCCTGCTCTCTACGGAAGGTTCTTTTATCTTTTCTGTGTTTAGCAGATTTCGATTTACCACCTTTATTGGTCAATTTTTCAAGCGTTTCTTTGATCTGGTTTTTAACCTGCTCATCAGTAAGCTCTACAGGCATTACTCTTTGTCCAGGTCTGTTATTCTGACCACCTTTCTTGAATCCGCCACCACCTTGGCCTCCCGGACGATTGCCCTGGTTTCCGCCAAAACGGTTTCCACCCGGACCTCCCTGACCTTGAGGACGGTTGCCTTGGCCTCCCTGCCCCTGACGGTTTCCGCCCGGACCTCCTTGGCCTTGAGGACGGTTACCCTGCCCTCCCTGGTTGTTATTATTTCCTGAGTTTTGATTATTCCCCTGGCCTTGCTGATTATTCTGCCCACCTGGTTTCTCAATTCTCTTTCTTTTCTTTTTAGCTCCGGAGCCTGGTTTTGGTGCAAATTGAGTTAAGTCAATTTTTTCACCCACAATTTTAGGACCGTCTAATTTTTGGTAAACAGTCTCAATTTTTTGAGGTTCCTGAGACTCTGGCTCAGTTTTTTGAGGTTCTGCAGGCTTTACTTCAGCAACAGGTTCAGCCTGTTTAGGAGTTTCTTTTACTGGTTCTGCAGGTTTTTCCTCTTCTTTTTTCTCCTCCATTTTTGGTTTGTCTTTTTTCACTGGTCTGTTCCTGGATTCTATCTGAGACAAATCAATTTTATCCAGAACTTTAAATTCCTGCTTCTCAGGGGTTGCTTTCACTTCCGGTTCAGCTACAACTTCTTCTTTCTTTTCTTCAACTGGCGCTGGTGCCGGAGCTGCTGCTGGAATTTCAGGAGTTTCTTCCACTTCAGGTTTTGCAGAATCAAGATCTATTTTACCTAAAATTTTAGTTTCTGGTTTATTAGCTTTAGCTCTTATTACTTCAGGGGTTTTCTTTTCTTCAATTTCCAGTTTTTCTTCCGGAACTTTAGTTATTACCACCTCATGGGAAGCTTTACGCTGTTCACCGTCTTTGGCAAACTCAGCCTCCAATGCAGAATATGCCGCTTCTTCTAATTGAGCGTTAGGATTGCTTTCAACCTCGAAACCCCTTGATTGTAAAAACTCTACTAATCTGGACATCGAAATGTTGAATTCCTTAACCGCTTTATTTAATCTTATTTTTGGCATCTATATATTTACGTATTTTTTTAATTCTTAAAATTAAAGTATTTCCTTTTTACTGTTTTATTAAAATTTATTTAAAATCTTAATCTTCAAATTCTTCTCTCAGAATACGTTTTACCTCTTCAATTGTCTCCTCTTCAAGGTCAACCATATTTAAAAGACTCTCGGTATCTTTATCCAATACTGATTTCGCAGTAGTAAGACCTACTTTCTTAAATTCATCCAAAATCCACTGCTCGATATCGTCATTAAATTCTCTCAATTCAACGTCGTCATCCTCGCTGGACTCTCTGTATACATCAATTTCATAACCTGTCAACCAAGAAGCCAGTCTGATATTCTGTCCCTGCTTACCAATCACTTTAGAGATCTCTTCAACCGGAGTATATACTAATGCATAGTTCTGCTCCTCATTGATATCAATCTTATTGATCGTAACGTTTCCTAAAGCTCTTTTTACTAAGATCTCTGGATTTTTAGACCATTGAATAACATCGATGTTTTCATTTCTCAACTCTCTTACAACGCCATGAATTCTGGATCCTTTAACACCCACACAAGCACCAACAGGGTCAATTCTGTCGTCATAAGCATCTACTGCGATCTTCGCTTTTTCACCCGGAATTCTCACTACTTTTTTAAGCATGATGGTTCCGTCCTGAATTTCAGGAATTTCCAGCTCTAATAATTTCTCCAGGAATTTAGGAGCGGTTCTGGAAATAATGATCTGCGGCTTAGATCCTTTAAAATCTACTGTTTCTACAATAGCTCTGATATTTTCTCCTTTTTTAAAGAAATCGGATGGGATCTGGTTTTCTTTTGGCAAAATGAATTCATTCCCCTCATCATCCAATAAGATCACATGTTTGTGACGGATGTGGTGGATCTCTCCTACAACAATTTCCCCGATTTTATCTCTAAACTGCTCATAAAGCATGGCATTGTTATGCTCCTGAAGTTTTGTAGCTAAAATCTGCTTAAGGGTAAGGATATTTCTTCTTCCTAACTGAGCAACAGGAATCTCCATGGTAAAATCTTCACCTACTTCAAAAGTAGGATCGATTTTCTTTGCTTCAGAGATTTCAATTTCAAGATCATCGTCTTCAGACATTTCGTCTTCTACGATGGTTTTATTTAAAAATATCTGAAAATCTCCTTTATCCGGGTTTACAATTACATCAAAGTGATCATCTGAATCAAATCTCTTTCTCAAAAGAGTTTTCAGTGAATCTTCAATAATTGCCATAAGATCAATCTTACTGATCCCTTTTTCGTCTTTAAAATCACCAAAGGATTCAATCAACGCTATATTATCCATCTATTCTTTTTTCTTTTAAAATTTAATTACTACTAATGCTTTCTTTATCTCAGAGTAAGGAATTTCTTTTTCCTCCTCTACATCCACTTTCCCTTTTCCGATATCTTTCGGCTTTCGGTAGCGTAAAATAAGGGTGATTTTATCATCATCCACTTTGGCAAGTTCGCCTTCAATTTTGGAAGAATCTGCTAAAAGCACTTCAATTTCTCTTCCTATATTTTTCTTAAACTGTCTTGGAGCAGACAGTGGTTCACTTAATCCCGCAGACATCACCTGAAGACTAAAGTCATGCTCTTCACGATCCATATTGAATTCTACTGCACGGCTTGCATCAAGACAGTCCTGCAGGGTAACTCCATTGTCTCCATCTAAAATCACAGTAATATCATCCCCTGCAGAAATCTTTAAATCAATAAGAAATAAATCTTTTCTGGTTTCGAGGAATTCATTTAATAATTCTTCAATTCTTTTTCTAAACTCCATATTATTGATCTGATTTACCCGTACGAAAAAAGGCTTTCTTCCGAAGCCTTCCCATTTTTTTCCGTAAATCCAGTGCAAATATACGTATTTTTTTCTATAAATACAAAATGAACTTATTATCAAGCAAATAACACAAAAATTTTATTACAGGAAATTAAGAAAGCGGATGAAGGTATTTTTATTACTTTTGTGACAGAATTTTTAAAAACATACATTTTGAATATAACGATTGTAGGAACGGGTTATGTTGGGCTGGTTACAGGAACTACCCTGGCAGAACTCGGCAATTCAGTATACTGTGTTGATATTGATGAAAAAAAAGTAGAAGGTATGAAAAACGGCATTGTTCCCATCTATGAGCCGAACCTTGAAGAAATGTTCTTAAGGAACATACAGTCTGAAAGGTTGTTTTTCACCACCAATCTCAAAGAAGCTTTAGACAAAAGCGAAGTTGTTTATCTGGCATTGCCTACCCCTCCGGGAGAAGACGGTTCCGCAGATCTTTCCTATGTACTTCATGTTGCGAACAACATTGGAGAGTTGATGACAGAATATAAAGTAATTGTTAATAAAAGTACCGTTCCTGTTGGAACTGCCGATAGAGTAAGAGAAGTAATTTCCTCAAAAACCAACATTCCTTTTGATGTAGTTTCCAATCCCGAATTTTTAAGGGAAGGTTTTGCGGTAGAAGACTCTATGAACCCATCAAGGGTCGTTGTAGGAGCAAGCTCTGACAGAGCGAAAGACATCATGTCTAAAATCTATCAGCCATTTACCAATACGGGAATCCCGATCATCTTTATGGATGAAAAATCATCGGAACTGACAAAATATGCATCCAATTCATTCCTCGCAGTAAAAATTACGTTTATGAATGAGATTGCTAACTATTGTGAAAAAGTAGGAGCAGATGTGGACAAAGTAAGACTGGGAATGGGAAGTGACGACAGAATCGGACATCGGTTTTTATTCCCGGGAATCGGATATGGCGGCAGCTGCTTTCCTAAAGATGTGAAAGCGCTGATTAAATCCGGAAAGCAAGAAGATTTTAATTTCCAGATTCTAGAAGCGACAGAAAACGTCAATACTTCACAGAAAGTTATTCTGGTTTCAGAAATTGAAAAATATTTCGGAGGAGATATTAAAGGTAAAAAGATTGCCATGTGGGGGTTAGCCTTCAAAGCCAATACAGACGACATCAGAGAAGCATCATCTTTAGACAATATTGCTCTTCTGCTGGAGAAAGGCGCGGAAATTGTAGCTTACGATGCTGTAGCTGAAAATAACGTTCAGAAACTTCTAGGCAGCAACATTCAATATGCAAAAGGAATGTATGATGCCTTGGAGGGCGCTGATGCTTTATTCATCGCCACTGAATGGCCGGAATTCAAAAATCCTAATTTTGAGCTCATGGCTAAAAAAATGAAAAATAAAGTTATTTTTGACGGAAGAAATATGTACCCGCTGGAAGTTCCGGAACAAAATGGGTTTTATTATAAAAGTATAGGAAGAAAGACCATAGAAAATAAATAGATGAAAAATATAATCATTACAGGAGGTGCCGGATTTATCGGCTCCCATGTCGTAAGAGAATTTGTAAAAAACAATCCGGATACTACAATCATCAATCTTGATGCACTTACCTATGCCGGAAATCTGGAAAATCTGAAGGACATAGAAAATGAACCTAATTATGTTTTCGAAAAGGCTGATATTACCAAGCCTGAAGAATTAAGAAAAGTATTTGAAAAATACAATCCGGATGCTGTTGTCCATTTAGCTGCCGAGAGCCATGTAGACAGAAGCATTACAGATCCTATGGCCTTCATCAACACCAACGTGAACGGCACAGCCAATCTTCTGAATCTGTGTAAAGAATTCTGGACACTGAATCCTGATCATACCCATGGAAGATTCCCGGATGAAAAAAGAACCAATCTATTCTATCATGTTTCTACAGATGAAGTATACGGAAGTTTAGGAGAGACAGGATTCTTCTTAGAAACCACTTCTTATGATCCGCAATCTCCGTATTCAGCATCAAAAGCAGCTTCAGATCATTTGGTAAGAGCCTACGGAAACACGTACGGAATGCCGTTCATCGTTTCCAACTGCTCCAATAACTATGGTCCGAATCATTTTCCTGAAAAACTGATTCCTCTTTGTATTTCCAATATCATTAATGAAAGACCTTTACCTATTTACGGTGACGGCAAATATACAAGAGACTGGCTGTTTGTGATTGATCACGCCAAAGCCATCCACCAGATCTTCAATGAAGCCAAAACGGGAGAAACCTATAATATCGGAGGCTTCAACGAATGGCAGAATATTGATCTTGTAAAGGAACTGATTAAACAGATGGATGCTAAATTAGGAAAGCCTGAGGGGCACTCTGAGAAACTGATTACTTTTGTAAAAGACAGACCGGGACATGATAAACGTTACGCTATTGACGCCACCAAACTTAACAAGGACCTAGGATGGAAACCTTCCGTAACTTTTGAAGAAGGACTGGGTAAAACCATCGACTGGTATCTTGAAAATAAAGAATGGCTTGAAAACGTAACCAGCGGTGACTACCAGAAGTATTACGAAAATCAATATAACTAGAACATCACAAAACACGCTCTGCTATGCCCGTTCTGTTATTTTTCTGAATTTAACGGACAATGTAGCGGACAACTTACAAAATAAAAGATGAAAGGAATCATATTAGCCGGAGGCTCCGGAACCAGACTTTACCCTCTTACGATTGCCGTGAGCAAGCAGCTGATGCCTGTTTATGACAAACCTATGATCTATTACCCGCTTTCCACCTTATTATTAGCAGGAATCAAAGATATCCTGATTATCACCACACCACATGATCAGCCGGGGTTTATTAAACTATTAGGTGATGGCTCCCAGATCGGGTGTAATATAGAATATGTGGTACAACCAAGCCCGGACGGACTTGCACAGGCTTTCATTCTGGGTGAGCAGTTTATAGGAAATGATTCTGCCGCATTGGTACTGGGGGATAATATATTTTACGGCTCGGAAATGGGAACATTACTGAAGAACAAAACTAATCCCGACGGAGGAGTAGTCTTCGCTTATCACGTTTCTGATCCTGAAAGATATGGTGTTGTAGAGTTTGACGCTGACTTAAAAGCAGTTTCTATTGAAGAAAAGCCTTTACAGCCTAAATCAAACTATGCCGTTCCCGGACTTTATTTCTATGATAACGAAGTGGTGGAAATCGCAAAGAACATTCAACCTTCTGCAAGAGGAGAGCTGGAGATCACCGACGTTAATAACGTATATTTAAGCAAAGGAAAACTTGAAGTAGGTGTCCTTGACAGAGGAACTGCCTGGCTGGATACCGGAACTTTTGACTCTCTTCATGATGCTTCCGAATTCGTAAGCGTTATTGAAAAAAGACAGGGTTTCAAAATTGGATGTATAGAGGAAATTGCTTTCAGAAATAAATTCATCAATGAAGAAAAGCTTCTTGAAACCGCAACAAAATATGGTAAAAGCGGTTACGGTGAATACCTGAAGCAGCTGATCAAAAAATAAACGTACAATCTTATAAAATTTACAAACTATTGGCCTTATGGCCAATAGTTTTTTGCTCATAACAACAAATATCAATATATTAGTTGTTATTTTTGGTTTTATGTGAATAATTATTCATCAATATAAAAAACCGAATAAGAATTAAATATTTTACATTTGCAAAAATTTACACAAATGAACGAACCACAGCAAAAGTGGACAGAAACGATTGAAGCTGAGCATTCTTTATTCGACCTTAAGCTTAAAGAGGTCTGGAGGTACAAGGATCTTGTTTATATGTTTGTTAAAAGAGATTTTGTCTCCAGCTTCAAGCAGACTATTCTGGGCCCTATCTGGTTTTTTATCAATCCCATTTTAACAACTATTGTTTATCTTGTCATTTTCGGCAGAATAGCCAAACTTCCCACAGACGGTGCTCCACCACTTCTTTTTTATCTGGCAGGAGTTACACTCTGGAACTATTTTTCAGGATCATTGCTTGCAACTTCCTATACTTTTTCGGGAAACTCCGGAATCTTTGGTAAGGTGTATTTCCCCCGGCTGGTTACACCGCTTTCTATTGTTATTTCCAATCTGATGCGGTTCGGAGTTCAGTTCCTTTTATTCATTACCGTTTGGGCTTATTACTGGTCTCAGGGAAAAGTACATCCTAACATCTGGGTTCTTGCCACACCATTTCTCATAATTCTTATGGCACTTTTCTCACTAGGCGCAGGAATGATTTTTTCCTCGCTTACAACGAAATACAAGGACCTCAGTATGCTGCTTGGCTTTGGAGTAAGCTTATATATGTACGCTACTCCTGTAATATATCCGGTATCTTCGCTTCAGGGTATATTCAGAAAATTAACTTATTACAATCCTTTAACAGGTATTTTTGAATGCTTTAAATACGCATGGCTCGGCGTGGGAGATTTCTCTCCGGTAATGCTGGGAATCAGTACAGGTATCATTCTTATCCTTCTGATGATAGGAATCGTGGTCTTCAACAGGGTTGAAAAAACGTTTATGGATACTGTATAATTTTTTTAACTTTTTAAATTAATAAGACTATGCTGGCTTTAAAAGCAGAAAATATATCAAAACAATACCGTCTCGGGCAGGTGGGCACAGGAACGCTTTCCCATGATCTGAACAGGTTCTGGCACAAAATGAGAGGAAAAGAAGATCCTTATCTGAAAATTGGTGAAGCGAATGACAGGACTACTAAAGGAGAATCTGAATACGTTTGGTCCCTTCGTGATATCAATTTTGAAATTGAACAGGGAGATGCCGTAGGAATTATCGGGAGAAACGGTGCCGGAAAATCAACTTTACTGAAAGTTTTGAGTAAGGTAACCAAACCAACCACTGGAAAAATTTACACCCAAGGTAGGATTGCTTCTCTTTTAGAAGTAGGAACGGGATTCCATCCTGAGATGACAGGTCGTGAAAATGTTTTCCTGAACGGTGCCATTTTAGGAATGACCCGTAAAGAAATCAAACGGAAATTTGATGAGATTGTTGACTTCTCCGGGGTTGAAAGGTATATAGATACTCCTGTGAAAAGATATTCATCCGGAATGTATGTACGTCTTGCATTTGCTGTTGCTGCCCATCTGGAATCTGAGATCCTTATCGTAGATGAAGTACTGGCTGTAGGAGATGCGGAGTTTCAAAAGAAATGTCTGGCGAAAATGTCAGATGTAACCAAAGATCAGGGTAGAACTATTTTATTCGTAAGCCACAATATGACGGCTGTACGTTCCTTATGTAACCAGGGAATTGTAATGTCCAACGGAAACATCATTTATAACGGCCCTACAGAAAAAGCACTGAGCGTATATAACGGTGATAAGCAGGTTTTTGGCAACAGTGTAATCCTTGGTGACAATAAAGATTTCAACAATAACCTTTTTGAACTTAAAAGCATTTCTTTGGTTGATGAAAATTTACAGTCTAAAGAAACAGATTTCATCGAAGACCAGAAGTTTAATCTGCTTACCGATATTACCATAAAAGATACGGCCAATGATTATCACATTTCGTATGTAGTTAAAAACTTCAACAACGATATTCTTTTTACCATGACCAATGCCGGAAAAGCAAAGTTGCAGCCCGGTAACAACAAACTGGTATGTGATATTCCCAAAGATTTTTTTAATGTAGGAGAATACGTACTGAGCTTATATATCATCAGAAACGTCCATGAGAGTGTACTTCATGAAGAAGATATTCTGACGTTCAGAATTGCGGAGAAAGGAAAAGAGTTAGGAGAATGGCTGGGAATAGAACCGGGATTCATCAAAACAAATTTCGCATGGGAGCGGTTTTAAAAAAGCTGACGCCTTACATACAAAGCAATGAATCCCTTTCAAATATTGTCAGGAAAACCCTTTACAATTATTTTTATAAACCTTACTCACAAATCTTAAAGATAAAAGATATAGAAAACTGTAGAGAAAATATTCTTGAAAAAATTTCAGCCCCGGGTATTTTTAAATGCAATCTTCCCAAGCGTTTGAATATCAAGGAAAGTTATGTTGAGAATACGGTTCCCGGGATTTCGGTTTACCAGTTTGAGAACGCTTATGTAGACATCAATTCTTCTGCATTTTGGATCAAAAATAATCTGGTTGTTTACAGAAGCTCCGGAGAAAGACTCAATGAAGGCTTTGTAACTGTTCATAACAGCAAAGATGCCAAGGTAATCAGAAAAAATACTGAACAGCTTGATGAAGGCTTCTTTCTTGGCGGAAACGGATCCTGGAACTGGTTTCATTTCCTGATTGAAATAATGCCGAAACTGCTTTTGTTTAACAAAAAATATACCCGGACTATTTTCGTTCATGAAATTGTAAAGCAAACTCCCGGCATGCAGTCTGTCCTGAAAATCCTGGCAAAAGATAAATTTACCATTCAGTACTTAAACCCGGAAAAAACTTATCATGTGAAAAAGCTGTATCATATCAATGATTTCAACCATGTACAGTTTAACCGCTTCGATGGAGAGATCAAAGCCGAAGGAACATTTTATAATAAAGAAATTACCCGAAGATTTTCAGATGAAATTCTGAATAATCTGAAAACAGAAGAGGGACTGCCGGACAGAATATTTTTATACAGAAAAAATACCCATCGTGTGGCAGCCAATCAGGATGAGATTTTAAATTATCTAAAAGATTTCGGATTTACAGCTGTCTGCCTGGAAGAAATACCTCTTGCACAGCAGGCCGGATATTTTAAAACCGCCAGATTTATCATCGGAATCTCCGGAGCAGCCTGGACCAATATGCTGTTCTGCAGAAATCAGCCAAAAGCGATATGTTTCACCCCTGAAAATGCAGCTTCTTTCAGTGCTTTTTCAAGTCTGGGACATATATTTGAGGTAGATTTTTACACTCAGCTATATAATAACAACGGACTTCACTCTGATAGTAATTTTATAATTAACTTTGAGGAATTTAAAGAACTATTCAAATACATTAATGGAGAACAATAAACCACAGATCATAACTTTCGATAAAATAGGATCGTCACAGCTGGGCTACATTACTATAGCCGAGGCTCAGAAAAACATTCCTTTTGATATTCAGCGTGTATATTGGACCTACTTCACCCCTCATGATGTGACGCGCGGAGGGCATGCTCATAAGGAGCTTCAGCAGGTTATATTTGCTGTTTCCGGAATTATTACCTTTAATACGGAAGATAAGGACGGGAATAAAGAAACATTTGTTCTGGACCATCCTACCAAAGGTTTGTATATCCCAAAACTGGTATGGAGAGATATTCAGTTTTCCCATAATGCGGTATTGCTTTGCCTTGCCTCAGAAATCTATGACGAAGAAGATTATTTCAGAGATTATGAAAGCTTCAAAGAAACAGTTGGTAAAAACCTATAAAAATTCATTAAAATGATCATTGAATATAAAGGAATTAAACTGAGACTCGTTGATGCGGACGATGCTGAATTCATCGTTTCCATCAGGAATAATGAGAAAAAATCGAGGTTTATTTCAAAAACATCTCCGGATGTAGAAGCACAGAAACAGTGGATTTTAAACTATAAAGTGCGTGAACAGGAACAAAAGGAATACTATTTTATAGCCTATGACGAAAACAATGAAGATTTCGCAACTTACAGAGTTTATAAAATAGAATCCGGGCTGCCGGAAATAGGAAGCTGGGTTTCAAAACCGGATTACGCCAACATCAAAAACTCAATAAAAGTAGACATGGCTGTGAAAGACTATGTTCTGAATGAACTGAAATTTGATACCGTCCAGTTTGAAGTAAGAAAACAGAATACTTCCGTCAACAGCTACCATAGGCTTTTCAAACCCGAACTGGTAAAAACTGATGAGGAAAACAATTACTATCTGCTGAGCAGGGATACATTTAATTCCGTACTGCCGGATATTCTTAAAAAATTTAAAATTTAATCATATGTCAATTAACGAATTCATTGAAAAATTTCAGTCTCAGCTGGAAAATACAGACGTAACGATCACCCCTGAAACAGAATACAGTAAAGAAAGCTACTGGGATTCCCTTACGGCAATGGTCATCAAAGTAATGATTGAAGACGAATACGGTGTTGATATGGAGCCTGAGCAAATCACCGCTTTAAATACTATAAACGCTTTGTATTCATTTGTTTCTGAGAAAAAACAATAAATACTGAACAATGGCCTTTATCAAACATATTTCAACATACATTCCGGGTACTGTTATTTCCAATGAAGAGATTTCAGCTAAATTTCCGGACTGGGAAAGCGATAAGATTCTTGAAAAAATAGGAATCAGAAACAGGAATATTACCGGTGATGACGAATATACTTCCGACATCGCAGTGAAAGCCCTCAACAAACTTGTTGAAGAATACAGCATTGATAAATCTGAGATTGATTATCTTATCGTCTGTACACAAAGTCCTGATTACTTCCTGCCTGCCACTGCCTGTCTCGTTCAGTCCCAGGCCGGCCTGAATACAAGCTGTGGAGCGATTGACATCAACCAGGGATGTTCCGGGTATATTTACGGATTATCTCTTGCCAACGCACTTGTTGATGCCAAAATGATGAAGAATGTGGTTTTAATAACAGCAGAAACCTATTCAAAGCACATTCATGAAGATGATAAAGGAAACATCAGCCTTTTCGGTGATGCCGCTACAGCAACCCTGATCTCGGAAAACGGAGATTTTGAAATTCTGAAATTCTCGGTAGGAACTGACGGAGAAGGCGCCAAAAACCTCATCGTTAAAAACGGTGCCGTAAGAAATAAGAAAACAGAGGATAAAGAGGATAAAGACAATTATCTTCACATGAACGGTCCGAAAATTTTCGACTTCACTTCAAAAGCCATTCCGGGCCTTGTCAAAGAAAACCTGGAAAAAAACGGATTTGAAAAGAGTGATATTGATACCTTCATCTTCCATCAGGCTAATACATTCATGCTTGATTTCCTGAGAAAAAGAATTAACATTCCTCAGGAAAATTTCGTGATCGATATGCTTGACTACGGAAATACCGTATCATCAACAATTCCCATTGCCTTTAAAAATTCAATGACTGCAAGAGATTTAAAAAACATCATGTTGGTAGGCTTTGGAGTAGGTTATTCATGGGGCGCAGTGTGTTTAAGAAAAAAATAATGAGCATAACTTCCCTGTTCAGGGGTTATCATTAAAAAAATAATACTATGGTAAAATTTCTTGATCTTCAGAAGATCAATTTACGGTATCAGGAAGAAATAGAGAACAAATTACTGGAAGTTTTCCGAAGCGGCTGGTATTTACTAGGCGGTGAACTTAAAAACTTCGAAACCAATTTAGCCAACTACATCGGGGCAAAATATGCCGTAGGGGTAGCCAACGGACTGGATGCCCTGCGTCTTATCTTCCGCGGATATATTGAAATGGGCATTATGAAAGCCGGTGACGAAGTTCTTGTTCCTGCCAATACGTATATCGCTTCTGTACTGGCTTTATCAGACAACGGGCTGGTTCCTGTTTTCGTAGAACCGGATCCAGGCACTTACAATATCGACATTTTAAAGATCGAAGAAAAGATCACTCCAAAAACAAAAGCGATTCTTATCGTTCACCTTCAGGGGAGAATTGTTTTCTCTGAAGAACTTAAAAATATAGCCCAGAAATATGATCTGAAGATCGTAGAAGATAATGCACAGGCTATCGGAGCAGAATGGAACGGCATCAAATCGGGAAATCTTGGTGATGCTTCAGGTTTCAGCTTCTATCCTGGTAAAAACTTAGGAGCTTTGGGCGATGCAGGAGCGGTAACCACCAATGACAAAGAGCTGTATGAAGCCATCCGCGCATTGGCCAACTACGGTTCAAACGAAAAATATGTAAACATTTACAAAGGTTTGAATTCAAGGCTGGATGAGCTGCAGGCTGCCGTTCTGGATGTAAAACTGAAATACATCAGTCATGAAAACGATACCCGAAGAGAAGTAGCTAAAAGATTCATTTCGGAAATCAATAATCCGAAAATCATCCTTCCTGAAAACCCTGCCGACGAAAAAGAACACGTATGGCATGTTTTCGTGATCAGAACTGAAAAAAGAGATGAACTTCAGGCCCACCTTACGGAAAAAGGAATTCATACAATCATTCACTACCCTATTCCTCCACACAAGCAGGAAGCGTATAAAGAATATAATAATCTGTCCTTCCCTATTACCGAAAAAATGCACGAAGAAGTGCTGAGCCTTCCCATTTCTTCAGTATTGGAAGAGGAAGAGATTCAGGCGATCATTAAAGCAGTAAACGAGTTTTAATACATGGAGCAGCCGTTAGTAACCGTCGTTGTTATTTCCTATAATCATTCCATGTTTATCAGGGAAAATCTGGACAGCATTAAAAATCAAACCTACGGAAACATTCAGCTGATCGTAGGTGATGATGCTTCCCCCGATCATTCGGCGGCCGTTATTGATCAGTGGCTTCAGAAAAACAGCTATTCCGCTGAAAAGAATTTCCATACCCAAAATACAGGTCTGGCAGCCATGCTCAATGAATGTATCGCACTGGCGAAGGGGAAATACATCAAGCTTTTAGCAGCCGATGACTTTCTTCACCCCAATGCCATTGAGAAATGCGTTTCCAGACTTGAAAATCTGGGTGAAGAATACGGAATGGTTTTTACCAATACTCATACGATAGACAACGACAGCTCTATCATTCAGGATATTGCGGATTATGATGCTTTAGGAAATATTGATCCTCCTATTTTCAGAAAAGAACTTATAAGAGGGAACAGGATTGCTGCCCTCACGGTATTATTAAGAACCCATGCTTTAAGGGAAACCGGAAAATATGACACCAAATTTATTGTAGATGATTATTTCCGGTGGCTGAAAATCAGTGAAAAATATCTGATTGCCTACATTCCGGAAAAGCTTGCGTATTACCGGATGCACCCGGAAAATATTTCCAAAATAAAAGCAGAAAAGATTGAAATGGAAACTATTCTTCTGCAAATGATGTTTGATAAAGAAGGTCTGGTCAAAGATCGGATCAACGGATTTACCCAGAAATATTATTTTTCAGGGGTAAAGCTTCCTTCAGAATACATCAGTGCTTATCATCAGTATCCGTTTCGTATAAAAAGGCTGGACCTCGCTCTGAAAAACTGGCTTCCCGTTCCGCTGTACAAACTGTTAAATAAAATTGTTTAAAATGAATTCCAAAGTCTCCGTCATTGTTCCCTGCTACAACCAGGCCGTCTATCTGGACGAATGCCTGCAGTCGGTTCTTGACCAGACCCATCAGAACTGGGAATGCATTATTGTGAATGACGGTTCTACAGATCATACGGAAACGGTGGCCAAAAAATGGGCGGAAAAAGACAGTCGTTTTCAGTATGTATATAAAGAAAACGGTGGCTTATCCTCTACCAGAAACACAGGTCTTGAAAAGGCTTCCGGAGACTATGTTCAGTTTCTGGATTCTGATGATACAATTCATAAGGAAAAATTTTCAAAAAGCCTTTCCACAGATAAAGAATATCCGCTGGCCGTAAGCCAGTTCACCATCTATAAAAACGGATTACATCTTTCCGGATACAACCGGGTTGAACAGGATTTTTTAACATTTGAAGGGATTGTATTCGGATGGGATCTGAAGTTCAGCATTCCAATCCACTGCGCTCTTGTTTCCAAGAAACTTCTGGAAGGGTTTTGGTTTGACACTTCACTAACAAGCTGTGAAGACTGGCTGATGTGGATCCATATCACCAAAGACAACCCCGAAGTCCTTCTGGTAGATGAGCCTTTGGCCCATTACCGTAAAGAAGACAATAACAACAGCATGTCCTCTGATCTTTATAAAATTCTCCAACAGAGAATCAGAATATTTCCCATTCTGAAAAAATTGTACGGAGATGATCTTCACGACAGGCTGGTTTATCATATTATAGAAGTACGTTCTAAGCAGTACATTCAGCAGAGAAATGAATTCAATAAAGTGACAGGCGGACGGGCGGTATCCGGATACCTGGCTTTAAAAAAATATTATTACCGCCTTTTTCAAAAAAAGAACTGATTCCTAACACACAAATGACCTCATCCGTAGCCCTTTGCACCTACAATGGTGAAACCTATATTGCCGAACAACTGGACAGCATCCTGAGCCAGACTCTTCCGGTATCCGAGATCATCGTCTGTGACGACCAATCTTCAGATGGCACGGTAAAAATCCTGAAAAATTATTCAGAAAAACACCCGAACCTCATCAAAGTCTATGAAAATTCCGAAAACTTAGGCTATGTAGGCAATTTTGAAAAAGCAATGAGCCTGTGTACGGGTGACATTGTTTTCCTCTGTGATCAGGACGACCGCTGGTATCCTCATAAAAATGAATACATTACCCGGCTCTTTAAAAATGAGAAACAAATTAATATCATCTGTCATAATATTAAACTTTTCGGAGAACCGGTAAACAGTACTGACGAAATAACCTACTGGGATCTTGATACCAACAGACCAGATCAGTTTACCGGACCTCAAGACGTCATCAAAAGAATTTTATTTCAGGGAAATATATTCCCCGGAATGAGCATGGCCATCCGGAATACCTTTCTTAAAGAACATCTCCCGTTACAGAAAATAAATCCTGTAATTATCCACGACTATGAATTGCTGCTGCTGGCTGCCGATAAAAATTCGGTACAAACAGATACCGCTATTCTGGGAGAATACCGGATTCATCCCAAACAAAGCATTGGATTTAACACATTCTCCAAACTCAAGGCTTCCGAAAAACCTCCGATAACCAGAGAAGCGCTTTTTTCTGTATTCAGGCGAAATACTTTTGTAAAGGAAACAATTTCAAACCTTCAACTGAGTCCTTCACTGAAAGACGGATACAAAGAATACTGTCTTCAGTATTACAAAGATTATATGAAAAGCCTTTCCCCTTTGAAACGATTGATAGCCGGAATAAAAATGAAATACTATTTTCATATCTTTGATTACCTTAAATAAAACTGCCTGGCATCAGTGCCGTAAAAGATATGAAGTATTGTTCCCCGCACATAACACAATTAATGAAAATATTTAACCCATGATCATCGGTAATGGTATCATAGCAAATGCTGTAAGGCCTTATGACAGAGAAGATATTGTCTTTTTTGCCTCAGGCGTTTCTAATTCTCTGGAAACAAGAGCCTCAGAATTTGAAAGAGAGCTGTCTCTCCTGAGATCAGTTCACGAAGAAAACAAAGAAAAAAAGATCGTTTATTTTTCTACATTAAGCATTCACGACCAGTCGAAACAGAATAGCCCATATGTTCAGCATAAAAAAGTGACTGAAAATTATCTTATCAAAAATTCCGGTAATTTTCTGATCCTGAGAATAGGAAACATTGTAGGAAAAGGTGGCAACCCAAATACCCTTTTTAATTTCCTGAAAAAACAGATCGCTGACGGCCATGATTTTGCCATGCATCTTAAGGCGAGAAGGCTGTTGCTTGACATTGATGACATTTCGGGATTTCTGAGCAGGCATTGTCTGGATTTACACAATGAAATTATCAACCTTGCTTTCCCTTATTATTATGATCTTAAAGAGATTGTGAATGCTATAGAAAAGCAGACCGGGCAAGAAGCCAGTTATTCGGAAACTGATGAAGGAGATTTCTATCAGGTAGATTTCAATGAAAATATCAGTACATTTTTTACAGGAATAAGCCCCCAGGATTATCTGGAAACTTTAACCCGAAAGTATATTTAAAAATATCTCTTATTCACGTTATTATAAAACCGGACTGAACCTAAAATCCATATCTGAAAATGCTAAAGATCCACATCATTATTGTTACCTACAACGCCATGAAATGGGCAGAAAGGTGCTTTACCAGCCTCAGGAATTCTTCACTTCCCGTAAAATGTTTCGTTATAGACAACGGATCTTCAGACGGTACCCAGGAATATATCAGAACTCATTTTCCTGAAGTAGATTTTACACAGTCAGAAACCAACCTTGGATTCGGAAAGGCTAATAATATCGGTATTGAAAAAGCATACAAAGAAGGTGCAGATTTCTTTTACCTGATGAATCAGGATGCATGGCTGTACCGGGATACCATGGAAGAAATGATTGAGGTTTATAATGTCCATCCAGATCAGAGCAGCATAGGCATTATAAGCCCCATCCATATCGACGGCTCAGAAAAATATCTCGATATTTTTCTGGATCAGTACATTGCCAGCAACTATGAAAAAACAAGAATGATCTCTGATCTGTATTTTCAAACCCTGAAACCCTATTATGAAATCAGATTTGTGAATGCAGCCCACTGGCTGCTTCCCAGAAAAACAATAGAAACTGTAGGAGGTTTTAATCCTTATTTTTTCCATTATGGTGAAGATAATGAGTTTGTAAACCGTATTCATTTTCATCAGAAAAAAGTATTACTGATCCCGGGCAGCAAAGCCGTACATGACGGAGTACAGAAACTGGACAAAATAGATTATACAAAATTTGAAAATGTCAGGATTGAGATCAATGCTATGAATCCTAATCTTCCTGATGCTGTGCATCTCGAAAAAAAAGCGCTCAGACAGAGTATGATCAAGAATTTTATCCTTGGCAACATGGCCCAATATAAAACCTTATCTCAGAAGTATAAAAAAATCTCTTCCGATGAAAAGCAATTGATCAGTTTCAGAAATATGGTGGCCCAAAAAGGAGCTACTTTTCTTAATCTGTCGTAAATTAGCATACACATAAATGAAAGATTAATGATGAAAAACAACATAATATGTGCGGAATAGCAGGAATCATAAGCAGTAATGCCAGGAATTATCAGGAAGAGATCCGGAGAATGACCGACTCTATGATCCACCGCGGTCCCGACTCTTCACACTATGAATTTTATGATCACGCCGCTCTGGGGCACCGCAGGCTTTCCATTATCGACCTCTCTGACAATGGAAAACAGCCCATGTTCTCCAATACAAGAAATGAATGTATTGTTCTGAACGGTGAAATTTACGGCTACCAGTATCTTAAGAGAAAATATGCTGAATATCCTTATCACGGCGGTTCAGATACGGAGGTCATTCTGGCGATGTACCAGAGAAAACAGGAAAACCTCATCCACGATCTTCCGGGTATGTTTGCATTTGCACTCTGGGACGATCAGAAGCAGCAGCTCTTCTGTGCAAGAGACCGTTTTGGAGAAAAACCGTTTTATTACGCTATAGGAAATAATAATGAATTTATTTTTGCATCAGAGATCAAAGCGATTCTGGCTTCAGGATTAATAAGTCCTAAAGTAAGCAATGATGCACTCTCCCACTATCTTCAGTACGGCTATGTAAGTACGTATCAAAGTATTTATAGCAATATATTTACCCTTCCTCCTGCTCACCAGCTGATATGGAAAGATGGGAAAATTTCAGTCTCCCGTTATTACAGCATTCCGGCAAAAGACAGGACAATCAGTCTTTCCGATGCTAAAGATGAGTTTCTTTACCTGCTTAAAAATGCAGTAAAAAAGCAGCTTATTGCAGATGTGGAAGTAGGAAGCTTTCTAAGCGGAGGGCTGGATTCTTCATCTGTAGTCGCTTTAGTTGATGAATTTCTTCCACGCCAGACAACCATTAGTTTCGGATATGATCATAAAGACAATGAACTGAAATATGCCAAAGAAATTGCCGATAAATACAATACCAATCATATAGAAGTTCATGAAAAGAAAGAAGATCTTGCAGCATCACTTTTAAAAATCTCTCCTTTTTTTGATGAACCTTTTGCCGATGCTTCATTCATTCCTCATTATGAAATCTGTAAATATGCCCGGGAAAAATTAACCGTCGTATTATCAGGAGATGTAGGTGATGAATTGTTCGGAGGCTATCATTTCTATACCGTTGAAAACAAATTAAGAAATCACTTCAGCTATAAAAATATTGTCGCACAGTTTGGTCTGAAACTGTATCAGAAGTTGAAAACAACCTCATATCTTACCCGGAAAAACATTGAATATTCATCCATCATGGATTTTCATTTGAATTCCGTAAGAAATGCCTTCAGTAAACAGGAGCGTAGCCTGCTGGGGATTACTTCTGATTATGTCCAGAACTTCAGTTTCACCCCTGATACAGATTCTCTGAATGATATTATGCGAGTGGATCTTGAAAATTATGTCCCTGCCAATATGCTGGTAAAATCAGACCGGATGGCTATGGCCAATTCACTGGAAGTACGTACTCCGTTCCTTGATCTGGATTTTGCAGAATTCTGTATTCAGCTTCCAGATCAGCTGAAGCTGGATGATACCAACGATAAAATCATTCTTCGTGAAGCAATGGGCTCCTATTGGACGGAAACCATCAGAAAACGACACAAGCAGGGCTTTGGATTAGGGGTGAAAAACTGGTTTGCAGAAGACAATCTGATGCAGCTTTCTGATGATCTGCTGAAAAATCCGAATCATAAAGTTTTCAGCTATATAGATTTTAAAGCAGTGCAGCAATTCCTGAATAAGGATGAAAAACACTGGAACATCTTACAGCTGGCACTTTGGGCAGATAATAACGCATCCATATTATAAGATAATGATTAAAGTTTCCGTTATCATACCCGTTTATAATGCAGCAGGGCTTTTAGAAAAAGCAGTAACCTCAGCCTTTCAGTTAGAAGAAGTAAAAGAAATTATCCTTATTGAAGACGGATCAACAGATGATTCTCTGAAGGTCTGTCGGAAACTGGCAGCTGAAAACTCCAGGATCAGGTTATTTCAGCATCCTGACGGAGAAAACAGAGGCGCCGCAGCCACCAGAAACCTCGGTATTGAAAAAGCATCTGAAGAATTTATTACTTTTCTGGATGCAGATGATTTTTATCTTCCCAACCGTTTTGATGCAGAAAAAGAAATTTTTAAAAGCTCCAATATTGAAGGGGTATTCGGAGCTATCGGCACAGAATATTTAACTGAGAAAGGAAAACAGGAATTTCAGTCTAAATTTCAAAACGTCTCACTGAGTACGGTAAATTATCCTGCAGAAGGAGAAGACGTCTTCCGGGGCCTTTTAAGGCTTTCACCTAAATTTTTCGGTACATCAATACCCCTGAATACACTGACTATAAAAAAGCAGTCTCTGGACCGCCACGGACTACGTTTTAATCCGGCTCTCCGCCTACATCAGGACACAGAATTTACCATCAGGCTTGCTTATCATTGCTATCTGAAAACAGGTATTATAGATCGGGCTATTGCTATGAGAGGCATTCATGACAACAACAGAATTACCAAAATCGTAAGATATACCCCAGAATACAATCAACGGCAGCTATTGTACTGGAATTCTCTCTACAATTGGTCTTTATCCAAGAAGTTACCCAATGAATATAAAAAGAGAATTTATCTAATCTATAAATCATTTGATCTTGCTTTAAAACAAGGGATAAATAAATATGCCTGCATATTTCTGGAAGCCATGAAAAACCCTGAGATATTAAAGACTAGATATCGTTTTACCTATTATCGCCGATAAAATGAAAATATCAGTAATCATTCCTGTATACAATGCCGAAAAATATGTTTCCAAGGCTGTAGAATCAGCACTGCAGTTCGATGAGGTACAGGAAGTTATTCTTGTGGAAGACCGGTCTCCGGATAACGCACTGCTCGTATGCAGGGAACTTGCCGGGAAATATGAAAGAGTAAAGCTTTACCAGCATCCTGATCAAAGAAACCATGGAGCCGGAGCCAGCAGGAATCTGGGAATGAAAAAGGCTTCTTCTGATTTTATTGCATTTCTGGATGCTGATGACTATTTCCTTCCCAATCGTTTTGACGCAGAAAAAGAAATTTTTAAAGATCCTGAAATTGAAGGCGTTTTCAATGCCATAGGAACAGAATATCTCACGGAAAAAGGGAAAGAAGAATGCTTATCCAATATTAATGATCAGTATCTTTTGACGGTTAATTACCAAGCAGAGGAGAAGGAGGTCTTCAGAGGTCTTTTAGGGCTTACCCCAAGAAAATTCGGCTCATTTTTCACATTGGATGCTCTTACTGTAAAAAGATCTTCTATTGAATCTAAGAACCTGCGTTTCAATGAAAGTCTGCGTCTGCATCAGGATTCAGATTTTATTATTAAGCTGGCTTATCATTGTCATCTGAAATCCGGAACTATTGATCAGCCCGTAGCCATCAGGGGAATGCATGATGATAACAGAATCACCAAAATTGTAAAATATTCTCCTCAGTATAACCAGAGGCAGTTTCTTTTCTGGAACTCCCTTTTTCAATGGTCTGAAGCTGTGCGGCCGGATAAAGATGCGGCCCGGCATATTGAACTCCAGAAAAAAGCGTTTGAGTTATCAGAAAAAAAAGGACTATCTAAGATTTCCGGTGTTTTTATGGCCATTCTTAAAGATCCAAGAATATTGAAAACGAAATACAGATTTACATATACCCATTGATCTATGGCTCCCAGCAGTTTTCAATGAAGATAATGGTTATAAACCTCATGTTTATTAAAGATGCATCACTATTTCTCACTCTGTAAAATGATGGATATCCATTATTTTATCTCTAAAATAAATAATCTAATTTTGAATAATTGGTAAAAAACAGTATTAAGCTACTATAGCAGTCAAGATCAAGATGACTTCATTCTAAAGCATTTCATAAAAGTTAAAATAATATTTCATTAAATAGAGAATTTTAAGAATATTTTTAATTATTTTTAAGGAAGAAAAAAAAAGAATTACCAGCATCATATGTTAAAAATACTTATTCTGGTTGCAGTTGCGGTATTATTTATATTATTTTGTAAAAACATCTCTTTTATTCATCAAAGAATCTAATACCCGCCAATAAGAAAAATAAACACAAATCATTCAAATTTCCACAAGAGTAAATGAAGATCTCAGTAATCATTCCCGTTTATAATGCAGAAAAATTTGTGGCTTATGCCGTTGAATCGGCTCTGCAGTTCGAGGAAGTATATGAAATCATTCTGGTTGAAGACCAATCTCCGGATAATGCACTGGAAATATGCCGCGAACTTGAAAAAAAATATAACAGAGTAAAGCTTTACCAACATCCTGATCAGAAAAATCATGGTGCCGGCCCCAGCAGAAACCTAGGAATGACAAAAGCAACAGGGGATTTCATTGCTTTTCTGGACGCTGATGATTACTACCTTCCCAACAGATTTGATGCAGAAAAAGAACTTTTCACAGATCCTAAAGTAGAAGGGGTTTATGGAGCTCTTGGTGTACATTACTACTCAGAAAAGGCAAAAGAACAATATTATCAGCTATTCAGAGACAGACTGACTACAGTTTATAAAAAACACAGTCCTGATGAAGTTTTTCTGGGCCAGATCCATATGCTGGGCAGTTTTGGGCTTTTCAGCATAGATACTCTTACCATTCGGCGGGACTCTTTAATGAAAAAAATGGATACGCTCTTTAAACCAGTCCTAAGGCTTCACGAAGATACTGAATTCCTCTTTAGATTATCCTACTATCTTGACCTTTATCCCGGTATTCTGGATAAGGCTGTTGCCATGAGAGGAGTACATGAAGATAACAGAATCACTAAAGTGGATACTGGCATAATAGATCCGGCCATTTCAAGAGCACTTCTTTGGAATGAGGTGAGCCGGTGGTCTCAAAGTGAAGATACCATTCCTGACCATGTAAAACTTCACATTAAAAGAATGCAGCGGAGTTTTAAAATTGCCAACGCTCCCAGAACGCACAAGTGGGGAATGGTTATAAAATACCTGTTTACAGATTTCAGGAGTATACAATCCGGATTATACAACATCAACTTCAAACATTCTCTATTTTCATAATATAAATAACCTCAGGGTTCGGGATAAGAATTTTTGATTTATAGAGCTTGGAAGCTGGGAGACGAAAGAGGGAGGTTCTGAAGGTCATCAATAATGAATTGTCATCTTTTTTAGCTAATCTGATTTTATAGAGGCTTTCAGTATCTATAGCTAAAAGTAATTTCCAGCCTCCTTCTTCCATCTTCCAACCTTTTATATTTAAACTCCTTAACCCTAATTCAGGTTAAATAGTATTCTATAGCAAAATATAAAATAAAGACCCTATATAATCTTCTCTACTTTATTATATTTGCTGTTGGAAAACTAACACAAAATGAAAATCTCGGTCATTATCCCTGTTTACAATGCGGAAAGGTTTATAACCCAAGCCGTAGAATCTGTACTTCCGCTTGATGAAGTACATGAGATTATTCTTGTTGAGGATAAATCTCCCGACAATGTGCTTCCGATATGTATACAGCTTGCCGATAAATATGAGAAAGTAAAATTATTCCAGCATCCGGATAAGGGTAACCACGGAGCCGGCCCCAGCAGAAATCTGGGTATAGAGAAGTCCACCGGAGACTTTATTGCATTTTTGGATGCCGATGATTATTATCTTTCTAACCGATTCGAAGCTGAAAAAGAACTTTTTAAAAATTCCGAAGTAGAAGGAGTTTACGGCGCTCTTGGTGTACAGTATTATTCTGAAAAAGCAAAAGAACAGTATTACAATCTGTATAAGGATAAATTAACAACTGTTTATGAAAAGCACAATCCGAAAGATGTTTTCCCGGGCCAGCTTCATATGCGTGGGAGTTTTGGTTTATTCAGTATTGATACATTGACTATCCGAAAAGAGTCGTTAATGAAAAAAATGAATCCGCTGTTCAAAACCACTTTAAGACTTCACCAGGATTCGGAATTTTTGTTCCGTCTGTCTTTTTACCTTGATCTTTATCCAGGTATTTTAGATAAAGCGGTGGCGATAAGAGGAGTTCATGAAGATAACAGGATCACAAAAGTGGAAGCGAAAGCAGTAAAACCCGCCAAAACCAAAGTATTGCTGTGGAAAGAAGTTAATGACTGGGCCTCAGCTGAGGATAATATTCCCGCTCCTGTAAAACTTCATATCAGAAGAATGCACCGGAGTTTTCAGATCGCAGATGCACCTGTTTTCAAAAAGTGGGGAATGATCTTACAATATCTTATTACAGATTATCCAAGTATTCGTTCCGGGCTGTATAATATTAATTTCAGAAAATATCTGCTTTAATTTTTACGGTCTGACCGGATAGAATCTCCAATACGGGCACTAAGATTTTTACCGGAATCCCGGTACATATGGTTTCCGTCTGTATATTGGAACTCATTATACTGACCCGCAAAATTATAATATTTCAAATGATGTTTCTGTGAAATCTCTTTCATAACATCATTAAATTCCGGGAACTTTTCATTTTCTATCTCCGTAATATTTTTAGAGGTAGGAATACGTACCAGATAAACTGTTCCTTTGTCTTTAAGGTAATTGATGATATCATTCAAAGCCTTTAACCGTTCATCCGAAAGATTATAATTCTCCATCATATCCCTGTATTCCTTTGTTTTCAACGCTGTTCGTGCGGCTACAGAATCTTTGTTCATATTAACATCTACTTCCATCCAGCCGTCCTTATGCAGGAAAGTATTGGATCTGCCAGCCTCTTCACGGTCTGTATAAATTTTAAACCAGCTTTTGGTATAATTTCTCAACAGGTATTCATAATTGGGCGACATATCATAAAAATACATATTCTTAAGTGGCGATTTTTCTTCAGGAAAATCTTCTTTTTTCTTAACAATATGATTCAGGGAAAGATTCCACGGGTTTACGGTAAGAATAAAAATTCCGTTCTTCGTAGCAGGATTAAGTTTTCTTTTTAAGGCTTTTAAATAAATCTGGCCGTATGGTGAATAGACAATATTAAGGGAAAAATTGTCAAAAGGAACAGCTAGTTTTTCTTTCAAAACCGATGGAACAATTCCTTGTGCTCCTCTGGAATCCCCCAAAATGATATTCTGTGGTTTTTCAACTGCGAAGTGCATATAATCATCATCCGTATTTCCATCTGCATAAGATCCAAGTACTGCAAATACAATAAGTACAACAGCAAAATAAGGTGCTATTTTAAATAAAAACTTCTTCATGCTAAAACTGAAAATAAATGAATTCATTATTCCCGAAGTTGGCGTAACGAAGAATAATATAAATAACTGCAAGATAAAAAATCCGCCTCACCCAAGGCATATATCTTTTGATCTCCAGCCCATGAAACTGCTCTCTGTTGATCCATTCCACAATCATCATAAAGCCGATCAATCCAAATACTTTCACAGGCAAATTATGGGGCACAGAATAAAGCTCAACACTGCATATTCTTAAAATATAATGATAAGCCTGAGAAACAGATTCTGCCCTGAAAAATATCCACGCAATACAAGTGACTGAAAACGTAATTAAGATCTGAAAAATTTCTTTTACAGATGGCAAAAGTCTTCCCTGGGCCGCTACCTCAAGATTCTGACGGTTTTTATTCATGATCAGTAAAGGCATAAAATATAGCGCATTGAGCCCTCCCCATATAATAAAAGTCCAGTTAGCTCCATGCCAGAATCCTGAGACCAGGAAAATAATAAATGTATTTCTGATCTTCATAGGCAGCCCTCCTTTACTTCCTCCTAAAGGAATATAAAGATAATCCCTGAACCAAGAAGAAAGCGAAATATGCCACCTTCTCCAGAATTCTGCAATATCTCTTGAAAAGTAGGGAAATGAAAAGTTTTTAAGTAATTCGATACCAAATAATCTTGAAACCCCTAATGCAATATCAGAGTATCCCGAAAAGTCTCCATAAATCTGGAAGGCAAATAATACAGCTCCTATGGCAAGATTCACGGGAGTTTCCGTCTGATAATTATTGAAAATCTCATTAACCAGAGGCGCACAATTATCTGCAATAACCATTTTCTTGAAAAATCCCCAAAGAATCTGGCGCATTCCGTCTACTGCCTGTTCATAATTGAAAACTCTTTTTCTTTGAATTTGGGGAAGAAGATGCGTTGCCCTTTCTATAGGCCCCGCAACAAGAAGGGGGAAATAGCTGACAAAAACAGCATAATCTGTAAAGTTCCGCTCCGCTTTTATTCTTTTTTTATAAACATCTATGACATAGGAAAGCCCATGGAAAGTATAAAAAGAAATTCCTACCGGAAGTATGATATTGATAAGCCAGACATTCACAGTGAATCCAAAGCTGCTTAAAAGATCAGCAAAGCTTTCAACAAAGAAGTTATAATATTTGAAAAAACCCAAAAACCCGAGATTGATCACAATACTTAAGGTAAGCCAGAACTTGGCTTCTCTATTATTTTTGCTGTTCTCTATTTTAATTCCGGATACATAATCCAGACCTATTGAAAACATCAATAAGAAAAGAAATCTCCAGTCCCAGCAAGCATAAAAATAAAAACTCGCGAGAAGCAGAAGTCTGTTCTGATGCTGAAATTTCTTATTGAAAACAAACCAGTAAAGACAAAATACGATGGGCAAAAAGATCAGAAATCCTATTGAATTGAATAACATATGGCGTATTTAGAAGTTATGGATGCATACTTTTTCCTCTTCTGAAACGCTAAAGCTTCTGCCTATGGGATTATTTCTAAGATTTCTATTATTTTTTGAGGGAATATGGGCTATTTCAATCACTGTAATTTTTTTTCGGTTTACACAAAAATATGTTTTTTTATAAAGATATCGTTCAGATTTCCAATCTTTTCAGATAATCTCTCAAAGGTTTTTCAATAAATTGATAAAACAACATTGAAGTTATGATAAGAACGGGAATATAAATCAGGAATATAGTATCGCTGTCCAGATAATATGTTCTCAGAATATCTCTCAGAATATACAATACCGGGATGTGGGTAATATAAACGGCATAACTTGCTTCACCCAGATATTCCAGTGGCTTTAAAGAAAACAGCTTTGTCAGAAAGCCATTGTTTCCGGATATTAGAATAATAAGAGGGATGAAAAGCAGGGCCATTAATCCGTTATGATAAAAAAGCGGAACAAAAATCATAGTAAGAAGAATGGCTGTAAAAATCAGAATTACCGGAATATCATAATTTTTCTGTTTAAAATTCCTGACAAAGAGAATACCTGCAAGGTTTCCTACAAGAAATTCGTTAATATGCATCAGAGGGAAATAATACAGAAATTCATGACTTTCGGTATGAGGGCCTTTATAGGAAGGGGAAGCTTCATAAAGATGAGAAAACACCTGACTTACAATCCAGATCACTCCGGCAG
Source organism: Chryseobacterium vaccae (assembly GCF_009602705.1). NCBI lineage: Bacteria > Pseudomonadati > Bacteroidota > Flavobacteriia > Flavobacteriales > Weeksellaceae > Chryseobacterium > Chryseobacterium vaccae. The sequence continues at coordinate 3,730,129 of NZ_VSWH01000001.1, read as the reverse complement.
CCACCCAAATGGTTTTATTCTTTTTTGAATAAAAGTGATTATACAGCAGAGGAAAGAGCAGATAAAATAAAAACTCCACAGAAATAGACCATCCCGGGAAATTCAGAATCATTGCTTTACCTGGAATCCAGCTCTGCAATCCAAAAAGATACAGAAAGCTGTCGGGTATGTTAAATTTCGAAAACCGGGTTACCAGATAAAGCAGCAATCCAAGCACATATAACGGATAAATCCGGGCAAATCTGTTTTTGTAATAGTCAATATATTCTATCTTCTCCTTCTTATGATAAGCTATGATCATAATAAATCCGGACAGGATAAAAAAATAGCTTACCCCTACATTGGCTTTCAGAAAGATGTTTGAAATATAATCAATCTTATACAGAAACATATCTTTATTGAAATGGGAAATAACAATCGCCATAGCTGCCAGGAACCGGGTAAAAGTGATCTGACTTATCTTCATTCATGAAAACTGTTCAACAGCCTCTCCTATTTTTAGTTAGATAAAAAATACCTTCCGGAAGTTTATTTGATAAAAACACCAATATACTTTCCTTCATATTCTACCACAGTGGTTTCTATATTATTTTTCTCACAAAAATCCTGATAGGCAGAGTTATCACCAATATCATCACTGATAAATACCCCTCCTTTTCTCAAATGCTGATAAAGTTCGCCATAAGCCCACATTCTTCCGTTATAGCTTTTATCCGAATCATAATGCAGTACATCAAAAACCTGATTTTCGGAAAAGATTTTTGGAAGTGACTCCCTGTCTGCAAAACGAAACAGCTTCCAGTGGTTTTTAAGTTGCTCCGGAACCACATATCCTACATACTGATCGCCATCCTGCGCCAGATACGGCATATCTGAGCTGTACAATGTACCCTCTCTTTTTACCAGCGATAAAAGTGAAGCCAGTGATGACCATCCATAAGCAACGCCTGTTTCTACCACATTTTTAGCATTGGTAAATTCACAGGCATAATAGATCAGTTCCAGTGCTCCGGGACCGCCCATTTTCACAGGACACACACTCTCCTTATGTTCTGCAGCCGCTAATGCTTCTCGGTAATCGGTACGGAAGGGATCAATATCAATCCCGAACAGCTTTAAAACAGCTTCTTTTTGAGAAACAGCTTTCGCAGCAGCCCAGGAATTGGTTTTTTCCTTTCCCTTGAATGCATTGCTTCTGTTTACTGTATTTTTAATGATTTTCCGGCCAAGCTCCGGATAAAGGTCGGGTCTTTTCAGATACCCTATAAATGTTTTGAGAACTCTTGTTATTTCGCTCACTGTGTTGTCTTTAATACCGCAAAAATAAATATTTTTTTTTCATTTATCTAAAAACCGATTATATTTGTGATACTCAAGTGAAATGAAAAAAAATAAAACTCAGATATGTTCTACAATTTTTTCGAAAAAATATACAGAAAACAGCAGCTTTCTATCCTGAAAAAGCACCCCGGCGTATTTTTTGAAAATATCAAACTAGGTGCTGGCGGACGCTTTGTTCTGGACAAGGATTTAAAAAAAGTAAGCATCGGAAAGTCTGTAGAATTTAGAAATTACACCTGTATGCTTGTCCTGAAAAATGCCACGTTAGAAATCGGAGACCGTTTCTTTATGAACAATTTCTGCTCTATCAACTGCTTGGAACGCATTTCAATAGGTGAGAATACATTATTCGGAGAAAATGTAAAGCTATATGATCATAATCACACTTATGAAACCTCTCCCATTTTCAAAGTACATACATCAGAATTTACAAAAGCTCCCATAACCATCGGAAGCAACTGCTGGCTCGGAAGCAATGTTACCGTACTGAAAGGCGTAACCATTGGCGACAACTGTATTATTGGAGCCGGGTGCACAATCTATAAAGATGTTCCTGAGAATACAACAGTAGTAAATGAACAAGAACTAATTTTTAAGGCAAGAGAATGAAGTTTTCGATATTAATTGCTCACTATAATAATGCTATTTTTTTCAGAGACTGTTTTGAGAGTATCATTAAACAAACCTACTCCGACTGGGAAGTCATTATTGTGGATGACTGCTCTGAAGAATCAGAAAAAGAATCTCTCAGAGAATTAATTTCCGGCGATCCCCGCTTCTTTCTGTATGAAAATGAAGCCAACAAGGGGGTGGGCTATACCAAAAAGAAATGTGCGGAACTTGCAACGGGTACCATCTGCGGCTTTGTAGATCCTGACGATGCCTTAACCCCCAATGCTCTGGAGGAAAGCATAAAAGCATACACATCCACGAATATTATTGGTACTTATTCCCAGTTTTATATGTGTGATGAAAATCTCTCAGTTACGAAAACGTTCCCTTATTCTAAAAAGATCCGGAATGGACAAAAAAAGTTCCTGAACACACAGTTTGAAATTGCCCATTTTTTCACATTCAGGAAAGATACTTATCTTTCCACTGAAAAAATAGATGAAACCATCAGTTCATCTGTAGATCAGGACCTCTACCTGAAACTCTATGAAAAGGGAGATCTGTTTTTCATAACCAAAAAGCTTTACCTTTACAGAATTCACACACAGGGAGTTTCTCAGGATAAAGGAAAAAAGGAAAAACTGTATAAAAACTGGCATATCGTATTGTATAACACTCTTAAAAGAAGGCATATACAAAAGCTCTATGATAAGAACATAGAGGATATTGAAAACCTTCCTACCTTCATTTTCGGGAAACAAAATACATTCATTTCAAAAATTGTAAGAAAACTAGCATGTCTGAAAATAAAAAAATAAAAGTCCTTTTCAGGCATCGTTCCATGGAAATGGGCGGAGTAGAAAAGGTGATTCTCAGCATCATCAAGAATCTCAATCCTGAAAAATTCGACATTACGGTATGTCTGAATCTTAATCAGGGTGAGCTTAGAAATGAATTCCCCAAACATGTCAGAAAAGTATATCTTACAGACGGGAGAGAAGATTTTTCTCAAAATCCGTTAATCCACAAACTGCAGCTGATCCGCAGAAGACTTAAACTTGCCAAAGCTCAGAAAAATCATACAATAACTGATCGTCTTTTAGGACATAAAAAATTTGATGTGGAAATTGCTCCTACCTATTCGGCTTTTTCATCCGTCATCAATTCCAGTAATAAAGATTCGAAAAAAATAGGATGGTTTCACTCGGAGATCAATATTCCGGGAATGCAACCTCTGGTTCCGGATATTCTTGAAAATTTCCCACAGTTTGATCATATGATCTACTGTTCCCAGAAAATCAAAGATATCATGCATCAGTCACACCCTGACTTATCTTATCCGGCTGAAAGCGTAGTAATTAATGCCATTCCTATAGAAGAGATTAAAAATAAAGCTGAAGAAAAAATTGTAGACCTTCCTCAAGGTCCTGTTTTTGTTTCCGTAGGCCGCCTTCACGGCAGAAAAGGTTACCATAAACTCATTGATGCTCACAAGAGGCTTATTGACGAAGGGTTTCATCACAGCATTCTCATCCTTGGCAACGGTGAGGAGATGAAAAATCTGACTGAACAAATTCAGGCCAATAATGTTCAGAATACTTTTATTTTAAGCGGGAACAGAATGAATCCGTATCCTTACATTAAAAATGCGGATTACTTTATTCTTCCCTCCGAATCCGAGGCATGGCCATTGGTAATCGCCGAAGCATTAATTCTGCAAAAACCAATTATCGCTACCGATACCGGAGATGTGGGTGTGATGATCAAAGATCGTGAAACCGGATACCTCATCAACTATGATACAAATGAAATGTATGAAGCCATGAAAGTCTTTCTGACCAATCCTGAGCTCATTACAAAAATCAAGACCAACCTTGAAACCATAGAGAGCCAGTTTGACAATCAGAAAATTTTTGATGCCGTAGAAAAAATTATCGAAAATCTTGTGAAAAAATAATTATTGGGCTGAATAGCCACCATCTACTACCAGATTAGTCCCTGTAATCCACTTTGCGGCATCTGAAAGCAGGAAAATGCAGGCATTGGCCACATCTTCAGGTTTTCCTATACCCAGCGGATGTTTTTTCAGGATCTCTTCTGCAGCTTCCTCTCCGATATTTTCGAACATTTTCTCTAAAATAGGAGTATCTACCATGGCAGGACTGATACTGTTTACTCTTATTCCGTTTCTTGAAAGTTCCATTGCCAGAGAACGAGCTCCGGAAACCACTGCACCTTTGCTGGCAGAATAAGCGGCTTTCCCAATTTCTCCAACCATTCCGGCAACTGAAGAAATGAATACAAAAGCTGAAGTTTCGGTCTTATATTTTTTAAGGGAAAGAATTTTAGCAATCTCAAAACCGGAAATCACATTGACCGCAAAAATATCATGGTACAACTGAGGTGTATGCTTTTTAAGAGGCAATGTTTTCTCTATTCCTGCACAGTGGATAAATCCTGATATCTTTCCTAAAACAGCAACTTTTTCAGCAATTAATTCTTCCAGGCTTTCACCTTGGGTAATATCTGCAATAATCATCTCTGCCTTAGCCTCAGGAGAAAGCATAGATACTGTTTTTTGAAGCTCTTCTTCATTCCTTGCAATAAGGATAAGATCTGCACCTGCGTTACTACATTCTACAGAACAGCTTCTCCCGATCCCGGAAGAAGCCCCTGTAATTAGAATTATCTTATCTTTTAATGAAAACTGATTCATTAATCTTCGAAGTTTTCTTTACCAATAATATTGACAAGATCAGATACTTTTTCTATATCTTTAAACTGCTTTGTATCAATTTTCTTATTAAAATTTTCATCTACAAATGCAATCACAGAAAGCAGGCTGATAGAGTCATAGCTTTCCAGCTCTTTCAAATTGGTATCAAGCGTAAGTGTTTCATCTTCTTCTAATTCTTCCTGTAATTTTTCTAAAAAAACGGATGTCTTCATATATTTTTTTTATTTTATGGCTTATGTTATAATTAAATTTCAATAATGGTAGCTCCCCAGGAATATCCAACTCCAAAACCAGCCATCAGTACGCGGTCTCCTTCTTTCAGCGTTCCTTTATTCATCATATCTTTCAGAGCAATCGGAATGGTAGCTGACACCGTATTTCCTGTATTCTCCATGTCAATATAGAACTTTTCTGCCGGTATTTTTGTCTTTTTCCTTAAATAATTCAACATAAAAGAGTTGGCCTGATGAAAAACAAAGTGATCGATATCATCCATCGTCAGACCATTTGTTTCTAATGTTTCTTTTACCAGCCCCGGAATATTTTCAATGGTAAAGTTAAAGATCTCAGGACCGTTCATGTAAAGATTTTCAGGATCAAATTCATTTTCAGGATTCAGTTTAAAATCTGTTCTGAACGCGCCTTTTTTTACGATAAGATTTTCCGCACCGCTTCCGTCTGTACCCAGACAGAATTTGTAATCTTTGGCATCTGCATCCTTTTCAATAATGATTGATGCCGAAGCATCTCCGAAAATACTACGGTTGGCCTTATCCTTCGGGTTAATATGCTTTGTATAGGTCTCCGCAGTGATCAACAGAATACTTTCTGCAATTCCTGCGGCTATTAATCCTTTAGCAAAAGCCATTCCGTATACAAAACCGGAACATCCGAGATTGAAATCCATCGCTCCGATATTTTTTCTGAGGCCAAGTCTGTCCTGAAGAAGACATGCTGTAGTGGGAAGGAAATAATCCGGACTTTGAGTACAGAAAAGAATAAAGTCTACTTTGTTCCTGTCATAGCCCTCAAAAAGCTTTTCAGAAGACTTTACGGCAAGCTCTAATACCGTCTCATTGTCTGAGGAAATATGGCGCTGCCTGATGCCTATTTTTTCATGGATCCTTTCGGAACTCCATTCAGGGAACTCTTTTTCCAAATCCTCATTGGTAAGAACCAGCTCCGGCAAATAATATTCTATTTTGGAAACTTTTATCATATTAAATAAATTCTTTTTCTTTGCAAAAGTAAAAAACAAATTTACAATAATGATCCTCATATTCAGAATAGTATTAAAAATACATTCCGCCTACCATGCATTTCTGAACAAGGCCAGCCTTGAAGCAGCAAAATTCCGTGGTATGAAGGTGGGTAAAAGTTTCAATATGCCGGACAAAATTTATTTTGGAACCGAGCCCTACCTTATTGAAATTGGAGATCATGTGAATATCGCAGCAAACGTAAGGTTTGTAAATCATGGAGGAACCACAACCCTTCTGAGAAGACTCCCCGGCTATGAAGATGCAAGAATTTTCGGGAGGATAAAAATCGGAAACAATTGTACTATCGGCCTCAATTGTGTAATCATGCAGGATGTGCAGATGGGAAACAATTGTATTTTGGGAGCCAACTCCGTTTTATCACAATCTATGCCTGACAACACCGTATTTATAGGCAATCCGGCACAGTTTCTCTGCACGATAGAAGACTATGGTGACATTGTTCTAAAAAACAACCCCGAGTACCCACGGGAATTGGAAAAAGACAGGAAAAAACTGGATGAATATATTAAGACCAATCTTCCTTATAAATTTAAAAAGGCAAGAAGAATTAAATAGCATACAGAGGCAGGTCTCTTAAAAGACTACAGTTCCCCACCCCTCCGCTAAGTTCTTTTTTATATTTTTGCAATAGTCACTTCCTGACGAATTAAAAACCAAATGAAAAAAAAAATACTATTTGTCTATTATCAGAATATAAAAATTGGCGGTGTTGCCAAAGTACTGGCCAATCTTACCTCGGAACTGGCAGATGAAGGCTACGATATAGAGATTCTATTTCTGATGGCTCCCCGGCCTGATTTTTACAAGATAAATCCCAAAATTAAAAAACATTACATCAATTCGTTTGCAGACAAGTATTCGAAGTTTGCCACGCATATTAATAAAAAATACAGCTCTTTTCCCAAGATCTACACCATATATTCCTATCTCTATGACTGGGGCTCCTACAGAGTACTAAGAGAGTGGATCAGGGAAAACCACCACCGCTATGAAACAATTGTAACCTGTTGGTACAAACTGTCTACCATGCTTTCTTTTGAAAAGGAGATCAGCCAAAAGACCATTGCCTGGGAACATTCTTCTTTCCGGATAGGTGGTGTGGTTTATGACAAAATGCTGAGAAGAAACTATAAAAAGTTAAAAGCGGTCGTTTCCATCAACAAACCCTCAGTAAAGTATTACGAAAGGTTCAATAAAACTTTTTTCATCTCTAATCTTTCGGACGGAATATATGAAAAGCTGGAATTCACCCCTCCGGAAAAAAAAGAAAACCTCATCAGCTTTGCGGGCAGACTGGACAAAACGAAAAATGCTATAGAACTTGTCCAAATATTTCATGAAACGCCCAAACCTCCGGATTGGAAACTACAGATCATTGGCGATGGACCGGAAAAAGAAAATATTGCAGAATACATCAAAAGCAACCAACTTGAAGACCAGGTTCTTCTTCTTGGAGGAAAAGCCCCTGAAGAAGTGGCTGAATTGCTCCAAAAGTCAAAAATCTTTATCTTCACGTCTTTAAGCGAAGCTTTCGGGCTGGTTCTTGTGGAAGCTATGTTCTGCAGCAACGCCATCATTTCTTATGACTGCGAATTTGGTCCGGCAGATATCATCAATGAAAAAAATGGGTTTTTAATTCCTTTACATGACAGAAAAATGTTTGCAGAAAAGCTTGGACACCTTATTCATGATCCCGAGCTCCTGAACAACCTTATGAAATCGTCTTTCGAAGAATCCAAAAAATGGAGAAAGGAAAAAATAGTACAGCAATGGAAAGAGCTACTTTAGACAACGGGATCCATATATCTGTTATTATCCCGGTATATAATTCAGCGGCCTCCCTGCAGAAATGTGTTAGTTCTGTTCTCAACCAGACTTTCTCCAATTTTGAACTCATTTTAATCAACGACGGATCTTCAGATCATTCTCTGGAGATCATGAATTCTTTTGCTGAAAAAGACAGAAGAGTTAAAGTAATTGATAAAATTAAAAACAGCGGAGTAAGCGATACCAGGAATACAGGTATTGCCCATGCAAAAGGGAGAAATATATGCTTTATCGATTCTGATGACTGGGTAGAAAGCAATTATCTTCAGGTTTTTACAGAGCAGTATGAATCACCCGGTGTCCTGCTGATTCAGAACATCATCCGCGGAAAACCGAGGGACCTGCTTTGTAAAACGTATAACATACAGGCCGACTTCACTGAACTGTTGGTCAGAAATAACCTCCTCTATTTTGGAGGACCCTGTGCTAAATTTTTTGAAAGAGACATCATTGTAAAGCACAACCTCAGCTTTAACAAGGAAGTTAGCTATGGTGAAGATCTGATGTTTTTCATGGAATATATTAAACAAATCCATTCCATAAAAATTCTGGACGAAGCTCTCTACCATTATGAATTTACGGACGGATCCCTGAGCAGGATAAAACATTCTTTTACCTCATTATTCACCCTCCACACTGCGGTAATCGATTTTATTACATTTCAGAAACGGGAAGATAAAGCGGCCAAAAAATATCTTTATCAATTCGACTGGGATTTTATTGAATCCTCAATAGACCAGGGAATAATCGGAAGAGATTTAAAGAAGGAAGAATCAGATCTGTATCTTAATAAAATCAGGAAATCTATTGGTACAGATCATTTTTTATACACCGGCTATTACCGAAAAGTTCTATTTTTGTTTCTTAAGACCGGGCAATTCCGTTTATTGCTAAAACTTAAAAGATTTTTAAACACATAATTTTATTGCTTTGAAGAAAAAAATATTGATTAGAATTGGTTCCTTACGTCATGGCGGTGCAGAAAAAGCACTGATTAATTTTCTGAAAAATATCCCTTCAGACAAATATGAAATTGACCTACTGATCAATTTATATTCAGGACAGTATATTAAAGATGTTCCATCCTGGGTCAACCTGCATTATCTCATCAAAGGGGAAATGATCACCACCAACAGGCCACACGAAATTCCAGTGAAGGCCTTCCGTGTTCTTTACCAGAAAATGTTTTTGTGGTTTCCTGGCCTTCTCTATAAATCCGTTTTGAAAAACAAAAAATACGATGTAGAGATTGGCGCTATTCATGGAATGTATAAAGAGATTCTGTCCAGCCCTTTAAAAGATTCAAAAAAAATTATCTGGATTCAAAACGATATTTTTAGTTTAAAAGAATTTACGCCCGATGTGATACGGGAATTTTTTAAATTTGATAAAATACTCGTTATTTCAAATAAACTGGAGGAGGGAATGCTGGAGCATGCCCGAAACGATATTGAGAAGAAATCTATTGTAAAAATTTACAATCCTATTGACAGAAATGACACTTTGGAGAAAGCTCACATGCCTGTTGATGATATGCCTTTTACGGACAGCAGCGATCCTGTTTTTGTTTCCGTAGGAACGGTTTATCCTCAAAAAGGATATGACAGGCTTCTTCAGGTTCACAAAAGACTTCTGGATGAAGGTTTCAAACATAACCTCCTGATTATTGGTGACGGCTATGATCTTGAAAATATCCAGGCTCAGCTGGATGCATTGAGTCTACAGAAAACAGCCAAAATGCTGGGCTATAAAAGCAATCCGTACCCTTATATGGAAAAATCTGATTTTTATATTATGTCTTCCCGGCATGAAGGATATCCAACCATTATTGCCGAAGCTCTTATTTTGAAGAAACCTATTTCAGCAACGGATATTTCCGGAATTAAAGATCTTCTCCAGAACGGAAAACTGGGAATTATTACCCCAAATTCTGAAGACGGAATCTACGAGGGAATGAAAAAATTCCTTACGGACAGAGACCTTGCTGAACACTATAAAAAAGAAATCAGTACTACAGAACTTCCTTTTGTACTGGAAAAATCGGTACAACATATTCAGGAAATCATTGATAATGTATAAAAACAACTGCAATGGCTGAGCGTTCTATTATTCAAAAAGATTTTTACCGGGAAAGCGGACAATGGCTGTCCCGTTTTCAGATCTGGAAAAAATGCATCAATCCGAATCTTCATTTTATCTATATTCTCAGAAAAGCCCAGCAACACGGAAAGAACCCTGTTTCAGGAATTTTCTGGAAGTTTATTTTAAGACATTATCAAATCAAATATGGATTCCAGATATACCCTGAAACACAAATTGGGGAAGGCTTTTATCTAGGCCATTGGGGAAGCCTGGTGATCAATCCTAAAGCAAAGATCGGAATGAACTGTAATATTGCACAGGGTGTAACCATCGGACAGCAGAACCGGGGAAAAAATGCTGGTTTCCCTATCATTGGCAATGAAGTATGGATAGGTGCCAATGCAGTTATTGTAGGAGGTATAACAATAGGAAACAATGTTCTGATTGCCCCAAATTCTTATGTGAATTTCGATGTTCCTTCCCACTCTGTTGTGATGGGAAATCCGGGAACAATCTACTCTAATCAAAATGCAACAGAGGGCTACATTAATCATAAAATATAAATTTTCAGATATTTTCATCATTTTTTTTCATAGTTTTTAATCATAAAAGATTATACACAACTCATTAATAATCAGCAACAAAATATAACTCAAACATTGTGGGATATATTTTTTTTATTTAATTTTACAAAAATCTTAAAGTTATTAATATAATAATCTTTTTGAATTTAAAAAAAACACATAAAAACAAAACATACCATGAAAAAAAACATTCGGAATTTCCTAAAGCAGTCTTTTGACGGCTCCATTACCCTCCTTTTTCACCGCTGAAAATAACAGAATAAGCAGTTTGAATTAAAAACACCGTAAACAATGAGTTTACGGGCTATTTCGTTTTTCATCATCAGAATGAAAAACAGCAGCTTACTTTTCTCTGCTCAACTAAATATTTAACCACAAAACACAACGTTTAACAATTTTTTCGGAAACATTATGAAAAAAAAATCTACGCTGCAGGCTTTTGCCGTACTACTCTGCATAGTACCCAGCCATGCTTTTTCCCGGGTAGCTCCTTTTCCGGAGCATAGGGATGAAAAAGAAAAACTCCTCAGGCCTGAAAGCCTGGTCCCGCCTTACGTTTATGATCTGGATCCCGGATTTACCGTTCAGCAGAATGTCAACCAGAAAGGGCTCGTCGCTATTGAAGGTAAGCTCACCAAACCTTTTACCAGCGGAAATATCCGTATGGAAATCAAGTACCAGAATTCACAGGGAGACTGGATCACCATCTGGTGCAAGACCCTGTATTCTTACAACCAGTACAACGAAAACCTTAAAGCATCCTTTGAGCTTCCTGCTTCTGCCGTTTCTGCTTACCATTTAAAGATTGAACTGAATTCCGATGTCAATATCAGTAATTTCAGCAGCGTGGTCTGGGAAAGATCTGTAAACCATTATAAAGAGGGTGATTATACAGCAACGACCTGCGAACTTGATGAAAATGAATATACGATCCTCCTTACTCCTAAAAAAAGTGGAACCCTGAACCTTGATGCTACAGGAAAAGTGACGGGTATCAAAGATAGGGTAACTTCTGCTCATTCCTGGAATAAGCTTGGGAATGTGATTATGAACAACAAAAAGGACGATGTTGTATTTTCTCCGACCACACCCGCCCAGCTTGCTCCGGACGGAAAATCCATTACTATGATCAATACAGGTGCTCCCAACAGTATATTGGGCTCTACTCCTGAATTCATTTATGATGAAATGGCAGGGCATCCTATCCCTTATTTATACAGCTACAATGATCCGGTGTATCTATTTGCCGGAAAGTTTTCCATCAACGGATTGATGATGAAGTTCAGCCAATGGCCGGGAGAACCTAACGGACCGGGCTACCACAACTTCAAAAATCCCAACCAGCTGGAAAGCAGATATTTCAATCTGTACAATACCATCCATGAAAAGTTATCTGATTTTATGACTGATCAGGAACCTATTGTAATTGTATCCAGTTATATCACAGGATTCAGGGTATACAAAAGTGACGGTACTCATATCAATATCACGAATCTGACTGCTCACAGTAATTACGGAGCTCCTTATTTCGGTTATACCAACGATCAGGGAAATGCCCGAAGAGGTCCCGGCTCTGAAAACCTGATCATATCCAATACTCCGGAAATGACTTTATATGGTATGGGTGCCCTTCGTAATGATGTAACGAACTTTTATCAGCCTGTAAGATCACTGCAGGACATTGAATCAGAGGTCTCTAAATTCATTAATTATGTAGGAATCTTTAATGTTCCCTATAATTCAGGAGATTGTGTAAATGCATGTTATTCCGTTAATTCCGGAGCTATACCTGACAATACTCCTGCTGACTGGACGAAAGCTCCTAACAGTTACATTTTCACCGGAAAAGATAAAAACGGCAATGCTGCAGACGGTCTTTACATCCCTGTAAAAAAAGCCTATGAAATGTGGGCCAAAGGAGGTGATCTGATGAGGGACGAACAGAACAATTACACCAAAATTCCAGATATCGGAAATGCTTCCGCAGGTTTGTACTGGGAAGATGAAACCGGTCTGATCCGCTCGGTTACTTTGGAAGGAACCGGAGAAAATGCTAAAATCAAAGTACTGGTTAATAAAATGAAGGAAGGGAATGCCGTTGTTTCTTACCGTGTGAATGACAAAGTATACTGGACCTGGCATGTATGGGTAACTGATGATCCTACAGACGGAAGCACCTATCACCAGGGATTTGAAGAGGATAAAAACGGAAATCTGGTAACCGACTGGAAATGGATGGACAGAAACCTTGGGGCTACCAATGCCAATCTGACAGGACATGGCTTCCAGAGATCCGGAGGCTTGCAGTACCAATGGGGAAGAAAAGATCCATTCCCTTCCAATTATAAAGATCTTTCTACCTATACCATCAGAGGAGAAGTTGGAACGTTAAAAGGTTCCGTACCATCCAAATACAGAGGAAATTTATATGCAACAGCAGACAATACAGGTTTTGATTCCCCGAACGGAAATATCAGATATTCCATCAATAACCCGATCAATCTTATCATTCCACCGGTTTATGTTTACAAAATAGGGGAAACTCCTGTAAATAATGGGGAGAACTATCTGATACAGGGACCGGGAGCTTCAGACTGGGAAAGAAAAGAACAGACTACCTGGTTTTCAAAAAGCAAATACAAGGTATACAATGCTGATCACTACAAGAATGAAACATGGGATCTTTGGGGAGACACCCGGGGAGGTAAATGGACCAATATGAATACTTCGGATGTAAATGTTGCCAAAGAAAGTAAAAGATATGCCACGAAATCTCCTTACGACCCATGTCCATGCGGATGGAGAGTTCCATCTTTCTACTCTTCTGTAGATGCAGGAGCCAGAACCAGTCCTTGGGGGAAAGCCGGAGGAGCAAATAATGTGGATATTATTCCTAATACGCCCAATGTTCAGTATCCGGGAATCAAAGTCTATCCGGGCTATGGATTTGACCTGAGTAATGTTGCAGACCGAAACCTGGGAATGCTGCCCATCACCGGAAATTATGAATATTATCCTCAGCCTATGACTTTAAGCAACCGTACCAGCACACAGATCGACGCGCTGAGGGACGGCAACAAACTATACAAACAGCCGATCATTGGTTTTCAGGATCAGCATAGTGACGGGGCACTTCATGCATCCACTTTCTTCTCTTCCATCAGCATCGGGGAAACTCCTATAACCGGAGCACGGGGATTAGTTCTTATTTCAGATGCCGGAAATATTCCGAACCATTCAAGTGCGGGATGGCATAATATTGCTTACAACCGTGTTTTGGAAGGAAATACTTATGAGACAAGAGCGGTACGATGCATAAAGGATCCTAACAATGCTTATATGCCTGCTGTATTTGAAACAGAGTATATTACCTCTTCTCCTGCTCAGTATACACTTGAAACATTGAAAGAATGGACCAAAGAGCCTAACAGCTATATCGAGTATACAAATGCTTCACTTGAAGCTCCTGCAGCCAGCAAAGACAGAATTATTGATATTCCTTTAAAGAAAGCTTATGCCATGCACAAACTGTATTTATCTGAAAACAGTGAGATGCCTGCCGGAAGTATAAAATCAACGTCTGTAGTATGGACTACAGATCAGAGCCTGATTTCAAAAGTAGAAATTATTGATGGTTCAATTGAAACTGCTAAACTACGCGTTACCCTTAACGAAAACAAAACTGGAAATGCCGTAGTAGGATTTCATTTAGGAAATTCCGGACAATGGACGGCTGGAAATAATACAGATCCTCTTCTGTGGAGCTGGCATATCTGGGCACCTAAATCCGTTGTACAGGAACACCCTGAATATACTACAGAAACAGCTGCCAATACGGGAATTACTGAAGACACAGCAGGTCAGTTCGTAAATTCAGCTAAAAGTTATTACGGAGTTCCTTTGAAAACGACCTTAATGGACAGAGACCTTGGTGCATTGGGCCCATTCCTGAATCAGCACATGGTTGAACAGGGATTATATGGAACGTTCTATTATAACGCGTCCAATCCTGCTTATTATGGAAATGCCATCGTACAGACACTTAAAGACAGCGGCGGTCTTCATTACCAATGGGGAAGAAAAGATCCGTTACCGGTATTCTACTACCCGGGAGGTTTTTATGAGCATTCTGCGGGAGGAAATACCCGAAACCTGTTCAGAAAATATACTATTTTCAGACAAACCGGAACGAATGCAGGGAATATTGTTTATTCAGGGGCGATTGATGAGACCAACTACGTTACCAATCAGACTAAAGAATACTCCACTTATTCCAGCACTGTGGCAGCTAATGACACCCAGGATCTGAAACTTAAAAAAGTTCTGAAATACTCTGTAAACAATCCTTCTGTTTTCATGTATCAAAGCGCAGCGGCGAGCAAAGACTGGATTTCCGGTGAAAATGGTCTGGCTTCTGAAAGATGGGGTCATGCATCAGAAAAATCACCGTACGATCCATGTCCTGAAGGATGGAGAATTCCTGATGTACAAGGCATTGCAGACGGAGGTGTAAATATTTCCGCAGGTTTCTTAGCCTATGCCAAAGGAAATTCTCCCTGGTATTACCACGCTAATTTTACCCAAAATAATAAAAATGTTTACGGTCTGGATCCTTCCGACATGAATACTTTCGTAAGCAATGAGACCTTCAGCGCTACTAAGCTGAACTACCTGGGCGGTTATGTAAAATCTATACCTCCTGCCGGTCAGGGAAGAGTAAATGTGAGATACGGTTTTATCTTTAATAAGCCGGAATACAATATCGGTAATTTCCCGAATAACGGAATCCGTGGATTTGGTGGAGGAAACGCTTTAACAGCTTCTCAGGCAGGGACATTCGGAGCAGACGAGAATTTTAAACTTTCCGGAATCTGGACTGCCGCACTAAGAGGTGACAATTCTATAGGAATGCTGTTCAACACAGAGATCAGCCAGGTAAGCCATGATGTAAAAATGTATTTCTTTACACCGAGTTTCTCTTTCCGTCCACAATCTGCTATGTCCTGCCGATGTGCGAAGATCCAGTACGATGCAGATGGAAAAGAGATTCCAAGATATGAGCCTTTTGCTGTTCCTGTTCCTAAAAATGCAGTACAGAAAGCAGTTAATGTCTTTGCTAAAAAAGAGATAGAAAAGATACAGAAGGATAATAAACTGATCCTTTTCCCGAATCCTGTAAAAAATACATTGTACATTAATGCTGATGACAGAGATTATTATTTCCAGATTTATAATCTTTCGGGACAACTGATTAAAGAAGGAAAGTTTGAGAACAGACAGACCGATGTTTCTTCTCTGGTATCCGGAGCCTATCTGGTACGGATTAACAATGCCGAAACCTTCGTAAAGATTATTAAACAGTAAAAAACTGTTGTTTTATAAAATGAACTGCCTCAGACTGAGGCAGTTCATTTTATGCAGATTTAAAAATATTTAATCTTTAAATTCAATTTTATAATTAATAGTTCGTAATTTTATCATTGTTTTTTGAGTTTGGATTATAGCTTTGTCAGAAAAACTAATCTGAAAATGACTAGTAATGATCTTTTTAAATATGATTTTAAGCATATTTTAATATTAAACTTTGTTAAAAGTGCCTGCCTTTATGGCAAAAATTATATTTTTGCATAATTATTGATATAGTCTATTGAATTTGAAAATAATTTAAACGAAATAAATAATTATAAACCTTAAACATTTAAATTATGTCACAATCGTACGAAGTTATTTTCGAAAACAACAAGAAGTGGGTAGAGTCTAAAATTGCTGAAGACCCGAATTTCTTTCATGAACTGGCTAAAACTCAGACACCTGATTATCTGTATATCGGATGTTCAGACAGTAGAGCTACAGCTGAAGAAATCATGGGAGCAAAACCGGGAGAAGTTTTTGTCCACAGAAACATTGCCAATGTTGTTAATACTTTAGACATGAGTTCCACAGCGGTAATTCAATACGCAGTAGAACATCTTAAAGTAAAACACATTGTGGTGTGCGGACATTACAACTGTGGTGGTGTAAAAGCAGCGATGACGCCTCAGGACTTAGGATTATTAAATCCGTGGCTGAGAAATATTCGTGACGTTTACAGATTACACCAAACTGAATTAGACGCTATCGAAGACGAAGGAAAACGTTATGACAGACTTGTAGAACTTAATGTTCAGGAGCAGTGTATTAACGTGATCAAAATGGCCTGCGTACAGGAAAGATACATTTTAGAAGAGTATCCTATTGTACATGGCTGGGTGTTTGACCTTAGAACCGGTAAGATCATTGATCTGGAGATTGATTTTGAGAAAACCTTAAAGGATATCCAAAAGATCTACAACCTTACAAGTTCTGACTGGGTAATGAGCAGAAAAACCAAATAATTTTTTCTGACAAAAAAGAGTAAAATGAAATTCTGGAGTATTATTATTTTGATGTTCTTTGTTAACTTTACAGCGCTGCCGGGCATTGCTGCGGTTGCCGGCTGGGAGTTGGTAAGAACCAATGTAGTAATTAACGAAGAAGAGCCCCACTCTCACCCGTCATCTTTTATTGTTTACGAAAAGACCCTTCCGAAAACTTTAGATGTATTCGATTATCTGAAGTTCTCCGAACCTGATCTTCAGGGCGTGTCTTTTGTGCTGGTAGATGACTCCTTTCATCTATCGCCTTTACTCACTATATTTTCTCCGCCTCCGGAAGCTTAATTTTTAAGTATAATTAGATTTATTTAATAGGTATTCATATCAGATCATGGTATCGAATCCGTGTGCTTTAAAAATTAAATTTCCAATCTTTTATAATTGATTATCAAAGGATAGATCAATCGGTTATAGTATTTTTCAAAAATATCATGAAAAAAACATCATTATTAGGAGGAATCAAGGAGAATTTCCCTTCCGGACTCGTTGTATTCTTAGTAGCGTTACCTTTATGCTTAGGAATCGCTTTAGCATCGGGCGCACCGCCATTATCGGGAGTTATTGCCGGTATTGTAGGAGGTCTTGTTGTAGGATTCATCAGTAATTCAAATATTTCAGTATCCGGACCGGCTGCCGGGCTTACTGCCATTGTTTTAACAGCCATTACAGATCTGGGCGCTTTTGAACTTTTCTTATGCGCCGGAATTATTGCAGGACTGATCCAGCTTGTACTGGGATTCGTCAGAGCAGGAAGTATTTCCAATTACTTCCCGAACAATGTTATTGAAGGAATGCTAGCTGCTATCGGGATCATTATTATTTTGAAACAGATTCCTCATGCAATGGGATTTGACAAAGATTACGAAGGCAATCAGTCTCTTTTTAACAATGGAATTAACTTCAATTATTTTTCAGAGCTTTTCGGGGCTATTCACCCGGGAGCCATTATTGTCACTTTGGTTTCGGTAGCTATTCTTATTCTGTGGGATAAAATTCCTGCTCTGAAAAGAATGAAAATGCTTCCGGGAGCACTGGTAGCTGTAGTAGCAGGAATTCTCATGAATGAAGCTTTTAAGCTTTCCGGAAGTTCTTTAGCAATCAATACCCAGCATTTGGTTTCACTTCCGGTCCCACAGTCTTTGGATGATTTTAAGAACCTTGTGACCATGCCGGATTTTACAGGATTCACCAATCCTAAAGTGTGGATCGTAGGAGCAACTATTGCTATTGTAGCCTCTATTGAAACCCTTCTTTGCATTGAGGCATCCGACAGACTGGACAAACAGAGAAGAATAACCGACACAAATCTTGAGCTTAAAGCACAAGGCATCGGAAACCTGATCAGTTCATTCATCGGGGGACTTCCTATGACTTCAGTAGTAGTAAGGAGTTCTGCCAATGCCAATGCTGGAGCAACCTCTAAGATGTCTGCCATGATTCATGGTGTACTGTTATTGGTTTGTGTACTTACCATTCCATTTATACTCAACCTGATACCGCTTGCCACACTTGCTGCTGTACTTATCCTGGTAGGATACAAACTGGCAAAACCGGCTACTTTCAAGCACTTCTGGCATCTTGGAAAATTCCAGTTTATCCCATTTGTTGCAACCGTGGTAGCTGTAGTAGCTACAGACTTATTGAAAGGTGTAGGTATTGGTTTGGCCATTTCCGTTTTTTATATCCTTCAGGGAAATATGAAACGTGCTTATTATCTGAGCCGTGAAAAGCTGAATAATGCAGACGGCATTACGATAAAACTTGCGGAAGAAGTATCCTTCTTAAACAAGGCTGCCATTAAAAAAACTTTAAAAAATATCAAGTCCAATTCTGCCGTGACCATCGATGCAAGAGGAACTTCATATATTGCCACAGATGTATTAGAAATGATTCAGGATTTCGCTAATATCAGGGCAAAAGAAGAAGACATTGATGTGGAACTTTTAGGCTTCAAAACTTCATATGCAGATTATGAAAGAGATGAGGATTCTCACATCCTGATCACGCACAGAAGGGCGATGTAAAAGCAAGTAGTAGTTTAGATATAAATTGATTGGAAATTAATTTTTAAAAGTACAACAGAAGACCATCGGAAATCCCGATGGTCTTTATTTTTATGTATTGCTTAGACTGATAATCTTTACAATCTGATTTTATTTTCCGTTAAAAGCTGACATCGTGTTATTGATTCCCGCAAAAACAAAAGACAGGCAGGCTTTAGAAAATTTTTCAATCCTCTCCGGCAGCTTTTCTGCTTCTTCCCCACTCCAGGTTCCCAAAACGTAATCTACCTGCCGGCCTTGAGAAAAATCTGCAGATATTCCGAAACGAAGCCTTGCGTAATTCTGGGTATTCAGCACTTCATTAATATTCTTAAGGCCGTTATGGCCTGCATCTGAGCCTTTCATCTTCATTCTCAATGTCCCAAATGGCAGCGCCAGATCATCTGTGATAATCAGCACGTTTTCCAAGGGAATATTCTCTTTCTGCATCCAATATCTTACGGCGTTCCCGGAAAGATTCATATAGGTATCAGGTTTAAGCACAAAAACTTTTCTCCCTTTGTATTTTCCTTCAGCCATCCAGCCAAAATTAGTTGTATTGAATGGAGCCTCCAGGGTTTCCCCAATCTTTTCGGCAACCTTAAATCCTATATTGTGACGTGTATTCTCGTATTCCGGCCCCTTATTTCCGAGACCGACTATTAAATATTTCATTTAGAAATTTTTTACAAAATTAAGGGATAAAAAACAAAAAGCCCAATCTCCAAAAGACCGGGCTGTATATTTTAAGAAATTATTTTCTAGAAAGGCTTATAAATATAGTTAACACCAAACCCTTTTGTCATATAGGTCTGAAGGTCATAATTATAATTAGTCGTTCTGATCACCGAAGTAGGAATAGGAGGCATAAGGTCTGTTACCGTTAGTCTCTTAGGATTATTTGGAGACAAGATATGACTTTCTCTATCATTAATTTCTGTTGATAAAAGTCTTGAAATTTTATACGCTGAAGGAAGCAGAGTAAAAGGGCTTATTTCATTATCATAAGCAAAATACTCGTAAGCATATTTTCTAGTAACCGCTCCTGGTACACCGCCAGCCATTGGCCCGTAAATTCTTACTGTTTTAGCCACGTTATCCCCTAAATATGTATATTCTGTTTCAGAATAATCTTTAAAAGTGAATGGAACTCCTGGAGTTTCAGGACCATTTTTCATCGAAATGGTACTTAGCTTGCCTGTAGATGCATCGTATTTTAAATCATAAAGAGCTTTTGTTCTGTTCAGAAGCGTCTGAGGGCCCGGAGCCGTAGCCGGAGGTACAGGTGCTGGTCTTCTGAAAGTCAGTCTGTTCTCTGAGATGGTTACTAATTTATTATTAGGTCCGTAAGTAAACAGCTGCGTATAAGAAATACTGTCCTTGTCCAGTTTTCCGTCTGCGTTAAGATCCAGAAAACCGTTAAAAGTAACCTGGCTTATTTTATCTCCACTATAAGCAATATCTGCTACTGAAGAACTATCCATAAGTACTTTGGTTAAAAGAAGACCACTGTAATGGTATTCTGCCAATGTATCTTTGTCTGTAATTTCTCTGTACAGTGCTCTTGGCCCAATAAGACCTCCAGTGTTATTTAAATCTATTAAAGGATCCCCGTTATCATCCAGCATATCTTTGCAGGAGTATATTGAAGAAAAACCTGCTATCAATACAATAAAGTAGAAAAGTCGTTTCATTTCCAGGTAATTGTTTATTTTTTGACAAATATAACTTTTTTTTGTATAAAAGCTATCTTTTTATTTATATTCCGGTAAAACCGATAATCAAAGAAGGATTATAAAACTCTGTAAGTATATTTAAGTTTCTGATCCTTGTTAGATACAGGATAGTTCTGATTATCATAAAGATAATCCAATGGTGTACTGGTAGCAGTAGCCGGTGCCGGTGGTGCTACATATACTGAAGTAGGATTATTGGGAGATATTCTATAGAAGGTGTCAGGACGCACTAAGCTCCACGCCATAAAAAAGCTCTTTGGAAGTGTAGAAAACGGACTGATCTTAGAATCATAGTTTTGGAAGCTGTACATTGTTTTCTTAGCAGTGCTCATATCTGGATCGCCTGCGCCGTTCATTACTCCTCTGGTACAGTCTCCTTTAAAAATATTATTTCCAATATAAGTAAAATCAATCAGCACAAAATTGGTATAAGCATATGTACCGCCATATTTTTTCTTTTCAAGGATTTTGGTAAGCTTTCCTGTTGTGTCATAAGTAAAAGTATAATCACTGATATAAGAATTGGCCGCTGTAGGAGCAACAGCCTTACAGGTGGCATTATACATATTTCCTTTGCTGTCTTCACTAATTGTGAAATCATAAGAAACACTTCCAGCTACATTTCCCAGAAACATTATTTTGGATATTTTATCTCCGTTATAGGTTACCGTACCTGTATAAGATGTACTGGTATTGCCATCTTTAAACATTCCGGTTACCAGTTTTCCTGAATTAACAATATATTTTTCCTGAACGACATTGTTAAAAGTGATCTCTTCCAGTACTCTTGCAGGAGGAGGAGTTCCATTACCGTTATTTCCGCCGTTACCAGCACTTGGTTCAAAATCATCCGAACCACTGTTGTTACATGAAACCATGAATCCAACCAGTACGCCGGCAAAAATTTTTAAAAGATAGTTTTTTCCCATTGAAAAAATATTTTAGTGAGTTCACAAATATAATCCATTTTTTTGACCAAATCATTCATTTTCATAACAATTTAAAAGCAATTCTTTTCTTTTCATAAAAAAAACCTAAAAACATGATGTTTTTAGGTTTTTATAAGGTATAATAATGATATTTTAATAAGGTTGCAGTACGGAAGTTGTTAATACAGACTGTGCCATTTCATTATTAAGGAAGTTTACATTTACAGCAGTGCCTATTCCCAGAGTTCCGTTATTCAAGGTTCTCTTTGTACAGGCTACCTTAACGCTGTAGTTATTTTGGGGTGTAAGATTGGTAAGTGTTGCATTAAGATTAAAAATCTTATAGGCACCTTCATCTCCTAATACAACTTCAGTTCGAACCGCCCTAAGTTTATTATCTACAAAAACACCACAGGCAAAACCAGCTGAAGAACTTCCGTTTCCAGTCTTCTGAGCAGTCGTCTGAAAGGTAAATACCACTTTGTTTGTACCATTTGTAATGGAAAATGTATCATTGGTTCCGGGAAGCACTACCCAATTACTATTCAGGGTTGTATTTTCTGTATAAGGAACAGGAGATCCGTTTCCGGTAAAAACAACACCAGTCTGGTCTGCTACCGTATTCAGGGAAAATACAGACATACTTCCCTGCCCGTCAGCAATTTTAATGTTCTTCCAATCATTAATATTCATCTCTGAGTTATTATGCAGAATGTATCCTGCTGTACCGGCAGATCCTCTAAGAACATTAGTTCCTCCTGTTCTCAACTCACCTCTTACACTCAGATCTCCGTTTACATCCAATGCATTAACAGGATTAGAAGTATTTATTCCCACCTGAGCCCCGGCAAAAACAGCCAACAATAAAGAGTTTATAATTAGTATTTTTTTCATGACCGGATTTAATTAGTAATAGGATTAAAGAACTGAGGAATTTCATACACATCTACTTTTAAAGAAGACTGGGTAATGAAATCATTGATATTATCTGCCGCATAGGTTCCTATAGCCAGAACAATATTATTTGCCGTTTCATAAGACCCGATTCTTGAGCATGCAACGCTTACGTTATGTTCTCCTATAGAAAGGTTTTCAATGACCCCGATCTGATTATGGGTAATGAAAGTACTGGCTGCAGTACTTGCCTTTAGGTTTCTCTGTCTCATATTGACCAATTTGTCATCTACAAAAATTCCACATGCATAATCTATTGAAACGTCTGTTGGCTTATTGGAAGGCAGATCGGCCTGCACCACAGTTTCAAACTGGAAGTATGTTTTGCTTTGTGTACTGTATACTTTGATTTTCTCAGACAGTCCCGGGATTTTCTTAAACGTTGAAAAACTGGAGAAATTTGCTCCTTTTACAAAAGCTGTACTTCGGGCAGCAGTACCAAACTGTTCAGTACTGGTAAATTTCACTCCTGTTCTGTCCGAAAAGGAATTATTGAATATCAGATAAAATTTATTCGGTTCATATTCCGGAATACGCAGCGATTTCCAGATGGGCGGGTAGCCTTCTCCCTGAGAGACAAGGATCTGGTCATTATTCCCTTGAGAAAGGCTGTTGTCTGTTGTATTCAGAACGACTATTTTATTTCTCAGATTCAGATCTCCGTTCACATCCAGTTTGGCCTTCGGAGTATCTGTATTAATACCCACCTGTCCGGACAGCAGCAGTCCTGCTCCAAGAAATAGAGTTAATATTATTTTTCTCATCAGTTGATTAATTGTTTTTATAAGTAACATACTCAATCACATCTATCTTCATAATAGATTCAAGAGTAAATGCATTGGAAACCGTGTTGGTGTCTGATATATTACGTCCTATGGCAAACTGGGATCCCGAACTGGAAGTAGAGATCTTACGACAGGCTACTTCAAGCCTTTGTGTGCCTATAGGTACATTTTGTTCAGTATAGTTAAGGGTAAAAATATACTCCTGTATTCCTGCTTTTTCGCTGTTGTTATTTGAAGCAATCCTGTCCGGACGTACCGCAACAAGCCTTCCGTTTCTGAAAACACCACAGGTAAAACTTATGTTCTGGGAAGCCTGTGCATTCGGGGCTTTTATTTCAACACCGGTCTGAAACTGATAAGTAAGTCTGTTTTTCCCGTTTTTGATATCGAAAATATTTTTCAGACCTTCAATTTTCACCCATGTTCCTTTTGAAGTATCGGTAATATCATCTCCCACATTATTTTTGTATATGCCATCACCGGTAGCTAAGTTAGAAAGGGAACTTATCCCGTTCTGATCTGAAGACACATACGAATTGATTAATTTGTACTGCCCCTCTTCCATAAAGGAAACATTCAATGATTTCCATACAGGAGACTTTCCTTCTCCCTGTGAAACCAAAACCTGGCCGTTAAGCCCGGCTTTTCCTGCCTCGGCCGAACTTCCGCCTACTCTAAGTTCTCTTCTTAAGGTGGTCTTCCCGTTTACATCGAGAGTAGATTTAGGGGATGTAGTCCCTATTCCCACCTGCGCGCTGACACAGAATGAAACAAGTCCAAAAGCGCAACAAAATATAATTTTTTTCATAATTGGGCCACAAAGATACAAATTATCAACCTAAAAAAGCAACCCAATTAATTCTAACTATGTAGAAATAAAGCATTTACACCATCGAATTAGTTGTACAAAAAAGTAGAATTATTTCTACAAGTGATTAATCCGCTCTTTATTTTCGCTGAAAAACCCTCGTTAAGCCCTGTAATAGAAGTATTTCACGAATTATTTTTACTCATTACACTGTGATTTTCAGTCACTTTTTTATGGATCAACTGTTCAAAATAATTATTAAAATTTTTCAATAAAAAAAGATCTGAAAAGTAAATTTTCCAGATCTTTTATCTATTTTGAATAAAAATTATTTGCTTTCAGAGATTTAAAAACTATTTTTTATCAAAAAAAACGTCATTCTATCCATTTATTCATGTCCGATGATTGCCTTTAGAAGACTATTCACTTCATCCACATTTTTTACTTTTTCTTTTCTCATCATCAACTGATTACCTTCCTTTCCGATTTTTTCTTTCAGCTGAGCTTCAGTCGGATTCTGAGTTAAATAGTTGATGATATGCCTGAAGCGGTCGGTCTGATAAAATTTATCCTGAGGATTACCTGGAAAATATCCCAGGAACACCCCGTTTTTCATCACGATTTTATCAAATCCTATATCTGCTGCAAGCCATTTCAGGGAGACACTTTTTAATAAATTTACCGCCTCTTTGGGAAGCGGACCGAAACGATCAATCAATTCAAGTTCAAACTTGTGAAGTTCTTTTTCACTGTTGATCTCTGCAATTTTCTGATAAAGCAGCAGCCTCTCCTCTGTATTAGAAATATAAAAGTCAGGTAACATTAATTCAAGATCAGTATCGATATTAACATCCTTTACAGACTTGAAGAGCTTCTGACGGTCTTCCTCATTTTCAAATAAGTTTTCAAAATCGGCATCGTCTTTCAACTCCTCCAGCGCTTCCTGCATTAGTTTCTGATAGGTTTCAAAGCCCATCTCATTGATAAAGCCGCTCTGCTCTGCTCCCAGAAGATCTCCGGCTCCCCGGATTTCCAGGTCTTTCATCGCGATCTGAAAGCCACTCCCTAAATCAGAAAACTGTTCAATCGCTTCAAGACGTTTACGGGCATCAGAAGTGATCATATCATAAGGAGGGGTGATCAGATAGCAGAAAGCCTTCCTGTTGCTTCGTCCTACTCTTCCTCTCATCTGGTGAAGATCGGCCATTCCGAAACGCTGGGCATCATTAATAAATATAGTATTGGCATTCGGAACATCCACTCCACTTTCAACAATGGTAGTAGAAACAAGAACATCATATTTTCCATCCATAAAGTCAAGGACATTTTTTTCCAGCTGTTTTCCTTCCATCTGGCCGTGCCCTGTGATTACCCTTGCATCCGGAACCAATCTTTGGATAAGTCCTGCAATATCTTTAAGATTCTCAATCCTGTTGTTGATAAAATACACCTGCCCGTCTCTCTGAAGTTCATAAGAAACAGCATCCCGGAGCGTCTCTTCATTGAAACCGATCAAATGGGTATCAACGGGCTGTCTGTTGGGCGGTGGTGTCTTAATTACAGAAAGGTCTCTTGCTGCCATCAGGGAAAATTGCAGCGTTCTGGGAATTGGAGTTGCTGTCAGTGTAAGCGTATCTACATTACTTTTAAGAGTTTTTAGCTTATCTTTTACAGAAACACCGAATTTATGCTCTTCATCAATAATCAGAAGTCCAAGGTCTTTAAATTTCACAGAATTGCTTGCCAGCTGATGGGTCCCGATGATGATATCTACTTTTCCGTTTTTCAGATCTTCAAGTGTTTCAGATTTCTGCTTAGCAGTTCTGAAACGGTTTACATATGCAACATTCACAGGAAAATCTTTCAGTCTTTCTTTAAAACTCCTGTAATGCTGAAACGCCAGAATAGTGGTAGGAACCAGCACAGCAACCTGTTTTCCATCTGTTGCTGCTTTAAATGCTGCACGCATGGCAACTTCCGTTTTTCCGAAACCTACATCGCCACATACCAAACGATCCATCACGGTATCTGCCTCCATATCTTTTTTCACATCAATGGTAGCTTTTTCCTGATCAGGTGTATCTTCATAAATAAAGCTTGCTTCCAGCTCGTTCTGCAGATAGGAATCCGGAGTATATGCAAATCCTTTTGCTGTTTTCCGCTGTGCATATAATTTGATAAGGTCGAAAGCAATCTGTTTTACTTTCGCTTTTGTTTTCTGTTTCAAAGATTTCCAGGTTGGCGAACCAAGCTTGCTTAGGGTAATCTCTTTTCCCTCCGGACCATTATATTTCGAAATCTTATGCAGCGAGTGGATGCTCACATACAACAGGTCTCCATTTTTATACGTCAGTTTGAAACATTCCTGAATCTTTCCGTCATTATTCACTTTTACCAGTCCCATGAACTTTCCGATACCATGATCAATATGAGCAATATAATCTCCGATTTTCAATGACATCAGGTCTTTCAATGTAAGCTGCTCAGATTTGGCAAAAGTATTTTTTGCTTTATACCGCTGATATCTGTCAAAAATCTGGTGATCCGTATATACCAATAATTTATGTCCGCTGTCTACAAAACCTTCATGCAGTTCAGATTTAAAACTTTTAAAAGGGAGTTCGTGTTCCAGTTCTTCAAAAATAGACTCAAGCCTTTCTTTTTGTTTTTCTGTGGAAAACGAGATCCATGTATCGAAACCTGCATTTTGCTTTTCTTCAAGATCTTCAATAAGCAGTTCAAAATTTTTATGGAAAGACGGCTGCGGAAGCTGTTCCATTTTAATTTCTGTGAGATCTCTGAGGCCTTCCATCGAAATCCCAGCAAAATCAACCGTTGTAAATTTTTTATAATCAAATAAAAACTCCTGATCTGAAATAAACAGTTCCTGAGGTCTTCTATGAGCAATATCTTTATTCAGCGCTTCATATTTCTCAAGAGATTTTTCATAAAATGTTTTGATTTTCTGCATTCCGGTCGCTCCATTCCGGGAAATGATAAAACTCCCTTCCGGCAGAAGCTGCAGTAATGAAACCCTTGTTCCTGTCACCGAAAAATTCATATTCGAAACCAGCTGGAACTCTTTTACTTTTTCTACTGAAAGCTGGGTTTCTATATCAAATGTTTTAATACTTTCCACTTCATTTCCAAAGAAAGTAATACGGTAAGGCTTTTCGTGGGAATAAGAAAATACATCTACAATTCCCCCTCTTACTGAGAACTCTCCGGGCTCGGAAACGAAATCAGCCTGCTGAAAATGATAATGTGTAAGAAGCTCATCTACAAAATCAAAGTCCAGCTGATCTCCTGTTTTTATATGATGAGAAATGGCTTTAAAGTCTTCTTTTTTAAGAACTTTCTCCGATAAAGCTCCCGCATAGGCAACAATCACTTTGGGAGATCTCCCTGAATTGATCTTATTTAAAACCTCTGTTCTCAAAACAAGATTGGCATTCTGCGTTTTCTCAACCTGATAAGGTTCCATATGGGTTGCCGGAAAATACAAAACTTTATCTTTCCCCAGCAGATCTTCCATTTCAGTATTCGCATACAGGGCATCTTCCTTATCATCAACCAGATAAAGGATATTTTTTTTTCGTGTGAGGAAAAGCTCGGCAGTAAAAATAGAAGCTGAAGAACCAGCATTTCCCTTCACGGAAATATGCTGGCTCCCTTCCAGCTGATCAAAGATCTCTTTGCCAAATTCTTTCTGAAGCAGATCGGGAAGAAATTTTTCGTTGATAGGTTTTAGCTGCATAAATAGTAATTGTATAAACGACAAAAGCGATTTCGGAAGTTCTCCGAAACCGTGTCTGAGCGGCAAAGATACGTATATTTTTCTCTTTTTTAAGAATTCGGGTTTTGTATAAAAATTAACAAAACTTTAAAACAGATACCCAAATCTTAATTTTTTACCAATTCATTTAATTATACGTTAAAAAAATATTGTTTTTAACCCCATGGCATAAAGTTTGGAAATTTTCCTTTAACAAACTTTTAAAGAAATAGTATTATGAAAAAAGCAATTAGAATTTTAGGAATTTGTATGCTGGTATTTTTTACAGCGTTATCTTTTTCATCGTGCAGCAGAGATGATGACCCTGTAAATAATGACTTTTTTGCGGGAACCTATAAAGGCAGTGTTTCCTATAATGACGGATCTACCAACATTAATACAGACAACGGAAGTGTATTTGTGACCAAGATCGCCAGCGGTACAAAGTATAATTTTGCATTCTCTAACAGCATCCCCGATTTGAACGGAATAGAATTTGAGCAGCAAGGAGACCATACTCTGGTTATGATAGGATCTAATGCAACATCTTACATCAGAATTGATAATAATGAGCTAAAGATCTTATACATAAAAGATGGTAAAACCTGGACTGCCAACTGTACACGATAAACCAACAATTCATACTTACATCAGAGCCTGTTTAAAATAAACAGGCTCATTTTATGCCTTATATCAACGTTTTAATTTTTTTTTAAGCAGTAATAAACTTTAGTTAAGTTTAAAAACATCCGTTTTTCCAGCCCGTTTTTTGATTATCTTTACTTAAGAAAACAAACAATAAAACCCTATGAAAAAATTATTAACTGCAATGTCTTTGGTACTAGGCCTAGGGCTTGCAACTGCCCAACAGACTGCTCCTGCTTCCGGCACAGCCCCTCATCAGACTACAAAAACAGTAAAAGCTCCTGAAGCCAAAACAGCAAAACCGGCAGCCAAAATGAAAAAAGACGGTACACCGGACAAAAGATATAAGGAGAACAAAAAGCTAAAAAAAGACGGCACTCCTGACAAGAGATATAAAGAGAACAAATAAACTCAACATATAGTTGTTATTTTCATAATCAAATTTCGAAGAACCGGTGAAGTTATTCACTGGTTTTTTTTGTAACTCATAGTCTAAAGCTTCAAAAAATATGCTCAATCTGACAAATCTACGAGCGAAAATTTTTTAATACCAATGTTTTCTTCAATTCTAAACAGGATTTAAATAGAAAGAATGGCCGATATATAAGAAGATTGAAAATATATTTCACACAAGGATATTTATGTCCTGTATAAATAAGATAAACGAAACGGTATTATTTATTTTATGCTCATTTACCATCATTAAAAATCCCTAAACTTTTACACCTGAGCAAAGAAAATGGCTTAAGATTCTATACTTATTTATAAATTTGAAGCATGTTAAACTTCATCAAGAAAAATGCAGCACTGATCTGGGCAAAAAAACATGTCCGGAAAACTGAAGAATTCAAGAAAAATGCTGAACAAAACCAGGAAGCCCTGCTTCTCTCTCTTGTTAAAACTGCCCAGAAAACGCTTTTCGGGCGGGAGCATGATTTTGAGAATATCCATTCGGTACAGGAGTTTCAGAAAAGAGTTCCTGTTGCAGATTATGAAGATTTAAAACCCTATATTGAAAGAGTAAAAAGAGGGCAGGCCAATATTCTATGGACAGAAACCCCTGAATATTTTGCCAAAACATCGGGAACAACTTCGGGGTCAAAATACATTCCTATTTCCAAAGAAGGAATGCCTTTTCAGATCGCAGGTGCACAGAGTGCTCTTTTCCATTACATTGCTCAAAAGAATAACGCAGATTTCGTTAAAGGAAAAATGATCTTCCTCCAGGGTAGCCCGGAGCTGGAAGAAGTTTTCGGAATAAAAACAGGACGTCTTTCCGGCATTGTTGCCCACCACATTCCCGGTTACCTTCAAAAGAACCGTCTTCCAAGCTGGGAAACCAATATCATGGAAGACTGGGAAGCCAAGGTCGACAAAATTATCGAAGAAACAGAGAAGGAAGATATGACCCTTATCTCGGGTATTCCACCATGGCTGATCATGTATTTTGAAAAACTGACTGAAAAATATGGTAAAAAGATCAAACAGCTTTTCCCGAATCTGCAGCTTATCGTAACGGGAGGCGTTAATTACGAGCCTTACAGAGATAAAATGGAAGATCTGCTGGGTGGAAAAGTAGATACCGTACAGACCTTCCCCGCATCTGAAGGTTTTTTTGCCTTCCAGGATGATTATACGAAGGAAGGACTACTTCTTTTAACCAACCACGGAATTTTTTACGAATTTATTCCGTTAGAAGAATACGGAAAGCCCGGAGCACGACGCCTGTCATTAAAAGAGGTTGAACTTCATAAAGATTATGCTCTTATCCTGACTACCAATTCAGGTCTTTGGGCCTATTCCATCGGGGATGTAGTGAGATTTATCTGCAAAGATCCTTATAGAATTCTGGTAAGCGGCAGAACCAAACATTTCACTTCCGCTTTCGGAGAACATGTTATTGCTTTTGAGGTAGAAGAAGCAATGAAAGCCGCTTTGGAGAAGTTCCCGGCGCAGATCACAGAATTCCATCTTGCACCGCAGGTGAATCCCAATGAAGGGCTTCCTTATCATGAGTGGCTGATAGAATTTGAAAAGGAACCTGAAAATATGAATCTTTTCCGAAACGAACTTGATGATCAGCTACGTAAACGCAATATTTACTATGACGATCTGATTACCGGAAATATCCTGCAGAAACTTCATATCACAAAACTGAGGAAAAACGCTTTCCATGAATATGCTAAATCCCAAGGAAAATTGGGTGGGCAGAATAAAATCCCGAGGCTGGCCAATGACAGAAAAATTGCAGATCAGTTAGAACTTCATAAATTTTAAAGATATTTTTTTAATTCCAAAAACGTATATTGGAAAAAAATTATAAATTTGAAAAACTAAAAAATAATAATGAGAGCATCTGTACTTTTAAAATCAGCTTTATTAACCTCTTTATTTGTTATCTCCTCATGTGCTACGACAAAGTACAGTGATGATATTTCAAAAAATAACTATTCTAATCTGGAAGCCGGAAGAATGTATATCGTTACCATGAAAGACGGTTCTCCGAAACAGAAAATGCTCTTTAGAAATGTAGACGGAAATAACCTCATCGGGACTGCCGGTAAGAAAGACAGTACAGAAGTAATCATTCCAAAATCTAATGTAGCTGCGGTGAAAGATAGATCTAAAGCCAGAGTAACAGCGGGTGCTACGGTAATTGGTGCTGCAGGTGTTGCCGCCATCGTGATCAGTTCACTGAGAGCAGACTAAAATAGATTTTATCTTTCAGAACTTATTTGATTTATCATTTAAAAAACAAATATACAAACAGCCTTAAATAAATATTTAGGGCTATTTTTGTGCATGATTTCTTTTACCCCGTTAAAAACATTAGAAAATATTGAATTCAGGAATCTTCTTACGGGAAGATTTTTTATTGTTTTAGCCTTCAGGATGCTTGCTACTTTATTGGGATGGTGGGTATATCAGCTGACAAAAGACCCGTTTTCAATTGGGCTGATAGGACTTTCGGAGGTGATTCCTGCGGTAAGCTGTGCGTTATATGCAGGCCATGTCATTGATATGAATGAAAAAAAGAGATTATTACTGATCTGTAACTATGCTTATATTTTCCTGATCGGACTGCTGCTGATTCCTGCATTCTTCAGGATGGAAATGCATTTTGACGGGCATCAGACTACCTATTTTATATACGGAGTTATCTTTTTTACGGGTATTGCGCGGGCATTTATAGGACCTATTGTTCCTTCTATGATTCCTAAGATTGTAAAAAAAGAAAATCTCCCGAATGCTGTTACGCTTAATCAGGCTACATTTCTTATCTCTTCGGTATGCGGACATGCTGCAGGCGGGCTTCTGATTGGGTATTTCGGAGTAAAATGGACATTGGTAGTCATTCTTTCTCTGATATTTATTGCGTCGCTTTTCTTTTGGCAGCTGAATAAACAGTATTCGGAATATAAAAAAGAAACGGTAAATGTTGTTGACAGTATGCGTGAAGGGATTTCCTATATTTTTAAAACGAAAGAAATTTTAGGGGCGTTATGTCTTGATATGTTTGCTGTCCTTTTTGGCGGCGCTGTCGCCATGATTCCTGTTTTTGCCACAGACATACTGGATGCCGGAGCGGAAGGTTTCGGATTATTGAATGCGGCATCTGATATTGGCTCCATGTGTATCATCACTATTCTCTCGATTGTTCCGTTACGTAAAAACCAGGGAAAAATTCTTTTGGCAGTTGTTACCGGATTTGGGCTTTGCATTATTGGTTTCGGGCTTTCTAAACTGTATTGGCTTTCCTTTATATTTTTAGTGATGAGCGGAATGCTTGACGGCATTTCTGTTGTCATCCGTGGGACCATTGTACAACTTAAGACACCGGACCATATCCGGGGAAGAGTTCTGAGTGTCAATTCAATTTTTATTATGTCCAGCAATGAAATGGGTCAGTTTGAAAGCGGGCTGATGGCTAAGCTGATGGGGGTTGTACGGTCTGTTGTATTCGGGGGAAGCATGACTGTTCTGATTGCTCTACTTGTAGGAAGCACCAATCCGAAGCTGAGAAAAATGCAGTATTAAT
The DNA here is from genome assembly GCF_009602705.1 of Chryseobacterium vaccae. NCBI lineage: Bacteria > Pseudomonadati > Bacteroidota > Flavobacteriia > Flavobacteriales > Weeksellaceae > Chryseobacterium > Chryseobacterium vaccae. The sequence continues at coordinate 3,697,537 of NZ_VSWH01000001.1, read as the reverse complement.
TTTTCTGACAAAATTTTTTTTTAATCAGAACAAAATTCAGAGACAATTCCCCTTTTACTTTTTCTTCTAACGTAAATACAATTCATCTACGGTTATTAAATCTTGCTATACTTTAATAAAAAGATAAAATTTGTATTACTGTAATTCATTGATAATTAAAAAAAGATTAAAATACTAAACAATTGATAATCAACAGGTGTTTTTTAAGTATATTTGATCAGGAAATATTCATTTTAATGAAAATACTATAGCAAAACGGCCTGCCCTTTTTTGTTATTTAAACCATTCGTTCAACTTTCAGGAGTGGTATTATTCATTTCTTATGGGATTACCAGGGCTATAGTTAATTCACACTAGTTTAATAAGCATCACCTTATAAAATTAAGATAAAAACATTCTGAATTTCCAGAATCATCTGTTATAAATTAATAGTTTGAGATTCAGAAACATACAATAGTTGGCCAGACTATTCGAAAATAAATCCTGTAAAAACAGGCTGCCATTAACTAAAACCTATATGAATTAACATTTTTAAATAATCAGATATGAAAAAAACTCTACTCTTTTTAATTTTATTTTTACCCATGCTCTTTTTCGCTCAGCAAGACTGCATTACAGCGATGTCGGTTTGTGGTAATTCCAATATTTCCTATATTCCCAGCGGACCCGGAGTTCAGGAATTACCTGACGGGAGCTGCGGAATTTATGAGGAAAGGTACTCTGTTTGGTATAAATTCACTATTGCAACAGCAGGAACTCTGACTTTCGTGATCACTCCTTTACAAACCGGGGCTACAGATTACGACTTTTATGTATGGGGCCCGAACGTAACCTGTGCCAATAAAGGAAATAGTATAAGATGTAATACTCTATATACATCGGGTGCTACAGGACTTAATATGACTACAACCTTTCCTTTTGCTGGTGCCGGCACAGGAAATACAAGTGATTGGGTAAGGTACATGGATGTACTACCTGGAGAAACCTATTACCTTCTGGTAAATAATTACAGTGCCAACACAAACGGATTTTCCCTTACATGGGGAGGAACCGCTACCCTGGCTTCACCTTTCAATGATCCGGCAATTACCCCTCATCCATTTGTACCTCCGGGAGTTCCGGCGGCCAATCCAGCCAACCCGTCAGAAGTAGTTATTTGTACGGACCCTGCCATTTTTGATTTTTCCACTTTAACATCAGGAATCGTAAATGGTAATGCCAATTTCGTTGTTACCTATCACACCAGCCAGAACGAAGCTCTTTCCGGAAACAATCCCATTCTGACCCCTCAAACGGTGAACACTACCGGAGTATACTATTACAGTGTTCATTATGAAGATCCTACCAATCCGAACAACCCGATAAATTCCTGCCGACAGACAGGGAAATTCAAATTCAAACAGGGGAATATAGTTGCTACAGATGCTACTTTGACGATGTGTAACAACAACGGCGCGGGAACAGCGGTTTTTAATCTGACAACCGCTAACGTATATAATGATCCAAACGGTACAGCGGTAAAAAAATATTATCCAACCATGGCTGATCTGAATGCAGGAACTAATGAGATCACCAATCCGTATGCTTACCTTTCATCAACAAATGTGATTTATGTACTGGTAACCACTCCGCAGGGATGTACTGCAACAGCCAAAATCAACTTAAATCTTTATGCTGTAGTTGCCGTAAATGATACAAGTCTCAGATCCTGCTTTATAGAATCTAATCCCGCAACCGCTTCATTTAACCTTACCAATGCAACAGTAACTTCTGTACTCGGCGCTACAAAAAGATATTTCCCGTCATTTACTGATGCTGAAAATGCAACCAATGAAATTCTGAATCCACTTACATACATTGCTCCAAGCGGCGTAATATATATAAGAGTAACCGACACCCGAGGCTGTTATTCAATTGCTAAAGTGACGTTAACGGTTATTGCGCCAGTAAAGTCAAATATTCTGGAAGATAAAATTATCTGTATTGAAGATAAAACTACTCTGGATGCAGGACCTGGGTTTGCCAGTTATGAGTGGAGCACAGGAGCGACTACACAGTCCATCAGCAATGTGGGAGTAGGAACGTACTGGGTAAAACTGAATACAGGAGGATGTATTACCACACAGACTGCAAAAGTTTATGCTTCCGACCAGCCGGTAGTGTCTAATATTGATATCAGCAGCAATACCATCACAGTGAACGTGATCGGAGGAACTCCAGCCTACAAATATTCTATGGATAACATCAACTGGCAGGATTCCAATATATTTACCAACTTATCCAGAGGCGATCACAAAATCTATGTAAAAGATGCTTATGATTGCGATCCTGTTGAAATAGGCGTAGTAGTCCCCAACCTTGTGAATGTAATTACGCCAAACGGAGACGGCGTAAATGACGTGATCGATTATTCTGCCATGGCGGGTAAACAAAATCTCATATTCAGTATCTTTGACCGATATGGGACAAAAATTCATCAAGCTGATAAAAACAATGGCTATAAATGGGATGGAACCGTAACCGGCAAAAAAGTTCCTACAGGTACATACTGGTACTCCGTGACCTGGAATGAGAATGATAAAAAGAACACTTCGTTTAAATTCTCAGGATGGGTAATGGTGAAAAACAGAGAGTAACCTAATTTTAACCAATACCAGATTTTATAAACGAAAAGACCGCTTCATATGAAGCGGTCTTTTCGTTTTAGCTTATTTTCATCAAGGTGATACAGTACTATTTCAACTTTAAAAGGATCAATTCCAACACGTTTTATCCATTACACAATAATTTATCTAAAAAATTGTTTTCATCTTTATAAAAAAGGATGAGAATAATAAAAACGAAAATTTCCACACACCAATCCCAAGTTAGTAATATTAAAATATAAACCCACAATACGCTTATTTTATTAAATATATCACAAATTCTTTAATTTAATTTTAATAATTTTCTATATTTGCTTAATAAAAAATTCCCCTTTATGAATAAACTTTTATTAATTTTAGGCTTTCTCATGGCTGGCTCCTGGGCATCTGCCCAAGTGTTTTCAGATCAGGCTTTACAACAGTCTGTTTTGAAGCTTAACGATGCCAGTTCAGAAAATGACTATGACACGCTTTTCAAAATATTTTCAGAAACTAACACCTCTGAAAAGTGGCAGGCTAATTATTATGCTGCTGCAACCATGTATCTGAAGACCAACTTCCTTCTGTCAAATTCTCCTAACAAAAACCTTAGCGAATCTAACGAACTGGCGAATAAACTGGCAACTCAGGCTCTTGCGTCTGAAAAGAACAATGGCGAGATTAATACCCTTTTAGGTCTCATTCATTTTCAGAAATTCAGAATAAAGACCTCTACAGATCCTCAAAAGGAACTAAAAACGGTTACAGGATATATGAAAAAAGCAGAAACGGTTTTGAAAAACAATCCAAGGCTTACGTTCTTAAAAGCAGAGCTTGCTGAAAGATCAGGCAACAAAACCGAAGCTATTAAATTGCTTCAAAAAGCAACAGCAGAATTCAATACTTCAAACTCTTCTACCGGCAGTCCAAACTGGGGCAAACAGCTAGTTGGAGCAAATTAATAATAAGATGATTGTAAGAACGCAAAAAGCTGAACTCTTGCTGTTTTCGGATTCAACACCGACAGGATTTCAAGATATACAATATATCTATAATTTTTCTTTAAAAACAGTAATAAAAAGCAACGTTCTTTTCAAAATTCAACAGTTTTAAATATTTGTTTTTTTAAATCCCCCCTTATGAAAAAAGCATTACTTGTTTTCTTAATTATATTTTCGCATATCCTATATGCACAGTCAGACTGTACCTCTGCAATGGCAGTCTGTGGAAACTCCAATATTTCCTACACCCCAAGCGGCCACGGAGACATTGAAGAAGAACTGGGAGGATGTCTGTCTGTAGATGAAACATTTTCTGTATGGTATTCTTTTACTGTAGAGACAGGCGGAACCCTTACCTTTGAAATTGTCCCTAATAATCAGGGCGACGATTATGATTTCGGGGTATATGGTCCTAATAGGCCGTGTGGTAATTTAGGAGGTCCTATCCGTTGTTCATATTCAGGAACCCCTGGAAATACCGGCCTTAGTATGACTGCAACCGATACTACAGAAGGTGCGGGCGGAGACAAATGGGTTAAATACCTTGATGTACTTCCCGGACAGACTTATTATATCGTAATTAACAATCACAGGGAAACTGCTAACGGATTCCAATTATCATGGGGAGGAACAGCTACTCTATCTTCTCCGTTTACAGATCCTGCTGTGCAGCCTTATCCATTCAATCCACCAGGAATTCCGGCTGCAAATCCAGCAGATCCAAGAGAAGTAATTGTTTGTACCAATCCGGCGATTTTTGACTTTTCAACGTTATCAACAGGTATACTTAATGGTAATCCTAACTTCAGAATTACTTATCATACAAGCCAGAATGACGCCCTGATCGAAAGCAATGCAATTACCACTCCTATTACAATTAATACTACAGGTATTTACTATTACAGTATTAGCTATACTGATCCTACGAATCCGGACAACCCAATCAACAAATGCAGGCAGACCGGTAAGTTTAAATTTAAGGATGGAAGCATTGTTGCTACCGATGCCACACTTACTCAGTGTAACAATAATAATGCGGGTACTGCAACGTTTGATCTGACCTCAGCCAATGTATTTGGAGATCCAACAGCAACTAAGAAATACTACCCTACTATGTTCGACCTGAATGCAGGTACTAACGAAATTACAGGTAGCTCTCTGTATCAGTTTGTTTCTGCGGAAGGAAAAATTTTCGTAAAAGTAACTTCTCAATTCGGATGTATTGATGTTGCAGAGATCACCCTTAAATTCCACCCGGTAGTTACTGTAACTGATGCTTTTTTAAGAACATGTTTCCTTGAAAGTAATCCTTCTCTTGGAGAATTCAATCTTACCAACGCAACAGTAACCACTGTACTCGGCGCTACGAAAAAATATTACCCTTCACTTACAGATGCAATAGATGGTACTAATGAGATTTTAGCTCCGCTTACTTACACAGCACCAAGCGGTGTAGTATTTGTAAAAGTATTCAACAACCAGGGTTGTTATGCCATTGCTAAAGTGACCTTAACGGTTATTGCACCGGTAAAATCTAATGTTCTCGAAGATAAAATTATCTGTATTGAAGATAAAACTACTCTGGATGCAGGACCTGGGTTTGCCAGCTATGAATGGAGCACAGGAGCGACTACACAATCCATCAGCAACGTGGGAGTAGGAACTTACTGGGTAAAACTGAATACAGGAGGATGTATCACTCTGCAAAAGGTAAAAGTATATGCTTCTGAACAGCCGGTGATATCTAATGTTGATATCAGCAGCAATACCATCACAGTGAACGTGATCGGAGGAACTCCGGCCTACAAATATTCTATGGATAACATCAACTGGCAGGACTCTAATGTATTTACCAACTTATCCAGAGGCGATCACAAAATCTATGTAAAAGATGCTTATGATTGTGACCCTCTTGAAATAGGTGTAGTAGTTCCTAACCTTGTGAATGTAATCACACCAAACGGAGACGGCGTAAATGATGTGATCGATTATTCTGCTATGGCGGGTAAACAAAACCTTATATTCAGTATCTTTGACAGATACGGAACAAAAATCCACCAGGCTGATAAAACCAACGGATACAAATGGGACGGAACCGTAGGAGGTTTAAAAATCCCAACCGGAACTTACTGGTACTCTGTAACCTGGAATGAAAACGACAAAAAGAATACTTCGTTTAAATTCTCAGGATGGGTAATGGTAAAAAACAGAGAATAATTCTTTAATAAAACATAAAAAACCGCTCTACGGGGCGGTTTTTTCAACATAAATGCTGAATCAAATTATTTGTTTAACTTGTTTCATTAAAAAATCGTTTAAAAATGAAAAAAACACTACTTCTTTTTATCCTATTTCTATCGCAGGTATTTTACTCGCAGTCCGACTGCGTCACTGCAATTCCGGTCTGTGGGAACTCGAATATCTCGTATGACCCTAAAGGACCAGGGGTTGTTGTAGACATACCAAAACCACCGAATGTTCCTGCCAACCTTTGCCTAAAAGATGGTGAGCACTTTTCCGTATGGTATTCGTTTACGATAGGACAATCCGGTACTCTTACATTTGAAATCACCCCAAATGTTGACCCGAACGGACCTCATAATGATGCCAACAGTGCAGATTACGACTGGGCTGTATGGGGACCAAGCCCTGTCTGCGGAAGTATCGAGAGTTTAGGATCTCCTATTCGTTGTAACTACGCACCCAGAACAGGAGACTGGCCTTATCCTACAGGATTGGCATCCCCTGCACCTAACGGTAGTTACGAAGCTCCAATGAATGTAGTAGCCGGCCAGACTTATGTATTACTGGTAGACAACTTCAGTCATAATACTTTAGGGTTCTCATTAACTTGGGGAGGAACAGCTACTTTAGCATCACCTTTCAACCACCCGACACTTTCTCCTAATCCATTCCTTCCTCCGGGAGGAGCGGGGCCAACCCCTACTTCTCCTCGTGAAGTGCCAATCTGCTCACTTCCGTCTTTATATGATTTTACTACTCTTAGTAATAATATTGTCAATGGTAATGAACATTTCTCTGTAACGTACCACCGTAATAACAACGATGCTCTTACAGGTGATGCCCCTATCGAAACTCCTATTACTGTAAATGGAACATCTACTTATTTCTACAGAGTAAAGTATACTGACCCTGATGATCCAAACAATGCACTGAACAAATGTTTCATTACAGGAAGCTTTAAATTTAAAGAAGTTAAAATTACCGGCAGGGACGCAACCGTTTTAGGTTGTAATAACAAGGAAGAAGGCACAGCAAAATTCGATCTGACTACCGCAGACATATTCACAGGTACGGTTACGAAGAAGTACTACCCTACCATGGCTGACCTGAACGCAGATACGAATGAGATCACTGACCCGGCTAACTATGTTTCCAATGAAAAAATAGTATATGCAAAATTAATTTCTGTGCATGGATGTACAGCTATAGCCGCTATCAGACTATCATTCTATCCGGTTGTGAAGCTTAAAGATGCTGTTATTGAAGAATGTTATCTTGAAAATAATACTACATCATCTGTATTCAATCTTACCCTTGCAAATGTTGGTGCACTTGATGCAGATATTAAAAAATATTACAAAACGTTAGAGGACGCCGTTGAAGAAACAAATGCTATTCAAAATCCTGAAAATCACATGACTGAAAGTACAGTAGTTTATGTAAGGGTAACGAATGCCACTCAATGTTACTCAATTGCTAAAATCACACTTACAGTACTTCCTCCGGTAAAATCTACCGTATTGAAAGACAAAACAATTTGTGCTGAAGCCAAAACAACATTGGATGCAGGACCTGGATTTGACGGATACGAATGGAGCACTGGTGAAAAGACACAGTCCATCAGCAATGTAGGAATAGGAGTACACTGGGTAAAACTGAAAACCGGAAAATGTTTCACTCTTCAGATGGTAACGGTACGTGCTTCTCAGCAGCCTGTTATCTCTAGTGTGGAAATCACTAACAATACAATCAAAGTAAATGTTACCGGAGGAACAGCACCGTATAAATATTCAATAGACGGTTTAACATGGCAGGATTCTGATACATTTACAGGACTTCCGAGAGGGGAAAATGAAGTATATGTAAAAGACTCATACAACTGTAACCCGATCCATATCACCATTACAGTACCTAACCTGATTAATGCAATTACTCCGAACGGAGATAAAGTAAATGACGAGATTGATTACTCCGCATTATCTTACAAAAAGAATCTGATCTTCATTGTTTATGACAGATACGGAAACAAATTGCATGAAGCAGACAAATTTAAAGGCTACAAATGGGACGGAACGGCATTTGGCAAAAGAATCCCTACAGGAACCTACTGGTACACCATATCATGGAACGAAAATGATAAAAACAGCACTGAAATTAAATATTCAGGCTGGATACTGTTAAAAAATAAAGATTAAACAACTTTAAAATATCCGGAAAATCACCTCAGCAATGGGGTGATTTTTTTATCCACAAACCTTATCTTCTGTTAACAGCCTGTTCCGAAAGATTGTGAACAATTTGTTAAATACTCACTTTAAATTATTTTTTAAATAAACTATCTTTGCACCATGGCGCAGAAAGAAACATTATCATCCCTTACCCACGGAAACTTTGCAAAAGAACTGTCAATTGCGGATGGGAAAATGCCTCCTAATGCAGTAGACTTCGAAAGACTGGTAATCGGAACTTTTTTAATTGACAAAAAAGGTCTGGACCACTCTATTGACCTTCTTACTCCGGAAGTTTTTTACGACCCAAGACATCAGATTATCTTTTCTTCGATATTAAAGCTTTACGAAGGCAATCACCCTGTAGACTTAATGACCATTATCCAGGACCTGAAAAAAACAGATAAGCTCATTCAGGCGGGGGGTGATCATTATATCATTGATCTCACTATGGGAGTAAGTTCATCCGCCCATATTGAATACCATGTACGTGTTATTCTTGAAAAATATATTTTAAGAAGTCTCATCAATGTTTCAGCTAATGTGATTGACTCTTCCTATAAAGAATCTACCGATGTATTTGAACTTCTAGACAAAGCTGAACAGTCATTCTTTGAAATCACCAACGGAACCATCAAAAAAGGTTTTGACACCGCCAACTCATTGGTAAAACAAGCTATTGACACCATCAAATCTCTGAAAGACAAACAAGGGCTTTCGGGAGTTCCGTCCGGATTCAGGGATGTAGATAAAGAAACGGGGGGCTGGCAAAATTCCGACCTTATTATTATTGCCGCACGTCCGGCGATGGGTAAAACGGCCTTTCTTCTTTCCATGGCAAGGAATATCGCCGTAGGACATAAAATCCCTATGGCATTATTCTCTCTGGAGATGGCATCCGTACAGCTTATCACCAGAATGATCGCATCAGAGACCAGAATCTCATCTGAAAAACTGAGAAAAGGAACTCTTGATGATGAAGAATGGCAGAGACTATTTTCCAATGTATCTGAACTGGAAAACGCACCACTGTATATTGATGAAACCCCTTCCCTATCTATATTTGACTTCCGTGCCAAATGCCGAAGACTGGTTATGCAGCATGGCGTAAGACTGATCATGGTGGATTACCTTCAGCTGATGACGGCCGGCAGCGGCGGGAAAGGCGTAGGAAACCGTGAACAGGAAATCTCTATGATCTCCCGTTCATTAAAAGCCATCGCAAAAGAATTAAATGTCCCGGTAATTGCACTTTCCCAGCTTTCACGAAGCGTGGAAACACGCCCTGGAAAAAGACCTCAGCTTTCCGATCTAAGGGAATCCGGAGCGATTGAACAGGATGCGGATATCGTATCATTTATTTTCAGACCTGAATATTACAAGATTACGGTATGGGATAATGACGAAGAAGGACAGGAAACCTCTACTGAAAATCAGGCTGAGCTGATCATCGCAAAACACAGAAACGGTGCAACTGCAGATGTAAGATTGTCCTTCCTGAAACATTTTGCAAAATTCGGAGATATTGAAGCAGCTCTTGACGGGGGTGCAGGAGGATATCCGTCTAATTTCGGATCTAATGAACCTAGTGGATTTGACAAGATAAAAACCACTATTCAGCCTGGAGCAGCATTTGATCTTCCGGATAGTTCAAAACTTTCAGGATCATCCATGAATGATTTTGATGATGATGATGATTTCCCTTTCTAATTTTTTAGCCTTGTAAAGTACTTGAAAATCGAAATATACACTGACGGAGCCTGTAGCGGAAATCCCGGAAAAGGAGGATATGGCATTCTCATGCGTGTGCCTGAAAAAAATTATCAGAAAACTTTTTCCAAAGGTTTCAGAAAAACCACCAACAACAGAATGGAGCTTCTTGCTGTGATTACCGCCTTGGAAAAACTGAAATCAACAGAAAATGATATCCATGTTTATACAGACAGTAAATATGTTGCCGATGCCATCAATCAGAATTGGCTTTCCGGATGGATTAAAAGAGGCTGGAAAAATGTAAAAAATCCGGATCTCTGGAAAAGATTTGCAGAACTCTATAAAATTCATACCCCAAAAATGCACTGGATAAAAGGGCACGCAGGGCATTTTGAGAATGAATTATGTGATAAACTGGCCGTGGCGGCCGCGGCTTCTGCAGATTTAGAAGTTGACAATTATTTTGAAGGGCTGGAAAACAATACACTTTTTTGATTTAATTTTTATCAATTCTAAAATTGAATTGAAAACATTCACTATTTCATCTAAGCTTTAACTATATTTTGAATATTTTATATCATTATAAGTAAAATTAACATTATATTTATTAATCAGGATTTAATATATTTACACATCTAATAAAAATAAATCTGATTCAATGAATAAAAATTTATTGTCTTATATTTTTCTCCTGTTATGTTTTTTACCAGGAGCTCTATTTTCTCAAACCTATCAACTTGCTGGAAATCCGGTAAATACAACAGGATGGACCATGGTTTCACCCACCCAGGTTAATGGCGATTTTATACAACTGACACCGGATACCAATAGCCAATCCGGATCGATCAGGCTGAACGATCCTATCAATCTGAAATACTGTGACAAATGGAGAGTAGAATTTGATTTCAGAATGGATTCTAACCAGACAGCCAATGGAGACGGAATTGCTTTTTGGTATTTAGCAAACCCCCCGGCTACAAGTGTACAAGGTGCCGGTATTGGAGTTTCTCAAAATGCAGTTGGTTTTATTGTAGGGTTTGACAGTTATAATAATACAACCGCTGCAACAATGAGCAAAGTACATGTTGCTTACGGGCAGGTTGTTAACACAAACGACACGAATAATGTAGAATTTTTCAATGTTCCGGGAAGCTCTTTTCATTCACCGGATCTGAATTCAACCCAGCCTTTTCAGGGTACCACATTCAAACACGTTGAAGTAACGGCTCAGGTAGATCCGGCAGCTCCAGCTAACTGGATTGTACAGATAAAAATTGATAATAATGTAATCTGCAACCAGTCTTTTACTCCTTCAGGTGCTGCTGCCGCAATGACTATAGGATATTTTGGTTTTTCAGCATCTACAGGAGGTGCAAGATCCAGACATTCCATTAAAAATGTAAAAATCTATACAGATAAAGTTCCTATTCTTCAGCCTACTGCTACACAGTCTTTCTGCCCGAATCCAAGTACCGGATACGGATCTGTAAACTTAACGACTTTCAACTCTCAGTTTGTCAGTAATCCATCAGCGTATACCTTCACCTATTTACAGGGATCAACACCGATAACCAATCCAACAAACTTTCAGTTCAACGCCAACACAACCGTTACTGTTATTGTAAAAGACAACGCCGGAGTATTGTGTGATAACCCGGATGGAAAGATTCAGCTGGTACTTGCACCATTCACTGCTAACGACAGAATCCTTACCGCCTGTAATAACAATAAATCAGGAAAGGCAATTTTCAATCTTGAATCCGCCAACGTAACTGGTGTTCCGGGTGTTAGCAAAAAATATTACAGAACCCTCAATGACTTAAATGCCGGGACAAACGAAATTACGAATCCTTCCAGCTATCTGTCTCCCGCCGGATCAGTATATGTAAAAGTAACAACTCCTCTGGGATGTACAGGAACAGCTAAAATCGATCTTACATTCTACCCGGATACACCTGTAAAAGAAGCCACTCTGGAGTCCTGCTTCATAGAAACCAATGTTACGAATGGAATATTTGATCTTACTTCTGCTGATGTAACTTCATTAACAGATCCGCCAAAAAAATATTATACAAGTATCGCAGATGCTCTGGCTGGTACCAACGAGATCATGAATCCCAATCTGTATATGTCCGCAAGCACCGCTGTATTTGTAAAGATAACAGATACCAATGGATGTTTTGCCATTGCAAAAATCAACCTTGTTGTACTTCCTCCGGTGAGATCCTCAGTTTTAAAAGATAAAATCATCTGTGTGGATGCCAGAACCAATCTTGATGCCGGCCCAGGCTTCGATGGCTATGAATGGAGTACAGGAGCAAAAACCTCTTCTATCCAAGGAGTGGGTGTTGGCCAGTATTGGGTAAGGTTAAAAACAGGTGACTGTATCACCACCCAATTAGTTAAGGTCATTGCTTCTGCTAATCCTGTTATTACCAGTATAGAGATCAGCAATACAACCGTTATAGTGAATGTATCAGGAGGTACTCCTCCCTACAGATATTCTCTGGATGGCCTCAACTGGCAGGATTCAAATACTTTCACAGGACTGCACAGAGGAGAAGCTAAAGTACATGTAAAAGATTTCTATAACTGTGAACCTGTAGCGATACAGATCACCGTTCCAAATCTGATCAATGCCATCACTCCTAACGGGGACAACATCAACGACGTAATTGACTACTCTATACTTGCTTACAAGAAGAATCTGGTGTTCACCGTATATGACAGATACGGCAATAAACTATATGAAGCCGATAAAATGAGAAACTTCACATGGGATGGAACAGCATCAGGAAAAAAGATCCTTACAGGAACTTACTGGTACAGCATCTCATGGAATGAAAATGACAAGAACAATACCGCTACAAAATATTCTGGCTGGATATTGGTAAAAAACAGAGAATAATTGTCCCGTATAAAAATCACTCCTCCCCTGGAGTGATTTTTTTATAAGCAAAACTAAAAAGTATCTAAGCAAACTAACACAGTCTTATTAATTTAACCGTAGTTCGGGTTAAGGAAGTTTAAATATAAAAGGTTGGAAGATGGAAGAAGGAGGTTGGAAGTCACTTTTGACTATAAATACTGAAAACCTCTGTAAAATCAAATTAGCTAAAAAAGATGGCAATCTATTATTGATGACCTTCAGAACCTCCCTCTTCCATCCCCAGCTTCCAAGCTCTATAAATCAAAAATTCTCATCCCGACTCACGTTAATTTATTTATCCATTTCTCATAGATACATTAAATTAATTAACAAATTGACAATTTATATTATGTAATTGACAATTATACATTACATATCACGAACCAAAATAAATATATTTACAAGTACAACCCAAAACTAATCCACTTCATGAAAAGAAAACTACTCTTTTATTATTTAACCATTTTATTAGGCTTCTCAGGGCAAACGTTTTCTCAAACCTACCAGCTTACAGGCAATCCTGTAAATACTACCGGGTGGGATCTTGTATCAAACGCAGCAGTCAGTGGTGATTTTATAAGACTTACCACAGATAACACCAGCCTGTATGGAGCCATAAAATTAGCCACTCCCATTACATTGAGCTATTGTGACAAATGGAAAGTGGAATTCGACTTTAGAATTGACGGAAACGGAACCACCCAATTCGGAAGAGGTGACGGTTTCACCTTCTGGTATCTTGCCAATCCCCCTACAGGATTCGTTTCAGGAGGAGGTTTGGGAGTTCCCGGAAATGCATCAGGGCTAATGGTTGGTTTTGATATTTTCAACAATACCACAGAAGGCCAGATGAGCAAAGTACATCTTTTGTATGGAACGAATGATACCGCCGGAAACAATATCGAATTTAACAACACTCCCGGAAGTACATTTCACTCTCCAGATCTGAATCCTACCCAGCCATTTGTTGGACCAGATTTTAGACACGTAGAAGTAAACGGCGAAACAGATCTTATCAACCCTGACAGATGGATTATTAAGATTAAAATCAACGGCGTACAGATTGTTGATCAATCTTTTGCTCCGTCAGGAGGAGCAGTGGGAATGTCTCAGGGATATTTTGGATTCTCGGCAGCCACCGGAGGTGCAAGTGCCAGACATTCCATTAAAAATGTAAAAGTTTATGTAGATAAAGTTCCTATTCTTAACAATACGGTAACTCCTTTTGTCTGCACCAATCCTGCTACAGGAAACGGCATTGTAGACCTTACTTCTTATAATGCCCAGTTTGTTAATAATCCTGGCAATTATGTTTTCACCTATTATGTATTGGGAAGCTCTACTCCTATTTCCAATCCTACCAGCTTCCAATATTCTGGAAATACAACAATCAAAGTGGTGATCAAAGATCCCAGCTCTACCCTGTGTGACAACGGAGATGGCGTCATACAACTGAATCCAACTCCATTTGCAGCAGACAATGCTACCTTAACAGGATGTAATAACAACAATGCGGGAACCGCAACATTTGATCTTACCTCCGCAGCAGTCACCAACATTCCGGGATGTATTAAAGAGTTTTACAATACAATGCATGATCTGAATGCAGGGATCAATCAAATTCCCAACCCTACCGCTTATGCTTCCGGAGCTGCAACCATATTCGTAAAGGTAACTACCCCCCAAGGATGCGTAAGTACATCAAAAATAACATTAAACCTTCATCCAATAGTAACAGTAACGGATGCTCCTTTAAGATCATGTTTCCTTGAAGCCAATCCTTCACTGGGAACATTCAACCTGAGTAATGCTACGGTAACCACAGTAACAGGAGCTACTAAAAAATACTATCCTTCTCTGACAGATGCCATTGACGGAACCAATGAAATTTTAAACTTCCTTGCTTATACGGCTCCAAGCGGTGTCATCTATGTAAAAGTTTTCAATACACAGGGCTGCTATTCTATTGCAAAGGTCACTCTGACAGTTATTGCTCCGGTAAAATCCAATGTTTTAGAAGATAAGATTATCTGTATTGAAGATAAGACAACGCTGGATGCAGGACCAGGATTCAGTAGCTATGAATGGAGCACAGGAGCAACCACACCGTCTATCAGCAATGTAGGCGTTGGAACATATTGGGTAAAACTGAATACAGGAGGTTGTATTACTACACAAACAGTAAAAGTTTATGCTTCCGAACAGCCAGTAGTAACCAGTATTGACATTTCAGGAAGTACAGTGACCGTTTTCACCAATGGCGGAACTCCTCCGTACCAATATTCAATGGACAATGTACATTGGCAGGAGTCCAATATCTTCACCAATGTGGCCAGAGGAGAAACCAAAATATACGTTAAAGACAGCTATGATTGTGATCCTATTATCGTCAATATTACCGTACCTAATCTTATCAATGTAATTACTCCAAACGGAGACGGTGTAAATGATGCTATTGACTATTCTGCACTGGCAGGAAAGCTCAATCTGGAAATAGGAATATTTGACAGATACGGATACAAACTTTTCCTTGCAGACAAATCCAACAAGTACAGATGGGACGGAACCACCAATGGAAGCAAAAAAGTCCCTACCGGAAATTACTGGTATTCTGTAACATGGAATGAAAATAACAAAAACAGAACCCCAATAAAATTCTCAGGATGGATCATGGTAAAGAATAGAGAATAATTCATCATTATCAGTTTTAATATTTGAAATCACTTCGGAAACGGAGTGATTTTTTTATTTGATTTTAAACACGCTTTATTCGCATTCAATTCTTAAATTTGTCCTATGAATTATTTGGAAGCTTTAAGCAGAAGATATTCTGTGAAGAAATTTAACCATGAGATCATTCCTCAGGAAATCCTGCATAATATTCTTGAATCAGGAAAACTGTCGGCCAGCTCACTGGGACTTCAACCTTACAAAATCTTTGTTGTTGAAAGTGAAGAAATGAAGCAGAAGTTAATTCCTGCTTTCTATAATCCTTCTCAAATTTCTACGTGCTCCCATCTCATTGTGATCATTTCAAAGAAAACCATTGAGGAAAACTATATCCGGGGATACTTCAGTCATATTTCTGAAGTAAGGGAAACTCCGTTGGAAAATCTCGATCTTTTTAAAAAAAGCATTACCCAGCATATCAGCCAGAAAACACAGGATGAAATTTTCACGTGGGCAGAAAAACAATCTTATATAGTACTGGCCAATCTGATGTATGCCGCCGCTATCGAGAATATTGACTCATGCCCTATGGAAGGCTTCCGGCAGGATGTGATAGAAGAAGTTCTGAATATCAATCCCGAAACCGAAAAAGTAACCGTTACCCTCGCTTTAGGGTACCGTTCCGAGGAAGATCACTTCCAACACATGAAAAAAGTACGAAAACCAAACGAAAAATTGTTTAAATTTATTTGATATTAAACGATTGTACCTAAAGCAAGCATATGATAAAAGCGGATGTATTAGTAATTGGTTCCGGTATCTCGGGACTTTCTTATGCCATAAAAGTTTCTGAACAGTTTCCTGATGCCAAGATCATCATCGTAACCAAATCTGACGAAGACGAAAGCAATACGAAATATGCACAGGGCGGACTGGCCGTGGTCACCGATTTCAAAAACGATAATTTCGACAAACATATTGAGGACACCATGCGTGCCGGAGACGGTGAAAACAAACGCGATGTGGTGGAAATGGTAGTAAAGGAAGCCCCTGCAAGATTTAATGAAATTGTAGAATGGGGCGCCAACTTCGACATGAAAAACGGAAAATTTGCGTTAGGAAGAGAAGGCGGCCACACGGAAAACCGCATTGTACACCACAAAGACATCACCGGCTTTGAAATTGAAAGAGCACTGCTTGAAACAGCCAATAGCAGTCCTAATATTGAGATACTTGATCATCATTACGTTATAGACATCATCACCCAGCACCACGTTCCGGGAAAAGAACTGAACGAAGGTGATATTCACTGCTACGGAGCCTACATTCTGGACGAAAAGTCAAGAAAAATCAAGAAAATCACATCAAAGATCACTTTGGTGGCTACCGGAGGGGCCGGACATGTTTACAAAAATACAACCAACCCTACCATTGCCACCGGTGACGGAATTGCTTTTGTAGCCCGTGCCAAAGGAAAGGTTTCCAACATGCAGTATTATCAGTTTCACCCAACCGCACTTTACAGCAAGATTGACGGCATGCTTTTCCTGATTTCAGAGGCGGTGCGTGGAGACGGCGCTAAATTAAGAACCAAAAAAGGCGAAAAATTTATGCATAAATATGATGAGCGTGAAGAACTGGCCTCCAGAGACATCGTGGCAAGAGCCATTGACAATGAAATGAAAATTTCCGGGGACGAATATGTAGGTCTGGACTGCCGCGAAATGGATCATGAAAAATTCCTTGAACACTTCCCGAATATTTATAAAAAATGTAAAGATGAAGGAATAGACCCTTTCACACAGCTTATTCCTGTTGTTCCTGCCTGCCACTATCTGATGGGCGGAATTGAAGTAGACCGAGACGGGCAATCTTCCATAAGAAACCTTTTTGCTGTAGGTGAATGTACCAATTCAGGCCTTCACGGAGCCAATAGACTGGCTTCAAATTCTTTACTTGAAGGTTTAGTTTTCGGGCACAATGCCGCTATGAAAACAGTAAAACTGCTGAATGAAAACAACTTCAATTTCGATGATCTGAAAGCAGTACCGGAATGGGACGAAGAAGGTATGAAAATCATGGATGAAATGGTTATCGTAAGCTATCTCAGAAAACAGCTTCAGGAAATGATGAGTGACCTGGTAGGTATCGTGAGAAGCAACAGACGTTTAAATATGGCACTCCAGAAACATCAGGAGATTGCCGCTGCTGTGGATGAAATTTACCGTTACTCCATTCTTTCCCCTCAGTTATCAGAACTAAGAAACCTGACCACCGTTGCCCATCTTATCATTACCGAATCTATGGAAATGAAAGAAAATAAAGGAGCATTTTACAATAAAGATCTAGCCTAAACAAAATAGTATAATGAAAAAGCCCAGCTACGTTACCGATAAAGCATTAAAAACATTTATTAAAAACGCTCTTGAAGAAGACATTCAGGATGGCGACCACTCCACTCTTTCCACCATTCCTCAGGATCTTGAACAAAGCGCCAAGCTTTTAGTAAAACAGGATTGTATCTTAGCAGGGGTAGAGCTGGCAGAAATTATTTTTAAAACTTTTGATAAAAACCTGAAGGTTGAAACCTTCATCAAAGACGGAGCTGCCGCAAAAGTAGGAGATGTCGCCCTTATTGTAACCGGAAGCGCAAGGTCTATCCTTTCCACCGAAAGATTGATCCTGAACTGCATGCAGCGAATGAGCGGAATTGCCACTTTAACTCACGAGTGGGACTCAAGACTGGTGGGAACAAAAACCAAACTTTTAGACACCAGAAAAACAACGCCTAATTTCAGAATATGTGAAAAATGGGCAGTAGCCATAGGCGGAGGAACCAATCACAGATATGGATTATATGATATGATCATGCTGAAAGACAATCATATTGACTACAACGGAAGCATTACCAATGCTGTAAAAATGGCTAAAGACTATATCAAAACCCATAAGAAAAAATTAAAAATTGAGGTAGAAACAAGAAATCTTGACGAAGTTCAGGAAGCTATCAAAGCAAAAGTTGACAGAATCATGCTTGACAATATGGATGTTCCAACGATGAGACAGGCCGTAGAAATGATCAATGGATTATGTGAATCTGAAGCATCAGGTGGAATTACCCGTGATATGTTAAAAGAAATAGCCTCTACAGGAGTTACCTTTATCTCCGCCGGAGCCCTTACTCACTCGGCTGAGAATATCGATTTGAGTCTCAAAGCCGTGAAATAGCGTTGTATTTTTAATAAAAAGAGCCCCTGTTTGTTAAAAATTCAACAATATGATTTTTTTCATATAGAAATTCAACTTTTGTCCATAATACTGAAAATCAACAACATAAAGCTTATTAAGATTTAGTAAAAATTAACATTGAGTTAATAATAGTTAAAATTTATTTTGCGAATTTTGCAGAAAATTAAATCTAATTATTACTAACGATTATGAAATTAATCAACAAATCGATGCTGTCTGCAGTAATCACACTTTCTACAGCCAGTGTCTATTATGCTCAACAAGTTCAGGACACCGCAAAAGCGAAGTCTAATGACATTGAACAAGTTGTATTAACTGGTGTTGCCGATATCGCTAAAGATAGAAAAACTCCGGTAGCAGTTTCAACAATTAAAGAAGCTCAGATTGTTGAAAGATTAGGAAATCAGGAATTCCCTGAAATCTTAAACACAACCCCGTCTATTTATGCAACTAAAGGAGGCGGTGGATTTGGAGACGGTAGAGTTAATGTTCGTGGATTTGATATGAACAACACTGCTGTAATGATAAACGGTGTCCCTGTAAATGACATGGAATCCGGATCTGTTTACTGGTCAAACTGGGCAGGACTATCTGACGTAACTTCTGCAATGCAAGTACAAAGAGGTCTTGGATCTTCTAAATTAGCAATCGCATCTATTGGAGGTACTATTAACGTACTAACAAGAGCGGCGGACAAAAAAAGAGAAGGTAACGTTACTGTAGGACTTGGTAATGATGGATATCTTAAAACTTTATTTTCATACAATACAGGTAAGTCAGCAAAAGGATGGTCTTCTTCGTTCTTAATGTCAAGAACAGCAGGAGCAATGTATGTTGATGGAACTGATTTTGAATCATATAACTATTATTTCGCTTTAGGTTACCAACCTAATAAAAAGCATGATTTCCAGTTTACTTTTACAGGTGCTCCTCAATGGCACATGCAAAACTATCAGAGTAGAATTTCCGATTTCATTAAATATGGTGAAAACGGAGAACCTAACAGAAGATATAATCCAAACTGGGGATATTTAAAAGGAGATGTTTACTCTCAATCCGTTAACTTTTACAGCAAACCTGTAGCATCTGTTAACTGGGATTGGAATATCTCAGAAAAATCTAAGTTATCCACTGTATTATATGCTTCTTGGGGAAGAGGTGGAGGAACAGGTTTCCTAGGAGGTATTAATGGTAATAATATCAACAGTGCAAAACTTAAAAATGACCAGGGACAAATCAGATTTGATGATATCTATGCATGGAACCAAGGAGCAGCCATCCCAGATTTCTCAAACGCTGCCGGTACAGCAGCTCCTGCTAATCCAAATCCGGGAATTGCCACCAGAACTAGTGGTCTTGTAAGAAGATCACATATTAATTCTCATGACTGGTATGGTTTCTTAACTAACTTCCAACATAAAATTAATTCTAACTGGAGCTTCTCTGCAGGTTTAGACGGAAGATATTATTATGGTTACCACCCGGGTCTTATCTCAGGAATGTTAGGGAATTCAGAATATCGTGAAAACAGTAACCTGAATGCAGCACCATACTACTCTGTTACACAATCTTACGAGCCTAAGCCTTCTGCTAATCCTTTTGTAAAAGCAATCAAAGATAATTCACAGATTGCCAGCAGAAACTTTAACGGAGAAGTAATGTGGTTAGGAACTTTTGGACAGTTGGAATACTCAAACGATGCCATTTCAGCATTTCTACAAGGGTCACTTTCCAATCAGCAGTTCCAGAGAATTGACAATTGGGTTATAGACGGTGTTACCAAACAACAAAATCAGGTAGTTAATACTAAAACCGGATTTAAAGGAATTTGGGGATACAATGTTAAAGCTGGTATCAACTATAATATCAATGAGCAGCATAACGTTTTTGCCAATATGGGTTATTATTCTAAACAGCCTAATAACTATGCGGTATATCCAAATAATCAACAGGTATTAAATTCTAATCTACAGAACGAAAAAATTGCTTCTGCAGAGTTAGGATACGGATTCAGAAGTTCTGCTTTCAGAGCTAATGTTAACCTGTATTACACTTCATGGAAAGACAGATTCCAAAGAGTTACCAATGTTAATATTAATACTCCTACCCCATCAAATCCAAATAACCAAACCAGAGCTTATGTAAACTTATTAGGTGTACAGGAAGTTCACATGGGGGCAGAATTCGAAGCATTCTATAAAGTTACAGATTACTTAGAATTAAACGGTATGTTCTCAATAGGTAACTGGAAATACAAAAACAATCCTGTTGGAGAATTATTCGATGATAATAACGTTGCTATAACTGATCCTAAAACTAACAGTAACTCAGTACAGCTGGCGTTAGATGGTATTAAAGTTTCTGATGCAGCACAAACAACTGCAGCTTTAGGATTTACTTTAAAACCAGTAAAACAACTTAGCGTTTTCAGTACTTGGAGATATGCTGATAATTTATACGGAACATTTAACATTGACCAAAATTTCATCATCAATAATGGCGTAATTCCAAAAGCAGCTGAAAAAGGAGCTTTAAAGATGCCTAGCTATAATCTTTTTGATTTAGGTGTATCTTATTCTTTCAACCTGAATAACGGAAACAGACTTATTGTAACGGGTAATGTTTATAACCTGTTTGATACTACTTATATCTCTGATGGTAAGTCTTCAAATCATGTTAAAGATGTTGCTGATTTCAAAACATCTACTAATACTGATCAGCAGGCACAGCAACTATATAATGCTTACATCAACAATCCAGCAAACTTCTACAAAGGTTTGGATACTTCTAACCAAGTATTCTTTGGATTCGGAAGAACATGGTCTGCATCAATCTCATATAGATTCTAATATTATAGATTTTATACCTATCAAATCCCGGCTTTTCGCCGGGATTTTTGTTATATTTGTGTACAAAAAAAATTGATTATGGATTTTTACAAAATTTTACTTAATGCCCACAAAGGATTCGGGTATCTTGAGCTTCTTTTAGTAGCATTATTTATTATTGCGCTTTTAGCAACCATGTTCGGCTTCAGCGGCAAAGTGAACAAATTTTTGAAGAAGACCACGCTCTTTACAATGATCTTCTTCCACATCCAGTTCCTTTTGGGAATCATTATGTTGGTGATCAACTTTACTAAAGGAATGGATATGGGATCTGTGATGAAAAATGCAGATTTAAGATTTCAATATGTAGAACATCCATTTTCTATGCTTATTGCGGCCGTATTGATGACCATCATCAACAAAAAAGTAAAATCCAACGATACCATTTCTTTAGGAATTGTAATCATGGGGCTTATAGCGGCAGGTTTATTTGCATTCGCATTCCCTTGGACAAGAGTCTTTGGGGCTTAAAAACATAAAAATAAGTTATCATTTATGAGTTAACTTTTTAAATAGTTTAATCTTTAAATTTTTAATTAAATCAATGAAAGTAGCTGTAGTAGGTTCAACAGGAATGGTTGGACAAGTTATGCTTAAAGTTTTGGAGGAGAGAAACTTCCCTGTAACAGAATTAATTCCGGTAGCATCCGAAAAATCTGTAGGTAAAAAGGTGAAGTATAAACAGAAGGAATTTACGATTGTAAGCATGAAGGACGCTATAGCTGCCAAACCTGATATTGCTATTTTCTCTGCAGGAGGTTCTACTTCCCTGGAATTCGCTCCTCTTTTTGCAGAAGTCGGAACAACGGTTATCGACAATTCTTCAGCCTGGAGAATGGATCCGGATAAAAAACTGATCGTTCCGGAAATCAATGCCCATGTTTTAACCAAAGAAGACAAGATCATTGCCAACCCGAACTGTTCAACCATTCAGCTCGTAATGGTTTTAGGACCTTTGAATAAAAAATATGATCTTAAAAGAGTAGTCGTTTCCACCTATCAATCGGTAACAGGAACCGGTAAAGCTGCTGTAGACCAGCTGAACTCAGAGATCAGCGGAGATGACTCCGTAACCAAAGTATATCCTTATCAGATCTTCAAAAATGCTCTTCCTCACTGTGATGTATTCAGTGATGATGACTATACAAAAGAAGAGATCAAGCTGATGAAAGAACCTAAGAAAATTTTAGGGGATGACACCTTCAACCTAACAGCGACAGCTGTTAGAGTTCCGGTACAGGGAGGCCACTCAGAAAGTGTGAACATTGAATTTGAAAATGAGTTCGACCTCAACGAAGTAAGAAAAATCTTATCCGAAACCCCGGGCGTAGTAGTAATGGATAACGTAAAAAACAACGAATATCCAATGCCGCTGTATTCCGAAGGGAAAGACGAAGTTTTCGTCGGCAGGATAAGACGCGATCTTTCACAGCCCAAAACGCTCAACCTCTGGATCGTAGCAGACAATCTGCGAAAAGGAGCCGCAACGAACGCTGTACAGATTGCAGAATACTTAGCAGCCAACAACTTAGTTTAAACTAACAAAATAAAAAAGGGTCTCAAAATTGAGATTCTTTTTTTTATCAAACCTATGGACAAAAAAAAGAAAAACAATAAAGATAAAATAGGCTTTCAAAAATGGATTGCCGGTTTTGGAGTCATTCTTTTCATCGGAAAGATCATCGCCTGGAAACTCACCAATTCAGATGCTGTGTTTTCAGATGCCATGGAAAGTATCGTAAATGTAATCAGTGCATTTATGGGCCTCTACTCTCTTTATCTTGCTGCAAAACCCAAAGACGAAGACCATCCTTACGGCCATGGAAAGGTAGAGTTTGTCACATCCGGTATAGAAGGGGCCCTGATTGCCATTGCAGGAATCATGATTATTTATGAAGGTGCTCACAGTCTTATCGTCGGAAAAACTCTTGACAAGCTGGATCTGGGCATATGGATTATAGCAGCAACGGCTATTGTTAACTATCTTCTTGGCTATATTTCCATTAAAAAAGGTCAGGCAGAGAATTCACTGGTGCTTGTTTCTTCCGGAAAGCACCTTCAATCTGATACCATAACCACTCTTGGCGTAGTAGTCAGTTTAGTCGTTGTATATTTTACTAAAATCTATTGGCTGGATTCAGCGGTAGCCCTTGTTTTTGGAGCTTACATTATTTTTGTAGGCTATAAAATTGTAAGAAAATCCTTAAGCGGGATTATGGATGAACAGGATCCGGAACTTCTTAATCAGATCATCAGGGTTTTGGAAGATAACAGGAAAACAGAATGGATTGATGTTCACAACATGAAAATCCAGCAATTCGGGGCCTCCCTTCATATTGATGCTCATATTACTTTACCCTGGTATTATAGCCTCCGCGATGCCCATAACGAGATGGAAAAAATGATTGTCCTTCTTGCCCAAAATATCAAAAGAAATATCGAATTCAATTTCCATATGGATGATTGTAAAACCATCTCATGCCCGGTCTGCCAGATCAAAGACTGTCCGGTCCGCGAAAAAGACTTTGTAAAAAGAGTTAAATGGACTCCTGAAAATGTAACAAGTGTTGATAAGCATTCAGTAGAGTAATAACTGGTACCATATTCACTTGTTTAACCTGAATCGGGTTAAGGAATTAAAGGCTGGAAGAGGGAAGTCGCTTTTAGTTATAAATACTGAAAACATCTGTAAAATCAAATTAGCTAAAAAAGATGGCAATCTATTATTGATGACCTTCAGAACCTCCCTCTTCCATCATCTGGCTTCAAACTTTCATCAATTAGATATTCTTATTCTGAACTAAGGTTATTTACGTTCTTTTTCAGCTTTCTTTTCCCATAAGCATCTGTCTTCTGTAGTAAAATACAGGGACAATCAGTAGCAATGTTAGAGGCTGAATGACGAACCTTCTCATATAAAAGGAGAAAAGGTATCCGATATCGAAACGATCATAGATACAGTAAAGGTAGATTGGAAGGGTAATCACAAAAATAATCGTGATCAGAAGGGCTCCCTGTATTGTCCAATCGCGTTTTTTAAACAGACACTGAATAATCAGGCAGGAAAAAAGCAGATTCAGCAAAAATCTGAAAAGATGTGATATGAGCAGCTTCCCCCATTCAAACTGTGGAAATTCAATATTTTTATTGGCTTCATGAAAATAGTCCAGAAAAGGATCATAGAAAATCTGTCCTTCAAGCAACCTCACCCCTGCAAGGCCGTAGATTCCCACTACTACCAATAGCCAGCTAAGAATTTTCATGTTTTAAAGCAAAAAATTTGATCCATATCAGCCAAAGAAGCACTACCGTCCCATAAATAATTGCAGGGAAAACAAAATCATGGAACATTTTTCCGTATTCAGCATGATCGGTCATCACAATATTCAGGGCAGCAATCCTTATGAGATTCATTACATACAACAAAGCGAGGCCTGCAAGAGCAAATACAAACGTTTTTGCCCCCTTATAAAAAGCAAATACAAAAGCAGCAAATAAAATCATTACAGAAACGGCATTACAGCCTTCCACCATTCTGGTCGCATAATCCTTCTTTACATAAAACCAGACCTGCTCATTTTTGATATCATCATAAAGACGTGTTGGATAGCCCAGCGCATTCTGGATACTGCTTACCTGTCCGGCAATCATTCTTGAAAAAAGATCAAGCCCCTCTCCTTTTCCGCTGTTCAGATAAAACTGATATGCAAAAAGCAGCACCATATAGATGATGATGAACCTCAGCAGAATATGTAAAACAGGCTTAAAATCCTTTAGCATACTGCAAAGATAAAAATTAGGGTGAAAATGAAGGAGAAAAGTTAAGGTTTTGGGGATGAAACATCAAAGCAGGAAGATGAAAAACACGAGAAGCCTTTAAAACAAGTGAAATCCCAAATCAAACACATACCACTGATAATCTTCACCTTACAATCATCCAAAACCTTCATCCGGCATCTATTCTCTACTCACTGTAAATTAGTATATTTGTTTCCATATTATGACTTCCGAAAACGCAAAACGATTTTTTGAAAATTATCTGGGTGAAACTTCTTCTGAGTTTATTACATTAGCTCAAAGCGGCTCTGCGAGGATGAATTTTCTGGCCGCATCCGGCACCCGGAAATATATTGTAACCGGCAATGAGAATATTCCGGAAAATGAAAGTTTTCTTTATTATTCTGAAATTTTCTCTGAGCTCAACCTTAATACCCCAAAGATATTTGCAATTTCTGATGACAGAAAAATGTATATTCAGCAATATCTTGGGCAAAATACCCTTTCAGAGCTTATTACCAAAGAAGGGCTTTCCCGCCGGATACAATCTCTGGTAAAGCAAACTCTGGAAAAACTTTTCCAGCTTCAGGTTCTTACACAAGGGAAAATAGATTTCGCTAAAACTTTTGAATATGAAAGTTATGATGAACTTCCGGTGATCCACGATCTGTATTACTTTAAAAACTTTGTAGCAGATGTGCTCGAACTGGAGTACAAAAAGTCAGCTTTATTGAAAGAATTCAGAAAAATAGCCACTCTTATTGAAACCCTGGAGCCCAAAGGGATTATGATCCGTGATTTTCAGGCCAGAAATATTATGGTGGATGAAAATGACGGGGTTTCTTTCATTGATTACCAGTCTGCGATGAAAGGACCGTTGATGTATGATGTAATTTCTTTTCTTTTTCAGGCTAAAGCCAATTTTCCGGAAGACTTTAAAAATGAAATGCTTGATTTCTATATTTCACAGTTTGAAAATATGGAAAACCAATCTCAACTAAAAAAATCGGTAAGACCATTACAGATGATGAGATTCCTGCAGGTACTTGGTGCTTATGGATTTAGAGGGCTCATCCAACGGAAACAGCATTTCCTTACTAGTCTGGAAATGGGAATCAGAAATATTGCCCAATTCGCAGAATACTGGGAACAGATGGATGACTTTCCTGAATTGAAAAAAGTGATCAAACAACTCACAACGGAGGAAACAAAATTAAAAATTAATGTCATTTTAAACCATTAAGAGCTTTTAAATGTTAAGATTAATGTTTTCACAGATAATATAATAAAGTCTTAAATTCTTTTATTAACGAACATTATAAAGAGCTCCTGAATAATTTTGATTGATCAAAATCTTAATTTCCCTTAAAACTTAATCAACCTTAATAGTTCAAATAAAATAAAAAAAGAAGAAATGCTACACATCGACATACACAGTTTTTCGTACAAAAAAGGAGGAATTCCTAAAGACAATACCGGAAACGGAGGCGGTTTCACTTTTGATTGCAGAGGAATTCTGAATCCCGGAAGAATTGAAGAATATAAAACGCAGACCGGAAATGATCCCGGCGTTCAGGAATATCTGGAAACCCAAACCGAAATGCCTAAATTCCTTGAGCTGGTAAAAAACATCATTTCCATCAATATCGACAATTATCTGGAAAGAGGATTTGAAAATCTTCAAATCAGTTTCGGATGCACCGGGGGGCAGCACAGATCTGTCTATTCAGCGATCAAAATTGCCGAATTCATCCGCGAAAAATATCCTGAAGGTACAGAAATAAGCCTTCACCATGACGAACAGCACCACCTGAATATCGGTAATCAGTAATGAGCAATAAGTAATTTTACTTACGATTATTCATGACCTATTACCCATCACTTATTACCCATACTATATGAAAGCTCTCATTTTCGCAGCAGGAAAAGGCACAAGACTGAAACCTTTTACAGATCATCATCCAAAAGCTTTGGCTAAAGTAAACGGCATACCACTTTTAGAAAGGAATATCCAATACCTGAAAAGTTTCGGAATTACCGATTTTGTGATTAACATTCATCATTTTGGGGATCAGATTGTTGACTTTTTACATAAAAACAGTAATTTCGGATGCAGCATTGAAATCTCTGATGAAAGAGAAGAGCTGCTGGAAACAGGAGGCGGCTTGATTTTTGCTAGAAAATTCCTCGATCACGGGGAAGATTTTCTGATCATGAATGCTGATATTTTAACGGAAATCAATATCAATGCGCTGGTAGAATACCACAAAAAGATAAAAGATTTTGCTACATTAGCGGTTTCGGACCGTGAAAGTTCGAGAAAACTTCTTTTCAATGATGATATGGTTTTGAGAGGCTGGCTGAATGTACAGACCGGAGAACAGAGACTTGCGGAATTCAACAAAGGTTTCAAAGCTCTTGCCTTCAGCGGCATTCACTGTATCAACCCCGTTATCTTTGAAAAAATAAAAAGAACCGGCAAATTCTCTGTTATGGAAGAGTATCTTGACCTCATGCAAACCGAACATATTCACGGTTTTGTACATGACAGCATCCTGGTGGATGTAGGAAGACCAGAATCTGTAATAGAAGCCGAAAAACATTTTAAATAATTTTGCAATGGAAATAGATGGAACCAGGGATGAGAGTTTAGTAAATCCGGAACTTGATATTAACGAAACAAAACTACACAATAGTCTCAGACAGAAAACCTGGGACGAAACCATTACCAAAGACAGCTGGATGGTTTTCAAAGTAATGGCAGAATTTGTTGATGGCTATGAAAAACTGGCTAAAATAGGCCCGTGTGTATCCATATTCGGTTCTGCAAGATTGAAACCGGAAAGCCCGTATTACGAAATGGCGGTAGAAATTGCTGAAAAGATCACCAAACTGGGCTTCGGAATCATTACCGGAGGCGGACCGGGGATTATGGAAGCAGGAAATAAAGGTGCTTTCAATGCTGAGGGAAGATCCATAGGGCTTAATATTGATCTGCCGTTTGAACAGCATTTTAACCCGTATATCAATAAATCATACTCTATGAACTTTGATTACTTTTTCGTACGAAAAGTAATGTTTGTAAAGTATTCTCAAGGTTTTGTGGTGATGCCGGGCGGTTTTGGAACCCTGGATGAGCTTACGGAAGCAATGACCCTTATTCAGACTAATAAAATAGGAAAGTTCCCTATTGTTCTTGTAGGAAGCAAATTTTGGGACGGTCTGCTGGATTGGTTCAAAGCAACCCTGCTGGAAGAAGGAATGATCGCAGCTGACGATCTTGACCTGTACAGAGTCGTAGACACTGCAGATGAAGCTGTTGCTCACATCAAAGCATTTTATGATAAGTATTCTGTGAATGTTAATTTTTAATTGGCATATTATTTGTGACTTATATAATAAGCAAGTATGATTGTAAATCTATTAATTAAGATGAAAAAACTTTTATATATATCAGGAATTTTAACATTTTTTGTGTTAATGAGTTTTATGTATGTAGACTTTTTCTCTTCAATGACCAAAGTGGATTATATCGACGGAAGCAAAACATTGAAGTTTACCACAAAAATGAATACCAACCATATCTCTGATGCTATTAAAATCAATCCGAACACGGCTGGGTTTGAAGCAGAAGTAAAAAAATATGTGAACAATAATTTTGATGTGTACGTTAATGGGGCTCCGAAAACGATTACCTTCACCGGAAGTCAGGTCAGTGGAGAAACTGTATGGGTATACTTTGAAACCGGAGGCGTTTCAGACATCAATACCTTAAAGATTAAAAACACGATCCTTTTAAGTTCTTTCCCGAAGCAGAACAACGTAGTTAGTGTTTCTTACAAAGGAAGCCAGAAAGTAATGAGTTTCCAGCGGGGCAAGGAAGTGAATGAAGTATCGTTCTAAACAAACAGAACAATTTAAAATATAACCACTGCTGATGCGGTGGTTTTTTTGTGGAGTTGGGATAGATTTCATACTAAAAAAGACCGCAATTGATAACATAAAAACCCTCGCAAGTTGCGAGGGCTGATTTTTGTGTACTATACGAAAGGATTCGTGCAGGAGCAGGGAATTTTCTAACAATTAATTTTCATAACATTTCCATTTATGAATGATAACAGTATCTTTTTTATGAATATTAAAAGTCAGTTCTCCTCTCTTTTTGACAACTGTATCTCCAATTTCTATTTCATCCGCATATAAGTTCCACCATCTGTTACTTGTTTCCGAAACTTTAAGATCATGTGTGACCGGATCATATCCTTTGATTTTAAACCAAACAGAATTAGTTGGGGCTATATCTACAACAACATTACACTCTTCTTGAGAAATCATCTCAGTATATTTTGAACAGTCAACTTTCTTACAAGAACAGAATAGAAAAAATATAAAAATATAAGTTAATGATATTTTCATGAGCATCTTTATATGAAATTAATCAAATTGAGGGGTAAAGCCGTAATACATCTTACTAAGATTATATGTATTAGTATCGGCCCTTGCCCCACCATATCCCAATTTAAGGCTTATACTTGTAGTTGCTGTTCCAGAAGGAGAAAAATCACCATATTCATTAGAACTTCTACTATGTTCAACACCTATCCCATAAGCACCAGAGTAAGCCTTAGAATTACCAACCATACCACCAAAAACATCTTTGAAATTTTTACCATCGGAAGTTTTTCCATAAGCATTCATAAAATTAATTTGCGTTCCTATTCCTATACTAGGTATATTTTGTGTTCCATATGTTCCAAAAAAATTAACTGTTCCAGAACCTAAATTATAGGCCATAGTTACACTTCCCGTAAAATTTGCCAGGCTTCCTCCTAGGGTAAAGCCTACTGCATAACGGCCCCAAAAATCATTTTCAGCTTCTCCTAAACGCCTACGAGAATCTTCTAAGTTTCTTTCAGCTATAGCTTTTTTTGAATATAAAACTATTTCACCCACATCAGTAACTCTTCCATTAGCAATAGCTTTTCCTTCCCCTTCCGCAGAATCGGCATAAATCCATCCATCTGCGGCATAATATAGATCTCCATCCTGCCAGGTTTCACCCACATACGTCCCATTTATACCTTTGTCATCTAAGTCTTGCTGACTTCTTATATCATCTCTAAACTCCATTTGTCCTAACGAATTTCTAAACCAGTCCTCTTCTGATCTTCCATCTGGATCAATAAACCTGACAGGGTTATTTGCCGCATAATTATAAGGTGAAAATCTTCTAGACTTTTCTGCTAGTGGATCTATTACACCCCATCTTCCCAAGTCAGGCATATAGAATCTTGCGCCATAATCGTACATTCCTGTTTCTGTCTGAAGTTCTTTTCCATTATATTTATATTGGTAGGTCGGATTTCCGTCTAAACTATTATAGCCTATATGTTGTAATCCAAAAGGGTAATAGTTACTTTCTTCAATAACCTCTATTCCGGATTCTCCTCCCATATAACTTAGTCTTATATTTCCAAGATGATCGGTGTAATTGTAAATATACTTATTTTTCCTAAAATCAAAGTAACCTTCTGAAGTTGAAACAAATTGAAGTTCAGAAGGAGGAAACGGACAGTTTATGCATATTACCATATCTGGCTGATATTGGAACCCATCAAGATAATCAATGACCCTTCCACCAATGTTCGAAATAATTTCCTTTCTAACCTTTACTCCATCAGCTCTATAAATATAATTTGAAGAAAAACTAGATTTTCCGGTATTGTTGGAAATGACAGATGGAAGGTTATAGAGGTTATATGTGATTTTAATTTTTTTATCTGTACTTTCAGTCATATTACCATTATTATCATACTTAATGATGCCTCCTAAATATCCCTGAAAATTCGGTACAACATCATTTACTGAAATAAGCTTGTTTCCTTCATATGTATAATTCATATTATTTATAAGAGCCGCAGTAGTGTTTCCATTTAAAGCAGAAGATCTTTTAAGGCTGGTAATATTTCCGTTAAGATCGTAATCCATTTTCTCAAAATATTCTTTTGCAGACGGATTATTGTCCTTTTGATAAAAACCTGCGGATAGCCTATTCAGGTTATCATAAACATAACCATATCTTCTCAAATAGTCATTTGGATCTGTTTTGGTTCTCCAGTCTACTTCGGCAATATTTCCATTGAATCTTGGTTTTACTTTGAGGTTAGGAAAGTCTGTATTAGGGGTTTCCAGTCCTTCTATCTGATTATATTTAATCTTATAACCAAACAGATCATTTCCTAAATTCGTAGGATCATTGATCTGTTTCATCCAGCCCCTGATATTATACTGATAGTTGATGGTCTGTAACGGTGATCCCGCACTAGTTCCCCCAACCTTCTTGGTTTCCAGCTGAGATAGTTCATTATAGCTGTTCTGAGCCAGAATTTCTTCAGGGTTATTATCAATCTGGTGTTTATGAACTAATAACCTGTTCTGATGGTCATACGTGAAATTTTCTGTAATTACTCTTTCAGCGTCGGAACTCAGTCTTTTATGCCTTGTGACCGTTTTCTGAACAATTCCTGTAAAATCCAGCTTAGATTCGCTATGGGTATATCCTTCCAGATGGTTGATAGAATGAGAACCAATAGCTCTTCCTCTGGTATCATAATAATAATAATTCTTAGTCCAGTTATCATCTTCGATATTCTTTAGCAGGCTCATCACAGAAAGTCCATTTGTGCTTTTGCCATTCTGAGAATAGGTATCTGTTAAAACAGGTTCTCCTTCAATAGTGGATGGAAAAGAGGGATTGAAGCTATACTGTGGGTAGCTGTCATAATAATTGACACTCAATACTTTTTTAAGAACATGAAAATAATCATTGGTATATTGCACCTGCATCCCATCCTGAGTGAACCCTCCGGAATGCCTCTTTTCCATAATTAAATTAGGACCTGCCTGAGACTGCATACTACTCCTACTGCCCCCTGCAATGACAGCCGTATAAGCAACCCGGCCATAGGGATCATACTTGGTAAGCAGCCATTCATTTTTCTGCTCTAAGTTAACATCCTGAGTAAGGACTAACCGGTCTGATTTGTCATATACCATATATTCCCAGCCTTTACCCGGAAGTTTCTTTTCTACTAACCGATTCTTAATGTCATAACGGTATTGATAATAGAGATTTTCTACTGTTACGGCTTCTACAGTAGGAGCTGAAGCTAAAGGCGGAATTACGAATACCAATTGATCTGAATCATTATAAACATAATAGGTATCTGCATTTTCTGAAGCATTCAAAACTTTCCTTATCAATACTTTCTGACCATATTTATTTTTAAATGTTATTGTTTCATTTTGATCTTCATCTTTTACAGAGCTTTTATAGAGTTCATTGGGTTGATAATATTGAAGCAATTGTACAGAGTTCAAAAATATCTTATTAATGTTATCCCAAGTAGTAATCACTTCATATTTCCTTACATAATCTCCAGAACTATTTGTATCGTACTGATAATTTACAGGATGTGATGTCCAGTCATTTCCAACCTGAACTTCTTGTAAAACTCTATCTAGAGGTGAACTTTCAAGTATTTTTTCAGAGAAAATTTTCTCACCTCCATAAGCTGAAGAAGATGCGGATAAAGGAGAAGAATAGATAGCTCCATTAGATGTCGCAGATTGTGGTATTGGCAGATAATTTTTCGTCTGTCTTCCAAAGTTATCATATTCAATATGGGTCACAATATCTTTAGTTGTTGGAGAAGCCTTCACGTCTACTATTTGTTTTGGCCTTCCTAAACCATCAAAATACTGTACTACCTGGCTCTGTTTTGCACTTCCGTTTGTAGCAACAACCGGATCAAGGTATTTTCTGGTCTGTATAAAGTTTTCTGTCGTTGTTTGTGAATTAAAAAAACTGACCAACAACAATATCTGTATTAGTATTAATTTTTTCATAATCCGGCATTATTTATAGTTGTATTGATATTCTTTAAGAATATTTCCATTTACAGTATTTTCTCTGACTTCCTTCAGCTTATTCATTGAATTATAAATATAAACTTCTCTGAAACCTGATGGTGTAGTTATACTTTTTACACCGATGAGGGGATCGTAGGTATAGGTTGTTATTTTATAATTTTTCATAGCTGCATTATTTCTAAATCCATCCAAACTATTCATCAAGTCTGCTTCAGATCCCTGATCCACATCTGAGTTTGATTTTGTCACAATTTCAAGATTCAGGTATCCAGTAGAAGAGGTTGACATCCCTAATAACTGCATTAGATCAGTATATTTAATACCTTCTATTTTAGCAATGGGTAATGTCTGGTTATACCCCCATATGGTAGTAATTGGAACTCCTTCTTCTCCTTCATTATAGTCCAAAATATTCCCCTTATTATCATATAAATTATATTTTTTCAAAATATTTGATACTTCAGCTGTATTGAAATTAGGTCTTTTAATATGGATTTCGGATTTTGGAAGAAAAAGGCCATTAGTAGTGGCATCTGATGAATATACTGTTTCATACATATCATTAGACATATATGGTCTATTGTAATCATCCAATATATCTTTTCCAGCAAAAGTTGCCTGCCCAACAATCTGTGTTGTAAGGTTATTGTTAATAACATTTGGATCATCAAATTTTTGAAATTTAAACAGGTTTCCTTTGATAAAACCTGTCGGGTCTACCTGATAAGTGTGAGTCACCGGCATAGAATGATCATTAAGGTAATATTCATAAAACATCTTTTTATAAACATTTCCTGATGTGAAATATGATGTTTCTTCTGTTGACTCTATAAGCTGTGCTGCATAATAATTTCTGATGCTGATTGTACCCTGTGGATTATATATAAAACCTATATAATTAGAACCAAAAAAAGAATTTGGAATAGTATTAAATATTGGTTTTGAAAAAGATTTGTCCGCAGAAATTGGAAAATTGGGATGAACATATTTATAGTTGATTTTATTTTCAAATAGTAAATTACCTGTATTATTATATATCTTTTGTTTTACCATTTGTCCCAATTTAGAATAATCAATTATACCTCCGAATCTCAAACTATATCCAGAATTAGTGGCTAAAAACTCTGGGAATTCATACCCGCTAGTTGTAAATAAGCCACTAGCTAAATTCACATTTACCCAATATGGAAAAATATATGCAAGAGGAGTCGATGTGGAAGGGCTGAAAACCGGAGTATACCACGAAGTTCCCATTTTAAGCTCTTCATTATTTGTATATTCTGTAACAGTTTTTCCATTGTCTGTTTCACTTTTTTCAACCCTGTTATAATATATTTTTATTTGAGAAGGCCTATCAATAACTTTAAAAAGCATTCCTAATTTGTCAACATTAAAATTAGGGAGACCGTTATAGTCAGTGCTAATCGTCCCAAATAGAGGGTCCTGATTATTAGTAATTCTTTCTGCTTTAAAAAGTTGAGTTTTGGGATAACCTATATAAGGAGGTTTCAGCATAGTACCAGAGCTAAATCCATTCTCATCAGTATATTTATAATTTATGCTCTTTAATGTACCATTTCCTTCTTTAAAATTAATTTTCTTTATTCTTAAGCCTGGAGCTGTCTGGACTTTTTCGAAAATCTTAAATTCATTTGACTCATATTCAAAATTTTGAATCCCTTTTGTCGGATAAACAATATCTGTCAATATACCTGCTTTCGCAAAAACTTCATTGGGTTCTCTTGTAATCCCTCCGACACCGTTAGCATATTCTATAATGTGTTCATTAAAATAGCTGTTTCCATAAATATCATTTGGATTTAAGCGGAATGGAAGAAGTGACCATTCTTTTTGATTAGGGTAATAATAAGTATTATCTGGCATTCCAATATAACTTTCAATCTGATTACTCCCATTATAATATCCACCATAATCAAACGCTTTTGAATTTAAACTCGGAAGCGGTGTATTATCATATTTAAATTCATAACTTAAATTATTTTGATCCAATACCTTATCTAATCTTAACCTTTTTGTTTTGTCTATCCCAGGAATATTACTATTAACATCTATATTATCAAAGTATGAGTAAACAAAATCATATTTCTTTATTAATTTATTATTAGAATCATAAAGTTCAACAGAGCTTAAAGCCTTCTCTCCCGTTTTGGTATCAGTTCTTGTATAATCATAATTAAACTTCACATATCCTTCCTTGAAGCTAATTTTTGTGAGGTCGCTTAGTTTTTTATAAGCTTTAGACTCCGTTATAGATTTATATTCATAAGTAGGTGCTGTAGCGATTGGGAGCGAACGTGACATCCCAGGATCTAAAAAGCCTTTTAAATGAAGACCAGGGTTCTGATTTGGAAAAGGTGTTAAAATATTATAATAATAACCTAAACCATAAATATTATGCTGAAAATCAATCAATTTAGAATAGTAACCAGAACCTATTTCCCTCGCATTGTAATAATTCTCTTCATTATATAACTGTGAAGGAGTATATTCAAATAAAAGTTCATTATTCCTTGTATCTTTGATTTTTGACACTTTCCAATTGGAAATAGTGGGTATCTGCTCCATTATTGAGCCTGGAGTATTGTAGTAATCTTCAGCAAATGCAAAACTACACACCTCCGTTTCATTAAAATCATACTTTATTCCATTATCATCGAGAATCGACATCTTATAAAAGTCATTGTTAATATAATCGGGACCTTGCATTTCAACATGAGATTCTTTTGTTGGGAATATTTTAATCCTTTTTCTGGTCATTAACTGATATGAATTTTCGTTTTCGAAGAAAAAAGAACTGGCTCCATCTAAAAGTACGGCAGTATATTCATCAGGAATTTCATCTATATTAGTAAGATCATTTCTGCCATGATTTGCAAAATCATACAGTACATTATTTTTAGTTCTTGTGAAATATCCGACTCTTTTGGGTCCATACCCTCCTGTTCCAGATAAGTTGTCATCAAAATCATTAGCATCATTAATTTGCCTTGTAATCGCAGGAAGGTATAACGTCCAGCCTAACCCTACATTTGATGCTCTTTGGTTTGTTTTAATACCCTTAGCATCATAAACTAATTTTACAGGAAATTCTATATCTCCTGATTTTATATTAAAAAGAGGTATTTTAATATCCGGAACTCCTTCACTTTCGTTAATTGTAGCAGTTGAGAAAATGCCTTCTGTATTACTTGTATTTAATGTAATACTACCATTAGGGTTTAAAAACTTATTAGCTTGAGATTTAAATTTATTAATTGATATCACTCCAAGCCCAATAATTATCACCTTATAAATAATTATTCTTTTCATTAGTTTATTTTTTTATCAGTTTTGCATTCGCTGTTTTATTCGTATCCGTCTTGATCACCACCAAGTAAGCCCCCTGAACCAGTGGTTGAGTATTGATCTTAGTCACTTTATTCTTCGTCTCTATATTCTGAAGTTGTCTTCCTCCCATATCATACACCAGAATATCTGCATCTTTGAATTCCATTCCTATCTCGATATAAGCATAATCGGAGACTGGATTCGGATAAATCTTGATGTCCTGCTTTTGGATCAGTTTATCAATCTGACTGTCTCCCAACTTCACGACTTTCCAGTTCTCTTTTCCAAGTTCTTCTGCACTGGTCCCGGCAAGGATAATAGAACCATCTCTGTTGAGTTTAATATCCGAAAGCCTTTCTTCTTTCTTCCGGTTTTCTCCTACGATGTATTTTCTCCACTGTTCATTACCCTCCTGATCCAGATACAGCATCCAAAACGTTTCATCGTCTTTTTCTATTCTGCCTTCTGCCTGGGTGTAACCGCCCAGTAAAATACCTTTGGAAGTTTT
Source organism: Chryseobacterium vaccae (assembly GCF_009602705.1). Classification (NCBI taxonomy): domain Bacteria; kingdom Pseudomonadati; phylum Bacteroidota; class Flavobacteriia; order Flavobacteriales; family Weeksellaceae; genus Chryseobacterium; species Chryseobacterium vaccae. The sequence goes on along the minus strand of NZ_VSWH01000001.1, from coordinate 3,660,426 downwards.
ATCATCTGCAGAATGAATCACACTCATCCCCATCAGGATATCCCTGTTTTTAAAATTGTAAGATTTTTGCCACTGTTCTTCTCCTCTTTCATTTAAAGCTATAAGCCACAGATCAGTACCTTCTTCTATTCCTACCGTTTTGTTTCCGGATCTCTCGGACCTTGATTCTCCGCCGATAAGATAGCCCGTGGATATTAAAGCTAATGTTCTTAAATGATCATCTCCTTTTCCTCCATAATTCTTTTCCCATTCTACTTTGCCGTTCTTATCCAGCTTCACAATCCAGTAATCGCCTTCACCGAAATTGCTGCTGGCTTTTGGCTTCTGGCTAATGGCTTCCGATACTGCTAGTTTTTCAGCAGATGATGAATTATGAGTAACTGAAGTTCCCGTTGAGACTCCATTACTCCTTACTGATTGCTGATTACTCATATTTGTCTTATCACTTCTTGAATAAATCCCTAACAATACGCCGCCATCACGGGTTGGGATCATTTTCTCCACTTCATCCAGTCCTTTTCCGCCTAAGATCAACTGAGAAAGTTCTTTCCCATTTTTATCCAGTCTGATGATCCAGGCATCTTTAGAGCCGTAACCTTTGGAAGAGTTTTGAATATTCCCTGCTACAAAGAATCCTAAGTCAGTAGTCTGAACAACTGCTCTGGCTTCTTCATCGGAAGCAGTTCCTAAAGTTTTCTGCCATAATTCATCCCCGAATTCATTCAGTCTTACCAGCCAGATATCTGATCCGCCTTTGGATTCTTCTTTTTTGTCCAGTCCTTTTCCGGAATAAGAGGTTCCTGCGATAAGAAATCCTCCTTCCTGAGTAGAAACAGAAGCGGAAAGATAGTCGTGATTTTGCCCTGAAAGGTATTTTTCCCAGACCTCTTCTCCCTGTTGGTTCAGTTTAACCAAATGGAAATCGTAACCGTTGTTTTGCTTTTGACTGCCAGCAGCTTGCTGTTGGTTTTTTGTCTGGATAGAACTTCCGGTAATCAGATACTGCTGATCGATGGTAGTGGTAATCTGGCTAAGAAAATCCTGAGTGGAAGACTTGATGTCTTTCTGCCAAAGAATTTCCTGAGCTGATATACTCAGGGTTGTGCATATCGCTAATGCACTCATGTAGAGTTTTCTCATTTTGTTTTTATTTTATTACATGTTTACAAAATTAACATTTATTAGCATATATTAAATCCCTATTAAAAAGAATTATTATAAATTTTATCACTTAGTGGTGTTTTTTATACAATCATAAATGCTTGTTTTGCAAATATATTTCTATGAAACGACAAAACTTGTCGTATTTTTTTGTAAATTATCTGATGGGGTAAAAACAAAAAGACCGCCTTTTTCAAGACGGTCTTTGTATTTAAAATATTCTTATCTATTGATTATAGAGCCTGAATATTATCTAACTGAATCGTTGTAGTAACACCACCAGTACTTCCGGTATATTCAAATAAAATAAATCCGTTACCTGTTAATGAAGCAGGAATATCGTATGTTCCTGCAGGGGTTAATGTACCATAACCACCGTTAGGACCAGCAGGTGTTTGTGGAATTGTAAAGGCAGACGTAATATCTACTTTTGTTGCGGCCGTAATATCTCCAAGCGGCGTATAGTTAGTTGTATAGTATACTTTTAAAGCATTCCCATTCCAGAATCCAACGTTAACGTCAAATTTAAATTGGTTAGCTGCTGTAAAGTCAACTGGAACAGCAAAATAAGTTACATAATTTCCGGTACCTGAATTCGCTCCTAACTGAATATATTTGTTACCGCCGAACGTTTTCAACTGCCAATATCTGTTTCCTAACAGAGGATCATTTACATATTTAGGGTATACCTCAAGGTTGGTAGGAGTAGTTGGGTAGCTTTCAAAGTTTTCAAGAAATGCCCCTGAATAAGCAATTGCAGTTCCTCCTTTAGGCGGCGTTGCATCAATTCTGCTCCCCTTGAAATTAACATCTTTAGTATTTCTTATGAGCATCTGCCATGTAGAAATATATTTGCTTACTACGAAAGTGATATCTCCGTTTCCTGTTGGCAATAAAGTAGCTCCTTCAGAGAAGAATCCTGAGTTTCTCAGTGTAACAGAACCTCCTGCACCATCTTCCAGTCCACGGTCTGTATCTACACCAGCACCTCCAACATAATCAATATATGCTTTGTTAACAGGGTATACATCATTGATAGAGAACTGAGCATTAGAAACTTTAACCAATGTATTGATGTATTGATCACTCTTAGCAGCATTAAGGCTGGCTAATTCTAAAGGCTTGATATTAACAACCTCAAGCCCGTTTCCACCACAAACTCCTGACATATATCTGCCTAATAAGATAGAAGGAACTCTTCCGATAGGATAAGTAGGGTCTACAGAACCAATTTTAACTGTTCCTCTGTCAAGTCCTAATCTTAAACCTTTAGCATTAATTCTGATATGTGCTCCTACAGGGAAATCAGCATAGTTGCTGGATCTGTCAACTTCAATCTGAAGACCAGCAGTTGGGTTTTCCGGTTTATCCTGGAAAGAAATGGTTTTATAGAAGTTTCCACTTTCATCAGAAGAAATCACATAACCGTCAAAGATCTGATCAGTTTCAATGAGTTTAAACCCGGTAGCAGGTGCCTGAGCTTTAAAATCTGCAAGCGAAATGTTTGGTGCTGCAAATTTGTTCTCACACTGAATTGGAGGGGTATCCCACTCATCTTTTTGTACACAAGAGGTAATAGCCATTGCTGCAACTGCAATTCCTGTTACCGAACTTAAGTATTTCTTTATGTTCATTTTGATAATTTTTAAATTAAAGTAGTTAAATAGCCTGATTAAAATCTAAACTGTAAATTCACGAAATATGATCTTCCTTGAGTATACCAGTATTTTGGTGCAAACAAAGTAAACTCTCTGTCAAAATCCTGAGCAAAACTAGTATATTTTGCATTTCTTGTCTGCTCGAATCCTCCTGTAATATACTTTCTGTTGTCCAGAATGTTATTTATTGTTCCGGAAAGTAATACATAATATTTACCAATCATCCAGGATTTACCGGCATTAGCATTCAGGAAGAAAGAAGAAGGGAGTTTGTTCGGTCGTAAAACTCTTCTTAACTCTGATTCTGTTAAGCCGTAAATTGGTGTAGAAGAATTATCATTCTGAACAAATGATTCTGTTCTTACTAATGCAGCCGGATCAAGATAATTTTCATCAAAATAGTTCCAGTTAGCACCTACCCACCAGTATTTCGGGTTATTGTAACGGAAACCTAGAGAGAATGCCTGTTGAGGTGTTCCTCCCTGACGGTAAGACTTAATATAAGCTTTTCCCATACTTGTATAAGGAAGTCCGTTGGCAAAAGCACCTACAGCATCTGAAGCAAAATAAGTGGTAGGATCATTCTGATACGTATATTGTCCGATACTTGCCAGACCTTGTAAGGATAATGTAGGCAATACCTTCACATCAACTCCTAATTCCAAGCCCATATTTCTTTTCTTCACATCAGTCATGATCTGAGAAACGAATGCACTCTGAACATTGGTTTGGTTACCGTCAGCATCAACGCTTGCTAATGGAATACCATCTGCAAAGAATCTCTGAACTGTAGTTTCGTTATCGGTATCCACTAAGAAACCTGTAAATCTCATTTTTAAGAAAGGTGTAGCAATAACATAACTAAGGTCATTAGCATTGACTACCATATTTTTCACTCCAGGAGCAACAGATCCGTTAACTCTTGGGTTTACAAATAAGTCTTCTAAATAAGGAGCCTGAGAATAATAAGCTCCGTTATAAACCAAGAAGTTTCTTCCGTTTAGCTTATAGATAAGCTGTCCTTTAAGACCATAATTCCAGTAGTTGTAATCACCACCTTTTCCGAATGAGTCTTTGTATAGATAATGTTTGAATAAGCCTTCTCTGTTGGAAGTTGAATATCCTGCCATAGCAGAAACAAATACATCAAATTTTCCGGTTGAGAATTTTACTCCAGGGTTTACTTTTACTTCCTGTCTTCTGAAAATATAATCATACCCCATTTTATCTCCTACTCTCTTGGTTACATTTTCTTCACCATCATTAAATAAACCTGATTTTCCTGGCTGGTTTGTCGCTGCAAATGGATCTCTGTTCAGTACAAAATCTGCACCCAGAAGATCATTTACCTCTCTGTATTGCTCAGAATAATAGTTTTGATAAGATACGTTCAATAAGAATTTAGTAGTATCGGTAAAGTTATGCACAAAGTGAGTGGCTGCATTCCAGATTTTATCATCGCTTACATCATTTACTAAATAATATAAAGCTCTTTTACCTGTCTGCCCGTAATAAGTACCTGGAGCCTGAGACATATTTCTTCTGTAAAGCTTATCCCAATCCAGCTGTGTAACTCTCGGATCTCCTGACTGCCATGCCGCCAATGATGTTCTGTAAGCATCCTGCGCTGTCGTCATTGTTCCATCAGCATTTACCACTGAAGCATCAGGATTTAAAGAATCATAATAACTTGGAAGGTTTCTGTAATAAGTCGGAGAAGGGTTTTGTACATTCTGCCAGTCTAAACGGGAACCTTTATCTTTTCCGAACTGGTAAGAAACGGAAGTCCAAAGTGAAGATTTTTTATTAATTTTCCAGAAATCCTGAATTTGGAAGATAGGCTGGAAACCTTTTCTTACTCTTTCACTTCTCTGTTCTCCATCCTGGTATCCCCAATACGAACTATAATGTACACCTCTGTAATCATAAACTTCCTGGGTACTAGGGCTTGCAGTAGATCTTCTGTAAGGAGCTCCGATAAAGTTGAATGTCATTGAATGCTTGTCATTAAACTTTTTCTCAATTCCTAAATAAGTTCCGTAGGCATCATAGAAAGTTCCTTCCTGGATCCCTTCTTCAGCCCATCTTCTTGCCCCCATTACAGTGAATGCCCATCCGTTTTTGTTCATTCCTGAGGAATAACGTAAAGAAGTTCTGTTTCTGTAATTTCTGTTGGTTAAAGATTGTGTAAACTGAAATCCTTTTCTATACTCACTAGCTTTTGTGTTTTTGTAAACCACAGAGCTATTACCACCAAAAGCGTATTCAGACGGAGAATGGTTAGCTGAAATCTCAGGATATCTTGTAATTTCATTAAGACCACCCCAATTTCCGAAATCAACATTTCCGTTATCAGATTTCAACATGGAAACTCCATTCAGCATTGACTCTCCGGTTCTTCCGTCGATTCCTCTCGGACGGAACCAGTAAAATCCTAGATCAAAAGCAGCAATTCTGCTGAAGATGTCCTGAGAAGACTGCAACAATCCTACTGTAGAAGCCTGACCGCTGGTTCCGTCATCATCGTCATCACCCTCAATGATAGCCAGACCTTGATCTGCGCTTGTAAGAGCAGAATATAGGGTAATAGCCCCTAAATCCTTTCTTTTCTCGTCTGCTGCTACATCAAACTCCATTACTTTCGTCTCGAAGTTTGGTTTCGCAATCACAATTTGGTAATGGCCCGGCTGAAGGTCTACAAACTGGAAGTATCCAATTTTATCAGCCGTTACATCATTCTCACTCCCTTTAAGATCTACTTCAGCCTTTTCAACAGGCTTTCCTTCCACATCCTTAAGATACGCAAACACAGTGGTCTGCGCAAAATAGTAGGAAGCAGGAAGTAAAGTAAATAAAGAGACTAATGATAGTTTTTTAATCATGAGTATATTTATTTTTTTTAATACTTTTCTTCTTAATTTTCAACAGTTTAAAACTTGGGGGCACAAATTTAATCAAAATTTAGAATTTAAAACTTTTTTAACATTATTTTTTCTTAACATTGCACACTTTTATGAATCATTATATAAAAGAATTATATTTATACTGTTTTAAATTTACAAATATTTAAAATGGGATGAATTAAAAAAAGGTAAATTTGTCGTTTAAATAATTTTAATACTCTAGAGGATGAAGAGATTTATGAGTTTTATGGCCATCGTTTTTTCAATAATGGCTTTTGCACAACAGGGGAAACTTAGGAAAGTGGCTGCTGTTGGCTTTTTGAATGTAGAAAACCTTTGGGATACTATACGTTCAGCAGATTATATTGATGGTACTAAAGACATCCGCAATCCTGCTTTTCACAGAAGCATCCCACTTGACTCTATCAAGTTTTTAGAAGCTGAAAAACATGACGGGCCGTGGAGCGATGATGCTTTAAAGGGTAAAAAAGCCGTACGATACCAAAGCGGTTCAGAAGAGTTTACTCCAAGCAGTGCTAAGAACTACAACACTAAAATCTATAAGGCAAAACTAGCCAACGAAGCTAAAGTAATTTCTGAAATGGGTGCCCAATATACCAAAACAGCTCCTGCTGTGGTAGGACTTATTGAGGTAGAAAACAGACAGGTAATTGAAGATCTTATCAAGCAGCCTGCCCTGGCAAAATATGATTACGGAATTGTTCATTACAATTCTTATGACTACAGAGGCATTGATGTTGCCCTGATTTATCAGAAAAGAAGATTTACAGTAAGCAACTCTTTAAAGAAAGAATTAAAGATCTTTGATGAGAAGGGAAAAAGAGAATATACCAGAGATATTCTGGTGGTAACCGGATTCCTTGATAATGAAAAAGTAGCTTTCTTCATGAACCACTGGCCTTCCAGAAGAGGAGGTGAAGCAGTTTCACTTCCGAAAAGAAATGCCGCTGCCGCTTTACTTAAGCAGCAGATGGACAGCGTAAGAGCAGCAGATCCTTCTACTAAACTCTTCGCAATGGGTGACTTCAATGATGATCCTGTAAGTGCGAGTTTAAAAAACCACTTAAAAGCAGTGGCCAGCCCTAAAGATCTAAGCGAAACGACACCGTATCTTAACTTAATGTATCCTCTATACAAAAAAGGGATTGCTTCTTTAGCATATCAGGATGCTCCGAACCTGTTTGACCAGATCATCGTTTCTAAAAATGTGATTGCTGATCAGGTAACGAAAGAATATTCTGTTTACAAAGCAGAAATCTTTGCTCCTGCTTATTTGGTGAACAAAGAAGGTAATTATAAAGGCTATCCTTTCAGGTCCTGGAACGGTGATCAGTTCACCGGCGGATACAGCGACCACTTCCCGGCTTTTGTTGTTCTGCAGAAAGAACCATAAAAAATAAAACGGCACTCATTTTTGAGTGCTTTTTTTATGTAAATTCATGATTATGAAAAACATACTTATCATTCTCCTGTTTTCATGTCTTCCTCTAAGCTGTTTTTCCCAGGACAGCCCCAAGAAGAATGAAGAGAAATCTGAAATGAAACCGTCTAAAAATGAAGATGGTGAATGGGAACTTACCGTAATGGATTCTCAGTTTGACTACTTTGTAAATGCAGTAGCCAAACCGATTAGTCAGTATTCTGAATCTTATCTGAAAACAAAAAATACATTTCTGGTTACAGAATGGAATTCTTACTACAATTCCGGGAAATATAGGAATATCATACAATCCGGAATTGATTATGATCCCAAAGAGAAGTATGGGATAAAATTTGAGTATAAACTCTATCAGGTATTTGCTTATGTCAACTGGCGGTACAAACTGAAAATGAATGGTCTTTCCGGAAGTGATGTAACCCGGTGATCTATTTGCTAACCATTTTTATTCAAATGATCAACCATAAAAAAAGGTTCAGAATTGCTTCTGAACCTTTTATTTTTATAATAGCTAAAAATTATTTGTTGAATAATTCCTCTACTTTATCCCAGTTTACTACATCAAAGAAAGCAGAAACATAATCAGGCCTTCTGTTCTGGTAGTTCAGGTAATAAGCATGCTCCCAAACGTCTAATCCAAGAACCGGAGTTCCTTTTACATCTGCAACAGGCATTAATGGGTTATCCTGGTTTGGAGTAGAAGATACTGATACGGAACCATCAGCATTCTTAACTAACCAAGCCCATCCTGAACCGAATCTTGTTTTAGCCGCATCAGAGAAGTCAGTTTTGAATTTATCAAGACCTCCGTAGTTTTCGATAGCTGCTTTTACATTTCCTACAGGCTCTTTGCTTCCGCCCGGCGTAAGAATTTCCCAGAATAAAGAGTGGTTGAAGTGTCCTCCTCCATTATTTCTTACTGCAGGCTTATCAGTTCCTGTTTTACAGATCTCTTCAATTGTTTTGTCTGCAAGATCAGTTCCTTCAATAGCTTTATTTAAATTGTCGATATATGCCTGGTGATGTTTTGTATAGTGGATCTCCATTGTTTTTGCATCAATAGTAGGTTCCAATGCATCATAAGCATATCCTAATTTTGGTAATTCAAATGACATAATTTTTATTTTTAATGTTATATCCAAATTTAGCCATTATTTAAGCTATAATCAAAAACTGGGGATTACTTTAATAAATCTTTAACATTGATATATTGATTTAGAATGAATTAAATTTTAATTTATACCCAACTATTTCTACATTTACCCCATAAATTGTATTTGATAAAAGTAAAAATCATGATTTCTCTGCTACTTTGTGTATTCTTATCTCTTACCGCACAAACTAAGGAAGACTTAAAAAAGAAATATGAAGACAGCGACCTGAATCAGAAAACGGAAAAAACGATGAAATCTCAAAATGTTTATCCTGACAGCATTCTTCTTCCTCCCTTCACTACACTAATTCCTTTTACACCTTAAAAGAGGATATTGAAGATTTTGAATCCATTTCCATTGATCTGGAAATTGGCAATGAAGTTCCAAAGGATTATTATTTTTATATAGCACCTTTCAATCTGGAATTTAACAACATTCCAATCTACTGCGGTATCCAGTCAAAAGGAGATGGTATCGGCTCAAAAACAGGAAAGCAGGATAATTATATTCCTTTCAACGGAATTTTCTCCAGATGGTATGAACGAGATAGAAATGCTTTAAAAACTGACGGTTATTTCATCAGCTCTGACGGAGAAGGAGACTTCATCAGCGTAAGAAACCCAATTAACTGGAACAAGGGAACCTACCGCATTACGATCAAAAAAGATGGCTATATCCCGGGAAAGGCTTTTCCACAAAATATCAATGAAAAAGACTCTTATTTCACCTGGGGAGAATATGAACACACATGGCTTACTATGACTGCAGAAGATTTAAAATCCCACAAAATGATCACAATAGGCTCTCTGGCATTTCCCGGAAAGAAAATTAAAATGAATAAAAATATAATTTCATTTCTGGAGCAATACAGATTCATTATTGATTTTGCCTCTAAGCCCCGTTTTAAAGGCTCTGAAGACCATCTGTATTACAAAGATATTCCTTACATCAAGGTTATCCAGAAAAATATATTAATCAATGGAAAGCCGGCTCGTATTGAAAAATTGAAAACCCTTCATAATAATACCCATCATCCTGACCAGGATTAGATCAAAGGAAAAATGCCTGTATTATCAACGGATAAATTTAATCCTAAAACGAATGAACTTATTTTAGAAACAGGAATTTTAAATCCCAATAAAAAATAGAAAAGCACGGAGACATATGATCTCCGTGCTTTTCTTTAACAACAATTAAATTAACTTATTTATTCATAGACATCAGGAACTCTTCGTTGTTCAATGTTCCTTTGATGTTTTTATTCACAAATTCCATAGCTTCCACAGGATTCATTTCAGAAAGGTACTTTCTCAGAATCCACATTCTTTGGGAAGTTACTTCATCAAGAAGAAGATCATCCCTACGCGTGCTGGAGGAGACAAGATCAATTGCAGGATAGATTCTTCTGTTGGCAATTTTTCTGTCTAGCTGAAGCTCCATGTTACCTGTTCCTTTGAATTCTTCGAAGATCACTTCATCCATTTTAGAACCGGTATCGATAAGAGCCGTTGCAATAATCGTTAATGAACCTCCGCCTTCAATTTTTCTGGCAGCACCAAAAAATCTTTTTGGCTTGTGAAGGGCATTCGCATCAACACCTCCGGAAAGAACTTTTCCTGATGCAGGTGTCACGGTATTATAAGCTCTTGCCAGTCTGGTAATAGAATCCAGTAAGATTACTACATCATGTCCGCATTCTACCATTCTTTGGGCTTTTGCTAAAACAAGGTTAGCTACTTTTACGTGCTTTTCTGCAGCTTCATCAAAGGTAGAAGCGATAACTTCTGCATTTACACTTCTTTCCATATCGGTAACTTCTTCAGGACGTTCGTCAATCAGAAGAACCATCATATATACTTCAGGGTGATTGGAAGCGATAGAGTTCGCAATATCTTTAAGAAGCATGGTCTTACCCGTTTTAGGCTGGGCAACGATCATCGCTCTCTGTCCTTTTCCGATTGGGGCAAACAAATCAACAATTCTTGTTGACATTGTTGAATTGTTCCCGGCAAGATTGAATTTCTCTTCAGGGAAAAGCGGAGTTAAATATTCAAAAGCGACACGGTCTTTGATGAAAGCAAGATCACGGCCGTTAACTTCTGTAGGTTTTAATAATGAAAAATATTTTTCACCTTCTTTTGGAAGTCTTACAATTCCTTTAACCGTATCTCCGGTTTTCAAACCATAATTTCTGATCTGTGCAGTAGAAACATACACATCATCAGGAGAAGAGATATAGCTAAAATCTGATGAACGCAGGAACCCGTAGTTATCGGGAAGGATTTCTAAAACCCCTTCAATGCTTACCATACCGTCGAAACTAAACTCTTTCTTATGTTCGGTATGCTCTTCAGCTTTCTCAGCATGCCTGTGCTGATTTTGATTCTGGTTCTGGTTCTGATTTTTATGCTGATTTCCGCTGTTTTGCGGATGATTGTGTCCTCTTTGGTTTTGAGGTCTGGCCTGAGACTGAGGGTTGTTAGGCCTTTCTTCTGACGGAGCAGATTCTTTGGGTTCTGTGTTTTTTGGAGCTTCAGGCTTTTCCTGTGGGGCAGCTTCTGTATTACCTGTATTGGTGGTAACCCTTTTTCTTTTCTTTTTGGCTGCTGCCTGTGCTGGTGTTTCTTCAGGAACTGCTGGCGTTTCAGCTTTTGGTTCTTCCGGTTTTACTTCCTGAACTACCGGTACTGTTTCTTCTGGTTTTTCTTCAGCTTTAGGTGCTTTTTCTGACGGAGCTTTTGCTTCTGCTTTGGGCTTGGCCGCAGTTTTTCTTGGGGCCGCTTTTTTCGCTGGGGCTTTTGCAGGTTTCTCTGCTGGGGCTTCTTCAGTGGTCACACTGGTTTCTGTGGCGTTGAAATAATCTTTTGAGACTTTGGGATTAGAAGCCTGAAAGTCAAGAATAGCAAAGATCTTATCATTTTCATTGCTGTTTCTTGCAACTTTAACGCCCAAATCTTTTAAGATTTTAGTCAGTTCCGTTACGGATTTTGACCTTAACGTTTCTATGTTAAACATATTTAATGTAAAAATGTAATTAATTGTGAGTAAGAAAAGTAAGTCCGGTGACTTTTGTTTTCAAGTACATTGTATAATGCAAATCTACACTTATTTTTGAATTGTGCAAAATTTATATTATTTTTGCCTGGAATTTGAGATTCAATGCTACAGAGAATACAGACCATATGGACGTTATTAGCAGTTTTAGCTGCTGTTTTCCTTTTTATTTCAGGACAGGATGTTGCTGTTTTCGGCAGTATTCCGGTGATTGATATAAGCTGCATCGTGCTTGTTTTAGCAGGAGCATTGAGTATTTTCAGTTTCAAAAACAGAAAAAGACAAATTTTGCTGAATACCACCAGCATCATTATAAACGTTTTGTTGATTGGCGTATTGGCGTATTGGTTACTCAACTTATCCGGAGGAATTCAGTTTCCTGAGAAGGGTATTGAGCCAGTTTTCCCATTGATCGCGGTGATCTGTCTGCTTATTGCAAACACTTACATCCGAAGAGATGAGAGGCTCGTAAAATCTGTAGACCGACTTCGATAGCCTTACAACGATTTTTTGAGTGAGAACAGTTCCGAAAGGAGCTGTTTTTTTATTTGGGCATTTTCAATTTAAACTTTAAACCTCCAATCTTTTTGATCTCTTATCATATATATTAACCCGTTGTGCATTATGAATACAAAGAAATAAGTTGTTCATTCGATTGAAAATCAGTAAATTGTTTTTACCACAAAACATTTACAATGAACAACTTAATTGCAAATTACGAAAGAATTTTGGAGGTTTTACGGGAAATTTCAGATGAAACACTTTTATCTTACCAGAGACGTATTCCCAAAATGAAGGATTTAGAGGTTGTAAGCCTCGTCTTGACTGCCGAATATATGGGTATTGTCGACAGTATGCCTTTGGAAATCTGTAAAATCTCCAGAAGCGCACGCTCTAAAATATGTAAAGATAAACAGTATTGTTATCCAAACAGAGGTTTTTGCGCATCACAGCAAATGTCTTTTTATGGCTACAAACTTCATTCGGTTTGTTCTTTGAACCGTGTTTTTCAAAGTAATAAGAAGGAATTATGCAAAAACATTTGAAGGATTCAAAACAAGAGTTTTAGCAAAGATTACAGCTCTTACAATTGTTCAATTTATTAATAAAAACTATTTAAACAAAAAAATCAATAATCTAAAGTCAAGCATAATTTAAAACGCACAACGGGTTATTTTTAATAATTTTTAAGGACAACTGTTTTTTGATAATAAATGACTCATATTCTCTATTTAAATTATCCATTGGATATTTACAATTTTTTTATTATCCTGCTCTAGGTTGATGTTTTTTTTAATAAAATTTATGTGAGAGACACACTCCATTTAATTATGACCGGATTCGTCTACGTGATTACATGTTGTGTTGTTAATTCGGATTGAACTGAATATTGAAATTCTTTAAATAATCCTCTATTGGTTCCATTCCCATTTTTTTTCTTCTTTCGTTCACAGTTTCAGGATTTTCTAATTTATACAATTTACCATTTTCGATTTGTGAACCATATATTTGGGGGTTTCCTTCGTCCATTAAAATCCTATCTTTCATCAATGCATATTGTTGTTTAGATAAGTCTCCATTTTCAACCGCTTTCTCTATTTGTGGAAAATACTTTTTTCTGATTTCTTTAGTACTATGTTGCAGTCCTAACCAGATTGCATCCATTTGTTTTTGACCTACCTCCTTTAATGTTGGCATACCACACTTTTCAATAATGCTAATCACTAATTCTTGATTCCTATGGTCTTCTTTAGCGTATTTGATGAGTTCGTTTGATTTTCTAATCTTTTGGTCACTTTCTAAAACTTCGCTCAAGATTTGATTTTTTTTGCTGCAATCGACTTCAATAATATCTACTGAACCTACATAGACAAATTTATCCTTATTCATATAAAGGAATATTGATATCATTAAAACAAGAGCAGTTAATATGCTAAATAATATTTTTTTTATTTTCATTTCTATTTTTGTGTCATATTCCAAAATAGATTGACCATTTTTGGTTAAAAATTAATTGTAAAAATAGGAATTATTTTTAAACGCACGCTCTAAAATATGTAAAGATGAACAGTATTGTTATCCAAACAGAGATTTTTGCGCATCACAGCAAATGTCTTTTTATGGCTACAACTTCACGCGGTTTGTTCTGTGAACGGTGTTTTTTAAAGTATAGACCTAAGTCCGGCATCTATTCATGATATTCACTTTTTGAAGGACATTAAAGAACGGTTGTCTGATTGTATCTTGCTTGGTGATAAAGGGTATCTCTCATCAGAGGCACAGGTAGATTTGTTTAATTATGCTAATATTACCTTGGAAACTCTGAAAAGAATCAACCAAAAAGACTACAAACCACAGTTTTGCTTGTTTAAAAAGCACAGAAAAAGAATTGAACCATTATTCTCTCAGCTATGTGACCAATTTATGATAAGAAGGAATTATGCAAAAACATTTGAAGGATTCAAAACAAGAGTTTTAGCAAAGATTACAGCTCTTACAATTGTTCAATTTATTAATAAAAACTATTAAACAAAAAAATCAACAATCTAAAGTCAAGCATAATTTAAAACGCACAACGGGTATATAACGGGTATATATTAATAATTTTATATAACTTGATGCAACATTTCCGTTAAAAATACGACAGATCATTCCAAATAGTAATTAACATGAAAAAATTAACCCTTCTTGCTTTATCTATATTCTCAATTGGTATTTCCGCTCAGGAAGTTTCCAAAGAAAGAGTACAGACCATCCTTTCAACGCTGGCTTCAGACGAAATGAAAGGCCGTGAAATCTGGACTCCGGAAAATGATAAAGCGGCCGAATACATCGCATCGCTCTTTAAAGAAAACAATCTTGAATACTGTACGGGCAATTCTTATCTGATCCCATTTGAGTACAAAGGAAAGAAAGCTTATAATGTATGTGGAATCAAAAAAGGAAAAACAGATAAATATTTAGGATTTTCAGGTCACTTTGATCACATAGGAACCAGCGATAAAACCGGAGACAATATTTATAACGGTGCTGATGACGACGCCAGCGGAATCACTACTCTAGCGGGTATTGCTGATTATTTCAAAAATAAAAAGCCGGATTTCTCAATGGTTTTCATTGCATTCAATGGGGAAGAAAAAGGAATGCTGGGCTCCAAAGCGATCTCAATGGATGCCAATCTTGATAAAATCTACAATAATATGACCGCGCTTTTCAATTTTGAAATGGTGGCTACAGAATCTCAATGGGGGAAAAATGCCCTGTTTATGACGGGTGATGAGTTTTCTGACCTTGATGAGTTGGTGAATAAAAATGCAGCGAACGGAATGAAAATCAATCCGGATCCTTATGCTTCACAACAATTGTTTTACAGATCAGACAATGTAAGTTTTGTTAAAAAGAAAATTATTGCCCATTCATTCTCTACTGTAGATATGACAAAAGCCCACCACTACCATAACGAAAGTGATGATGTAAGTGTTGTAGATTTCGACAATTTAACAAATATTATCAACAATTTCGGGAAAACGCTTGAAAAATTAAAACCAGCCAATTTTGCTCCGAAATATAATGACAAAGTAAAATTTTAACAGAATAAAACCGCCGGAATGGCGGTTTATTTATTATAAGCCCTTTCATTCACCTTCAATCTGAAATAGTAATAAAATTCACTGTATATCAGACTTCTGATAAGAATTGTAACAAAATCAAATTAATAGACACCTATTAAATAAAGTAAAAAAAGGATTTAGAACGTCTGTTCCTTTAATTTTACGTAATTTTGCTATCCAATTTTTCATTGAATGAAACCATTACAAAGAATACTACATTTCGCAAAACCCCACCGAAAATACCTTTTCGGGAGTATGTTTTTCAATATCCTTTACTCATTGCTCAACATTTTATCTGTAGGAACAATGCTTCCTATTTTAGGATTAATGTTTGGGACTATTGAGAAGCAGGATAAACCTCCTGTATGGTCCGGAGAAGTTGGTGATTATTTTGAATTTTTAAAAAATAAGGCCTATTATTTTGTGCAGGCAGAAATTGATCAGCATGGCGCTGTTCAGGTATTGGCTGTTCTTTGTGCAATAACTGCGTGTTCATTTTTATTGAGAAATATTTTCAGATATATTGGTGCTTTCCTATTAGTTAATTACCGAGTGGGTATTACCCGTGATTTAAGAAGTGCCATGTATAATAAGTTTCTTCAGCTTCCTGTTTCTTTCTTTACGGAACAAAGAAAAGGAGATATGATGTCCAGAATTTCCAATGACATTGGAGGTGTAGAAGGCGGAATTATGGGGGTATTGGTTGATCTTATCAATGCTCCGTTCATGATCATCTCTTCACTGATCGCCTTATTTATATTATCTCCACAGCTTACCTTATTCTCATTAGTTGTTTTTCCTGTCATGGGTCTTCTTATTTCGTGGACGGGAAAAAGCTTGAAGAAACAGGCTTATCAGGCACAGGCTGAATTAGGAAATCTTTTTTCACTGGTAGACGAGACATTAAAATCTTCCAAAGTAATCAAGATCTTCAATGCGGATAAAATCCTAAAGAACAGATTTAATCAGACAACAACCAACTGGCAGAATTTTGCCATTGATATGAGCCGAAGACGGGAATTAGCCTCTCCTATGAGCGAATTTCTTGGTTCAATAACCATTCTTATCATTACCTGGTATGCCGGAACTCAGATCCTTGAAGAGCAGACAATGCAGCCTCAGGCTTTCCTTGTTTTCATCGGGATGTTCTTCCAGATCCTTGATCCTGCTAAAAAATTATCTAGTGCGATCTCTTCTATTCAGGGAGGAATGGCAAGTTTAGACAGAGTAGCGGAAGTTCTTGATTATGATCTGAAAGTAGAAGAAATTGCAGAACCGGTATCGATCTCTACGCTTAACAATCAAATTGAGTTCAGAAACATTGGTTTCTATTATGATAAAGACAATGTGATTCTTAAAAACTTTTCACTTATTATCCCTAAAGGAAAAACCATTGCTCTTGTAGGACAAAGCGGAAGCGGAAAGACAACGATTGCCAACCTTCTGGCAAGGTTCTATGATGTGAGTGAAGGTGAAATCCTAGTTGACGGAACCAATATCAAACATTTAAAACTGAATGAATACCGCCAGCTCTTAGGAATGGTAACCCAGGAATCTGTTTTATTTAATGATACGGTTTACAATAACATCTTAATGGGTAAACCTGAAGCCACAAGAGAAGAAGTCATTGCGGCAGCCAAAATAGCTAACGCTGATTCATTCATCACTCAGCTTCCTGAAGGTTATGAATCCAATATTGGGGACGATGGAGGAAAACTTTCCGGAGGACAGAAGCAAAGAGTTTCCATCGCCAGAGCTGTATTGAAAAACCCTCCGGTGATGATCCTTGACGAAGCTACTTCAGCCCTGGATACAGAATCTGAAAGATTTGTACAGGATGCCCTTGAGAAAATGATGGAAAACAGAACTTCTCTGGTGATTGCCCACAGGCTTTCCACTATTCAGAAGGCAGACTGGATCGTCGTTATGGAAAAAGGGGATATTGTAGAACAAGGAACCCACCATGAACTGATCGCTAAAAAAGGAATGTACCACAAACTGGTGGAACTTCAGAATTTCGACTAATCGTTTATTGAATTAAATTTCATTCAAATGAATCCTATACAAGAGTACTTCTACAGAATCGATGAGCCTGAAAGAAGTACTCTTTTGTTTTTACGTAAAAAGATCCTTGAATCTGATCCCGAAAACATTACAGAAACGTTAAGTTTCGGACTTCCATTCTTCAAGTATAAAAAGAAAATGCTGTGCTATCTCTATTACAGTAAAAAGCATAAGAAACATTATGTAAGCTTTTATCACGGGGACCGGCTTGATCATCCTGAACTGCTTCAGGAAGACCGCAAAAAGTTCAAAATACTTCTTATTGATATGGAAAAGGATCTGCCTGTGGAGCTTATTATAAGCCTTACGGAAGAAGTTAAGAAATACATAAAATAAAAACTGCGGTATGGTTTCCCATACCGCAGTCATCTTTAAAAACTTTTTTCATCATTTTGTATTAATTCCACTGAATTCTGCCTGTTTAAGTGCCCATGCAAAAGCATTGGCTGTAAAAGTAGAATTATAAATTAATGTTCCTGCTGTCCCATAAGTTGTTTTAGGTGTTGGTTTTTTATTTACATCTAAAATAAACGGACATATTGTACTTGAGTTTAAATCACCCGTATTTCCGCTTTGAGAATTAAATCCTCCTTCTCCAACCCATATCAGGTTGAAACTTTTATGTTTAAATGCTGTGACAGCACCCGCAACTGTACCTGTGTTGTTATTGGCATTAGTCGCATTGGAGTAAACACTTATTTCTCCTGATGGCAATCCTGTAAAATATACAACATCTGTAGCATCATCTCCCCAAAGCTTGCCCCGGATATCTCCGAAAGGACCATTAGTTATATCATCGGAAGTAATGGGTAAAGTATACGTTCTTCCGTCTCCGGAACCTCCTGTTGTAGATTGAGAAATACTCGGATCGTTAAAGATTGTTCTAAAGAAATTCTGATTCCCTGAATTATCTTCACAGAATGAAAGAACAACACCTCCTTTTTGCAGATATTGCAGGAAAATGGAAGCTTCAGCAGCATTCATTCCATAGCTGTACCCTATTACCACGATATCAACGGGAGCAGAGCCTAATAGCCAGGTATTCAATTGGGCAGCACTTGGAGAATTGCTTCCATCAATAATCTGAGACCATCCTTCATATTTTACGGTACTTGCAGGAAGTGTTCCATAATTAGTATTGGTTGTAATTAATGTATTGGAAGGTCTTCCGCTATTGCTAAGATTATATCCATACGTTGTTCCAAGTCCTATTGTAAGCAGTTTTTTTGCAGGAATCACCACTATAACATTCACACTGCAGGTGGTAGAAACTCCTCCCTGACTGTCAGAAGTGATCGTTATCTTTTTTACGGCTGTGGAAGAGGGTGTACCCGTTCCGCTTAAGGTAACATTCTGGTTCCCTGTCGCAGTAAATGTTCCTGAACCTCTGAAAGAAATTCCATCTACGGTATTGGTTGTAATGGTATAGCTTCCTAATGAGGAAACATTAACTGGTAGTGTAATTGTATTGGAGGCAGTAAGAGCGGTTCCAACTTTATAAACTCCATTTACCGTTGCACTTCCACAGCTCATGGTATAGCTTCCTGCAGGACTGAGCACATTAACAGAAACAGGAGGAGTACAGGTTATATCGGTACCATTGGCTGTCAATGATACAGTATCTGTCTGAATATTCAGAGGGGTTCCCTGTCCTGCGATCTGGATCGTTTGTGTTCCCGTATTAAGAAAAACACCCGTTCCATAGAAATTATATCCGTTGGAAGTCGTTCCCGAGATGGTATAATTCCCTGGTTTGGTCACATTCACAAAAATGCTCAGATAGTTTGAAGGGGTTAACTCACGACCTTTCACATAAGTTCCCATGGCTTTGGTATTGGCGCAGTCAACTGTAAACACTGCTTTTCCAAGCTGCCCGCATACACTTTTCCATTCATCATCTGCCAGGCTCCAGTAATTAAAGCAGTCTTCCGTAGTATTATAGATGGTAAGACCGTCATCAGCTGCTTTATTAATGATTATTGCATTTCTCTGGGCTTCTGTAAGGCGTGGAATAAGTATCCCTTTATTATTAGCTGTTGAAACAACATCCAGTACAGAATTTTCATTAGGCAGTACAGTATTGATCCCTACAGCCCCATTGGTTTGTGAATACAGTTTTCCAAAAGTTAAGAGTAGCACTAAAAGCAGTACTCCTAATTTGGGTTTTGTAAATTTTGTTTTCATCGTTTTTTTAATTGTTGGTTAATATTGCGTTCTTTAAAGTGATCGGTATGATCCTCCGCAAAAGTATATTCCTTTCAGCCTTTTAGCTTAAAAGATAGCTACGCAATACTACGCGTGCGTAATAAAACTCACATTTTCTCAGCAGAATATGATTTTGCCCACTCATCATTCCTTTTTTAAAATCGTGGGTATCATTTATATATTATACCTGAAATAAAGACTTCCACTTGGCAAGGGTATTTCTGCTCATTTTAAAATGGGCTGCGGTCTGGGCATTCGTCAGTTTATTTTTCTTCTGATATTCAAGAATTTTCAACACAGAATTTTTATCATACGATTTCAATCGTTGGTTTTCTAATTCGGATGTATATTCCATGTCTCCGAAAATTAATTGATCAAGCTGTAAAATATCTATTGTGGTGAAAAGCGACTGAAGTTTCTTCTGAATAAGCGGATCTGAAAATTTTTCAGGAAATTTTTCAGAGATAATATCTGTGTAGATGCATTGGTAATCCGGATGCTGCATACTCATTTTTTGATCCATTTGTAAAGAGTGGTTTTAGGAATCTTATATTTTGAAACGACTTCGACCGTACTCATCTGTCCGGATTTTATTTTATCCAGTATAAAACTCTTTACTTCCTGTGTATAGATACTTTTTCTGAATACCATAGTAGATTTTTCTACTTTAATGGTACGGTCTGTCATTGTAGGGGGCGCATAGAGAATCAGATGCCCTGAGTATATTCTGAAAAAATCAAATTCAAGAAGCTTACTCCATCTTAACAGCACTTCGGTATCCATACTATTCTGCAGATACATATCCTCTACCTGTTCTTCATTACAATGCATAAATTTTGCAATTCTACCGAGGGGTATAGAGAGTTCTTCGACTTTCGATTTCACCAAAGTCCCTATATGAATAATTTTCAAATTCATGTTTTTATTTCTTACACACAAAAGTACCTTCTATCCTGTGATGACACGACGTATGCCGGTACGCAATTCTACTTGTGCGTAATAAAAATCACAAACAGAACCTCAGATCTTTAAAATAAAGCTGTTTATGTTGATTTCAGAGGGAATATTCAATTTTTTTCTGATCCTGTATTTTCTGCTCTCAACGGCCCGGATGCTGGTGTTGGTACATTGGGCTATTTTTTTGGTATCAAAATCAAGTTTCATCAATGCACAGAAATATAATTCAGAATAAATGAGACCGGGATTCAACTCCAGAACTGCCGGAATAAAATGAGGGAAGAATATCTGAAATTTATCATAAAACAGGGGCGAATTATTTTCCGCAAGGCTAAAAATCTCCTGTATATCTTCTTCTGTAAGATCATTAAGAAGCATTTGCTGTTTCAGCAGTTCCTTATTTTCCTTCAGCAGATCTTCAATGGTAGAATCTTTCATGCGGGTATCTTTGATTAGACCGTATATCAGATCATCTTTCTGCTTGATAAAAACAATATCCATAAAAAAGGTAGCAATGGAAAACAAAATATTGAGGAGTCTGACCGTTTTGAAATCCCCTTCCCGAAAAAAATTACTCTTAGGAAGAAAATTGAAATCGAAATAAAGGCAGCTGATAAAGTTGATACTGATTATTGCAGTAACAATAAGCACCAAATAATTATCTTCTCTGTAATTGAGAAAAAAGGGCAATGCAAATAATAAAGAAAAATAAAAGTATTCTACACCGGCATTTTTAAAGGTGTATATGTAAAAAAAACTGACAATAAATATCAACAGAATAAAAATAGAAAACACAACACCTTTAAAAATTCTCTTAAATCTTTTTGTTTTACCTTTCAAAGACAATAAAAAAAGCCAGAATAAAGTGATTATCGTGAGAAATGTAGACGTCAAAATATCTCCAAAAAAAAGGATAATGAAAACGGAATAAAAAAAGAATAACAAGAATAAAAACAAAAGGTACCTGTTAATAAGGCTCGCATAATTGCTTTCAAAATCTGCATTATTTTTTTCAGGTTGACCATGGATCACCTTAACGAAAAATTCATATATCATCTTTTTTGTTTTTGTTTTTTTAAACGCTATGCAGCTATTAATACCAATAGCTACTTAAGCACATATCAATACTCGTTAAAAAACATATGAAACTGCAGGAGAGAAAAAAATACCTGAAATATTGATTTTAACAAGAAAAGTGACTGGTGGTTGTGTTTAATTGTCACGCTTAATGACGATTAGATAAATATAAATATTTTTTTAATTCACAATAATCATTAGAATAAAAAAAATATATCAATTAGAACCTTATAATGAATATAAAGCTCACGATTACATTAAAATATGTAAAAAATAAACATATGCAGATTTGTGTTTTTTATGGTTCAACAAAATTATACATCCAAAAAAAACAGAGAGTCACTCTAAGCACTCAATTCTACTCGCGCGTATTAAAACTCATAACCACAAACAAAAAAGACCGTTCAATACGAACAGTCTTTTGCTTTTATGATGAATGATAACTCTTAATCTTTCATTCTTGCGATCACATCCAGACCGCCTTTTGTAATATCTCCGATCTTACAGATGATCTCAGTATCCAACGGCAGGAATACGTCCATTCTTGATCCGAATTTAATGAAACCGAACTCATGTCCGGCTTTTGCCTGATCGCCTTCATTACAGTAGAAAACAATTCTTCTTGCCACATATCCTGCAATCTGTCTGAATACTACTTTATGATTTGTTGGAGTCTCTACCGCTATGGTTGTTCTTTCATTTTCTGTAGAAGACTTCTCATGCCATGCTACAAGATATTTTCCCGGATGATACTTTTTATAGATCACCTTTCCTGAAACCGGATAACGGCAAATATGTACGTTCAGCGGAGACATAAAGATGGAGACCTGAATGGCTTTTCCCTGCAGGAATTCATTTTCCTCCACTTCTTTGATCATCACCACTTTTCCGTCTACCGGTGCTATTACGTTTTCTCTATGCTCTAAAATATCACGGTCCGGAACTCTGAAAAACCAAAACACCAGGCTATAAATAACCAGCAATGGTAAAATGATCAGCAGCGACCACATCTTTAAAAAATAGATTGCCAGCGCCCCCAGTATAATAAAAACGATGGTAGCTACGGTGATCGTTCCTTTCGATTCTCTGTGTAATTTCATGAGATTAAATAAATTTTTCTAAAATAAAGTACAAATATACGACAGGAACGCAGATAATAAAACTATCCAGCCTGTCTAATACTCCTCCATGCCCCGGAATGATGTTCCCACTGTCTTTTACGCCGAAATTTCTTTTCAGCTGACTTTCTACCAGATCTCCTAATGGAGCAAAAGCAGCCACCAGAAATCCTACGATCATCCAGTTCCCTCTGAGTTCAGGCTGGTAATGTTCTATAAAGTAGGATAAAACCAACGTAAGCACTACTCCGCCTCCATATCCTTCCCAGGTTTTTTTAGGCGAAATTTTAGGCGCCATTTTATGTTTTCCGAAAAACTTTCCTACCAAATAAGCAAAGGTATCACTACTCCAGATCAGAATGAACAAAAAGATCACTTCCAGTGAAAAGGTTTCATTATAACTTGAATATTTAGGAAGCCCTAATGCAAAGCTGAACGGAAGCGCCACATAGATCACAGTAAAGATCAGCTTCCCACTGTCATAATACAATTCGTTAGGATATTTGAATAAAGTCACCACCGCAATGGCAATCAGCAGTAGAGCCAGAATTTCGCTCAACCTGAAATCGAAAAAGAAATCGTGGTGAAAATATCTTTTGGAAAATACATAGAAAATAAAAATGACCAACGGAAATACAATCCATTTTTCATAACCTTTTCCGAATTTCATGATTTTGACACATTCCCAGGAACCTACGACCAGCAAAAGAGTGATTAATCCGTGATACAGATATTCCTGTTTGATAAGCCCCGGAGAAATACTGTTGATGAGCTGTGCGCCCAACGGAGTTGTACACAGGATGATCACAGCTACGTAAACAAGTCCGGAGAGGGTTCTTTGAATAAGGTTTTTGTCCAAAATGTAGAGTTTATAAGTTGATGCTTAATCTTCAAGCAGCAATAAAAAAAGTTTCGTATTGGTATTGGAAGAGTCTAATTTCGACTGGCTTCCGCTAATGGAAGTCAGGTTCTTAATATTACCGTTTCTTTTTATTTTTCCCATCGCATCATTCAGGTTGTTCACAATCTGTGATACATTGGCCATGATAATGATTTTATTGGGCAGTCTTGAAGAATGGTAATGAAGGATATTGTTGTGGGAAAGCATAATCCTTCCGTCATAGGCAATAAGGTACTCACAGGTGATGAATGCAGCATTATTGGAATGCTCCAGTTCTGAACTGTACGGCGTCTTTATAACGTTTAAAAAACTCTGCAGTTCTTTGTCCCAGCAGAAAGTACTGCTGATACCTTCTATCTTGATAATTTGATTTAAAGTCTGTAGAGCTTCCGCTTCATCTGCACAATAATTAAAAAATCCCCCCGAATGCGTAAATAATTGCGCAAACTTATAGTCAAGATCCGCATTTTTCAGCGAATCCCCTAGCTTCTCCAGGCTCTGTAGGTCCTCTTCCTCAGGCTGGTTGGTCAGTTTGCTTACAATCCTCTTGAATAAATTCAACTTAATCTATTTTTAGTCAACTTTATACAAAAATAGAAATAAATTACAATAGATTCTAAAAATGTCTCTTTAAATATGAAAAAACCTGACAATTTTAAGGTTGTCAGGTTTTTCATTGTTTATTTTTCAGAAGTTTTAGAGTTGCGTCGGACTCTCGGGAGCCTGAATTTCGCTTTCTTCTTCTTTTTCTTTGATCTGAGGTATTTCAGCCTCTTCCTTTTCTTTTTCAGGAATGGTATTCGTCACAGGCTTCTCTGTTAATTCAGGATCCCATGCTCTTTTTCCGAATATTTCTTCCAGATCTTCGCGGAAGATCACTTCTTTCTCTAAAAGCTTATTCGCTAAAGCATCCAGCTTATCTTTATTTTCGGTAAGAATTGTTATTGCTCTTTCATATTGATCTTCAATAATTGCTTTGATCTCTGCATCAATTTTCGTAGCGGTTTCTTCCGAATAAGGTTTTCCAAAACTGTATTCAGACTGGCCTGAACTATCGTAATATGAGATATTTCCGATATTTTCACTCAAACCGTAGATGGTAACCATCGCCTGAGCACGTTTTGTTACTTTTTCAAGATCAGATAAGGCTCCGGTAGAGATATTATTGAAAATCACCTGCTCAGCGGCTCTTCCTCCCAGTGTAGCACACATTTCATCAAGCATTTGCTGGGTGGTTGTCAGCTGTCTTTCTTCCGGAAGATACCATGCTGCCCCCAAAGACTGTCCTCTTGGAACAATAGTCACTTTTAAAAGTGGTGCTGCATGTTCTACAAGCCAGCTCACTGTTGCGTGTCCTGCCTCATGGAAAGCTACTCTTCTTTTCTCTGATGGCTTTATGGCCATATTTTTCTTTTCAAGACCACCGATGATTCTGTCTACAGCGTCCAGGAAATCCTGTTTTGTTACTGAGGTATGGCTATTTCTTGCTGCAATTAATGCCGCTTCATTACATACATTGGCAATATCTGCTCCACTGAATCCAGGAGTTTGTTTTGCTAAGAAATCTCTGTCAACATTATCGTCAAGCTTAATTTTCTTCAAATGCACATCAAAGATCTGTCTTCTTTCGTGAAGTTCAGGAAGGTCTACATAAATAGAACGGTCAAAACGTCCTGCTCTCATCAAAGCTTTATCAAGGATATCAGCTCTGTTGGTGGCTGCCATTACAATAACGTTCACATCTGTTCCGAAACCATCCATTTCCGTAAGAAGCTGGTTCAGGGTATTTTCTCTTTCATCATTTCCGCCTGAGAAGTTATTTTTCCCTCTGGCACGTCCAATGGCATCAATCTCATCAATAAAGATGATAGCCGGAGATTTTGCTTTCGCCTGGGCAAAAAGGTCTCTTACTCTGGAAGCTCCTACTCCTACAAACATTTCCACAAAATCGGAACCTGAAAGTGAGAAGAACGGAACTTTGGCTTCTCCCGCAACAGCTTTTGCCAATAGGGTTTTACCTGTTCCCGGAGGCCCTACCAGAAGAACTCCCTTAGGAATTTTACCTCCCAGTTTGGTATATTTTTCAGAATTTTTAAGGAAGTCTACAACCTCCTGTACCTCTTCTTTAGCACCTTCAAGACCTGCAACATCTTTAAATGTTACCTGAATTCTTTCTTTTTCATCAAAAAGCTTCGCCTTAGATTTTCCGATAGAGAAGATCTGTCCTCCAGGACCTCCGCCTCCACCCATCTTTCTGAAAAGAAGGAAATAAAATAATCCTAAAATGGCAATCCAGATCAAGGCAGATACCAGGATATCCATAAATGGATTTTTACCTGCTCCGTAATCTTTGGTTGTTTTGATTGCGGAATTAGTTCCTTTTACCTGCTCAAATTTCTGAAGGAAAAGTTGAAGATCTCCATATTTTACAGAATAATCTGCTTTGGGAGCCATATCGAACGCAGAAAGGGGATTATTCTGATTGGCAGATTTTTTTACCATTGCCGCTTTTGCTTCCTTGGTAAGAAAAACATCAGCTTTTTCTGTGTCCTTGTATATAATAATATTCTGGACCTTTCCTGCCTGCATCTCTCTGAAGAATCCGTCTTCATCAATAGATTTTGCACTCTCGCCCCCTAAAAAATTGGAACCAAAGAATAACAAAAGACCTATGATCACAATTGGAAAAAACCAGTTGAATCCTTTATTGTTCATTTATACTTTTTAAAATTTAATACTTACTTTCAATTTTTGTAATGGCTGCATCTCCCCAAAGTTCTTCAATATCGTAGTACTCACGTACTTCTTTCTGGAAAATATGCACCACTACGGTGACGTAATCAACCAACACCCACATCGCATTTTCTGTACCTTCTACATGCCATGGTCTGTCTTTAAGTTCGTTTCTTACTTTTTTCTCTACGCTGCCTGCAAGTGCGGCTACCTGCGTATTTGAGTTTCCACTACATATTACAAACGTTTCTGCTACTGAGTTTTCAATCTTGGATAGATCGAAGATCATGATATCTTCTCCCTTTACATCCTGGATAGCTTCAACGATTTTATCTAATAATTCTTGCTTTTCTGCTGTTTTATTCATTAAAAAAATACTATAATCTGCAAATTTATTGTTTTTTCTTTACTTTAGCCTTACTTTTAGGCCCTGAAAGTCTTAAAGTTTTCTTAAATGACCCAACTATTCTACTTAAAAGACTGCTCTTCTACTAATGACGAAGTTTCTAAGTTTTTACTTTACGAAAATTCAGATTTTATAGGAGTGCATACCTTCAACCAAACCAAAGGTCGCGGACAGTACGGAAATACATGGGCTTCACTTGCCGGAAAGAATCTCGCTTATACGCTGGCAGTGAAGACTCAAAACTTTTTACTCTCTGATTTTCTGTTCAATTATTATACCGCAATCATTATCCGGGATTTCCTTGCCAATTTGACTGATAACCTTGTAAAGATAAAATGGCCGAATGATATGATCCTTAAAAGTAAAAAAATTACAGGGATTCTGATTGAAAAGAAGAAAATTAATCAAAATAATTATTTCATCATTGGGGCCGGGTTTAATATTCTTCAGGAGAATTTTGAAGAGATATCCCATGCAGGCTCTATTCTATCGCTTACAGGGAAGGTTTTTAACCTTGAAGATTTCACATCCCAGCTTCATGATTTTATGATTGAAAGATTGAAAAGCATTCCTTCTGAACAGGAAATTTTAAGCCTTTTTAACCAACATTTATTCCGAAAGGACGAAATTTCTGTTTTTGAAATTGAAAAAGAGCGACAAAATGGCATCATCCGTCATGCAGACGAAAAAGGAGAACTCTGGATAGAGCTGGAAAATGATGGGATGAGGAAGTTCTACCATAAAGAAGTAAAACTCCTTTACTGATCTTACTGATTAGCCCTTTTAAGGTATAAATACAAGGTAAGCGGAAGAAATACCATATTCGGCAGCCACATGGCTACAGCAGGAGATAAGCTTTTGTTCTCAGAGACGACTTTCAATGCTTCAAAAGAGAAAACAAAAACAAATGCAAGGGAAATCCCTATGGCAAGGTTTACGCCAAGACCTCCTCTTTTTTTCTGGGAAGCCAGCGAAAGAGCCAGAAATGTAAGAATAATAATGGAAACCGGCATGGATGTTCTTTGATGAAACTCATTGAGATAAGAATTCAGGTTGCTGTTTCCTTTCGCTTTTTCACGATCAATAAACTTAACGAGTTCAGGTGTGGTTTTATTCTGTCCGAGAAGTTCATTCGGGAAAAGTTCTTCCGGAGTATGCCCGTAATTTTTTCTAAGATCAAAACCACTATTCAGTTTCTCTGTATCATCTTTATTAATGGTCTTTTCTAAGTAACTTGAAAGGACGAATTGTTTTTTACTTTTATCCCAGGTAACTTCGGAAGCTTTCACTTCATACATCAGCTTTCTGTTTTTATCAAATTTCTGGTAAACGAAACCTGACCCTCTGTTTTCCATTTTATTCCAGGAATTAACGAAGATGTATTCTGTTTTACTAAGCTGTGCAGATGCAGGGGCTGTCCCAAGAATTTTTTCTTTATTGGCCGCATTATAGGTGTAGGCCTCCAATCTGTTTTTCTTAATATTGGCCCACGGAAGAACGAGGTGATTTACCGTAAGGGATAGTACAGCAATCAGAATTGAAGTATATAAATAAGGTTTTGCAAACCTGTGAAAACTTGCTCCACTGCTTATTACCGCAACAATTTCGGTATTATTTGCCATTCTGGAGGTGAAATAAATAACAGAAATAAATACCAGAATGGAGAGGAATGTTACAACAAGATTGAGAATCCAGAACGGGTAAAAGTGAATAAGAAAGTACACCAAATCCAGCTTCGGATCAATGGCTTTAGCATTTTCTATCCTTGGAATCTTTTGCTGGACATCAATAACCAATACAACTATAGACAGCAGGATCAGCATGAAACTGAATGTTCCAAGATATTTTTTGATGATGTATCTGTCTATAATTTTGATCATGTTCTTTCTTTATTTTAAAGCCTTTGTCTCAATACCGGAACTATAGAATTTTTCCATTCATAGAAATCTCCTGCCATGATATGTTCTCTGGCTACTTTTACCAGATCAAGATAAAATGCAAGGTTATGGATGGATGCAATTTGTTTTGCAAGATATTCTTTGGATACAAACAGATGACGAAGATAAGCTTTTGAATATTCCTGGTCTACGAAGCTTGTTCCGAATTCATCCAGAGGCGAAAAATCAGCTTTCCATTTTTCGTTTTTCATATTCATCACACCCTGCCATGTAAACAGCATTGCGTTTCTTGCGTTTCTTGTTGGCATAACACAATCCATCATATCGATTCCCAAACCGATAGACTCTAATATATTCCATGGAGTTCCTACTCCCATAAGATATCTTGGTTTTTCTTTCGGAAGAATGTCCGTCACCTCGTCAGTGATTCTGTACATTTCTTCTTCAGGTTCACCTACGGAAAGTCCACCTATTGCATTTCCTTCTGCTCCGGCCTCTGAAATTACTTCTGCGGATATTTTTCTAAGATCGGAATAGGTAGATCCCTGAACGATTGGGAAAAGTCTCTGCTTGTGTCCGTATAATTCTTTATTCTCTTCCGTCCAGTCAATACATCTCTTTAGCCATCTGTGGGTAAGCTCCATTGATGTTTTAGCCTGATTGTATTCACACGGATAAGGTGTACATTCGTCAAAAGCCATGAAAATATCGGCTCCAATCTGTCTCTGGATTTCCATAGACTTTTCCGGAGTAAACATGTGATAGCTTCCATCGATATGGGATTTGAATTTCACCCCTTCTTCAGACATTTTCCTGCTTTTGGAAAGTGAAAACACCTGAAAGCCTCCTGAATCAGTAAGAATCGGCAGATCCCAATTCATAAACTGATGAAGCCCTCCTGCCTGCTGCATGATCTCCATTCCGGGACGAAGGTATAGATGATAGGTATTTCCCAGAATAATCTGGGCTTTAATGTCTTCTTTTAATTCTCTCTGATGAACTGTTTTTACACTGGCAACCGTTCCCACAGGCATGAAAATGGGAGTTTGTATCTTCCCGTGATCTGTGGTAATTTCTCCTGCTCTTGCTTTTCCTTCAGAGGTTTTTTCTATATTAAAAAATTTCATCTGTATATTTTTTGCTTAACCGTTGTAAACGGTTGGTGTTTCTGCGGATGAAACACATTTCTTCATTATGATTATCTGTTGAGAACCGGCAATTCTCCCTTGTTCTTCATTTTATCCTTTATATATTTTTCCGCTTTGGGATCTTTTTTCAACAATATAAGCTGGGATTCTTCTGCAATTCCCTTCATTTGATCTTTAACAACATAATATTTGAAGCTTTCTACAAAGTCTTCAGATTTTACATTATGGGTTTTCAATACAAATCTTGTTCCTGCTTCTAAATTTTTGTTCGGATACATATTAATGGCCTGATCATTAAGAGCCAGATCGGCCAGAATTTCAGCCATAACCTCTTTATCGAGAAGGTTTTTAGGCTTATCGATATAGTCGCCGCATGAAAACATGCACATTATTACAAAAATGAAGATCAGTTTTTTCATAACCGGTTGATTATTGATTTCCATTTTAAATTTAAAACACCGAAAACAGCTTCATGAATAATTCCTCCGTTCATTTTGCTTTCGCCTAAAATTCTGTTGGTAAATATAATAGGAACTTCTACAATTTTAAACCCTTTTTTGAAGGCTCTGAATTTCATTTCAATCTGGAATCCATATCCTTTCAGCTTTACATTATCAAGTCCTATCTCTTCCAGTACTTTTCTTGAGAAGCAGACAAAACCGGCTGTTGTATCATGAATCGGAAGTCCTAGAATAAACCGTACATATTTGGAGGCAAAATAAGAAAGAAGAACTCTTCCCATAGGCCAGTTGACCACATTTACTCCTTTTGAATAGCGTGAACCGATGGCCATATCTGCCTGAAGACAGGCTTCAAAAAGCTTTGGCAGGTCATTGGGATTATGTGAAAAATCGGCATCCATTTCAAAAATGTAGTCATACCTATTTTCAATAGCCCATTTAAATCCGTGGATATAGGCTTTTCCCAAACCATCTTTTACATGTCTCACAGAGAGATGAAGATAGTGGGGATATCTTTTCTGAAGATCTTTTACCACTTCAGCTGTTCCATCCGGAGAGGAATCATCTACAACCAGAATATGAAAGTCATCTTCCAATGCAAAAACTGCGGAAATAATATTTTCAATATTTTCCTTTTCGTTATAGGTCGGGATAATGACTAGTTTTTTCATTTCAGTTTGCAAAGATAGTTTATTTAACCTTTTTATTTTATACAAAATAATCTATAATTTTGCAAAAAATATTCCTTTGCCGTTATCACAAAACTTTATAAACCACGTAAGAATACCTGAGAACAATGATTGGGTAATTTTTATCCTGCTGGGATGTATATTTTTATATGTCTTCATGATGAATATTATAGAAAGAGATGCCAGCCTGAAAGACTTCCTGTTGCAGAAATATTTTGATGCGAGCAATAACCTGCCGAGCTGGATGATTACATCCTGCGTAATGGCGCTTACTCTTTCTGTTCTCATCTCCCAATATATTCCTATTGTTCCGAAATACATCGCCGATCTTCAGCTTTTTGGATATCAGCTTAATAAATTCGGGTATACCTTTTTGGCAGTTGTTATTTTTTATCTGACAAAATCGGCATTAGGTTTTTTATTTTATCAAAGTATAGGTGATGGCAAAAAATGGTCTGTTTTTTATTTCACCTCCACCAAATTTTATTTTATTCTGTCATTTTTATTAATAATTCTTTGTGTAACCCACTATTATTTCCCCGTAGACAGAAATAAAATGTTTTTATATTATTTTTCATTCTTTGCTTTTGTATTCATTTTCAAGGTTTTCTTCTATTTGTTTCACAAAAACAATATTCTTCCTCAAAAATGGTATTATAAATTTTTGTATATTTGCACCCTCCAAATTGCACCTTTATTGTTGCTTTGGAAGTTGTTATTTTTTTAATAAAAGTCAATGATGAGAATAAAGTCTATATTGGTTTCTCAACCAGCGCCAAGTGAGTCCTCTCCATATCTGGATATAGCGAAGAAGGAAAAGATAAAGATTGATTTCCGCCCTTTCATCCACGTCGAAGGAGTTGACAACAAAGAACTCAGAACGCAGAAGATAGATCTGACGCAGTATACCGGTATTATTTTTACCAGTAAAAATGCGATAGACCACTACTTCAGACTGGCTGAAGAGCTTCGCTTTTCAGTTCCTGACACGATGAGATACATCTGTCAGTCTGAAGCTATTGCCAATTATCTGCAGAAACATATTGTATACAGAAAAAGAAAGATCAGTTTCGGAGAAAAGAATTTCTCGGACCTGCTTCCTCTTTTCAAAAAATTCCCATCTGAAAAATACCTTCTGCCGTCTTCAGACGTGCTGAGCCCGGATATTGTAAAAACACTGGATACTGCCAATGTAGACTGGACAAGAGCGATCATGTACAGAACGGTATGCAGCGATCTTACGGATATTACCATTGAGGATTATGACATGCTGATCTTTTTCAGCCCTCAGGGAATCAAATCTCTGCAGCAGAACTTCCCAGACTTTAAGCAGGAAGAAACAAAGATTGGTGTTTTCGGAAACACTACACTGGCTGCTGCTGAAGAAGCAGGATTAAAGGTAGATCTGATGGCTCCTACAAAGGAAACTCCATCTATGACCATGGCTCTGGAAAAGTATATTAAGGCTCTTCATAAATAGTCTTTCATACAGAAAATAAATGCAGCCGTCTTTTCATACAGGAAAGACGGCTTTTTGTTTGACACTTTTTAATCAATTCAAGCAGTATATAAAATTTACCCTATAAAAATATAATTACCCAGTTCATTAAAATCCTTTTATAAATATTTAAAAATAACTGAATTACTACTTTCATGATCATTTTACACGCCTATTCCTTTTAAGTTCCAATAAAATAATTTAACAACAGATCATTTTACACGCCTATTCCTTTTAAGTTCCAATAAAATAATTTAACAACAGATCATTTTAACGTAATTATTCCAACACAAAAGCAATAATATTCTTTTTTAAGAGTACTAAAAAATCTCAGGTATCTCCTTACCCTTTCAGAGACATTCTGACCATTTCCGACATATCGGACGCAAAATCAGTGTCTGCTATGGATATTTCCGGCAGGCTGATGAAAACAATTGAAAAACCATCTTCTTTTCTTAATCTGGATGATCTAAAAGAAGGCTTATATTTAATCCATTTAAAAATGACAGACGGAACGGTAAAAACGATTAAAGCAATAAAAAAATAATCATGCAGATAACATTCACTATAAAGGCTATCAAAAATTTGATAGCCTTTCTTATATTTGAACAAAATTTAATACTGCATAAAATCTCTGTACTTTTAAAAAGAAAATATCCTACAGATGATAATCCGCACCTTAAAAAATTAAAAAATCCGGATGAAGGCTCCACAAGCAAAAAAAATAGAAAAAATACTTGAAATACACGGCGACAGAAGAATTGACAATTACTTCTGGCTTAACGAAAGGGAAAATCCCGAAGTAATCCAATATCTGGAAGAAGAAAACGCTTACGAAGAATTCATCATGAAAGATACGGAGGCTCTTCAGGAAGAGCTTTTCGAAGAAATGAAAGCCCGTTACAAGAAAGATGATGAATCTCTTCCTTATTTCTTCAACGGATACTGGTACATCGTACGTTATGAAGAAGGAAAAGAATACCCTATCTTCTGCAGAAAACATAAAACACTGGACAACCCGGAAGAAATTGTAGTAGACGTCAATATCCTTGCTGAAGGGGAGAATTATTTTGAGGTAGGAAGTGTAGCCGTTTCTCCGAATAATGAGCTGGCTTCTTTTTCAACAGACAATGTAAGCCGGAGAATTTACACCATCAATTTCAAAAATCTGGTTACAGGAGAGATTTTTTCTGACCAGATTCTGAATACTACAGGTAAAGCTGTATGGGCGAATGATAACGAGCATGTTTTCTACATCAGAAAAGATGACAGCCTGCGTGCATTCCAGGTATACAGGCATAAGCTTGGAACTGATGCTTCAGAAGATATTCTTATTTTTCATGAGGAGGATGATACCTTTGATGTCAATGTTTTCAAAACCAAGTCGCTGGAATATATTTTCATTGCAAGTTCAAGCACGATTTCCGATGAGCATAGATTCATCCCTTCGGATAATGTCTTTGCAGAATGGACTATCATTCAGCCAAGAATAGATGACCTTGAATATTCCGTAGAACATTACAAAGATGAGTTTTACATCATTACCAATGCAGACGATGCTATCAATTTCAAGATTGTAAAAACGAAAATTGATAATTGTAGTATGGAAAACTGGGTAGATGTAATCCCTCACCGCGCCGAAGTTTTATTGGAAGGTTTTGAGATCTTCAAAGACTATCTCGTTCTTGAAGAAAGAGAGCAGGGACTTCTGCAGATCAAAATTATTGATGAAAGAACCCAGGAATCCCATTATCTTCCTTTCTTTGATCCTACATACACCACGTACATCGGCATCAACATGGAATTTGATACTGAAGTGCTTCGTTATGGCTATACATCCCTTACACAGCCAAGTTCTACCTATGAATACAACATGAAGGAAAAAACTACGATACTTCTGAAGCAGCAGGAAGTTCTCGGAGGACAATTCCTTCCTGAAAATTATATTTCAGAAAGAATATGGGCAGAATCCAGAGACGGGGAAACTAAAGTTCCTATTTCATTGGTTTATCATAAAGACACTAAAAAATCAGCAGATACACCATTGCTTTTATATGGCTATGGAAGTTATGGACATACTGTAGACGCAAGCTTCTCCAATGTAAGGCTATCTATTCTGGACAGAGGATTTATTTACGCCATTGCCCACATCCGCGGTGGAGAATATCTGGGAAGAGAGTGGTATGAAGACGGAAAAATGCTCTTCAAGAAAAACACATTCTTCGATTTTATTGACGCGGGGAAACATCTGATCAAAGAAAACTACACTTCATCCGGACATCTGTATGCTATGGGTGGAAGTGCCGGAGGTCTCCTGGTAGGTGCCGTTGTTAATTATGAACCGGAACTTTTCCACGGAATTGTAGCTCAGGTCCCTTTTGTAGATGTGGTAACCACAATGCTTGACGAAACTATTCCTTTAACAACCGGGGAATATGATGAATGGGGAAATCCAAATGACAAGGAATATTATCACTATATGAAAGACTATTCTCCTTATGATAATGTGGAAGCTAAAGATTATCCTCATATGCTGATCACAACTGGTCTTCACGATTCCCAGGTTCAGTATTGGGAGCCTGCAAAATGGACAGCAAAGTTAAGAGAGCTGAAAACAGACCATAATCTTTTGTTATTTAAAACTGACATGAGCTCAGGCCACGGCGGAGCAAGCGGAAGATTTGAATCACTGAAAGAAGATGCTCTGGAATATGCGTTCCTGTTGAAAATAAATGATCATTCATAAATGATAAGTGGATAGATAGTCCGGATTATAACACAATTTTTGCTTCCAAAACAAAGCAGCCGGCCATCACAATCATTAAGGAATTATCAAAACTACCTTCAGTGAAACTTTTTAAGTGATCAGAAAGCAAATATTCCGATCTTCAACTTTAATGACTGCCAATTATAGAGCAATGTGCAGGGGCAAGATCAAAAGCTGAAAGATTTTCAAAATTTCCGTTGTAATAGAGGAAACTGATGAAACTTTATTTTGGCTTGAAATGTTGGAAGAACTGGAATTTGCTGAAAAAGAAATTTTAACAGATATAAAAACAAAAACTGAAGAAATACTAAAAGTAACTTCTTCGTAAAGAAAAATGCTAAAGCAGTAACTTTATCATTTATCAATCATTATTTACCATTTATAAAGTTATGATCAACGAATCCGAATACTGGAAAAAAATAGAACAGTTTTTTGAAGACCATTTCCAGACTGAAAAAAATCCGCCGATTGAAACACTTTTGTTTCTGATTGGACTTCAGGAGCTGGGAAGCGGTCAGCAAAAATACACGAAAGACGATAAAGTGAATCTGATACACATTGCGGTGTGCAGATTGCTGGAACCCTTCGGTTATTATAAATTCACTCATTATGAAGACGGATGGCCTCATTTTGAGCAGCTGGAAGAACTTCCGGAATTAAGACCGAATGAACAGACCCTTCTTATGAAAAAGGCGATTATTCAATATTTTCAGGAAGAAAATCTGATATAAAATGCGGACGTTCATAAAAAATCCGCTTGACCAGATAAAAAAATCAGCCTCATTCCTGAGGCTGATTTTTTTAATTCGTTATAAAACTAAGTATTCTTACATCTACTACAGCTTAGCCATATCTCCTTATCCTAAAATTTCTTCCAATTGGGTAAGCCCCATTTTGAAGCCTTCTTCAAATCCCATTTCCAGCATTTTATTCATGACATCCTGAGACTGGTAATGAACATTAATGGTCACTTTTGTTCCTTCTTCCACTCCCGTAAAACCAATCAGCCAGTTGGACTGTGGAGAATCATTATTGATATTCCCGTTTTCATCACAGAAAGCACTCATCCAGTCAAAGCTTCTATGCTCCATAATTTCACCATATTTTGACTGCGAATAACCTCTTTCGCCATTTGGACCAACCATCGCATATAGCCAGATTCCACCTTCTCTGAAATCCTGCTTTATAGTTTCACATTTCCACGGTTTTGGGCCCCACCACTGATCTAATAATCCGGATTGTGTAAAATAATCCCACACTTTCGAAACGTCTGCATTGTAAATTTTCATGACATACACTGTTTTCGCTTCAAAATCTTTGTTGAACATGATATTCGATTCCATAAGTAATTATTTTTGATAAAGTTACTATTTTATAGATGGAGAATACTTTTCATATGGCAAGTAAAGACAACCAAGCCTAAGAAAGTAATATATTTTCATTTCAAAGTTGACATTTTCAACAAAAATATTTAATTTTTTTCGTTAATTTTTTTAAAACATTGAATTTTCTCCCTATCCTTTAAAGCAACTTCTTTTTTCTATGAATATTAAATCTGTAAATATTCTTTACTATGTTAAACTAATTGATAACAAGGATTTAAATGCCTACTTAAACATTCTGCTGAAAGGGAATTAATTACTTACAGCTCTTAATCTATTGAATGCATTAGTACTCTTAAATTCATAAATAAACGTTAAAAAACACACTTTTAAGAGAAATAACACAATTTTTTGGCTCGTTTTTTGTTTATGAAGTCTTAAAATAATTAATTTTAACATTCATTTTTTCCAAACATATAAAAAACTGTAAATGAATAATAAATTCATCCCAATAATTTCGGTGTTTATGACAATCTCACTGATTGTCTTTGTTACGCTCCAATTTTATTGGCTGAAAGGTTATTACGGTGCACTGGAACAGGAATTCTCCAATAAAGTGTATGCTGCTTTAGAAAATACTTCAAAAAATATTGAAGAGATTGAAGTAGATAAATATTTAAATAAAGACAACAATAACTTCAGAAATGATATTCTGGCCAGTAAGGACCAGCCCTCATTAACAACCATTCAACAGGTACAGGATTCCGGAACTCAACGACAGATCATCTACTCCAAAAATATCATCTCTAAAACACAGCTTCCGATTTCTAAAAAAGGAGACTCTGTTAATTTAACCACCTTGTATACTGATGAGGCTGCTTACAAGGTTAAAAGAGATACAGCCAACCGTGAACTTCTTACCACCGAGATCAACAATGATTTAGAAAGCGGTGATTATTCCATTAAAAATTTCGTAAGAATTGTCGGCACCAATCTTCCCATTACCAAAAGAGTTGACCCTACCATTCTGGACTCCGTTATTGCCAAGGAACTAAGAATGAAAGGAATTACTGCAAAATTCGGTTATGGAGTTATTGATAAGAGTAATAAACTTACCAGCATTGTAAACAAGGCCTTTAAAGAAAAAAAGGATAACAATACTTACAGCTATCCCCTTTTTACGGATAATAAAAACACGACTTTGTATTCCCTGGCTTTGGTTTTCCCTAAAAAAGAATATTCCCTGGCCATGAACAACTGGCCAATGCTTTTGGGAACCTTCCTTTCGTTACTTACCATTCTGGGAATTTACATTATTTCCATCAACTATATGATGAGGCAGAAAAAGCTGGCAGAAGTAAAAACAGACTTCATCAACAACATGTCACATGAGTTTAAAACTCCGCTGGCCACTATTTCAGTAGCTACAGACTCTTTGGCCAATGACAAGATTGCGACTAACCCGGACAAGGTAAAATATTATTCGGAGTTGATTAAGCAGGAGAATCTTAGGATGAAAAAACAGGTAGAAAATGTCCTGAATATGTCAAAGCTTGAAAGAAATGAAGTAGAGCTATTCCTAAAAGAGACCAATGTAAGGGAACTCATCAAAAGAACTACGGAGTCTTTCAACCTTATTGTAGGACAGAGAAACGGATCGCTTACTCAGGAATTCAATGCATCAAACTTCACTTTTAAAATTGATGAATTCCACATTTCAAACATGTTGGTCAATTTACTGGATAATGCCAATAAATATTCCCCGGAAGCCCCGGAAATTCATGTAAAAACAAGAAATGAAGGACATTGGTATGTGATAGAAATTTCCGATAAGGGAATGGGAATGGAAACCCAGAATAAAACGAAGATCTTTGAAAAATTCTTCAGGGAAGAAACCGGAAACATTCACAATGTAAAAGGTCAAGGATTGGGACTTTCTTATGTAAAGAAAATTGTAGAACTGCATAAAGGACAGATCATAGTAGACTCTCACAAAGGGAAAGGAAGTACGTTTGTGATTAAGCTGCCAATGAGCTGATATAGATAAAATCAGATAACAAAATATACGAAGATAGAGTGAGAACGTTCATTCTTATTTATTAATTTTTAATTATTAAAATTATGAGCAACAGAATATTATTAGTAGAAGACGATCAGAGTTTCGGGGCTGTGCTGAAAGATTATTTAACGATCAATAACTTTGAGGTAACCTTAGCAACAGATGGTGAACAGGGATTGAAGGAATTTACAGAGAATGAGTTTGACATCTGTATTTTTGATGTGATGATGCCTAAAAAAGACGGGTTTTCATTAGCAGAAGACGTAAAAAAAATCGATAAAAATACCCCTATCATTTTCCTTACGGCAAGAAATATGAGAGAAGATATTCTTAAAGGATATCAGCTGGGTGCCGATGATTATATTACCAAGCCATTCGATACGGAACTTCTTTTATATAAAATCAAAGCGATTCTTCAAAGAAGCTCTACTTTGGAAAATGAAGAGCAGGAGCAATTCAAGATCAGTAATATTTTCTTCGACTCTATGTTGAGACAGCTTAAAGTAGGTGACAAAGAATACAAGCTTTCTCCAAAAGAGAATGAGCTGCTTAAACTTCTTTGCATCCACAGAAATGATTTCATGCCGAGAGACCTTGCTCTGAGAAAGATCTGGAAGAAGGAAAATTACTTTACAGCGAGAAGTATGGACGTATATATTGCCAAGCTTCGTAAGCTGCTAAAAGATGATGAAGGATTGGAAATTATCAATGTACACGGAGAAGGATTTAGGCTTTTAGTTAAAAATTAAACCTAAAAACGGATTATAAATAAAAAATTAGCAAAACAATTGAAAATGTTTTGCTAATTTTGTTTCATACGATTGGATATGAAAAATATATTTTTAAGCGTTATCGCTATTTCCGTACTTGCCGTTTCGTGTAAGAAAGATGATAAAGCCACTTATTTGAAAGAAGAAGCAGGGGTACAACCACCGCCAAGTATGGCCGTAAATTCTCCTAAAGCTTCCCTGATGGATCAGGCAGGAATCCAGTCCAATACCAATCCGGCTCCCATGGCCACTGCTCCGGGAATGAACCCTCCACACGGACAGCCCGGACACCGATGTGATATTCCTGTAGGGCAGCCACTCAGCAGCAGTCCGGCACCAACGCCAGCTGCTAATACTGTAACGGCAAACAGCAGTAACAGTATCAACATTGATCCCAACTCTCTCTCTCCGGGAAAAGTAATGATTGATAATAACGGAAAGCAGGTAAAAACCGCTCCGGGAATGAATCCTCCACACGGACAACCCGGACATCGATGTGATATCCCTGTAGGACAGCCTCTTAACAGCAAGCCTGCTCCGGCTCCACAGCCCGTTCAAAATATAGCACAGAACACACCGGCTCCGGTACCCGCTCCACAACCGACAGGAGAAAAACCTAAAGCAAACCCGGCTCACGGAGAGCCATGGCACAACTGCGCGGTAAAAGTTGGTGATCCTTTACCATAAATTTCGTATTTTTGCAATCATGAAGCTGTTTCACATTCTTGCAGTTGTTTTTTGTCTGGGAATTTTTTTAGTTCCCAAGGACAGCTTCTATGCCCAATCTATGCAGGAAATCTGCTGCAAAGCAAAGTCTGAGAAGAGCGACTGCTGTAAAAATCATTCTTCAAAAGAAAGCCATGACAGCAAAACAAAATCGTCATGCAATGATGACTGCTGTTCCTCATGCGTTGCATGCTATACCTTTATAGAAACCCCTTTTTCAAAAAATCTGCGCTTTGAACTTTCTTATTATAAAAAGAATAAAAATCCGCAGTTTCAGTATTCAGACCCTTATTTATCAGACCGTTTAAAGGAAATCTGGCAACCGCCTAAAATAGGTTAATTATTTTACGGAGTGTTCATTACATCTTTAATGAACCGTTTTTTAATTAATCTAAACTTTAAACAAAATGAAATTATATATTTCCAGGTTGATACTTGGACTATTGATCCTGTCTGTACACTTTATATCAGCGCAAAACCTTACCAAAAACCAGTTCAAAGTAAAAGGGAACTGTGAGATGTGCAAATCACGAATAGAATCAGCAGCTAAAAAAGCAGGCGCTAAAACGGCAGTTTATTCTATTGATCTGCAAACCTTAACTATTGAAACGGATAAAGCTTCTGCTGATGACATCCTCAAAAAAGTAGCTGAGGCAGGCCATGACAACGAAAAATTTAAATCATCCAACGAAACCTATGAAAAGCTTCCGGGATGCTGCCATTACGAAAGAGATCTTCAGCCCTCACCAACCGAAGCTCATCAACATGACCACCAGTCCGGTGCTAAAAAAGACAACGAGTTCTACGTAAGAGGAAACTGTGGTTCATGTAAAGCCAGAATTGAAAAGGCCGCAAAAGGAGCCGGTGCAGATACCGCAGAATGGAATGCAGAAAAGCAGATTGTCATGTTGAATTTTGATCCTGCAAAAACCTCATCAGATAAAATTTTAAAAGCAATTGCTGATGCAGGCCATGATAACGAAAAATTCAAAGCATCTGATACCGTTTACAATGGTCTCCCGGGATGCTGTCTGTATGACAGGGAGTTTACCTTCGGGGAAGCGAATCCAAAAGTTCACTATGAAGAGGAAACCACAAAACATGAAGATCATAAAGAACATACGACAACGGCATCTAAAGAAGACCACTCCCAACATGAAAAAAGTATTGACGGGGTTGTTGTGACAGGTTCTAAAGCAGCAACAGCTTTAAGTAAAAAAGAAGTCGGACTGGTTTTTAATATTGATAAAAAAGAACTTTTAAAAGCCGCCTGCTGTAATCTGTCTGAAAGTTTTGAAACCAATGCAACAGTAGATGTTTCTTTCAGCAATGCC
Source organism: Chryseobacterium vaccae (assembly GCF_009602705.1). Taxonomy (NCBI): domain Bacteria; kingdom Pseudomonadati; phylum Bacteroidota; class Flavobacteriia; order Flavobacteriales; family Weeksellaceae; genus Chryseobacterium; species Chryseobacterium vaccae. Next base: position 3,619,293 of record NZ_VSWH01000001.1, on the reverse strand, counting down.
GTTACAGGAACAAAACAGTTGAAAATGCTGGGTCTGGACCAAAAATACACCAGCCTTACCAAAGAACTTCTGCCGGAGATCAGAGGTCTGGCATCTGCTTATGGATTGAATTTTATTCCCGGAAGATGGATTGAAAGTATTCAGCTGACAAAAGGAGGAAGTACCGTTACCAATGGTTATGAAAGCATCACCGGACAGATTAATACTGAACTTCTGAAAAATGCGAAGGAGCCGGAAACTTCCCTGAATCTATTCTCGGATTTCAACGGAAGAGCAGAAGCTAATATTACCAGCGTATCCCCTATCAACGACAAATGGTCACAAACATTCCTGCTTCATGGAAACGGAACTTTCGGAGATACGGATATGAATGATGATGGTTTCCTGGACAGACCGAAAGGAACACAGATCAACGCAGCATATCTTCTTAATTTCAACGATCTTGAGAAATCCGGATTCGGATCACATTTCGGAATTAATTTTATCCGGGATGAAAGAACTGCCGGACAAACCGGATTTGATAAAAAGCTGACGCAGGATAAGCAATCTGCTTATGGTGTGGGAATTGATATTTCAAGATTTCAGGTATGGAATAAAACGGGTTATGTATTCAAAGGAAAGCCCTATCAAAGTTTAGGCTGGATGAACCAGTATGTATTCCATCAGCAGGACAGTTTTTTTGGTCTTAGAAATTATAATGGGCAGCAGCAGACCTATTATTCCAATCTGATTTTTGAAAGCATCATCGAAAATACCAATCATAAGTATAAAGCCGGAGCAAGCTTTTTATATGATGGTTATAAAGAAACGTATTTAACGAATGATCTGAGAAGAAATGAAATTGTTCCCGGTATCTTTGCCGAGTATACTTTAACCGGTTTAAAATATACATTGGTAGCGGGTTCCAGAGTAGATTTCCATAATCTTGCGGGCACTCAGTTTACTCCGAGGGTTAATTTTAAATATGACTTTACTCCACAGACCATCTTAAGACTTTCTGCGGGGAGAGGATTCAGAACAGCTAATGTTTTTGCTGAAAATCAACAGTATTTTGCATCAAACAGAAGTATTCAGATTCTTCCGAACAATGGGAATATTTATGGTTTAAAACCGGAAATTGCATGGAATTACGGAGCCAGCTTACAACAGGAATTCAAGTTATTTGGACGAAAATCTACTGTAATTGCCGATTTTTTCAGAACAGATTTCCAGGATCAGGTGCTTGTGGATTTAGACAGATCTCCTCAGCAGCTTACTTTTTACAATTTAGAGGGAAAATCTTTCGCCAACTCTTTCCAGACTCAGTGGGATTTTACTCCTTTCAGAAATTTCGACGTAAGACTTGCTTATAAATATTATGATGTACAGGCTGATTATATCGATGGAAGAAGAGAGATTCCTTTCATGGCCAAGCACAGAGGTTTCGTTAACCTTGCTTATGCTACCAATAAAAATGATAAAGGCGGGTTCTGGAGCTTTGATACTACGCTGAACTGGGTAGGAAAACAAAGACTTCCTGATACCTCCAGCAATCCTGCGGAATTCCAGCTTCCTGTATATTCTGATTCCTATGCGGTATTGAATGCACAGATCTCAAGGAATTTCAACAAAAAGATCAGAGCCTATGTTGGTGGAGAAAATTTAACATCCTATTATCAAAAGAACGCCATTGTTGATTTCAGAAATCCTTTCGGAAACTATTTTGATGGTGGAATGGTTTATGCCCCGATTATGAAGGCTAACTTCTACGTGGGGCTGGATGTAACGTTTTAAATGACGGACCCGGGGTTAATCTCAGTCTACCATTTTTAAAACAGAAATATATATAATCAAAATAAATAAAGACCTTATAGACCATAAAACGTTTATAAGGTTTTTTGTTTTGACCAGCCACAGAGAAAGATGATCATTGAAAGATGAAACTTTTTTTCTTTTTCAGATTTAAAGGGATCCCGATTAAAACGGGTTCTGATTATTGCTATTCTGCTCGCTGTATTTTCACAGATCACTGGAATCAATGCGATCATGTACTATGCTCCCGAAATCTTTAAAGCTACAGGTGTAGGCATCTGATTCTGCATTTATGCAAACCATACTGGTAGGAGTTATTAATAAAAAATCCCATTGAATTGTCAATGGGATTTTTATTTTGTATTGATTTCAATTATCTTCCGAAGTCGTCCTGCACTCTTACGATATCGTCTTCATCTGAAGGATTGGATACATCCGTATGCTGCCAGATTTCAGCAACTACTCCCCAACCATCTAAGCCAATCAGACGGTGTCTTTCACCCTGTTGCAGCTTTACCTGTTCTTTCGGGTGGTATTCTTTCAGCTCGCCTTCTACATCTGTAGTGCTTCTTTTAATTCCTACCGTGCCTTCTACAACCTGCCAGATTTCAGCTCTGCGATGATGATACTGCCAGCTCAATCGTGCCTGTGGGGCTACGATAAGGATTTTAGGGCTTAATTTTCCGCTTATTTTCAGATTGTTAACATCAATTCCATCAAAATAACGGTTGGCAAAATCCTGTGCCTGATTTTCATCAATCACAAAGAATCCGCCCCAAGGCCTTGTATCATCTTTTGCCACAAGATTAAAACCCTGTGCACCAAGCATTTTTTCTATTTTATCGAATACTTCTTTTTTCACTACACTCATACTTTTTGTATTGCTTTTAAAATTATTTCCAAAAATAAGTATTGTTTCATTATTCTGTAGACATTGAGTAAGGAAAATCTTTTTCCTGTGAGCCTCTTTCTTTATTCGGCTTATTATCCATCTGAAAATCCAAAACTGCTCCTTTTAGCAGTTCTTTGTGGCTTAACCAATTTCTGGAATATGGCTGAGCATTGACTTTCAAAGATTTCACATAGAAATTCTCCGTATTATTCTCCGATGCTTTTATTTCAATTTTCTTTCCGTTTTCCAGATGAATTATGGCTTCCTTAAATAAAGGTGCTCCTAAGACATACTGATCTGTAGCAGGAGTTACAGGATAAAATCCTAAAGCCGAAAATACATACCATGCAGAAGTCTGTCCGTTATCTTCATCTCCGCAGTATCCATCTGGAGCTGCCTGATACAGTTTGTCCAACACCTGTCTTGTCCAATATTGTGTTTTATAAGGTGCTCCGGCATAATTGTACAGATAAATCATATGCTGAATCGGCTGGTTTCCGTGGGCATATTGTCCCATATTCATGATCTGCATTTCCCGGATTTCATGAATAACGCTTCCGTAATAACTGTCATCAAAAATCGGAGGAAGAGAAAATACTTCATCCAGTTTGGCTTCAAATTTCTTTTTACCGCCCATCAGTTTAGAAAGCCCTTCAATATCCTGGAAAACCGACCATGTATAATGCCAGCTGTTTCCTTCTGTAAAGGCATCCCCCCATTTGAACGGGTTGAACGGAGCCTGAAAATTTCCATCTTTATTTTTACCTCTCATCAATCCGGTTTCAGGGTCGAAAAGATTTTTATAATTGTATGCTCTCTTTTTGTAAATATCAATTTCTGAAGCTGGCTTTCCTAAAGCTTTTCCCAGCTGGTAAATTGCAAAATCATCGTAAGCATATTCTAAAGTCCTGGCCGCATTTTCATTGATCTTTACATCATAAGGAACATAACCCAGCGTATTGTAATATTGAACTCCTCTACGTCCGACTGCATCAATAGGACCTTCGTTATTGGCTCCATGTTTAACGGCCTGCCAGAGGGCTTCAATATCATAACCCCGAATGCCTTTTATATAAGCATCTGCCACTACTGATGCAGAATTATTTCCCACCATAATGTCAGAATATCCCGGGCTGCTCCATTCAGGCAGAAAACCTCCTTCTTTGTAAGCATTAGCTAATCCTTCCTGCATTTCTGCATTGATGCCCGGATATACCAGGTTCAGGAATGGATATAAAGCACGGAAGGTATCCCAGAATCCGGTTCCGGCAAACATTCTTCCATCCAGAATTTTGCTGTTGTAAGGACTCCAGTGTTTTATTTTATTATTGGCATCGATTTCATATAGTTTTTGTGGAAAAAACAGTGTTCTGTACATAGAAGAATAGAATGTCCGCATCTGCTGATCGGTTCCTCCTTTTACTTCAATTTTTCCCAGTGTTTTATTCCATATATTTCTGGCATCTGTTTTTACCTGTTCAAAATTTCTGCCTCCGATCTCTCTTTTCAGATTGAGTTCTGCCTGTTCAAAACTGATGAATGAAGAAGCTATTTTCGCATAAACACTTTCTTTATTTTTAAGCTTAAAACCTACGATGGCTCCTGTATGTTCACTTGTAATTTCCAGTTGCCCGTTTACCAAGGCATTATCTTTCCAAAGCGTTGTCAGATCAAAATCTTTATCGAACTGAACGACAAAATAATTTTTAAAATTTTCATATTTTCCTCTGGCATATTTGGTGGTATAGCCCAGAATTTTTCTTTCTTTTGGGATGATTTTGATATAAGATCCTTTATTTAAGGCATCAATAACAACATAAGCGCTGTCTGTTTTCGGAAAATCAAATTTAAAAAACGCGGCCCTTTCTGTTGGGGTGAGTTCTGTAGTCACATTGATATCTGCCAGATAAACACTGTAATGATAAGGTTTTGCGGTCTCTGCTTTATGACTGAACCAACTTGCGCGTTCTTCTTCTTTAAACTTTGGCTTACCTACACCCGGCATGATGGCAAATGCTCCATAATCATTCATCCATGGAGAAGGCTGATGCGTCTGTTTAAAACCGTTGATTTTATCAGCATCGTAGGTATATGCCCATCCGTCTCCCATTTTTCCAGTTTGCGGTGTCCAGAGGTTCATTCCCCAGGGAAGCCCGATCGCCGGATAGGTATTTCCATTGGATAAGGATGGTTTGGATTGGGTGCCCATCAACGGATTTACATAATCTGCAGGAGATATATTCTGACCTAAGGCCAATGCCTGTAACAAAAGTAAGCAGGCAGATAATATAAACTTCATTGTATCTTTTCGTTTGTTAATTTATATAAGCTTTTTTGCATAACTGGCTGCTCCCAGAATAGCGGCATCTTCAAAGATGGCAGAGATTTTAACCTGCAAGTTAATATTATTCTCCTTTAAGTTTTTTATAAATCTTTTTTCGAAATGAGGATAGGCTTTGGCTATATTTCCTCCTATAACTAAAACTTCCGGTTTATAATGATTTACATGCTGCACAATAAATTCAGAGAAAGTATCTGCATATTCATTAAATATCTGAGCCTGTATTTCCAAAGGCTTATCCAATAAATCTTTTGTTCCTGAGATCTGTTCATCCGTAAGTTCTGCATAGCGTTTCACAAACCAACGTGTTGCCAGGTAATCTTCAAAGATAGACTCTCTGAAAGGCGAATCCCAGAGATCCTCATCAGTGGCAAACTCACCATTGTAGAAGGTTGTTCCCAGTCCTGTACCCAGAGTTACTCCGAACACTTTTCGGAATCCCTGCACACAGCCTCCAAAGACTTCTCCTTCCATAAATGCTGCCGCATCATTCACAAAATGGATCTGCTGCTCTGAAATCTCCAATCTTTTTGCCAGCTCTTCTTTAATATTGACTTGATATATATCGATAAATTTTCCCTGCTGCATCAGGGAAATTCCGCTTTCATAATCGAAAGGTCCCGGCATTGCGATCCCTATTAAAAGATGTTCTCTAACAAGTCCCTGCATACCCTTTTCAATGGCTGAAACCCAGGCTGAAAAAATATCTTCCTTGGAACCGAAAGAGTCTACATGTTCCCTGATATAGGTGCCCGTAATGATTTCACGCTTAGCTGGATCCACCTGGGCCATCGTAATATGGGACCCGCCTATGTCTATTCCTATTATATTCTGCATTATATCTTACTTTATTATAATCAAAAAAACCTGTGACCCAAACGGACAACAAAAGCAAAGTTAAGCACTAATGGATGTCCGTTCTAAGTCTCAGTTAAAAATCCCCTAATTTTTATTTTTTTGTTATGTATTCTATTATTTCTGGTTTTATTTCACCAGCACTTTTCCGGATGTCAGAATCTTCTTATCAGATGAACTTATTTTATAGATATACGTTCCTGCAGACAGGTTATGCGTATTGATGACCGTACCATTTTTATCTATTTTCTGTGTGACCATCAGTTTTCCTGACATATCGTAAAGCGTTACCTCATCTGCTGTGGTGTCGTTCGCTGCAAAATGAAGATCACTTCCTTTTTTAACAGGATTCGGATATAAATAACGGTCTGTTTTCTCTGATCTGCTTTCTTTTACTGATAACTGATCTGAACAGGCTACATCTGTTCTCCAGTTTGTATTGGTCATATTAATCATTGTTGCAAAATGGGTATTTGCTGTTGCATCCAGAACACCGATTCCGCTTCCTTCATTCATTTTCCAGTTGGCTTCAAGACCAATGGCATTTGCCGCTACATTACATTTATGATCTAAAATCTCCTGAGCTGTCAATGCTTTTTTCCAAACTCTGAATTCATCCAAAAAACCGTTTAGAGTACGTGAGTTGTCATAGTTTCTTCCCAGATAAAGGATCCCGTTTGCTGTAAAATTACCGGAAACGGTATTACTTGCATCCTCAATCCCATTAACATAAAGTTTCATAGAGGCGCCATCATATACTGCTGCTACGTGATACCATGTATTGGTGGCAAATGCCGTAGTGCTGCTCAGCTTTACCTGAGATGATCCGAAACTTAAAGTAAACTGCAGCTTATTATTGGCAAGATTTCCATCTCCGAATCGCAGGATTGCGGAATTATTATCTCCCACCTCAATTCCGGCTACAGACGAAATATAAGGGAAGCCAGTTTTAAATGCATTTACTTTTACCCAGCCTTCAATTGTCAGGGCATTTCCACTTAAGTTAAACTGTCCGGCATTAAGATATTGGGTACTTCCATTAAAAGAAATCGATCTAGCTCCCGGGCTCTGAACCGGAGCGAAACCGCTGTTAAATGCTGTATCCGCTGAATAAGCGCTGGTATTTCCTGCCCCGCATACGGCCTGTACTCTCCAGACATAATTGGTATTCTCCGTAAGATTCTGAAGTGTGTACGTTGTGGTTGAAATATTCGGAACATCTATCCAGGTTGAAGCCGCAGCTGTTTTATACTGAAGGTTATAAGAAGTTGCAGTTCCTACGGCATCCCAGGATATTTTAGTGGTATTCCCGAGAAAACTCTCAGATTTAATTCCTGCCGGGACTGCGCATCCGTTTCCCGAATTAAAGCGTGGGGCAAACAGATATGTACTGGTGAGTGTTGGAGAGCAGTTGGACTGTATTCTCCAGTCATATTCTGTATTTAGGGTCAGATTATTGATAACAATACTGCTGCCTGAATAATTGCTTCCGGCACTCGTCCAAGTCGTGGAATTGGCTGGCTTATAGTCAATATTATAGGTTTGGGAAGCATTGGAGGTCCATTTCAAAGTAGCTGAAGTTCCAGTAACGTTGGCAGCTTCAAGCCCTAAAGGCGGGTCACATGACTGTCCCTGCGCCCATGAGTAAAGCTGTCCGGTAAGCTGGGTATTTTCATTGTAAAGGATATTGGATCCTGTGCTTAGGTAACTTGCTACATCTGTCGCTCCCAGATCATACCACATGAATACGCCATAACCGTCATTTTTCGTATTGGTAGCCAGCGTTGCCAGTGTAGAAGCTGTTGTAGAATCAGGATTGGTATTACGTATCCATGTTGCTGCAGCAGAAATTTTTGTTTTATCAAGAGGAGGTACAACAGGAGCATTGTACGTTCCGTAGTAGGCATTCCAGCTGTAGTTGATATAATTTCCGGCTGCATCGCCGTTGTAACTTTGTCTTGTCGTTGCCGGGCCTATGTAATAAAAAGTGATCAGCTTATCAGGCATTGCCGCTTTAAGTTCCTGCAGCAACATAACAAATGAGCTGTTGTTGGGTTGTCCCGTCCCGTTGTTTCCATATCCGGCATATTCATCATCTAAATCTACTCCATCTAAACCATACGTATATACAGTGTGGGCAATCTGTCTGGCAAAATCACGGGCTGCTTCACGGTTCGGGAAATTAGAAATTCCGGCTCCCTGGTGATTTCCTAAAATATCCAGCAGCACTTTAATTCCTTTCTGCTGTAATGGTCTCACATAGGTATTGACATCGTTCAGGACCTTGGTAACGTTATTGTTGCTGGAAATATAAGCTCTGCTTTTGGAAGTATCATAATTGATGTTTGCGGCAAAAATAATAGCAACATCAAAAAGCTGTTTACCACTGTTTTGCAAGGTATAGGACCCGGCATTCAGCATATTGCTGTTGTTTACTTCCACGTAGCATATTCCTACGGGATCAAGTTGCTGCGCCTTGAGCAAAGCCCCTGTCTGACAAGCCATAAGCATCAGTGCGGCAAGAATGGAGTTCTTTTTCATAGTATAATTTTTTTGTTTTTTTAAATATGCAGTTTCCTGTGCAGACTGATCAGAGAAATGCCAGTTCTGCAGAAGGGATATCGCAAAAAAGAGTAAACGGAACCTTAAGGATCTGAAATTTTAAGTCAGCAGATCCTGATTTTCGTTAAATGTTTTCCATAATAATTCTCCGAACAATGTGTTTGCCCAGGCAAACCATTCTCTGGTAAATTTCTTGTCGTTGTCCTTGTGAAAGGATTCATGCATAAAGCCTGTACCTCCGTGGGTTTTCTGCAGCGTTTGTATACACCATCTGATCTCATTTTTATCTTTGGTGGTAAGTGCTTTCATGATGATACTCATTGGCCAGATCATATCAAGGCCAATATGCGGACCTCCTATTCCTTCTGCCAGGCTTCCTTTGAAAAAGAACGGGTTGTCTTTTGACCATACATATTTTCTGGTATTAAGGTAAACCGGATCATCAGCTTTTACAGCATCCAGATATGGTAATCCTAAAAGGCTTGGGCAATTGGCATCATCCATCAGGTTATAGCTTCCGAATCCGTTGGTTTCAAAAGCATATATTTTCCCATATTCAGGGTGGTTATAAATACCGTATTTTTTGACTGCTGCATCTACCTCATCTGCAAGACTGTTCAGCTGTGCAGCCAATGTTTTTTCATTTTTAATTTTTGAAACCATTTCCGCGGCCTGGCGAAGACTTACTACAGCAAATAAATTCGATGGAATCAGAAATCCATAGATGGTAGCATCATCACTCGGACGGAACATGGAACTGATCAGTCCTACAGGATTTGTGGGATAGCCATAGCCTCCCATTGGAACTCCGTCTGTGGCCCATGCAGTGGTGCGTTCGAATTTATAAGGTCCGAGATCTTTTTTGCGCTGCTGTTCAATAAAGGTCTGTAAGGTAAGTTTAATCCCTTTCAGCCATTTGTCATCAAAAGGTTGGGTATCCCCTGTTGTTTTCCAGAAATGATAGGCCAGACGAATCGGGTAACACAGAGAGTCTATTTCCCATTTTCTTTCATGGGTTCCCGGTTTCATATCCGTGTGGTCGTATTCTTTCCACTTGCTTATTTTCTTATCGTCGTTATAGAATGCGTTGGCATAAGGATCTTTAAGAATGAACTCTGTCTGTTTATGGATTACTCCCGAGATCAGCTTATGAAGCCTCTCATCTTTTTTAGAGAACTGCAGATAAGGGAAAACCTGGGCGGAACTATCGCGGAGCCACATAGCATCAATATCTCCGGTAATCACATAAGTATCCGGTGTACCGTTGATTTCTTTATAAAATACTGTTGTATCTAATGTATTGGGGAAACAGTTTTCAAAAAGCCAGACTAATTCTTTATTTTTAACGTTCTTTTTGAAGGCAGCAATGGCATTTTCCACGGACTCACTGGTAAAATGTCTCTTGTCTTTAGGTACACGGACTACAGGGAAATCTTCTGTAACCAGGTTTTTAGCAAAAACATTTTGGGTAAACAGCAGTCCGGCTCCCGCCAGTGCGCTTGTCTTAATAAACTTTCTCCTTTCCATTGATACTTTTTATTTCTTTATTATTTATTAGATTTATTGTACAGGTTTGCTTCCCATGATAAATTTCAGCTCTCCTCCGTTCATAATATCGCTGTGATTCAATTCCCAGCTTTTGTATTCTTTTCCGTTCAGGAATATTTTCTGAACGTAGATATTTTTATCGGAAATTTTATCTGCAATAACCGTAAAGGTTTTTCCATTTTCCAGCTGCAGAGATGTTTTCGGGAATTGAGGGGCTCCTATGGCATATACAGGTTTCCCAGGCGTTACCGGATAGAATCCTAATGATGAGAAAATATACCATGCTGACATCTGCCCGCAGTCTTCATTATTCACAATTCCATCTGGTTTTGCGGCATACATATTATCACGGATGTATTTTACCATTTTCTGGGCTTTATGAGGAGTTCCTGCATAATTGTACAGATAAGGAACATGATGTCCCGGCTCGTCTCCAAACCCTAAAGATCCGATAAATCCTGAAATATCTACATGCTGTTCTCCCTGCATATTCAGTTTTTCGGTAAAGGTTTTGTCCAATTTTTCTTCAAATCCTTTTTTTCCGCCATATAGCTTTATCATTTCATCAATCTGATGCGGCACAAAGAAATCATAGGCCCAGATATTTCCTGAAACCCAGTGCGGCTGAAGTTTTTTCCAGTCATTCAGGGCAAAATCAGGTAAGAATTCTCCTTTTTTATTTCTTGGCCAGAAGTGATTATTCTCTTTGTTGAAGGTATTCAGGAAATTCATTGATCGTTTTCTGTATACTTCTGCTTCCTCTTTTTTTCCCAATTTTTCGGCTAACTGCTGAATACACCAGTCGTCATAAGCATATTCCAGAGTTGCAGAAACAGAAGCTCCGTTCTCGGAAGGTGAATATCCTAATTTGATATAGTCATTCAGGCCACCGCCACCGTCGCTACTGCTCATCTTATCAGTTAAAGAAGCATCTTTCATAGCAGCAAATGCTTTTTCGTGATCAATACCGGGTATCCCTTTGGAAATGGCATCCCAGATCACTGAAGTACTGTGATAGCCTAACATGCAAAAGTTGTCATACCCGCATAATTCCCAGATCGGCATATGATCTTTACGGTCTGTATATCTGCTGATGAGAGAATTGGCAAATTCTTTTGTATGCTTCTGGTCCATGATCGTCAACAGCGGATGTGTTGCTCTGAAACCGTCCCAATAAGAATACGTACTGTAGTTGGTAAACCATTTGGTATTCATATTTTCTTCTGCGGCAACGTAATCACCATTGACATCCATATAAAGGTTAGGAGCAATGAACGTATGATAAACTCCTGTATAGAAAATCTTCCTCTGATCATCTGTTCCGCCTGTCACCTGAAATCTGCTGATAAGATCTCTCCACGTTTTCTGAGCTGTTTCTTTGGCTTTTGCAAAGTCAACATTTCTGGCTTCGGAATCAAAGTTTTCCTGTGCTCCTTCTGTGCTTACCGGAGACAGGGAAACTTTCACTTCAATACCTTCATCTTTTTCCGTAGAAAATCTCACAAACGCTTTGGCATCTTTGGCAAGAGCCATTTTTTCATTATTTCTGATCTTCCCTTCCGAATACACCCCATAGGATTTAAAAGGCTTTGAAAATTCCATCACGAAATAGGCAAATCTTTTTCCTCCCCAGCCTGTACTGTAGCTGTATCCTTTAATCTTATTATTTCCTTCTATGCTTACCAGGGTATGATACACATTTCCGAAAATTTTGTTAACCGGATCAATAATAATATTGGATTCTTCACTTTTAGGAAAGGTATATTTATGGAATCCCACTCTTGGTGAGGCAGTCAATTCTGCTTTAATTCCATAGCTGTCCAGCATAACGGAATAATATCCCGGCGAAGCAGCTTCTCTTTCATGGCTGAATGTAGAACGGTATCCTGTTTCTGGTTTATCTTCCGATCCCGGAAGCATTTTGATCTGTCCTACCGTAGGCATCACAAGAATATCTCCAAGGTCTGCCCAGCCGGTTCCGCTAAGGTGATTATGACTGAAACCCATGATGGTCTTACTGCTGTAATGATATCCTGAACACCAGTCCCAATCCCCACTTTTGGTATTTTGGTCCGGACTGAGCTGTATCATTCCGAATGGCGTTGTAGCTCCCGGAAAGGTATGGCCATGGCCGCCTGTCCCAATGAACGGATCTACCCAGGAAAGGACATCATCCTTTCGCTGCTGTGCATTTCCGTTGTGTGAAAGCAGGATTGTTACTAAAAATATAAGCAGTTCTTTTTTCATAATGGTAAGGAAGGTCTCAAATTTTTTTTAAGATAAGAGTTTATTTAGGAATATGAAAATCATAATAACAATACTGTATGGTAAAAGCATAGGTTTTATCGATATTATTAAAGTTTTCAGACCATTATATTGAATTATTTTTCATAAAATCAATGATTTCTGAAATATATCCAAATGCGACAGCAACTACCGTATCGGCAGCACCATAATACACAGCTACCTTATCTCCTTCAGTTAATGCAGCACACGGGAAAATCACATTAGGAATATCTCCCGTAAGCTCATACATTTCTGCCGGAGCCAACAGGTATGGTTTGGTTCTGTACAATACTTTTGAGGGGTCTTCCAGGTCAAGCAATGCAGCTCCCATAGAATATCTGAAGCCTCTGCAGGTATTGATTACTCCGTGGTAGAAAAGCAGCCACCCTTCACTGGTTTTGATAGGTACCGGTCCTGCTCCTATTTTGGTACACTGCCAGGCACTGTCTTCAAAGGGGGTAACTTTCATTACGCATCTGTGTTCGCCCCAGTATTTCATATCCGGGCTGTAGCTGATGTAAATATCTCCAAACGGGGTATGTCCGTTATCACTCGGACGGCTCAGCATGGCATATTTCCCGTTGATTTTTTCAGGGAAAAGCACCCCATTTCTGTTGAAAGGCAGAAAGGCATTTTCGCACTGGAAGAATTCTTTAAAATCGAAGGTATATCCTATTCCGATGGTAGGGCCATTGTATCCGTTGCACCAGGTAATCCAATAACGGTCTTCAATAAAGGTTACGCGCGGATCATATTTGTAATCGGATTCGATCATTTCGGTATTCCCGGCTTTCATTTCAATGGGATCATGGTTGATCTTCCAATGAATGGCATCTTTACTGAAGCCGGCAAAGATATTCATCTGTACGGCTTTGTTATCACACCGGAAAACGCCTGCAAATCCGTCTTCAAAAGGAACAACTGCACTATTGAAAATGCTGTTGGATGAAGGGATTGCATATCTGCTGATAATTGGGTTTTCTGAAAAACGCCACATAATATCGCTGCAGTCTTTCGGACGGTCCTGCCAAGGGATCATTACTGATTGAGATGTCATAAAGTAGTGTTACTTTTTTATTTTTTGATTATTAATTAACTGATTGGTTCTTCTTTGGGTTTTTCAGGATACGGGAACGGAACCAGCAATGTTACAATGAATGCCGGTATGGTGGCAACAAGCACCCAGATGAAAAACATTTTATATCCTATCCAGTCGCTGATCATTCCACTGAACATTCCGGGAATCATTACTCCCAGATTCATAATTCCTGTGGCAAATGCATAATGGGCCGTCTTGTGTTTTCCGGGAGCAATCTGCTGCATCATGTACAGCATCAGTCCTACAAAACCAAATCCGTAACCGAAATATTCCGTTATTACAGCCAAGCCTACTGAAAAAAGATCTTCCGGCTGATAATGCGCCAGCAATGCATACACTACAAACGGTATATTAAATGCACAACAAAGCCAGATCAGGGATTTTTTAAGTCCTCTTGCCGAAATGAAATATCCCGCCAGTACGGATCCTAAAATAAATGCCGCAGAGCCGTATGTTCCATAAATAAGGCCGATATCTGAAGTGGATAATCCTAATCCTCCTGCTGTTCTCGGAGCCTTAAAAAATAAAGGCGCGATCTTAATGGCAAATCCTTCGGCAAAACGGTATAAGATGATAAACATAACCGACCATAATATATTCCGTTTGGTAAAGAAGGATGTGATTACTTCCAGCAGTTCTTTACGGATATTTCCTGCGTTTTTATCTTTTTTGTCCTCTTCATTTTTCTGTTCTTTCGGCAATACCCAATAATGATAAACTGCTAAAGCGAAAAATATAAGAGCATACACCCCCATGATGATCATCCAAGCATGGGTAACTCCTTTTGTTTTTTCCAGAACTCCGGCAAAATAAACCAAAGCACCACTGCTGATAATTTTGGCCAGATTATAGAATGCGCCCTGCCAGCCGATATATCTTGCCTGTTCTTTATTAGAGAGAAAGGTAATATAGGTACCGTCTGCTACTACGTCGTGTGTGGCTCCGCAGAAAGCAACCACTGCAAAAAGAGCAATGCTGTACCTGAAAAAATCATGAAGAGGAAGACTTAATGCGATCAGGGCAAAAAGCACTCCTATGGCTGCCTGAGTAAAAAGGACAAAGAATTTTTTTGTTTTATAGATTTCCAGAAAGGGGCTCCAGAGAGGCTTTAAAGTCCACGAAAGCATAATAAGCCCCGTCCAGAAGGTAATCTTTGCATCTGAAACACCCATGTCTTTATACATAATTCCGGAAACAGCATTAATGGTTACAAAGGGAATTCCCATTGCAAAGTATAATGTTGAGATCCAGAAAATAGGTTGTACTGAACGTGTCTCAGAATTGTTTTTTCCCATATTCAAACTAAAATGTTAAAGAAAAGAAGGCCTCTCGAAAGTATCATCCCGGCGTCAACGAAACTAAAAAAGAATAATCTAAAAAACGAATATGCTAAAGATTTTCCTATACCGGTATGAAAAAAAACCAAATTAAATCTATTTTTCGAGACGGCCTTCTGTTTTCTTTATAATTGATTCTGAAAAGTATTATTTTTTATCCCACCACAGTTTTGTTCCTCCTGTATCAGGACCGCCAAGGTACTGTAGAGCCTGTGCATAATTCAGGGTGTTATTTCTATATTTGGTTGGGATAGGAACTCTTCTGATCATGGCATCGGTGCTAATGGTTCCCTGGCTGTCATTCAGGACATTTTTGAAAATCACAGGATAGCCTGTTCTTCTTTGTTCTGCCCACGCTTCGGGTCCGTCAGGATAAATGCCAATCCATTTCTGGGTTATGATTCTCTCAAGCTTTCTTTCAAAAGAATCTCCATTGTTCCATTTGATGGTAATGGTGCTCAGCATTGGACTTCCTGCCAGAATACTGTTTGATGCATTTTTAGTATCAATATAAGGAGCTTCCACAGAAACGGCATCTTCTATATACGTTGCATATGAAGAGCTTTTTCCCCATTCTGCAAAGGACATTTCAACTCCTTTATTATAATTGGTTCCTGCATCTCCTGCTCCGGCATAGCCTCTGATGGCTGCTTCTGCTTTCAGGAACCAGATTTCTGCGGCAGTCATAATTTTGTTTTTGCCATCAGAATTTGAAAAATAATCTCCGGCGGCAGAGGTGGCAGCTGGCTGGGAAAAGTTACCATAACGGTCTTTACTTCCTCCCATATCAACCCCAAGCCTTACTCCAATGTATTGTCCGTTTACTGTAGGATCAACTGCCGGTTTGGCATATGATGAAATCCGCGGGTCATTAAATCCGTTCATATAAGCCATTAAAGGGGCTCCAATTTTGCAGTCTCCCCATGAATAAATGATATTATATAAAGGAGAAGCACCACCATAACTTACTAATGCATTCTGGCTATTAGTTTCGATCAGACCGGCTGAAGAGCTTAATGCTTCCTCAGCATATTGTTTTGACTTTACCGGATCTGCATAGCTAATCCTCATGGCCAGTCTCAATTTCAATGAATTTGCGAGACGGGCCCAGGAAGCGGCATTTCCACCAAATACAACATCTCCTTTTTTAAGAACTGACTGATCTTCGGTACCGATGCTTTTCTGAAGTGAAGTAATTGCTGATGTAAGATCCTGGATAAAATGATTATAGGCCTCCTGCTGGCTGTCTACATCGGTAATTCCATTAGGGTTTGGCGTCAGATACTTACTGTATATTACCGGGCCATGTGCATCTGAAACTTTTTGAGAGGCCATTACTCTCAATATTTGTAAAACGGCCAATGAATGGGAGAAATCTATCCCTGCATAGTTTTTTGCTGAAACGGTGGAAAAATTCTTAATCTGCTGGAAAACATCTTCCAGCTGGGTCATCATTATTCTTTCATTCCATCCGTCCATTATAAAATAAGTGGTATTATTTTTACCTCCGTTATATGCCGTGGCAGTACTAAAAAGACCACTATACATATCTGCATTTAAATTGGTTTGCAGCTGATAAACCCAATCTGTAGGATGTGCCAGATTTCTCTGCATCTGCTTTAGCGGATTTACCAGTTGTACAAAATCAGCATTTAACTGCTCACTTCCAAGACCTGAATACTGAGAATTAATATCTTCAAAATCGCTTGTACAGCTTAAAATTGAAGAGGTTACCAATCCTCCGATTAATATTGTTTTTATTTTATTTTTCATTGCTGTAAAGATTAGAAAGTTGCTTTTAATGAAACACCTAGAGATCTGGTTATCGGCATACCAAACATATCTACTCCTACACCTCCCGGATTTACGCCTGACACCTGTTCCGGATCAAAAGGAGCCTTCTTGTATAAAAAGAAAAGATTAGATCCTGTTACTCCGACCGTTGCATTCTGCAAAAATCCGGACTTCAGATTAAATGTATATGAAATTGAAGCCTGACGTAATCTTATAGCGGTTCCGCTATACATATAAGCTTCCTCAACATTAGAAACTGCTTCGTAGTATTCTTTTGCATCTGTTTTCCCTGTATAGGCCTGTCCATTTTCGGTCACTGCATTATTAATGGTAACCCCGCCATTATCACGGGCATCTGCAGTTACTTTACTTACCCCGTATCTGTCATTCATCATTTGAGTATACCCTAATACCTTTCCGCCAAATCTTCCGTCTATCAGAAAGTCTATATTAAGTTTTCCTATACTGAAGGAATTATTGAGACCAAGCATAAATTTAGGATTCGGATTACCTAAATAGTCTACAGCCCCGGTATCAAATAAAGGAACTCCATGATCGCTTACAATAATCCTTCCTTCCCCATCACGTTTAAAAGTTTTTCCATAAATATCACCAAAAGAACCACCTAATTTCAATTTGTTATATCCTCCTCCTAACAGGGTAAAAAGTTTTTCATCGGAATCATTGAAATATTGTGAAGGGAAAAGTTCAACAATTTTATTCCTGTTGGCAGATATATTAAGTATTGATGTCCATGAAAACTTTTCTCTTTTGAAAATATCTACCGCCAGAGAAGATTCAAATCCTGTGTTTCGTATTTTACCAGCATTAATATCCAATTTTCCTCCAAAAGTTACAGAAAGGTCTGAGGAAGCCTCAATACCCTGAAGATACTGATGAGAATTGTTGGAATTATAATACGTAAAATCAAGTCTCGCTCTGTTTTTAAATAACCGAATATCAGTTCCTACTTCAAACGTTTTATTTTCTTCAGGCCTTGGAAAAAGTGATTCATAGCCCTCACGAACAACTGGATAGGCGCTATATGTTCCTACGATATTTCCTGCATTAAAAATTAATTGCGGCATGGTAAATGTAGGATCCAAAGCATTACCTACAATCGCATAGGAGCCTCTTACTTTCCAGAAACTAAATAAATCCGGAAGTTTTACGATATCCGATAGAATGGCATTCACCCCTACAGATTCATAGTCGAAAGAAACATTTCCTAACCCGGCTAAAGTAGATGACCAGTCATTTCTGAAAGTCAAATCTAAATATAGCTTATTCTTAAATCCAATATTAGCACTTGCAAAAACAGATTGATCCTGTCTTCTTGTACCTGTAATTGTATAATTTTGTCCATTTCCATTTTGCCCTGTCCATTGCAGATTATTTAAGGTAAACTGATTAGGTACCACCAATAGATTGTTTTCTATACTGGTTACAGAAGCTCTTTTATCACTAATACTTGCGCCCACCGTAAAATCCAGAGTAAAGTTATCTCCGATATGTGGGTTTCCGCTTAATAAAACATCTCCGTAAGTAGATCTGTTATCATACAGGTTTTTGTAAATTTTACCATTATTATTTCCTCCTAATATTACCGGTAATGAGAAAACAGCAACATTTCTCTGCGTATCAGAATCAAAATAGCTGTAGTTTCCTCTGATTTTTGCTGTCAGCCATGGATTAATAGCATAACTTAGCGCTGCTGAACCATAGAAGTTTTTATTCTTGGTGGTAACAGCATTTCTATTTAATATCCAATATGGGTTTTGGGATTCTACGCTGAAGCTTCCATCAGGAGCAACCGCCCACCAATTTTGGGCCGGCAAATATCTTTCCTGATTAAAATAGGTATAATTATCGCCACTAAAATTATCAAAATTAATACCTCTTGGCAACCAATAAAGATTAGTAAGAGGTGAAAAATAAGAACCTGGAGTAAGCCTATTCTTTGTGTTCTGCATAGAGGCCATTACATTGACATCCAAGGTGAGTTTATCATCAAAAAACTTACTGGAATTTCTGAAATTAAGGTTATACTGATCAAAAGAAGAAGTTGGAATTACCCCTTTATTCGTTGTATTACCAAAGGAAAATAAGTTGGTACTTTTTTCATTTCCTGATTGAAAACTGAGACTATTAATCCAGGTCATTCCTGTTCTGAAAAAATCTTTTGTATAATCTTTGGATTCTCCTTTTGCACCCCAGCTTTGCAAAGATCCTGTTGCCCCTGCGGAAGGATTATAAGGTATCGTTTGCAGATAGCTGTTCTGTAATTCAGGCAAAGCATATACATTATCCATCGTCAGACTGGTTGAATAGGTTATATTGCTTCTTCCTGCTTTACCTTTTTTTGTCGTAATCAATACAGCTCCATTACTTCCTTGTGACCCATACAAAGCCGAAGCAGATGCCCCTTTCAAAAAGTTAATACTTTCTATATCTTCAGGATTTATAGTACTCAATATATCTCCTACATCCGGCATAGAAGCATAAAAATCTACATTCGGACCTCCAACACCATTGATAATAGGAATTCCATCAATCACATACAGCGGCTGGCTGTTTCTTGTGGATTTATCCCCTCTCATCACCACCCTCACAGATCCTCCGACCCCACCGTTGGTTTTATTGATTTGCACGTTGGAAACTTTTCCGTTGATGGAATTGAGAAGATTAGGCGTTTTTACCTCCGTAAGCTCATCCCCGCCAATCTGCTGGCTCGAATAGGTTAAAGACCGCGCCTGCCTTTTTATCCCCAAAGAAGTAACAACCACTTCTTCTATTTTGGTTGTTTTAGCAGTATCTGCCTTCTTCGTTTCCTGTGCATGAGCAGATAAAGAAATAGCTAATAAAACCGGTATAACAGTTTTTCTCATAAGGTTTAGGATTAGTTTAGATTTATTTGAGAATTAATTACATTTCCTTAAATAGGATTTTAAAACCTAAAACACATTCGTTGTATTTTTTTCGCAACATTATGTTTTGAAAGCTTCAAATAATTTAAAGTTTGATTAAGATTTAATTCACATTAGCAAATCTAAATTTTGTAAACAGCCAGATATAACACTATTTTATCATAAAACGATATTATTTTTTCAGGTCTATTTAAAAACAGTACAATACCAACTAAAAACCAACAGATTACGACCAAATAAAATCATGAAATTCAGCATGCTTTTTAGTCTGTTTTAGAGCAATTAAGGAGTAAATTTTGGTATTTTAATGCAAAAAATCCGGATACAATGATCCGGATTTTGATAATTAACAGTATAATTTTTAACTTTTTATACTTCTATTCAATTTTTTTCACTCCTTTAAACTGTTCTTTAAATTCAGTGGGTGTTGTTTTCTTTATGGACTTAAAAACCTTGTTGAAATTGGCAATATTGTTGAATCCGGCTTCAAAAGCTGTTTCAAAAACCGTAAGATTCTTTTCCATCAGCCATCGGGCAGCATAACTGATCCTGATTTCATTCAGGTAATTCACAAAAGTTTTTCCTGTTCTTTTTTTAATAAATCTGTTAAAGGTAACGTTGCTCATACTAACCAGTGATGCTGCATCATTCAGAGATATTTTACTTTCAAAATTCTTATGGACAAAATCATGAACAATCTTCATTTTATCATTATCAGCAAACGTCTCCAGTTCTATACTGTACGATGAAAGCAATGTTTTGTCTTCCGCAGTGGCCAGTTCATTCAGAATCTTCATAATTTCAATAAAAGATTCAAAACTGCTCATTTTGGATAGATTAAGAAAAGAATCTTTCAGTTTTTCCGCCAGTTCCGGTGAAAACAAAATCCCCCTGATTGAATCTTTCATCAGATTACTAATGGGCTTCAGAATATTTTTATCCATCATCGACTGGTTAAAAAAGTCCTGATTGAACTGTACGGTAATCTCGTGAGTCTTTCTG
This sequence comes from Chryseobacterium vaccae, assembly GCF_009602705.1. Lineage (NCBI taxonomy): Bacteria > Pseudomonadati > Bacteroidota > Flavobacteriia > Flavobacteriales > Weeksellaceae > Chryseobacterium > Chryseobacterium vaccae. Next base: position 3,598,859 of record NZ_VSWH01000001.1, on the reverse strand, counting down.
TTTTTACACTTGTGATTGGCCCAGCAATGAGGCAGATTCGGGCCTACCAGCACCAGTTCATAATCGCCGATCTCCCCGGTATGGTCGCCAATCATCCGCCGGTATCCTTTTCCTTTATAAACAAAGTTGATCTCTACTTCCGGATGATAATGATAGGGAAAATCAAACGATGCCTTGATACGGTCAAATACAAGAAAACTGTCTTCGGGAGATAACGGTGTTATTTCTCTCAATATATTTTCTAACTTGCTCATGAGTGGGTGAAAAAATTAAGTTATAAATCAAATACAGTACTTTTACAAAATTGATAAAAAAACAATCAACTAATATATAATTTTTATTTTTTATCTGTTTTTTGTTAAAAATTTGAAAATAGCGTATCCGCCAGATAACCTTACGACTTAATTCACCTTAAAAAAGTGGAAATATATTAGCTTAACAGGAGACAAATCTATACACAATAATAACTTTCGGCTTCCTTCTGTCGCCTTCATTTCTTTTCGTATCTTTAAACTAAAGTAATTCTATGCCGCTCATTTTTGAAGATCATTATAAAAAACTGGGGCTTGAAGTGTTTTCGGAAAGAAATCTGGAAGCCGTTCAAAGCAATGCTTTCATATCTGACATTAAAATCCTTTTCATTCCTGAAGGCTATGAACTAACAGTAGATTTCAGCCATTACAAAACTTCAAAACCTTCTTTATTTTTTCTTACCGGACAGCATATGAAGATTGAAAAGGGAAAAGAAGAGGCTTTATTACTCTATTATAATCGTGATTTTTACTGTATCCAGATTCATGATAAAGAAGTAGCCTGCGATGGGCTTTTATTCCATAATGTATTTGAAATTCCATTTGTTGAAATTGATCCTGAAGAAGCAACAGATTTCAAAAAGCTGTTTCAACATATAAGAGAAGAGCTTGAATATAAAGATTCTTCGGCTGAAGAAATGATACGAACGTATGTAAAACAGATTATCATCCGTGCCACCAGAAAATGGAAACAACAAAATCTTGATCATGACACTGTAAAAATTTCAGGTACCGAACTTGATGTTTTCAGAGATTTCAGCAGACATCTGGAAATTCATTTCAGGAAGAAACATAATGTATCAGATTACGCCGAGCTGCTTCATATCGCTCCGAAAACTTTAACGCACAAATTTAAAAGCCTTAGACTCGAATCTCCCAACCAGTTTATCATTAACAGAATTTTGCTGGAAGCCAAAAGGTTATTATTTTATACGGATAAACCTGTTAAGGAGATCGCCTATAATCTGGGATATGAAGATCCAGCCTATTTCAACCGATTATTTACTCAAAAAACAGGAAGCACTCCTTCCAATTTCAAAAAAAATTACACTTCAGGAAAAAAGTACAATATTTAAGTCTTTTTATCTATTGAATCCAGCTATAAACTGCAATACCTTTGTCATATCAAAAAACAATACAAAATATCAATAATAAAAACCAAACATTATGAGACGTAACGCAACAGCCGTTTGGAACGGTACCATCAAAGAAGGAAAAGGACACTTAACTACTCAGAGTACCACCTTAAACGAAACTCAGTATTCTTTTAACAGCCGTTTTGCCGATGGTGTAGGAACCAATCCTGAAGAACTTCTGGCAGCAGCACACGCGGGATGCTTTACCATGAAACTAAGCGCGGAACTTTCCCAGGCAGGTTACAATCCTGAAGAATTAAAAACAACTTCCGTCATCACTCTTGACCCAAGTATCGGAAAAATCACAAAATCTGAACTGACTTTAACAGCAAAAGTTCCGGGAATTTCTGAAGAAGAGTTCCAAAAGTACGCTAAAATCGCTGAAGAGGGATGCCCGGTAAGTGCTGCATTCAATTTTGAAATTACTCTGAATGCGACTTTAGCATAAGATTATATTCAATTTCTTTTTAAACCATTAAAAGTAAGTTTGAAAACATTAGGAAAATGCCTTGCAGTTCCTATTTCTGACTGGTTTTAATGGTTTATTTTATTCTTGCTGATTGAGCTGATTTTTTTGATAATAATAAAACTGATTTGCAGGTGATGAAATATTTTAAGAGAAAAATATACCGATTGGTATATTTCCGTATATTTGTATTGAAAAAAAAGATATAAAAATGTCAAAGGCAGAAAAGACCAGGCAGTTTATTATTGAAAGAACGGCATCTATATTCAATACTAAAGGGTATATGTCTACCTCACTATCAGACATTACTGAGGCAACAGGCCTTACAAAAGGGAGTATCTATGGAAATTTTGAGAATAAAGACGAAGTGGCTATTGAAGTTTACCGATACAATGCCAGCCAATTGAGCAAAATCATGAGCCGGTCTTTCGGGGACGAGTTTCCAACAACAGTGGATAAGCTTTATGCATTCGTAGCTTTTTACAGAAAAAACTGGCGTTCAGTTTTCTCCAACGGAGGCTGTCCAATTATGAATGCAGCCACTGAAGCGGATGATTCTTTTCCTGCATTGAAAAACCAAGTCAAAGAATCTTTTGAAATTTGGACCCATAAGATTTCCGGAGTCATTCAACAGGGGCAGAAAAACGGAGAGCTCAACCCTGATGTTCATCCCGATGAATATGCAGCTCTTTTCATTATGCTCATTGAAGGCGGGATATTGCTTTCCAAAACTACTGATGAAGAAAAATTCCTGAACCTCGCACTGGACAGGATCACCCAAATAATCGATTGCGAACTCATCATCCTTTCATCTTAAAAACAGAGATTATGGAAACAAAAAAAGTGGCTATTGTAGGATATAACAGAATTCCTTTTGCCAGAATCAATACAGCGTATGCAGATCAGGGAAACCAGCAATTGCTGGAAGCTGCACTCAAAGGCCTGATACAACAGTACCATCTACAAGGAAAGCTTTTGGGGGAAGTAGCGGGAGGTGCCGTTATCAAACATATTTCCGAAAGCAACCTCATCCGGGAATCTGTTATGAATACATCCCTAGATCCGGCAACTCCGGCCTGTGATCTTCAGCAGGCTTGTGATACGGGAATTGAAGCCGCCATTTATATCGGAAATAAAATTGCATTAGGCCAGATAGAAAGCGGAATTGCCTGCGGTGTAGAAGCCATGAGTAATATTCCTTTTGAATCTTCACTCCGTTTGAGAAAAGCTCTTTTAAAAGCCAATAAAGAGAAATCAGCATTTGGAAAAATAAAACAGTTATTAAGTCCCAAGCTTAAAGACTGGCTGCCCATTCCTTACAAAGGACAGGAACCCAAAACCGGCCTGGTTATGGGCGGACACACAGAAATTACCGCAAAATATTATGAAATTTCCCGTGAAGAACAGGATGAATTAGCTTTAAAAAGCCACCAAAATATGGCAAAAGCTTATGATGAAGGATTTTTTGATGATATGATTACACCAGCTTTTGGACTGGATAAAGACAATAATCTGCGTCGTGATACCAGCTTAGAAAAACTTTCGCAACTGAAACCTGCATTTGACAAACAGCATGGAACGCTGACTGCCGGGAACTCAACCCCTTTTACAGATGGAGCTTCCGCTGTATTATTGGCCAGGGAAGAATGGGCAAAAGCAAATAACCTACCCGTGCTGGCTTATATTACTTTTTCAGAGGTTGCGGGGATTGAATATGTTGAAAACAAACAGAATCTTCTTTTAGCACCTGTTTTTGCAGCCGACAGAATGCTCAGAAAAGCAGATATGAGACTGGAAGATTTTGATTTTTATGAAATTCATGAAGCCTTTGCCGCACAGGTTCTTGCTACCCTGAAGATCTGGGAACATGATGATCTGGCGAAAAAATTCGGACTGGAAAAAGCATTAGGAAAGATCGACAGAAATAAGCTGAATGTAAAAGGAGGAAGTCTTGCAGCTGCTCATCCTTTTGCTGCCACGGGAGGCAGGATCATTGCTACAATGGCCAAGCTTCTCCATGAAAAAGGAAGCGGAAAAGGATTTATCTCCATTTGTGCCGCTCGAGGACAGGGTGTTACGATGATTATAGAAAAATAGTACAAAATATATGGACAGATTAACACAGCTTCAGCAATTTATAGGAAAAGAATTCAGCCAGTCGCCATCACCCTTTATGAAATGGCTTAATCCAGTTGTCATTTCTGCGGAAGAAGGACATCTTCAATTTCAGTATACGGTAAGGCCGGAATGGCTGAACCCGATCGGAAATCTTCACGGCGGTGTAACAGCAGCCATTATTGACGATATCATTGGAGCTACTATGTTTTCTCTGAATGAAAATTCTTTCATCACCACCATCAATAATGTGATTGATTATTTCTCAACTGCAAAAGAAAATGATAATATTGTAGCCGAAACAAAAATTATAAAAAGAGGCCGGCAGTTTGTGAATGCCCAATGCGAAATATGGAATGCAGACAAGACAAGGCTTATTGCCAGAGGAACCTCCAATTTATTCAAAATTAATAACTAAGTATGAAATCACCATCATTGATTCTTTCAAACAAAAAGATGGTGGCGACTTATGACCCTTAAAAAGATAGATACGTATATATGAAAAGAGTTGTCATTACAGGACTGGGCGCAGTGACGCCTTTGGGAAACAATGTCGAAGATTTTTGGCACAACAGTATTAACGGAGTTAGCGGTGCAGGAATCATTACTCATTTTGACTCAGAGAAATTTAAAGTACATTTTGCCTGTGAGGTTAAAAACTTTGACCCGAAAGTCCACCTCACCCATAACGAAATAAAAAGAAGCGACCTGTTTACCCAATATGCCCTGTATTCATCTGCAGAGGCCATTCAGGATTCAGGGCTTGACCTTCCGAATATGGACCCTTTTGATACGGGAGTGATCTGGGGAACAGGGCAGGGTGGTATGTGGACCTTTGAAAGCGAACTGATGGAATTTGCGAAAGGAGACGGAACGCCAAGATTCAATCCGTTCTTTGTTCCTAAATTCATTGCTAATATGGCTTCGGGAATGATTTCTATGAAATTCGGTCTTCAGGGAATCAATTATACCACGATTTCAGCCTGTGCAACGGGAAATACAGCATTGATGGATGCCTTTAATTATATCCGTCTGGGGAAAGCGAAAGTAATTATCAGCGGAGGTTCAGAAGCGGCCATTTCTCCGGCATCAATAGGAGGTTTTTCCATTATGAAGGCCATGTCCACCAGAAATGATGATCCGGCTACAGCCAGCCGTCCTTATGATGCAGACAGAGACGGCTTTGTTATGGGAGAAGGTGCAGGAGCACTGGTTCTGGAAGAATACGAACACGCTAAAGCAAGAGGAGCCAGAATTTATGCAGAGCTAGTTGGGGCGGCTATGACTGCCGATGCTTATCATATGACCGCACCTCATCCTGATGGTGTAGGAGCCATTAAAGCGATGCAGCTCGCACTTAATGAAGCAGGAATTAATGCTGAAGATATTGATTATCTGAATCCTCATGCCACTTCTACTCCGCTTGGCGATCTTGTGGAATTGAAAGGGATCAGCAAGCTGTTTAACGGCAGTAAAAAGCTCGACATTAGTGCCACCAAGTCTATGACCGGACATTTATTAGGAGCGGCAGGGGCGGCAGAAGCCATCCTATCCATCAAAGCTGTGGAAAACGGAATTATTCCACCAACGATTAACCTTCATAAAATTGATGAAAATATTCCGAAAGATGTCAATATTGTTTTTGGAGAGGCTAAAGAGAAGGAGATCAATTATGCTTTGAGTAATGCTTTTGGATTTGGTGGGCACAATGCCACTTTGATTTTCAAGAAGTTTAAATAAAGGGAGTTTTTATTTTCTCGCTGATCTAGCAGATATTAGGGGTTATTATAATATAGAATCTCATACTAATAAAAAATAAAAGCAGCCATTAAATTGACTGCTTTTATTTTTATGCTTCTTTTAGCCATTCCGACGAAGAAAGGTATTTCTGGTCGGGATAATAAATAAAGAGAAGATTTCTTCCTTTGATGGTATTAATGATGGGCTGTGTAAGATCTCTCGGAATAGCAGGACATCCCCAGCTTCTTCCGATTCTTTTGTGCGTTGCGGCAAATTGTTCACTTACATAATCTGCTCCATGCATTACAATTGCTCTTCTGTATGCGGCATCATTAAAACCTTTATCCATTCCCAGCAATCTTAAAGAAAATCCGTTATCGCCTCTATAGGTTGCATCTGTGATATAAAATCCCATGCTGCTCTGCTGCGAACTTTCCGTATTAGAAAAATTCGTAGCAAATTCTTCGCCGGTATTTTTTCCGTGGGCAACCAGTGAGTTGAACAATACTTTTTTGTCGTTAAGATCAATTACCCAAAGTCTTTTTGTATTAGAGGACATAGAAAAATCGCAGATGGTTAGTAAATGCGACTCCTGATTGAGCAATCCTGCTTTTTTCAGATTTTCAAATCCTGTCAGTGCTTTTGAGAAAACTTCGAAGTTCATTTCGTGATCAGGATCAAATGCAATAGATTGGAATAATGCTTCTGACGAAGATACAGCAGCTGTAGTCTTCTCAGATTTCGTGTCGGTTACTCTTTCAGTTTTTACTGTGGGGACATTCTCATTCTTTACTGCCGGTCTGGGAGAAAGATAGAATGAAGTCGTGACCATGTAAACAAGGCCTAATACGCTATAAAATCCTTTCATTCAATACTATATTAATTCCAAATTAGTGAGGCAAAATTATAAAAACATAATTACCAGCAGATTATAACTCTAAAAAGTTTAACTCAATTTAAGAAACTTTAACGGTGCGATGATTCATCTATTTGATTATAAACCTCTTTCAGTTTTTTCCAATAACTCCTATTTATCGGTTCATAAATAGGATAAATACATTTGAGCGCAAAAATATCCAACTGACTTCTTGAGCCGAGCCAGCTTATAATATTTTTAACTAATCTTTTTTCCTCAAAGCCAGCCCATTCTCCGGCCGGATCTAATAGATTGAAAAAGAGAACAGGAAAAACTTCATATTGATCAATTTTTCTAATTTCTTCAAAAGTGAAGGGACTTTTAAAAAACGTAAGAGCTACATAATGAAAATCTGATTCCTGAAGTTCCGTATCCAGGTATAATTCGGATAATGCCTTCCAAACCATTTTCCGTTCATCCGTGAGCTCCAGCACTTCCATATCATTCAGTTAAAAAACTATTTTTCAGAATTCGGGACGAATTCTAAACTCACAGAGTTCATACAATAACGCAGTCCTGTAGGTTTCGGACCGTCATCAAAAACATGTCCCAGATGAGAATCGCATCTTTTGCATAGTACTTCTACCCTGTCCATCCCATAGGCAAGATCTCGTTTGTAATAAACGCCTTCTTTATCGGCTTCAAAAAAACTCGGCCATCCGCAACTGCTGGCAAATTTAGAAGTAGAACGGAACAGATGATTTCCACAAACGGAACAATAATATTCCCCGATTTCATCAAATTCATTGTACTTTCCGGTGAAAGCTCTTTCTGTAGCGGCTTCTCTGGCAATAGCATAAAGATCAGGAGCGAGGATTTTCTTCCATTCATCATTGGAAATGTTGAGTTTTGTGGTATCTGTTCTGGAATAGTATGGATTATTTTTTGCTTCTTTATTTTCCATGGAGGTGATTTTAAGGGGTTGATGTTTCTGCCTGCATCCTTGCAGAAAAATTAATATGATGATGTAAACTAAAAATCTCATCATAAGTTTTAAATTCTTGTATCTTATCCACAAAAGAGAGAGGAGATGTAAAAGCACTTCAGATTTTGAAAATCTTTAATTTTCTGCTTATTTGCATTTTTCAGAGACACGTTTCTATCTTTTATGGTTTAAATATTGAATGATTTGATAGTCAAATTTAGTAAATTTGAGAATATGAATGATGACGCAAAAAGAAAACAGCTCAGAAAATATAAAGCATTTGCCACAGGATTATTTGTTCTGATGGCGGTGATTTTCATTGTGACCAGCCTATTACAGAAGTCCAATACTTCTCATTGGATCGGCTATGTGCGTGCTTTTGCAGAAGCAGCGATGGTCGGAGCGCTTGCAGACTGGTTTGCTGTTACCGCTTTATTCCGCCATCCTTTGGGAATTCCTATTCCTCATACCAATCTGATTGAGAATAGCAAACAACGGTTGGGAGATAATCTCGGAAGTTTTGTGGTGAGCAATTTCCTGTCTCCTCAGAATATCCGTCCCTATATTCAGAAGCTTAAAATTTCAAACTTCGTAGGAGATTGGCTGGGGAAAGAAAAGAATCAGAATATTCTGATCAGAAATATTTCGGATATTGTTCTTGACATTCTGAATAAACTTGATGATATGACAGTGAGCCAGTTTATCAGCAAAAAAGTGTCTGAAATGACAGATGATATTCAACTCAATAAAGTAGTAGGAAACGGGATCGGTTATATTCTGGAAAAAAATGACCATCAGAGGATCATCACCAACCTTTCAAGACAGATCAAGGAATATATTCTGGAAAATGATGAAATGATTAAAGACCGGGTAAAAAAAGGAAGCTACACGTTTATTCCGTCTTTTGTAGACAATAAAATTGCAGACAAGATTGCAGACGGACTTTCTGATTTTTTCAAGGAAATAGAAGAAAGCCCTCAGCATGAAGTGAGAACGCTGATTACACAAAAAATTCATGAATTTTCTGTTGATCTTAAAGAAGATCCAAAATGGAACGACGAATTTAAAACCATCAAAAACGGACTTCTGAAAAATGATAAACTGGAAGAATATTCCAACGACATCTGGATTTCTATCAAAAAAACGCTGATGAAGGAGTTGCAGGAAGAACATTCTGCATTAAAAAACTATCTTTCTAAAAACCTGAATAAGTTTGCACAGAATTTAAAGACAGATGAAAGTCTTCAGAACAAAATTGACCACTGGGTTCGCGTTACGGCTTACAAATATATTCTTAAAAATACCCATCAGTTCGGAAACCTCATCAGTACAACGGTTGGAAACTGGCAGGGAAAAGAACTGAGTGAAAAACTGGAACTGGAAGTTGGAAAAGATCTGCAGTTTATCCGTGTTAATGGAACTCTGGTAGGTGGTCTGGTGGGGCTTATCATCTATACGATTGCCCATTTCTTCCTTTAAAACTGAAAAACTAGCCATGAAAAAAACGTTTATTGTATTATTCCTTTCCTTTTTTATTGGCTGTTTCAGTCAAAAGATTGAATTGAAATCTGTAACGGATTCATCACAGATTTTCAAAGGCCAGATTGCAGGAATCCCTATTACCATGCAGCTTAATTATGCGGGTATCGCAGATTGCAGCCTGTATCAGTATTTTGTAGATGGCTGGTATTACTATGATAAGTATCAGAAGAAAATCCCTCTGACCGGAGTTTATGATTATGGCAAACTGTCATTGTATAATTTCGGAACTCAGCAAAAACTGAATTCTCAAAAACTTAAAGAGCAGATCACCTCCCCACAGAAAATGGAGAAAACGAACGAACTCGCTCAGGCATTGAATCCTAAAGAATATATTCTCTTCGATCGTGACTACACAAAAAAAAGTATAATTTCCGGCAGCTTTCATCTGGGCAAAAAAGTTCAACCGGCAGAACTTCTTACTGAAAATAACATGATCTATCGTTATAACAATTATCTGTCTCTGCCTAATAATAAAAAGATCAATACCTTCGATTTTATTAACCAGGCCGGCGGGAATGAATTGATTTCCTATACATCGGGGGAAAACGGGAACAGAGTTTTGCTGTATTTTGAGCATACTTCCAACTTTAATGCCTGTGGAAGATGCGGGGCCAGCGAAGGAGAGAAAGGCTACCGCATTCTTTACTTTACAAAAGACTGGAATTTTAAAAATTACGAAGAGTTTTTGACAGAAAGTTGTCTGGAATCTATTTATGATACCTCAAAAATAAAATCTAAAGACAGAAAAACCATTCAATATAAAGTAGGTAAATCAGCGTCTTCTCCTCCTTATACATTTACAGTTGACATAAAGAATTCATCCATAGTAAGATCAAAATAAAAAAGAGAGCCGTACTGACTCTCTTTTTGTATTTATCTTGGCAACCTGCCGGCTCTTTTTAAAAGTTCTTTATTGATCTCGCTGATCAGTCCCGGGCCTTCATAGATAAATCCGGTGTATAGCTGTATTAAGCTTGCTCCGGCATCTAATTTTTCCATTGCGTCTCTCACCGAGTGAATTCCTCCTACTCCGATGATTGGGAACGCACGGTTGCTTTTTTCAGAAAGATACCGGATCATTTTTGTGCTTCTCTCACGGATAGGTTTTCCGCTTAAGCCTCCGTTTCCTATTTGAGCTAATACTTCCGGCGAAGTTTTTAAACCGTCTCTGTTTACGGAGGTATTGGAAACAATCACTCCGTCTATTTTTGTTTCTGCGATCAGCTCAACAATTTCATCCAATTGGCTGTTGTTAAGATCCGGAGCGATTTTCAGTAATATGGGTTTCTGTACAGGTTTTGACTGATTGATTTTTTTCACTTCCGTAATCAGTTCACGCAGATAGTCTACATCTTCCAATTTGGCGTGGCTTCCTACATTCGGGCAGCTTACATTCAATACAAAATAATCTACATGGGGATGAAGACCTTCAAAACAGTCCAGATAATCCTGGGTATAGTTTTCCGGAGTGGTATCTGTATTTTTTCCGATATTTCCACCGATGATTATTTTGCCCTTGTTGCCTTTCAGCTTTTCGATAGCCGCTTCAAGACCATCATTGTTGAAGCCCATCCTGTTGATGATTCCGCCATCTTCAATTAAACGGAATAATCTTTTCTTAGGATTTCCTGCCTGAGCTCTTGGGGTTACCGTCCCGATTTCTACAAATCCGAAACCTAAGTCCCCTAATTCATTGAATAATGTGGCATTTTTATCAAAACCGGCCGCCAGTCCTACGGGATTTTTAAATTTTAAGCCGAAAACTTCTCTTTCCAGACGTTTATCTTCAATAGGTTTTGGAAAAAATAATTTGGTGAGAAATCCAAAATTTTTAAGCATTGAAAATGTAAAATGATGAACTTCCTCGGGATCAAATTTGAAGAGAACAGGTCTGATGATACTTTTGTACATTGAAAAAAAGTTTTACAAAAATACTCAATTTAAAATTAATCTATGGTTACCCTATGATATTTTATGGAAAAATGTTTTATAAACAGAATCTATAAAAGACAACACCACAATCTGTAGTAGAGAAAATATTGAGACTAAAAATTTTCTCTCGCAGAAGATGCATATTTTTTTGAATCCTTAAATTTTAAAGACCTGTGAAAGAAATATGGGGTAATCAAAATATTTCCCAATGACAGCTAGGAGTACAGGCTCAGGTCAAAGTTTAGGAGGTCTCCTACCCTTTTGAATTCTTCATCTATCGTAGCGTTCAGTATCATTTTTTCGTTGGTAACAGGATGATTGAAAATCAATTGATGAGCATGGAGCGTCATTTTGTTGATACCAAATGTCTGGAGCCACAGCTTATTCTGTTTATTACAGCCATGTTTTCTGCAGCCTAAAATAGGATGCAAAATATGTTTAAAATGTTTTCTCAGCTGATGAAACCGTCCCGTTTCAGGGATCGCTTCCACTAAACAATATCTGGAAGTCTGATGTTTTAAAAAAGGTAAATCAATTTCCGAAGTCTGCAGACGGTGATAGTTGGTAACAGCATTTTGCTTAACTTCATTTTCATTGATTAAATCATAATCGATGGTTTCTTTTTCTTTCGTCCAACCACGAAGAATTGCCAGGTATTTCTTCTCCACTTCGCGTGATGCAAACTGCTCACTCATGATTCTAAGGGTATCTTTATCTAAAGTAAACAGAAGAACACCTGAAGTCTTTCGGTCTAAACGGTGCACAGGATACACTTTTTGCCCAATCTGTTTCTTCAACTCCTGAATAGCATAAGTATCTGCCGCCCCTGCATAAAAAGATTTATGAACCAATAATCCACTGGGTTTGTTGATAGCAATGAGGTGTTCGTCGCGATAAAGAATTTCTAACATTTTGCAAAACTAAGTATAATTAGTTCTACAGCTCTCTTTTAAAGGTATAAATAACGCCATAAAAAGTTCCTCCATAATCTCTACTTTCAGCAGTCACCAGTTCCCAACCCTCACTTCCGTATTGATTTAAAGTTTTATCAATTTCAGCAGGTTCATATTTATTTCCCCAAAATCCTTTAGGCTCAATAATAACTGTTTTATATTCGAATCTTTTTTTCATAATAAATTTCTATTTTAAATGTACAATAAATTTTCGAGACTTAACACGGATTGAGTGGGATGTCTGAGCTCTTTTCGGGTTTTTGGCAGCGGCGGCTCCGCCGCCGCTGCCAAAAACCCGAAAAGCAAGTATCGAAAGCAGGTTCCCGGCTCCTAATTCTCTTGTATATAAAAACTTCTGTCTTCCATCCTTCAACTTCCCGCTTTTTCACTATTTTTGCACTTCAGACGTTAAAAAAATTATGGCAAAGCAAGAAGATGTTTTCAAGAAAGTGATTTCTCACGCTAAAGAATATGGTTTTATTTTCCCTTCTAGTGAGATCTACGATGGTTTATCCGCTGTTTATGATTATGGACAGAACGGAGCCGAACTTAAAAATAATATCAAACAATACTGGTGGAAAGCGATGGTACAGCTTAACGAAAATATTGTGGGTATTGATTCGGCAATCCTTATGCACCCAACAACATGGAAGGCATCAGGCCACGTAGACGCTTTCAACGATCCATTGATTGATAATAAAGATTCTAAGAAACGTTTCAGAGCTGACGTTTTGGTGGAAGACTACTGCGCTAAAATTGAAGATAAAGAGAATAAGGAAATTGAAAAAGCGGCGAAGAGATTCGGGGATGCTTTTGATAAGGATCAGTTTGTAGCGACTAATCCAAAAATTCTGGAATACAGGGCAAAAAGAGAAGCAATCCTTTCAAGGCTGGCAAAATCTCTGGAAAATGAAGACCTTGCCGATGTAAAAGCTTTGATTGAAGAACTTGAAATTGCTGATCCGGATACAGGTTCCAAAAACTGGACGGAAGTAAGACAGTTCAACTTAATGTTTGGGACTAAGCTTGGAGCATCTGCAGACAGCGCGATGGATCTTTATTTAAGACCGGAAACCGCTCAGGGGATCTTCGTAAACTTTTTAAATGTACAGAAAACTTCCCGTCATAAACTTCCTTTCGGTATCGCCCAGATTGGAAAAGCTTTCAGAAATGAGATTGTTGCAAGACAGTTTATCTTCAGAATGCGTGAATTCGAACAGATGGAAATGCAGTTCTTCGTAGCTCCGGGAACGGAACTTGAATTCTACGAACAGTGGAAGCAAAAACGTCTGAACTGGCACTTAGCTTTAGGATTAGGAAACGACAACTACAGATTCCATGATCATGAGAAATTGGCTCACTATGCCAATGCTGCCGCTGATATTGAATTCAATTTCCCATTTGGATTTAAAGAACTGGAAGGTATTCACTCCAGAACGGATTTCGACCTGAAGGCTCATGAAGAGTTCTCAGGAAGAAAGCTTCAGTTCTTTGATCCTGAAAGAAACGAAAACTATGTTCCTTACGTAGTTGAAACTTCAGTAGGTTTAGACAGATTATTCCTTTCTATCTTTGCTCATTGCTTAAGAGACGAAGTTCTTGAAGACGGTTCAGAGAGAACAGTATTGTCTTTACCACCTGCATTAGCACCAATCAAAGCAGCAATTCTTCCGTTGATGAAGAGAGATGGCCTGGCAGAATATGCAGAAAAGATCTTCAACGACCTGAAATATGATTTCAACTTATTCTACGAAGAAAAAGACGCCATCGGAAAACGTTACAGAAGACAGGATGCCATTGGTACTCCTTACTGTATCACCATCGATCATGATTCTCTTACGGATCATACGGTAACCATCAGAGACAGAGATACGATGCAGCAGGAAAGAGTTCCGGTTGCTGATCTCAGAAGAATCATTGATGAGAAGACCAACTTCAGAAATTTACTTTCAAAACTATAGACCCAAAGCCCTGATTTATCGGGGCTTTTTTCATGAAAATAAACAGACTGAAAAAGAACTTTCCAGGATATTCCCTATCAAAGATTTGATAACAGAATCAAACTCAGAACGGAAAATAAAATAGTGCATTTATTTTCTCATCTTCAAATTCTTTCCAAAATTATTTTAAATTTGTTGAGGACTGATACTCATACCTCTATGAAAGTATTGAAATATGTAATAGGCGGCGCAGCACTCGGGGTGGCAGCGGCCTATCTTTTTGGATATGACTACTTATTCAGCGGCATTTCCAAAACCTATCTGAAAGGAAAATCAAGTGCTTATATTGATGACGGGAATCTTTTTCCCAGCAACCCTGTTGCATCGGGAGAACCTCAACTCTGGGCAAAAGACTCCGAATACAATAAAAAGGAACTTCCGGAAAACATCACTGAGGATTTAAAACGCTCCAGAACAGCCGCTTTCATTGTCATTAAAAATGGCAAAATTCTTCACGAACAATATTGGGAAGGTTACAACCAACTTTCACATACCAATTCTTTTTCTATGGCAAAAGCGGTAACCGTGATGCTTTTAGGAAAAGCTCTTGAAGAAGGCATCATTAATAATATAGACGAGAAACTGTCTGATTTCTATCCTGAATTTAAAGAAAAAACATTCGGAAGCCAGGTCACACTCAGAAATCTGGCTCAGATGGAAGCCGGCCTTGACTGGAATGAAGATTACAATAACCCTTTTCTTCCCAATGCAAAAGCGTATTACGGGAAAAGTCTTGTGAAAGCAGTATTTTCCAGAAGTTTTAAAGAGGAACCCGGCATCCGGTTTGAATACCAGAGCGGCTCCACGCAGCTGCTTGGTTTTGCCCTGAGAAAAGCACTTGGCCAACCTCTCGCCAGCTATTTATCTGAAAAATTCTGGATTCCCCTGGGAATGGAACAAGATGCAACATGGAGTACTGACAATCATGGTATGGAAAAAACGTATTGCTGTATTCACGCCTGCGCAAGGGATTTTGCGAGACTGGGACAGCTGTTTTTAGATAATGGGAAAGTCGGAGCAACCCAGGTTCTGAATGAAAGATTTATAGAGCAGATGCGGACCCCCACCGAGAAATCAAACGAAATTTATGGTCTGGGACTTTGGATCAATCATGATAACCCTATTAAACATTATTATTTCCTTGGACTTCAGGGGCAGTATATTATTGTAGTTCCGGAACACAATATGGTTATTGTAAAGACCGGAAGCTATTCAAACAATCCTAAGAATGACAGGGGAAGGCCGGATCAGGTGAGATTCCTTGTTAATGAAACCGTACAACTATTTCAAACCTCATAATGGAAAAATACAACGCAAAAGTTGATGAATACATCGAGCAGGCTCCAGATTTTGCAAAGCCGATATTACATTACCTTCGTGAAACAATTCATGAGGTATGCCCTGATGCTGAAGAAGCCATCAAATGGAAATTTCCTACTTTTATGTATAAGGGGAAAATTCTATGTTCGATTACCGCTTTCAAGCAATATTGCAGTCTCGGATTCTGGCTTCATCAGGAAATGAAAACGATAAAGGAACTGGAAACCAACGCTGAAAAAAGCAATATGTTCAGTCTAGGCAAAATCACCAGAATGGAGGATCTTCCGTCAAAAATTCTGCTGAAAAAAGCCATTAAGGAAGCCATGGAACTTACGGATATGGGTGTTACAATGAAGAAAGCAGCTCCTTCCAAAATAGAAACTGAAGTCCCTGATTATTTTCAGACAGCTTTAAATGCCAATCAAAAAGCGCTGCATATTTTTGAGAAAGCCTCACCATCATTCAGGAAAGAGTATATCAACTGGATTATGGATGCTAAAACAGAAACTACCCGTCATAAAAGAATGGAACAGGCTCTGGAATGGATCTCAGAAGGTAAAGGAAGAAACTGGAAATATGAAAGGAAGTAGGTTCAAAGGATATTTTTCTTCAGATCATTGATCTAGAAAAAACGTAACTAAATAATCAATGGAATCTGAAGTTCGCTTCAGGCAGAGTATTGTTCTTTAGAAAAGCCTCATACTCCGGAGATAGTTTTGCACGGCCGAATGTATTTTCCCCGCTCATACTTC
Organism: Chryseobacterium vaccae; assembly: GCF_009602705.1. Taxonomy (NCBI): domain Bacteria; kingdom Pseudomonadati; phylum Bacteroidota; class Flavobacteriia; order Flavobacteriales; family Weeksellaceae; genus Chryseobacterium; species Chryseobacterium vaccae. The sequence goes on along the minus strand of NZ_VSWH01000001.1, from coordinate 3,582,751 downwards.
CGAGGCGGACTTTATCTTTTCCGAATTTTCTGTTCATAGCATCCATCGCTTTCATCACCGGAAGGTGCTGGTTCTGGGTATCTTCTTCAAAAAGGCTGATCAGTCTCTCATTTTCGGGAACAAAGTCATTGACAATTACTCCGGCTCTTTTATAGTGAAACCCCTCTCTGTAAATCGCTTCAAACAATTCATTGACTACCCTTCCTATCAGAATGGAGGAATTGGTAGGATTGGGAAGAATTCGTGTCATGGCGTTCCTGTATTCGGGGAGATCTTTTCTGAAACGGTTGGTCTGTACAAAAACCGTGACCATTTTACAGCAGGTATTCTGCTTACGAAGCCTTTCCGAACAATACATTCCAAAAGTCTCTACCCTTTCGCGGACTTCTTCCTTTTTGGTAAGCATTTCCATGAAACTCCGGGTAACCGCAATTGATTTTTTAGGAGATGGTGTATCCAGCTCCAGCTGGCGGATTCCTTTCAACTCATTAATCATTCTTACTCCGTGAATTCCCATGATCTTTCGTACCCAGATTTCAGGTTTCTGAAGCAGATCCCAGGCTTTATAGACGCCGCTGTCGTGCATTTTGGCAGAAAGTCTCCGCCCTATTCCCCAGACATCCCCTATCGGAAGCCATTTCAAAGCTTTTTCAATTTTTTCAGGAGTATCCAGAATATAAACTCCTTCAAATTGATCGGTATATTTTTTTACAATCCGGTTGGCAACTTTGCACAAGGTTTTAGTAGGAGCAATGCCAATACTTACCGGAATATGCACTTTTTCTTTAATCTCGTTTTTAATCTTCAGGCAATAATCATATAGGTTAACATATTTAAAACTCGTCAGATCTAAAAAGAGTTCATCGATGCTGTATACTTCAAAATCTTTTACATCAACATACGATGTTGCGACCCCAATGACTTCCTGACTTTTAAAATTATACAGTTCAAATTTAGCAGAAAAGCTTTTTACATCATGTTCTTTAAAAAGCTCTTTATATTTAAAAGCGGGTGCTGCCATTGGAATTCCCAAATCCTGTGCCTCTTTACTTCTGGACACCACGCAACCGTCGTTGTTGGAAAGAACCACAACGGGTTTGCCTTCAAGCTTAGGATCCAGAGTCCTTTCGCAGGAAACAAAAAAATTATTGCAATCTACCAGAGCATACATAACGGATGGTGAATATCTAATACAAAATTATCATTTTAAAAGAAGAAATCTTCAGCTTTCTCAATGAAATCGTTTATAAGCTAAATCGCCCTTATTTTGGCGACAAAATCTTCGACAGATTAGTAATAGCGGCCATTACAGGAGTATGATTGAAAAACAGATATACATTAAAAAGCAATAAAAATTGAAAATTATATCGTTAAAACTATTATTAATATTACATTTGCGATACAAATTTAAAAAAAACTTAAATTAATTTACCATGAAAAAAGTCTATCTTATTTCATCTCTTGCATTAGTGATGATGACAAGCTGCAAAAAAGACCAAACTACAAATGTTGATGCAAACACAACAAACGACACTACAGCAATTAAAAAAGAAACTACGGTTGATGGTGCTAACACTGCATCAGCAGAAAAACCTGCAGGTACAATCGATCCAGCAACCGGAAAATTGTCAATATCTGAAAACAAATGGGTTTTATCAGAATTAAATGGAGCCGCTGTAACAAACAATACAGATAAAGATTATTTCATTTCTTTAGATTCTGGATTAGCAAGATTTTCTGGATTTACAGGTTGTAATACTGTAGAAGGAGATTATCAAATAGTTGAAGCGGGGAAATTATTGTTCGCCAATGTTAATAGCACAGAAGTGGCTTGCGACCAAACTAAAATGGAAAATGAATTTATTGCAGCTTTAAAAAGCACAGATAGTTATACGATTGAAGGTGATATGTTACTGCTTCAAAAGGGAAAAACTGTAGTTGCTAAATTTGCAATCAAAAAATAATTATTATAAAAATTTAATTTTTAAAATCCTCTTTTCAGAGGATTTTTTTGTTTAAAACTTAATATGTGTATCCGTAGAAAAGATGATGAATAATATGTTTGGAGGCTGGACCGATATCGGTTTTGATTCTAGTTGTAGTTTGGAAATTTGTTCTTACAATGAATTTTGTTAATTAAAATGTTTAATCTCAAAAAACGATGGATGTTAGAACTTTCTTACCAAAAGTAAATGCTACTTTTCGAAAATTCAGTTCTCTTTCAGGGTTATATCCGTCTGCAATGGGGCTAAATCATCTTTATCCGCTCTTCTTCCAGATCAATCTGATACAGCTGATGGCGTATCAATTCTTCATCAATCGACAGATCTTTGTTGAGTTCTGAAAGAAACCGTCTCTGACTTTCCAGCATTTCAATGAAAACGGCCTTGGTTTTCTCATTCATCCATTCTGTTTCATCAGCTTTATTTTTTTCTTCCCAGTGTTTCAGCATCCGCTCTATTCCGGCATGGCTGTTCAGTCCATTTTCATGTTTATTTTTCAGGAAATGATAAACATGCTGCCTCAACTTCTGCTTGATCTCCTGTCTGGCCTGATTTTCTTTTTCTTCATTGATAAAATCATCAAAAGGGCGCAGATATCTGATTACATAAGGAAGGGTAAGCCCCTGCACCAGAAGAGTAAGCAGTATGACTACAAAAGTAATGAACAGAATAAGGTTTCTGTTGGGAAAAGGAAGACCATTTTCAAGGGTAATAGGAATAGCCAGCGCTGCAGCCAGTGATACTACCCCTCTCATACCGGTCCAACCCAGTACAAGCGGCATCATCAAACGCCTTTTGGTAGAAGATGCTCTTGGAGCAACACCGGGTCTGAAAACAAGAGTAGCAATCATGGCTGCATAAGAACTTACGATCCGTGCTGCGATAAGAATTCCCGTTACCAGAACTCCATATTGAATAGCTGTCTTCAGGGGAATCCCTTCTGAGCGCAAGCCGCCTACAATTTCAGGAAGCTCCAGCCCAATGAGTAAAAAGACAATTCCATTCAGGATAAACACAAAACTTTCCCAGACACTGTATCCTCTTATACGGCTGGTACTGTTTAAGAAAATCATTCGCTTATTCGACATATACAGCCCTCCGAATACTACTCCCAACACCCCGGAACAATGAAACTGCTCTGCTACCCAGTACATGAGGTACGGTTCAATCAACGTAAGCGCAATATCTGATGAAGCGTCTGTAGGAAGCCGTTTATGAGCCTGTACAAAAATCCAGGCAAGCGCTAACCCAATAACAGGTCCTCCCAGCACCATCCATAAAAAATCCAGAGACGCATCCTGCCATACAAACTGCCCTGTCCCTACAGCAACCAGTGCAAAGCGGAAGATAATCAGTGAAGAAGCATCATTCAACAGACTTTCGCCTTCCAGAATTGCTGATGTAGTGTTGGGAATTTTCACAAATTTCATAATAGCTCCCGTACTCACCGCATCAGGAGGAGATACAATTCCGCCTAACAGGAATCCTAGTGCAATGGTAAAGCCAGGAATAAAATAATTAGCGGTTATGGCTACCGTAAACGCAGTGAAAAAGACCACCAGAAAAGCAAAACTTCCGATAATCCGCCACCATCTTTTCATTTCTTTGAAAGAGATTGTCCATGCAGCTTCAAATAACAGAGGTGGCAGAAAAATAAAAAAGATAAGATCCGGATTGATCTTTACAGCCGGAAGACCGGGTACAAAGCTGACCAGCAGGCCGAATACAACCAGTAAAATCGGATAAGCAATTTTCAGTCTGGCAGCCCACATATTCAACAAAACAATTGCAGCCACCATAGCCAGCAAAAAAGGTAAGATCGTGTGCATTCGGTATTATGTTTTCTATCTTTCATATTTACCACTTCTATTTGATTTTTAAAAATTTAGAGATCATTTTTTCTACTATTTTTTTATGTAATCGGATTTCCGGATAAAAAATTTCAGAATTCAATTAAAACACGTCAAGTCCTGTCGCCTACCGTCTATACTTTTGTTTTATAATAATAAACTCATGGATAAAGTAACATCAGAAAGAATCAATAAGCTTCACCCGGAAGTAAGAGAAGAAGTAAGACAGATCATTAGAGAATGTGACGAAGCCCTTACCGGCAGGGCTAAAGTAAGAATTACGCAGGGACTGAGGTCTATGGAAGAACAGGAAAGGCTGTATGCTATCGGAAGGATTACTTCCGGAAAAAAGGTAACCAATGCTAAAGCCGGCCAAAGTATTCACAATTACGGACTCGCTGTAGACATCTGCCTGATGATTGACGGGAAAACGGCAAGCTGGGACACGGCTAAAGACTGGGATAATGACAAGGTTGCCGACTGGTACGAATGTGTAAAAATTTTCGCCAGACACGGCTGGGATTGGGGCGGAAACTGGAAAACCTTTAAAGACCTCCCTCATTTTGAGAAAAAGAATATTCAAACCAAGAAAGGTATGGTAAAAACCAGTTGGAGAAACCTTTCTAAAATGGCAAAGGACCAACAGCAATATGTGATTTTTTAATTTTCTTTTATTTGAAATTGAATAAAATACGACAAGTTCTGTCGCTTCCCCGGTCTACCTTTGTTTCATAGGAAAATGTTAGTTACCTGAGATCTCAATACTAAAACCAGCATCAGCTTTCATCGGCAGATTGTTGGTTTTAGTTATCTCAGGACCTGTTATTAAAAAAAACCAACCAAACATCATGAAAAAGACCACCATTCTTTCTTTGGACGGAGGCGGAATAAGAGGAATTATTACCTGTATTATTCTGCGTTACATAGAGGAACAGCTCCAGCATTATGACAACCCGGGTGCCCGGCTCGGTGATTATTTTGATCTGGTAGCCGGAAGCAGTACCGGAGGGCTGATCGCTTCTATTATTTTATGTCCTGATGAGCACCGGAAGGCAAAATATTCTATTCAGAAAGGATTAGAATTATATGCTGAGAAGGGCGGAGATATATTTCAGGTCTCTTTTTGGGAAAAGCTGGTCAATCCTTTTGGCCTGCTGAACGAAAAGATCTCCCAGGAAGCACTTGAAAAAAACCTGAATGACTTTTTTGGACACCTTGAGCTTAAAGAATTTATAAAACCATGTTTAATCACCAGCTATGATATAGAGAACAGAAGAGCCAAGCTTTTCAATTCGTGGGAGGCTCATCTGAGCACAGATAATTTTTATGTAAAAGACGTTTGTAGAGCGACTTCTGCTGCTCCTACTTATTTCAGACCAGTACAGATAAAATCGATGTACGGGCAGATTTTCAGTTTGATTGACGGAGGAATGTTTGCCAACAATCCTGCACTCTGTGCTTATGCCGAAGCAAGGAAAATTCCTTTCGCAGAGGTTCTGAAAAACCATCAGAAAGCCAATCATCCAACCGTAAACGATATGATCATTGTTTCTATAGGAACAGGAATTGAGGCGAGACCGTATTCTTTTAAGAAAATGGAGAAAGCCGGGAAGATTGGCTGGGTAAATCCTATCATTGATATTTTAATGTCTGCCAATGCAGAAACTGTAGATTATCAGCTAGGCCAGATGTTTCAGACATTAGGAATGAGGAATCAGAAGAATTATTACCGTCTGAATCCATCTTTAAAAAATGCTTCTCCTGCAATGGATAATGTAAAGAGGTCCAATATTGAAAATCTAATCCAGGCGGGATTAAGTTATATTGATGACAACCGTGAAAGCCTCAATCAGATTGTACAAAAACTGATCAGAAATAAAATATAAAAAAAGTAAAAAAGATTTTTAATGCGTCAAGTTTTGTCGCTTTCCACGGATATCTTTGAAGCATCAACAAAGACAAAAAAAATAATCATTTAAAACTTTTAAAAGCCTTTGAATTCAACATCAATTTATACGGGACAACCTGAAATATGCCCGCTAAACCTTAAAGCACCCAACATGGAAACACCAGATCACAACCCGGATACCGCTTTCGATACCGATCTCTATACCATAGAATGGAGCGACATCGAACATGCAGAGATGGATTATGAAAACTATCTCAATGACATTGAACATTTTTTTAAGGAAGATTTTGAAGAAGATATTCTTGAAGAAGATGCACCCAGATAATTTTAACACAACAGGTTCCGGCGCTGTTCATCGCTCTTTGCAATCTCTCGCAATGCCTATAACAGTCTCATTAAACAGCCAATACACCTTTGAAATCACCAATCACAAAATGATGAGCAGCCGGAACCGTGTTTAATAATTGATAGATAAACCTGTATTTCTGATACAGGAAACCATGAACATTTTATTCAGCCGCAACACCAAAAGTTGCGGTTTTTTTTGTAATATTCCACAGACTAAAATAAAACCATGAGATATCCATTCATTTTTTTGCTGTTTATATTGATCGGATGTAAAAAAGAGAATATCACAGAGCTTCCCAAGCCATTGAAAATTAATAAGATTTTCACAGAGCAGACGTATGGTGATGATGCAAAAGCATATACCAATGACAGCCTATTTTGCATCTATCAGGATGATACTCATCTTAAAGTCTGGAAAAACGGAGTTTTCCTGAACGATAACCAGGATATTCTGCCTTTAATTAAAAAAAATGATTCAACAAAGATGTTCAAGACTTATAAATTCCAGTCGGAGCTAATGAATCTGGACTTTAAAAAATATTCTGATAAGGCTGTTAACCGGGATACAAAAGATTATCAGATCAGAAAAAAAGGCGAAGATTATTTTCTGTACAAAAAAGGATATAACGAAATAAAATTACCGGTCCGCCACTATGAATCTATGGATTGGATTACCTTTAACAGCATGGACATCAATAATGACAAAATTCCTGAACTTTTTATATTTAACGAGTACTATAACAGCCGGGAGGATAATGAAGATGGAAAAATGACCGTTTATGAAATAAAATAAATGATCTGTTTTTATGAAAATTATAATCTTAAAAGCATTGTCTATATTAAGAAGTATGGATGTTATTATTTGAAGAAATCCTCCCTTATTTAGACGATTACAGAGATCTTGATCAGATTACGATAATCATTGTTCATGAAAAAAAGAATGAAATAATCAAAATGCTGGAAAATGAAGGATTTGTTCTTGATTTCATATCAATTTCCACACTAAAACCATAATGAAAATGAAAACCAAAATCACAGAACAGGAACAACCTATTACCACAGAAGATATAGAGCATATTGAAAAACAATTCGGCTTCACTATGCCCGAAAATCTAAAAAAGCTCTATTTAAAATATAACGGCGGTGTTCTGGAATCCGGGGAAAACTCCTATGATTTAGACAGCATAAAGTATGGAAACTCCCGGATGGAAGAAAGTATAGACAGTTTTCAGATTACGGAGCAGCACATTCCCCGGGAATATCTTCCTTTTGCCACTACGCCAATTGGTCATATCATTTGTATTTATACAGGAAACGGGAGCAAAAACGGATCCATCTTTCTTTTCCGGTATGATGAAGTGGAACCTGTATTCTATAACCGGAATCTGGAAGATTTTTTAGCCATAGACTCTATTGAAGAACTTTAAAACAATAAACTGAATGATCAATTATATTGAAAGCTTTACTTTAAATTACCATCACAATTATTTTAAGTTTGACAGAAACTTTTATGAAGACCCTAAAAAAAACATCCTTACATTTCCGGGAGATTTTTACCACTATCAATCTGTAATCATATGGAAATATAATAACAGAAAATATATGTACTCTACAGAATTGGTTGGGCATATGCCTTGTCCTGACTTCAATGGCATTGCTTTTATTAGCAGAGTGGACAAAACCAAACTTATTATCTGTAATCCGGACGCCAGCGAAAGGTTTATCCTCTCTCCTCCCGATTTCCTTCAAAAGGAAGAATATGAGAAAAGGGATTTTGGCATTCATTTTTTTAGATTCTCTGCAATTTTTGAACGTTTTGATCATTATTTTGAATATAATGGTAAAAAATATCTGACTGTAAAAATATCCTTATACGAAAACGAATCCTGCCTTTTTGGTATTTCACAATTGCGCTATCTGGATGTAGAAAGCGGAGATTTCTTACCTTTTACAAAAACGATTTTCACAACAACAATGGACTTTGAATCAGGAAATCCTCATGCTGCACCAGTAGAGAAAAAAATAGATCTGTAGGATTTAGCCAAAACTTGTAAGAAAAAGTCTTAAATCTCATTCACAAAAAATAAAATACGACACGTTTTGTCGCATTAAGCACATATCTTTGTTACATAGAACTTTAGCCATTAAGCCCGTTCTGTTAACACGTTTTCTAACGATTACAGAGTAAGCAAAACCTTAAAAATAAACTCATGAAAAAAGATTTTTATCTGACAAGATATGCCTTAATCATCAAAAGATTAGAAAGCTCTCCTGCTACCTACCCTCAGCTGGAAGCATACCTTCTGAACTCTTTTGAATTTCAGGATGCGGAGATCAAAAGCTACTCCATCCGTACCCTTCAGCGCGACATCCGTGAGATATCCGATCTTTTTAACCTTTCTATCCACAACAAGAAAAAAGGCGACAACCGTTATTATATAGAAAGCCGCCCCATCATGGAAGTGGATGAATACAACCAAAAACTGCTGGAATCTTTCCAGGTAAGCAATGCCTTAAACCTTCATCCTGATTTTTCAGATTTTATCTTTTTCGAAAGCAGAAAACCTACCGGAATTGAGCACTTTTATGATCTGTTCTTCGCCATCCGCAATAAAAGAGTGGTTAGTTTTGAGCATTACAACTACAAAAATAAACTGATGACCTCCCGCAAGGTTCATCCTCTTGCTTTAAAGGAATCTAAAGACAGATGGTACCTGATTGCGATGGATACGAAAGACAAAATGCTAAAGTCATTCGGGCTGGACAGGGTGAACTATCTTGATGTAAGCAAAAACAAATTCAGGGAAAAATACAACTACAACTTCAGAGAACATTTCAAAAATGCTTTTGGTGTGATGAATCTTGCAGAACAGAACCCCCAGAGTATTGTCTTAAAATGCAGCCGCCATCAGGGAGAATATATCAGGAGTTTCCCTCTTCACCAGTCACAGAAAGAAACCAAAGAAACACCGGAAGAGATCTATTTTGAGTTCTTTCTCCATCCTACTTATGATTTTATGCAGGAAATTCTTTCTTATGGAAAAGAGGTAACCGTTTTAGAACCGAAATGTTTAGTTGATGACATCCGCACCCATCTTCAGGAGTCCCTGAACCGCTATCTTGAAAGCTGATCAATAATCATTTCATCTCATATTTTTTAGTTATATTTACATAAATATACCCATCTTGAAAGCATTATTACTCTCTCTCTGCTGTATTATTTCTTCATTTTGCTTTGCACAGCAGAAAGAAGAATTCAGACTCGTGAAGAGCTACTATAATCAGCACAGGATGATGTTGAATTCAGAATTTAAAAAGAAGTTTGATTCAGAGACGAATACTTTTGTAAAAGCCGGCATTAAAAGTGACTATAAGCTTTTCATGAAAAAGATGGACAGCATTGAAAACATTGCACTCATCGGCGCTTTGCTGAAAGTAAGAAATATAGAAGACCTTCAGGGAATCGGTAAGCAGAAACATTTATCTGATAACAATTCTGACAAACCCACAGACGTTGAAAAAGCCGCAAATTATCCCGGCGGGATTAATATCCTGAGACAGGAAGTGGCTGATCTCTTTTATACAGAGGGTGTTTATACCGAAACGAAAACCGTAAAAACCAATGTTGCTTTTATTGTAGAAAAGGACGGAAGCATCAGCAATGTTCACGCTCAGGGTGATAATTTCACCTTCAACAGACAGGCAGAAATTGCGCTCTACTCTGTTGCTGAAAAGTTTTCCCCGGCTTTTGTTAAAGGAGATCCTGTGAGGTACCGTTTCAAGCTTCCTTTAACTTTAACTCTTGAATAAAATCTATGTTTACCGACGAATATTATATGAAGATGGCGCTTCAGGAAGCAGAAACCGCCCTGGAAAAAGATGAGGTTCCCATCGGATGTGTGATTGTTTCCAACAACCGCATCATAGCAAGAGCTCATAATCTTACTGAAACATTAAACGATGTTACAGCCCACGCAGAAATGCAGGCGATCACTTCAGCAGCCAATTTTCTTGGAGGAAAATATCTGAAAAACTGTACGCTTTACGTCACCCTTGAACCTTGTGTGATGTGCTCAGGCGCCCTTGCATGGTCACAAATCTCCAAAGTAGTGATTGGAGCAAGAGACGAACAACGCGGCTTCATCAATAAACACCTCACCCTCCATCCCAAAACGGAAATGGTAATCGGAATTATGGAAAACGAATGCTCTGCGATTGTTAAAGAGTTTTTCAAAAGCAAAAGATAAACAAGGGTAAGGAAGATGGTGGCTGGAAGGTGGAAGTTCCTGCAGCCTGAAAACAGCTGAAGATTTATTGTAAGAATTTTCTACTCAATAGAAAAGTTTTCCGGTATAGCCGGAGTTTACCTCATCCATATTCTACTCTACTTTTTCTATTACGGTGTGAAAAAGAGGCCGTAAAGCATTCATTTTCTTCCAGTTTAACTCTTTTGCCCGGATTTCGCCGCTTCCCCAATTAAGAATGATCAGGCTGTCTTTTTTTTCGTAAGAAATATTCATATGAATTTCTTTACCATCATCATCTTTAAGAAGAAATAATCCTCTAGGGCCTGAAGCATAATGAAAATCTCTCATCTGTTCTTTTTTATCCATCAGAATCAGGTAATGATTACGATGAAAGAAAATATACTGCAGATCTGAATTTTCATCTGTATTTTTAAAACCACCATGAATAGAAGGCCTTTCTGATATATCATCATTATAATTCCCGGAGCTGATGTAGGGAAACAAGATGAGGACCAATGATGATCCAAGAAAAGCAGTTTTAATAAATACACCCAGCGGCCGCAACATTCCCTGTACATCCCGGGTTTCATTTAGCTTTGTTTCTTTCTTCAACACTAAAAAATGGAAAATCGGAATCCAGTCATCTTTCAAGGCAAAAACCGTCATCAATAGTAAAATCAGGGAGAATAGCTTTACAGAAATATCAAACCCGATATTGATCGCTACTATATTGATGAAAATACCAACAGCAATCAGCAATCCCAGAACTCTTGTACGATAAATAAGAATCAGAAGTGCTGCCAGAAGTTCTATCCCACCGGTCCATACAGAATAAGACCGGGAAACTCCCATCGTGCTCCAGAAGAGGATATCCCGATCCAGATTTCCAAAGCGGGAATAAAGAATATTGGGTTCCGGAAGATAAAACTGGGCTTTAAAAACTTTATCAAAGCCATATTTCATCAGAACTACAGCCAGATATACAACGATTGCTTCTTTAGAAAAAGAGAGAACCTTTTGAATATATTTCGGGCTGACCAACGTTGTGATACCCAATGACAGTACCAGTAGAATTCCTATGAAAACAAGCATAGAAATACTATCCGAAGAAAAATCAATTCTGACATTTTCCAATCCGAAAACAATATTTGCTACCCATTCTGTAAGATCACCGAATAGAAAAACGGTAATTTCCCTCTGAAAATCCCCCAGAAAATCCAGCGGAAAAAAAAATATGAAAAGCAGAAAAAAAGTTCCTGCCCAGCTGATAAGCTTATCGCTCATTATTTCTTTTTATTTTTCTTCCAGTTGTATAATCCGGAAATTCCGGAAATCATCAGTACTCCCAATAAAAGACCTCTCGGAGTTTTTTCAGACTTTTCTTTGGCAGGTTTTACTGCGGCAGGTTTTATCGGCTTATAGGTTTTATTTTTTTTATCATATTCCACAAAAACAACACTGTCTACGTCATTAACGAAGAAATAATCTCTTTTCAGAACCTGTTTTACACTGTCTATATTTTTTTTTGAAAAAAGAGGTTTATTCACGATCTCTCTTCCCGGTGTCCATACTTTTCTGCTATCTCTCCTGTCTTTGGGTACCAATTTATCGGAAGAGCTGGTCACCAGAATGGCTTCATTATCATTAAGAATAATCACAGAATCGAGCCTTGCATCCTTTACAAATTTTTGAGGTGCAGCGCCGAGATTAGAAAAATTGGCATCGAAAAGGTCTTCCGAAACCGCTTTGGTAAAGTTTTCAGTACCTCCACTATGGCTTTTAAAAGCAATCAGCTTTGTTTGTGAAAAAGAAGTAATACTGGTGATGAGAGCAAACAACGAGTAAATTATTTTCATGGAAATATTTTAAGATTGGATTCCTTCTTCCACAAAAAGTTAAAATCAGAATTATTTTCTGAAGATGGAATACATCATCACATCGAAATATTCATCATCCTTTTTAAGGTGCTGTTTCAAAAGTGCTTCCTGCTCCATGCCTATTTTTTCCATAATCCTTCCGGAGGCCCGGTTATGAAGGAAATAAGTCGCATAAATCTTATTAAACTGCAGTTCCTTAAATCCGAACTCAATCAACGCTTTTGCAGCTTCTGTAATGTAGCCTTTGTTCCAGAAAGGCCTTCCCATCCAATAACCCAGCTCTGCTTTATCACCATCCCTATCGTGAAGGCCGATAGCTCCTATGATCTGCCTTTCTTTATTACGGACAGCAAATGTATAACCTGTATTCCTATAAAATGCTTCTTCAGACATTTTCAGCCAGAATTCGGCATCCTTTCTTGTGTAAGGAAACGGAATATTAGAGGTAAGATCTGAAAAAATCCGATCCTGAAGATATTCCGTGACAAGATCAAGATCCTCTTCTTTCAGCTTTGAAAGAACAAGCCTTTCTGTTTCTATTTCCGGGAATTCATTGAGTTTTTTCATGATAGGTTTTTATTTATAACTAAAGGTCTTTTCCTAAGAAATAAAGTCCTTTCAGAGTATGCAGCCTGTCCATGACATGGATCTTTTCAGTCAGAGGTTTATAAACATGAGAAACGCCTCCGGTTGCTACAACAAAGCAGTCATCATTCACCTCATCATTGATACGGTCTATAAAGCCTTCGACCATTCCCAGGAACCCGTAAACCATTCCGCTCTGCATGCAGGTTACCGTATCCAGTCCCAGTACAGATTTGGGCTTTTTCAGTTCAATTTCAGGGAGCTGGGCGGTATGGCTGATCAGGGAGTTCAGGGAGGTTACAATTCCCGGGGCAATAATTACGCCTAATGTTTCTCCTGTTTCTGCCACACAGCTTGCCGTGAGCGCTGTTCCGAAATCAATTACAATCTTCTTTCTGTTCGGATACATATTATGGGCCGCTACAAGGTTGGCATAAATATCGGTTCCCATCTGTTTGGATTTGGCCTGTACTCCCGAAGGGGTGGTCCGGTCTACAATAACCGGAAGAATTCCATGGATTTTTTTAATTGCCGAACTGATCACTTTGGTAAGCTGGGGAACTACAGATCCTATGATCACCTTACTGATGTCCTGTGGTTCTATTTTATACGTCTGATACAGCATCAGCATCTGTACATACAGCTCATCTGCCGTTCTGTACGGTTTGGTATTGATCACCCATGAAATATCACAGTTGTCTCCGTTAAAAAGTCCGAATCTTATATTGCTGTTTCCTACGTTGATGACGATTGAATTCATTTGATTTTCTAAACAGTTACGGGTTAAAAAAAGGATTGTAAAAATAAGGCTTTCTGCTTAAAAATCTGTTCGATATTTCTATTAATTTAAGATCGTTGTTAATGCATTTAGCACAATTCTCGTTTCACTTACTAAAAAACCCTCCGCAGTTGCTTATTGAGCTTATTAATTTTCTTTATAGCTCTTTACATTTGAGCATCACTAATCAATTAATCATTATGAAAAACTTAAAAAAACTTTCCAGAAGCGGATTAAAATCTATCATTGGCGGTGATGTTTTATGCCCTATGCCAAGCGGAATACCCGCACGATGTCCCGGAACCGTATGCCCGCCTGACCCATGTAAAGAGCTATGCTTTAGATCCTATAAAGATTGTCATTCATAAGGAATACTATAGTCATTAATCTCATTTTTATCCATTAAAAAAGGGAATATTTTTCAATACTCCCCCTTTTTTAATTTTTGCCGGTTATTTCACCTCAACAAAGTTATCTTCCGGATTAACATCGGCCATTCTCTGGCTGAAATCAACAGCCATGGCGGCTAATTGTGATTTTGTATAAGGAATAGTCAGTATATATTCTTTCTGAGTCCAAGGCCAGTACGGTTGGGTTTTTAAATCACCATAGATGTCCTTTTCTTTCCATGTATGCGTCAAATTCACAGGAATCTGGTAGTTGATAATTTTTTTATCTGCGGTCACAATACTGAAGTCGATCGGCATAGGAACCTGTCCGTTATTGACCAACGTAATCGTTGTAGATTTTGCATCATATTTCACATCCTTAATTCCGTAATCAATAGTTTTTGTTGTATTGATCCAGTAATGATGGAACCACTTAAGATCCATTCCGGAAACCTTCTGCGCAATGTGAAGGAAATCCCTGTCTGACGGATGTTTCAGATGCCATTGATCATAATACTGCTTTAAGGTTTCTGCCAGATTCTCTTCACCCATAATATAACCCAGCTGCACCAGGTATAATTCTCCTTTCACATAAGAGGCATACGTATAGGATGTACCGTTATCATGATGATCTCCCAGCCATACTGCAGGCTCTTCAATCCCCTTCTTCAGGAACTTCCTGTAAGCATCTAATGTTTTATAAAAAGGATTGGGAAGATCTTCAGGAAATAGCTGATGCATCACAAATCCTTCTGCATAACTTGTAAATCCTTCATCCATCCACGGGCGCATCGGCTCATTGGTTGCCAGCATCTGCTGATACCAGGAATGGGCACCTTCGTGGGCCATTAATCCCATTAAATCTTTTATACTTTTGGCTTCTCCTAAAATCATGGTACACATTCCGTATTCCATTCCTCCGTCACCTCCCTGGATAAATGCATATGTCGGATAAACATATTTTCCGAAATGCGTATTCATCATCTGGAAATATTTGGTGATATAGGGCTGTGCTTCCGCCCATACTTTAGTTTTATCATTTTTTTGATAGACCAGATATACTTTCGGGCCTTCCGGAACATCAAAGTTTTCAACAGAGTAGTCTCTGTCTGCGCTCCATGCAAAATCCAGAATATTTTTCGCGGTCCATTTCCAGACTGCTTTTTTATTTTTGTCTGCTTTGATTTTAGCGTCAGCGGTATAGCCTTTCACTTCAGCAGGATTTTCAAGGATTCCTCCTGCTCCCACAACGTAATCTTTATTGATTTTAATCGTTACATCAAAGTCGGCAAACGGAGCATGAAATTCTCGTCCGATATAATCAAAAGTGGCCCATCCGTCATAATCATATTCTGCAATTTTCGGATACCACTGGGTCATGGTCATATCCACACCTTCTTTATTATTTCTTCCGCTCCTTCTGATCTGTTGTGGAATGACAGCATCCCAATCCATTGTGAAAGTTGTTGTGGAATTCGGTTTAATGGGTTCTGCGAGGTATACTTTCATTACCGTTTCCTGGATCTCAAATTTCAGATTTTTACCATTCTGTTTGATCCAGTGAATATTCTGAGCGCCTTCTTCCTCTTTAGGAATAGAAGCCAATCTTGAAATGCCGTCTTTCTGAAGCCTTGAATCTCCGTTTTTTCCCTGACCGGCTACTCTCTGATCCATCATAGAATTCGGTTTAAAGGCATTCCAGTACAGATGGAAATACACCACCTTCAGTTCGTCCGGTGAGTTATTAGTATATTCTAAAGTCTGGGTTCCCTGATAGGTAAATTTTTCAGCATTAACATCAATCTCCATTCTGTACTTCGCAGCCTGCTGATAATAAGGGCCCTGTTGGGCATGAAATTGTGAAATGATAAACGCAAAAAGGATTGCAACCGATTTTTTCATTTAAAATTTATTTTTTCTAAAGGTAGGTAAATTAAATAAAAGCCTCAAATAGGAGTTATCCGAGGCTTTATTCTGTTCATTATGGTTTTAGATTGATTTTTATCTGATTTGTTAAATGTTTGTGAGTTATATTTTTTCAGTATTATTCTTTAAATTTCCTTCTCATTCAGAAGCAACTTATACTGTGTCCAGCTCAATTACGAACGCAGTGTATTCGCAAATGGATTTTATATTATGAAGACAGGTGTTCAGCTTTAGATATCAGAAAGCAATTTTCTGATCAGAGTAATCTGTCCCAAATGGTAATAAGCATGCTCAATCATCCCGTCTATATTTCTTCGGTAGGTTCCGTATTTTTCATCTACGAAAACCTCATCTATTTTATCATCGGGTATCTGCTCCACCAATAATGCAAATCTTTCCGAATCCGTCCACAATTTATTCAACAGTTCTTCCCATTGCTCCTGAGATTCAATAGGGGTAAGATCAAAACTGAACTGGTCTTTTATTTCGAGTTCACCCCCTTCAAGAACATTCTTAACTCCTGCTATATAATAATGGATATGAAAGGTGAGCATTGCTATCGTATTTAAAGAACCTACTCTTGTGACCGCCTGTTCCCAGCTAACATCAGAAAGCTGGTTTTTATAATTGGTATTGGCAATCCAGAGACCATCCAGCAGGACTTCCCTGAATCTTTTAGCTAATTGTGAAGCTGAGCTCATGATTTTGATATTTTGATTTTCCTAAAGATAAGCAATTAAAGAATTGTTTCTAACTCTATGATTAGGCAGATTATGCAGATTTTTCCTGAATATTTCTTCTGGATCTATATATTAACCCTGTAATTATTTAGATCTGAAAACAAAAAACCTCAAATGCAAAAACATCTGAGGTTAATTTTTATAATTTTAATTACAATTATTTTTTAGCCGAAACTTCTTTCTTTCCGCTTTGTAAAATCTTTTCAAGGATTCTTAAAGTAATCAGATAGGTTGGCTTTACTCCTGTAAGGCCCAAACCTCCTGAAGATAGTGTACTTCCTGTTTCCAAAGGATTATCTGAAGCATAATAAGCATACATTACAAACAGATCCGGTGAAATATGGTGTCTGATCTTGGAAGCTACCTGAATGGCTTTCTGATAATGTGCTCCTTCCATTTCAAGACCAATTGCTTTCCATGAAGTATTCATAAAATAGGAAAGAATATCCCTGTTCTGAAGTGATGTTCCTAAAACCGTGATCATCGGGCCTTCAAAAGCTTTCAGTTCATCATCTATAAAATCATCAAGCTTCAGGGCGTTTTCAAAAGGATAGTTATCTGCTGTACCTTCAAAAATGTGGGACGTAGGAATCATAATATCTCCTTTTCCTCCGGCAAGAATTCCCGCTTTACCCATAATGGAAACAGACTTTACTTTCATCATGTAAACTTCTCCTTTGTGCTCGTAAGGCCTCAGCAACTCATCCATTACTTCATAAGCCTGCTCACCAAAGGCGTAGTCAAAGACCATTACCACATCATCTCCTCCGAATTTAAGATCTCCGAACGGTGTGTTTTTAAGATCTGTTTTGCTTAGGTCAATGATCTGAACATCAATATTACTTCCGCTCTTATCATTAATATAAATCATTCCTTCCTCCAAGGCATATTTGGAAACCTTGTCACGAAGTTCTTTTTTATCGGAAATATCACCGTACAGTTTATAATCTACCTCTTTGGTCTGTTTTTTCTTTAATGCATCATTGGCATACAGCATATTTTTCACAGAGTGCATATTGGCAGAAATAATATGCAGCGGTCGCATGTGAAGGTTGTTTTCAAACAAAACGTCTTTTACTGTATTGGCCCATTTTTCACCAAAATAATGATGCCCTACTCTTTCCTTTAATATAGCGCTGAAGTGAATTTCTCTTTCTCTGGTCTGTTTAGCATCTTCTAGACTTACTTTACCTAAGTTGTAGATGATTTTAAACAGACGGTCAGGATTCTGATCATCCCCGAACGTATTATAAGCGTTTAATGTTTCGTCAAAAGTTCTTCCTATTAAAGAAGAAAGGTGGATAAGGGCCACTTCTTTTTCTTTTCTGCTGAACTTCTTTTCGCCCTTCACCACTTCTTCAATAATTTTGAAGGCGCGTGTAGGCTTCCAGTTTTCATCCTTGATGAAAGCCAGGTTACGGATTTTATCAGCTTCTATAAATAAGAAGGTAAGGTGGGTAAGAATGTCATAAATTTCGGAACGGCCCAAAAGAACCTCAATATTCATCTGGTGTTCGTCTATCCTATAACAGTTTCTTCTTCTTTTTTTAGGTACAATTGGTTCGAAACTTCCTTTATCAAACCCTTCATCCGATGTAAGATGAATAAAAGCACATTCTTCAATCCCTTCAGGAAGCCTGTCTAAAACATACATCAAACCATCAAGCTCCAGCTTATTGGGGATATTCATCGTACCGTAAATCTCTGGATTGATTGTTTTCAGCAAGCTTCTGATGCTCTCTCCCGAAACACCTCCCGGTTTGAAAAACCCTCTATAAAATAAGTGTCTCATAGAGATATATAATCTTTCAATAGCCTCTGTTGTTTCTCTTGCTCTAGAATTTGTCATAAAATAAATTTCACACAAATATACAAAATCTCCGCTCAACTTATTTTAACTATCTTTTAATAAGTTGTTTAAAACGTACTGACAGAAAGACATATTTGAAATATGATATCTTCTTCTTATATTTATATTCGGACAGATGTACTGTAGCAACTCATTAACTTCATGAAAAACATAATCACTAAAATTCCTCTTTTCTGGAAGATATGGCTCAGTCATATTTTTATATATTATCCCATAAGAGCGGTATTCTTTCTGTTCGAGTTTGAAGAAAAGCCCGATTTCTTTCATATAGCAAAAGTAATATTGTTTGCTTTCTTTCCCGGGATCTATGGAATGTTTGAAAGGTTTCCGTTGATGATTGTCATTCAAATGGCAGTTATGCTCATCATAACGGAAATCATTTCCCGGAAAAAAGTTGCAGCCTATTTAATTACCATTATCATAACCAATATGATACTATACACTTCCGGTACTTATGACACTCATTGTTTAAAGGACTTTATCTGTTCATTTCTCATTTTTCTGATCATATTCCTTTTTATTTTCAGAAAAGATCTTAAAAATTGAATAATGCTCCTATCTTCATACTGATATAATAACAATATATCATTCACACCCTATCAAAAACACCACTATTACGCAAAAATTAAATAAAATTTCAAAACACCCCTTATTTTTTTAGGGTAAAAACATTTTCAATTCATTTTTTTTGTAAATTTGCCCTACAAAATTAACCTTATTATGTCAACTTTAAGATTCAAAGCGTTAGAAACCCTTCCATTTAAGGACTTCAGAAGAGACAACTCGGTTGAGGTTCCGGTGAAACTGTCAGAATTATTCTGCCAGAATGTTTTCTCAGAAGAAACTATGAGAGAATATCTGACAAAGGAAGCATTCCAGTCTATTATGGATGCTGTAAAGAAAGGAACTAAGATCCAGAGACATATTGCAGACCAGGTAGCTGTAGCAATGAAAGACTGGGCGATGAGCAAAGGAGTAACCCACTATACTCACTGGTTTCAGCCTTTGACAGGAACGACTGCTGAAAAGCACGATTCTTTCTTCACCCCGATTGAAGGAGGCAGAGCGATTGAAAGATTCAGCGGTAACTTACTGATTCAGCAGGAACCGGATGCTTCTTCTTTTCCGAACGGAGGAATCAGAAATACTTTCGAGGCAAGAGGTTATACCGCATGGGATCCTACTTCTCCTGCATTCATCATGGGAACAACCCTTTGTATTCCTTCGATCTTCATTTCTTATACTGGGGAAACTCTGGATTATAAAGCCCCTCTTTTAAGAGCTTTGAATGCTGTAGATGAAGCTGCAACCAGCGTTATGCAGTATTTTGACAAAAACGTAACGAAGGTAACTCCTACTTTAGGCTGGGAGCAGGAATATTTCTTAGTTGACTCTGCATTATACCAATCACGTCCTGACCTTGTGATCACAGGGAAAACATTATTAGGACACTCTCCAGCAAAAGGACAGCAGCTGGATGACCACTACTTCGGTTCTATTCCTACAAGGGTAATGAACTTTATGAAAGAACTGGAAATTGAGTGTATGAAACTGGGAATTCCGGTAACTACGAGACATAATGAAGTAGCACCCAACCAGTTTGAGCTGGCTCCGATGTTTGAAGAAGTTAACGTTGCAGTAGATCACAACTCTTTATTGATGGACATCATGGCAAGAGTAGCACACAAGCACCATTTCCACATTCTGTTTCACGAAAAACCATTCGCAGGAGTAAACGGAAGCGGAAAGCACAACAACTGGTCTTTAGCGACAGATACTGGAGAAAATCTTTTAAGCCCGGGAAAAAATCCTAAGAAAAACTTACAGTTCCTTACCTTCTTCGTGAATACCATTAAGGCTGTATATGAATACGCTGATCTTTTAAGAGCCAGCATTGCATCAGCAAGTAACGACCACAGACTTGGAGCTAATGAAGCACCTCCTGCAATCATTTCCGTATTTATCGGAAGCCAGCTGTTCAGCGTGTTGGAAGAACTTGAAAAAGTAACCAACGGAAAACTGAGCCCGGAAGAAAAAACAGAATTAAAATTAAACGTTGTAGGAAAAATTCCTGAGATCCTTCTTGATAATACAGACCGAAACAGAACTTCTCCTTTTGCGTTTACAGGAAATAAATTTGAGATCAG
Source organism: Chryseobacterium vaccae (assembly GCF_009602705.1). Taxonomy (NCBI): domain Bacteria; kingdom Pseudomonadati; phylum Bacteroidota; class Flavobacteriia; order Flavobacteriales; family Weeksellaceae; genus Chryseobacterium; species Chryseobacterium vaccae. The sequence continues at coordinate 3,562,082 of NZ_VSWH01000001.1, read as the reverse complement.
AGCGGTAGGTTCTTCTGCCAACTGTGCAGAATCTATGACGGTAATGAATACCATCGCAGCCAAGCAACTGAATGACTTCAAAAAAGAGGTGGATGCTCTTATTGAAACAGGCCTTAAGAAAGATGAAGCAATCTTCAACGTATTAAGAGAATACATCAAGCAATGTAAAAACATTATGTTTGAAGGAGACGGATATTCTGACGACTGGGCTAAAGAAGCAAAAAAGAGAGGCCTGAACAACTTAAAAACCACTCCTGAAGCTCTTAAGCAGGAAATGAACAAAAAGTTCCTTGATCTTTATGAAGAAGTTGGTGTGTTCACGCACAGAGAAGTTGAAGCCAGAAACGAGATCAAATTAGAAAAATATTCCACGGTAATTGATATTGAAGCAAGGGTATTAAGTGATATCGCAAGAAACCACATTATTCCTTCTGCTTTAAATTATCAGAACCGATTAATTGAGAACGTTAAAGGATTAAAAGAGATTTTCGGAGACAAGGAATTCAAATCACTGGCAAAAGAACAGATGAGTTTAATTACAAGCATTTCTGAAAATGTTGCTAAAATTAAATTAGGGGTTGAAGACCTTATTAAAGCGAGAGAAACAGCGAAAGCCGTATCAGATAGTCAGAAGCAGGCAGAAGATTACTGCAACAAAGTAAAACCATTATTCGATGCGATCAGAGACGCTTCTGATGATCTTGAAATGATGGTAGATGATGAACTTTGGCCAATGACTAAATATAGAGAAATGTTATTTACAAAATAACATCTGTAAAGTTCCATATTAGTTTTAAATCCTCGGTTTTCCGGGGATTTTTTTTGTTTTGTTAACATCCTGAAAAATTGGAGTTTAAATTCACAAACCATGATTTATAGAAGAAAATCGATAGCGTTTGTTAAAGAATCTTAATAAAAAAAACCGCAGACTTACCAAAAACAGGCGGTTGCGGTTTGTTTTTCTTTAACATACTTAAATAATATGTTAAATAGTGTTAAAATAAGATCCTGACAATTATCATATCAGGGGTCTTTTGCTCGGAATCTCTACTTTTGTAATGCTTTTGAAAATAAATATTCCTTTTAACACAGATAATCAAATATATATGAAGAAAAGAGTTTTGTTTTATTTAGTTGCTTTAGTTTCTACAGTTTCATTACAGTCTTGCGCTACAAATTATGTAGTTTCACAACCAGCAACTTACACTAAAGAATACAAAACAGATGCCAAACTAGCTTCTATTGACAACAAGAAAATGGAGCAGGATAAGCAGAGACTCATCGATTCTTTCCTTGCTGAAAAAGCGGCATCTATCGCCAACGCGAAAAAGGCTATTAAAAATTCTGAGATTGCAAAAGCAGTCAAATACAATAAAACTATCGACAACATTCTTACAGAAGCTGAAACTTACCTTGGAACTCCTTACAGATACGGAGGAATGACCAGAAAAGGTATAGATTGTTCAGCTTTCGTTCTTTCTGTATTCGGAGCTGCGGCAGGATTAAGCTTACCAAGAGTAGCTGCTTCCCAGGCTCAGGAAGGTGAAAGAATTGAAAAAGAAAACCTTCAGAAAGGAGATCTTATTTTCTTCTCACACGGAAGAAGAATCTCTCACGTAGGTATTGTAGAAAGTGTTACTGAAGAGGGCGAGGTGAAATTTATTCACGCTGCCACTTCAAAAGGAGTGATGGTTTCGTCACTGAATGATTCTTATTGGGGACCTAAATACAGATTCGCAAAAAGAGTAATCAATGAAAACGGAGATGCTTACAATAATTTAGCATCTGCCACTCCAGCAGCCACTGCAAGTTTTTAATTTTAAATAATTGATTTAAATAATGAAGCCGTCAGAAAATCCTGACGGTTTTTTTATTGTGTCTTGCTGAATAATTACAATGTCTGTATTGAGGTTTCGGCTAAAGCCAGATGAATGTATCTTTATGAATGAATGGAGTAAAGCCCATTTCTATTGAATTGAATGCTTAATCCAATTTCCAGACTGTTAATTGCCCTTATCGATTTCAATATCCAGCTTATACAGCAGACCATATACTTCAGACAAAGAGAATTTAGCTTTTTTAAGCCTATTTACGACAGGATCTATAGAATAATTGAACGATGACCGCAAATCGGCTTTTTCAAGGTTAGAATGATCGAAAACGGCTCCGGAAAGATCACATCCTTTCAAAACAGAATTTGAAAGATCACAATCTGTGAAATCTACTTCAATTAATTTTGAATTTTTAAAAAGTGTCTTTTTTATAGAAGTTCCGTAAAACACAGAGTTATTCAGCATACAATCTTCAAACCTGAAGAAAAGGCCAAATACGTTGCATTCACTGAACTGAAGACCCAGCATTTTACATTCTTTAAAATAAACATTTCGGAAAGCGGTATGGGCCAGCTTTACCATACTGAGATTACAGCCCAAAAATTCACAATCCGTGAACGTAAAACCGGAGAGATCTGTATATTCAAAATTGCAGTTGCTGAAAGTACAGTTTTCATACTCTCCTTTTTCCAATGGAGACTGGACAAGGTCTGTATTCTCGAAGTTTTGGTCAACTGCATATATATCTTTCATAAGTAAACAGGAATTATATTGAGAATAATCTTCCTCAAAATTTAAATATGGATTGTTGTAATTTCTATTGAATAAAAAACTTATTGCTAAACAAGACTATTTTTGTCTGAATAGTTCAGCTTAAAGAAAATAAAAGTCATCATAGAGAAAGCCAGCAAAGAACTTCCTCCGTAACTGAAATACGGGAGCGGAATTCCTACGGTAGGGAAAAGCCCCATAACCATCCCTAAATTGATTGAAAAGTGCATCAGCAGAATCGAGGCAAAACAATAGCCGAATACCCTGTTAAAAGTGGATTTCTGGCGCTCTGCAAGATAGTAGATCCGTCCGATGTAGACCATATAACATAAAACCAGCACAGCACTTCCTATAAACCCCCATTCTTCTCCAACGGTACAGAAAATATAATCGGTCTCCTGTTCCGGAACGAATTTCCCCTGTGTTACAGATCCTTCGCGGTATCCTTTTCCGGTCAGTCCTCCAGATCCGATTGCTGTTTTTGAATATAATAAGTTATACCCTGAAGTATCCCGGAATGCTTTTTCTCCTTTATAAAGCACTTCAATTCTTTCTCTCTGGTGCTTAGGAAGCTTTTCCAGAATATAAGGCGATCCAAAAGCTAGTCCGCAAAGCAGAAGAATAGATCCCGAAATACCTGAAATAGAAATCACATCCCATGACATTCTATGGTAGTTCATGGCGATTAAAACTCCGGCAATAATCAATATCGTAATAACGACATACAGAGGAGGAATGGCCAGGGAAACAAGAAATACTCCTGCGAAAATAAATCCAACCCCAAACAGCATTCCGCTAAGTCCTTCTCTGTATAAAGCAATAAAAAAGGCTATAAATACAAGCATGGAACCTACATCAGGAATAGCAAGCACCACAGCCGCAGGAATTCCTATAACAGCAAGTGCTGTCCAAAGGGATTTTTTATTTTTAAGATTAAAGTCTGGTCCGGAAACATAGTTCGCCAGCATCAGAGCGGTTCCTATTTTTGCAAATTCTACAGGCTGCATGGTAAAGCTTCCGAACTTATACCAGTTCTTCTGTCCCAAGATCTCTTTTCCAAAAGGAAACAAACCAATCAGCAGCAGAACCCCGCCTATATAGATTATTCCTGCCATATTTTCGAAGAACTTACTTCTTCCTACAAATATCACAAGCCCTACAAACAAAGAAATACAAAAGAATACAAGCTGCTTTTCTCCCAGCTTCTGATCAACACTGTAAATATTGGCAATAGCAAAAATGCAAAGCAGGAAATACAGTCCGAGACCTAATTTATCTATTCCTTCTGCCCACTTCATTGCTTTATAGGTTTTTTGTTATTTTTAGTTTCTTCGTCTATCTTTTTCTGAAGTTTGGCTTTTTGCTGCTTCACCCGCTCCAGACTATCTTTTATTCTTTTTTGCTTGATTGAATCAGGTTTAGGATCAACATATAAACCTTTACGTTTTAAATCTGCAATCCATTGCCTTTTATACTCAGGCATGAAACTCGAGGTAATCATCTTTTTATACAGATTCTCTCTTTTCAAGTCACCTGTAATATATTTTTCAGCAATTACCGTACAAGCCGGCCCGGCCCACGTAGCTCCAAATCCGGCATGCTCCATTACTGCCACTACAACAATTTTAGGTTTATCAGCCGGGGCAATCAATACAAAAATAGAATTATCTTTTCCTTGCGGAACCTGAGCTGTACCTGTTTTAGCTAATTGTGTAAAGTCGTTGGATTTCAACCCTCTTGCCGTTCCTCTCAGAACTACCGCTTCCATACCTTTCAGAACCGGTTCGAAGTGTTTTTCATCAACCAGGGTTTTATGTTTAACCTTAAATCTTGGATCAGGATTTGGTTTTCCATCAATTGCTTTTACAATATGAGGGGTATAATACCATCCTTTGTTAGCAATAGCTGCTACATAATTGGCCAGCTGAATTGGGGTTACCAAAACATCTCCCTGCCCCATCCCGTTATAAATAGCACCGGTTGACATTTCATCCCAGTTTTTAAAATCAGTTCTCTGGGAACCACTTGCCTTCATGATGGCTTTAAACCTTTTCTCATAAAAGTCTCCTGAAGGGATTCTTCCTTTTGCACCCACGGCAAAATCATTATTCAAGAATTCACCAACTCCAAAACTGCTCATGATCTTTTTCCATTCATCAACACCTTTTGACGGATTTCCCGGATATTTTTTGATGATTGCAATAAACGCATAAGTGAAGAAACAGTTACTGGAAACCTGAATTGAAGGAATCAGCGGATCTGCTCCACCATGACCTTTAATTCTTTTACCTTTATAGAAAAATCCGCCTCCACAAGGAAAAATAGTCTTTTCATCCATAACTCCCATCTGCATTGCCGCCAGGGCAGTCAACAATTTGAACGTTGATCCCGGAGGGTATCCGGCCTGTAAAGAACGGTCAAAAGTAGGTTTGTTTTCGTAAAGAGTATCTTTTGATAGGGCATATAAATTTTTTGACTTATAGGGCCCTGTGAAAAGGTTCGGATCAATATCCGGTCCGGTTGCTGCAACCAATACTTCTCCATTATTAGGATCTAAAGCTACAATTGCACCGTGTTTGTTGACCAACATTTCTTCAGCTGTTCTCTGAAGATCATAATCAATGGTTAACGTAATATCTTTACCTGTAATTACATCTTTATCTAAAGATCCGTTTTTATAAGAACCAATATTTCGGAGCTTGATATCTTTTTGGATATATTTCACCCCTTTTACTCCACGAAGTTCTTTTTCATAAGATTTTTCAACTCCTGTTTTTCCGATGAAATCTCCCGGTAAATAGTATACAGAATCTTTTTTTATTTCACGTTCATTCACCTCACTGGTATACCCCAGAAGGTTTCCGGAAGTAGAAACTTCATACTGACGCTGAGGTCTCGAAACAATGCTGAATGCCGGATATTTGAAAATGATTTCCTGTACTCTTGCAATATCTTCCCTGCTGAGGTTTTTGATAAACGTCATAGGGGTCAGCTTTGAATAATATTTTTCTTTTTTAATAAGATTGATTCTGTTGATAAAGTCATTTTTAGAAATCTGCATAAGCCCACAGAAACCCAAGGTATCAAAATCAGGCTTCATCAGGGCCTGGGTAAATGAAATTTCATAGGCAGGCTGATTTCCTACCAGGATCTTTCCGTTCCTGTCAAAAATAACCCCTCTCTGCGGGATTACATATTCTGTCTTAATGGAAGTATTAGCTGCATTCAGAGCATACCGGTCTGTAAACAGCTGTAAATAGGCAAGCCTCGCTACAAAAATAAGAGCGATAACAACGAGAATGGAAAAGATTTTTAAATAACGTGTGTTCAAACTTTTTGTTTGATTTTAAATATTAATGCATAAATAACGATAAATATAAAGGAAATTATACTTGTTATCACAACATTAAGTAATATTTCAAAAAACCTGCTAAACTTAAAAAATTCAATATACTGCACTACAAGCTGATGCAGGAAGATACTGGAAAACAGAAACAGCAAAAATTGCGCCCATTGAAGGGACTGAAAAGAAAAAAAGTCTGTAGATGTATCTGTAGAAGTTCTGAAGATTAATGTTCTGAAATACGCAATAAGTGTTGTTGCAAAAGCATTGATTCCCCATGTGTTGAGGAACCCATCTACAGAAAGCCCTATTAAAAAGCTTAGCGCTAAAAACTGAAATTTATTTCTGAAAAAGGGATAAAACATTACAAATACAGGATATAATACCGGAGTATATTTCCCAAAAATAGTAATCCTGTTCAATACAAAAATCTGTAATGCAACAAGAAAAATCATGATCAATATATCGGTAAATAAAGTCCTGCTAATCATTTTCCTTTTTTATTACAGCCTGCATCGTGTCCTGAATTTTCTGCACTTCAGCTTTTTTCAGGTTTTTCACGACATACACTTTATTCAACGCTCCCATTTTTTCACTCAGCTCTACTGAGATATCCCAGAAGCCTGTTTTATTGTCTACTGAATATCCGGCAATAGTTCCTATCGTTACCCCTTTTGGAAAAATAGCAGATTTTCCATCTGTAACAACGGTGTCTCCTATTTTTAAAGCAACATATTTAGGAATATCTGCAAGGTGCATCACTCTGGAATTATCTCCATTCCACGTTAATGTTCCAAAATATCCGGAATTTTTAAGGGCAGCATTAATTCTGATTGTATTGACACTTAATACAGACTGAACCAATGCATAACTGTCTGTAGAATTGATCACAATCCCCGCGATACCCCTAGGAGCCATTACCCCCATTTGAGGAAAAACCCCGTCTCTACGGCCACGATTAATTGTAAAATAGTTATTTCTTCTGTTGATACTGTTGAAAACAATTTCACCATCAACAAAAGTATAGATCTGTCCACCACCTAAAGTATCATGAACTTTTCTGAACATGGGATTCTTTGCTCCTTCCTTACCGTAAAGTTCGGTCATCAGAGCTTTATTCTGTGCTACAAGATCCTCATTGGTCTGTTTCAGCTTCAGATAAGAAACCCCTTCATCAATATAACCGGAAACCCAGGAATTCAGCGCAGCCGTTTGGCCCGCAATCCAGGATCTCTGCATGGCGTTTTTAGAGAATATCAAAATGAGAGCAATAATTTGCAGAAATATAAAGAAGACAAAAAGAGCGTTCTTCGAAAATAATCTCAGCAAAAATCCCATTCAGATATAAAGTCGTAAAAAGTTAAAATTATTTAATTAAGAAATTGAATTTATCCATATTCTTAAGGGCGATACCGGTTCCGCGTACTACAGCTCTCAACGGATCTTCTGCTACAAAAACAGGAAGACCGGTCTTTTTGTGTAATCTGTCTGCAAGACCTCTCAATAATGCACCTCCACCAGCAAGATAAATACCTGTTTTATAGATATCAGCTGCCAGTTCCGGCGGTGTAAGGGAAAGTGTTTCCATTACGGCATCTTCAATTCTGATGATGGATTTATCCAATGCACGTGCAATTTCTTTGTATCCCACCATGATCTCTTTTGGCTTACCTGTGATAAGATCTCTTCCCTGTACCGGAATATCTTCAATATCCACATCAAGATCTTCAACCGCAGAACCTACTTCAATTTTGATTCTTTCTGCTGTTCTTTCTCCGATGTAAAGGTTATGGTGAGTTCTTAAATAATAAGCAATATCGTTGGTAAATACATCTCCTGCAATTTTCACAGATTTATCACATACAATACCTCCTAAAGCCACTACAGCAATCTCGGTAGTACCTCCACCTATATCGATGATCATATTTCCTTCAGGCTTCTGAACATCAATTCCTACTCCTATTGCAGCAGCCATTGGTTCATAAATTAGCCTTACTTCTTTTGCATTTACTTTCTGTGCCGAGTCTCTTACGGCTCTTTTTTCAACTTCAGTAATACCAGAAGGAATACAGATCACAATTCTTAGTGCCGGCTGAATGAATTTACCTTTAATTCCAGGAATTTTTTTGATAAATTCTTTGATCATATGCTCCGAAGCATGGAAATCTGCAATAACTCCATCCTTTAGCGGACGAATAGTCTTAATATCTTCGTGAGTTTTACCCTGCATATGTTTAGCCTGCTCCCCGACAGCAATCGGTCTACCCGTAGAACGTTCAATTGCGACAATTGACGGCTGATCTATAACAATTTTATTATTATGGATGATAAGGGTATTGGCAGTACCAAGGTCTATCGCAATTTCTTGCGTAAACATATCGAATAAACTCATATTTTTCTTCTGATTTTAAGTTTACAAAGATATAAATTTAACACTACTAAAGAAATTTAACGAGCATATAATTTGGTTAAAGTTTTATTAAAATTTACAATCATTTATTAACTTTTGCCCTAATCATTTACAGAGCCTGATTTAAACTAAAATTCATGGAAAGAGGGAGGAAAGGCAAAATCACGGAAAAATTCGCAAATCTGTTCATTTGCTAGGGGCGATAAATTGTTTTTTCAGCTTTCTTCTATTCTATCAATTTAATAAAAAGCACCAATAATCGGATGTAGTCAAATAGTTTTTTACGATAATTATCATATACATTATCAGAGGACGGTTAATGAAAAAAAACGTAAATTTGCGACTGCTTATGTTACAGTATTCCAACATCCATCAAACATCGAATTTTGCAGTGCTTTCCATCAGCTACGAGAAGGCTGATGTAGAAACCAGAGGCAAGTTTGCATTCTTTGATGAGAATATTAAAAACTTCGTTACCCGAATCCACAATGAGGATCTTGGTGATGCTTTTGTGGTTTCTACCTGTAACAGAACCGAAATCTACACCACTTCGCCCAATTATCTTCTGGTGGCAGAGGAATACTGCAAAACTATCGGAGTACATCTAACCGATTTTCTTCAGTTTGCCAATATTCTCACCAAAGAAGAAGCACTGATCCATCTGTTCAGAGTAGCCGCAGGACTGGAAAGCCAGATTATTGGAGATTTTGAGATTATCGGGCAGATAAAAAAAGCATACAGCCGTTTTAAGAAAGAAAGGCAGAATTCAAACCCTTATCTGGAAAGAGCAATCAATGCTGCGATCCAGATTTCGAAAAGAATTAAAAATGAAACAGGCATTTCCAACGGAGCTGCTTCTGTTTCTTATGCCGCTGTTCATTACATCCTGAACAGTCAGAAAAGGATTACTGAAAAAAATATTCTTCTTCTGGGTGTGGGAGAAATTGGTCAGAATACTGTTGAAAACCTGGTAAAACATGTTTATCAGCCGAAAATAAAGATCGCTAACCGAACTCAGGAGAAGGCTGAAAAGATTTCTCAGAAATATAATATTCCTCATGTTGATTATTCTGATTTTGACAAGGAGCTTAGAAATACGGATATCCTGATTGTAGCAACGGGAGCCAAACACCCCATCGTTAACAAGTCTCATTTTCCCAACGGAAAGGAAACCCTGGTAATAGATCTTTCCATCCCGCATAACGTGGAAAAAAATATTATCGAAAATGAAAACGTAACGCTGATTGATGTGGATGAACTTTCCAAACAGATTCAGGAAACGATTCAGCAACGGGAAAAAGAGATCCCAAAAGCAGAGAAGATCATCAAAGAACTGATGAAAGACTTTATTGAATGGGAGAAAAAAAGAAAACTGGCTCCGAATATTCACCACTTCAAAGCCGTTCTGAAAAACATGGAACGCAATGAAATGCATAATTTTTATAAAAAAAATAAATACATAAACATCACGGACATGGAGCTTTCTGATAAGATGATACAGAAAATCACCAACCGTTTTGCAAAATATATTATAGACAACCCTTTAAAAGCCGAAGAAATTAGTAAATTAATGCACGAAATATTAGTTGAACAACCAAACAACGAATTCAATGAAAAGCATTAGAATCGGAACAAGGAATTCCGCACTTGCACTTTGGCAGGCCAGGGAGGTTGCGAGGCACCTTCAAAATAATAATTATTTAACGGAAATTGTTCCTATCGTATCTTCAGGCGATAAGAACTTAAACCAGCCGCTGTATTCTTTGGGAATTACAGGAGTTTTTACGAGAGATCTTGATGTTGCATTATTAAATGACGAGATCGATATTGCCGTACATTCTCTGAAAGACGTCCCTACACAGCTGCCTCAAAATATTGAGCTGATTGCTTATCTGGAAAGAGATTATCCACAGGATGTTCTTATTCGTAAGGAATCAGCACGAAACAAAGAGTTTCACGAACTTAAACTGGCAACAAGCAGCCTGAGAAGAAGAGCATTCTGGCTCAGAAATTATCCAAATGCTGAGTTTTCAGATATCCGTGGGAATATTCAAACCCGTCTTCAGAAACTGGAGGAAGGTGATTTTGATGCTACCATCTTATCTTTAGCCGGAATCAAAAGGATGAAAATGGACATTGATTATGAAATGCTTCCACTGATGATCCCAGCTCCGTCACAGGGCGTAATTGCAGTGGCCGGACACTCTGACAAAAAAGAAATCAACGAAATCTTAAGGCAGATTAATCATAAATCCACCCAGATTTGTGTAGAAATGGAACGAAATTTCCTGAGCACACTGGAAGGAGGTTGTACTGCCCCTATTGGCGCTTTTGCAGAAATCATCGAAAATCAGATTCGCTTTAAAGCAGCATTATGTTCACTGGACGGAAAGAACTGTATTGCTACTGATGAGAATTTCGAGTACAATGAAACAGAAAACTTTGGAGAAAAGTTCGCAAAAGCTGTTCTTGAGAACGGAGGAAAAGAATTAATGGCGGAAATCAAAAGCCAGATCTAGACTGATTTTACATCATTAATTTCAGTCTTTATTACTTTCTTATCTTTACCTTCCATCATCAAGCTTACCAACAATGAAAATCTTATTTACCAAAAACATAGACCCTGCCGTTATATCCAGAGAATTAGGCCCGGAAATTTCAGCTGACTGTGTTGAAGTAATTAAGACTTCACCGATAAGAATAACACCGTTTGACCTTAAAAATTACTCTTTAATTTTTACAAGTGTCAATGGTGTTACTTCATTTTTTGAAAACGGCTTTAAACCCAACGAAGATTTTACCGTAAAGAACTATAATAAAATCTACTGTGTTGGAGAAAAGACAAAACGGGAACTTAGAAAACATGGTTTCGGCACTTTTAAAGTATTGAAAAACGCTGAATCCCTTTCCGGTTTTATTATTGGAAAATGCCAGCACGAAAAGTTTCTTCACTTCTGCGGCAATCTGGCTATTGATGTTCTGGACAAAGATCTTCCTTTACAGAATATTAAATATAAAAAGATTACCATTTACACGACAGAAGAACTATATCCTTCAGTATCTGAAAAATATCATGCTGCAGTTTTTTTTAGTCCGAGCGGAGTTCGTAGTTTTGCAAAATTAAATTCTCTGGATGGCATGAAAATTTTTTCGATAGGCGAAACAACTTCCGGAGAACTTAGAAAATATACAAAAGAGAAGATCTTTACATCAGAGGGCAACACTTTGATTTCAATTTTTGAACTGATAAAAAAAGAGCTTTAAAAATCTTCTAAGATCCATCAATAATAACTGCCTGAAAAGACAGGACGACAGTTTTAAGTTTAAATAAATTATGATTAAAAACGACTTATATTTAAAAGCACTCCGCGGAGAAACCGTTGAAAGGCCTCCAGTATGGATGATGAGACAGGCCGGAAGATATCTGCCGGAATTCATTGCTCTTCGTGATCAGTATGATTTCTTTACAAGATGTCAGACTCCTGAACTTGCCGCAGAAATTACCATACAGCCAATCAGAAGATTCCCTCTGGATGCTGCCATTCTGTTCTCTGATATTTTAGTGGTTCCCCAGGCTATGGGAATTGATTTTAAAATGAAAGAATCCGTAGGCCCTTGGCTGGATAATCCTATCAGAACAGCAGAACAGGTTCAGAATATTGAAGTTCCTGATGTAAATGATACCTTAGGATACGTTTTTGACGCTATTGAACTCACTCTTCAGAAACTGGACAATGAAATCCCATTGATTGGTTTTGCAGGTTCTCCATGGACGATTCTTTGCTACTGTGTAGAAGGAAAAGGCAGCAAAGCTTTTGATATTGCGAAATCATTCTGTTTCCAGCAGCCTGAAGCAGCTCACTTACTTCTTCAGAAAATCACCGATACTACCATTGCTTATCTTAAAAGAAAAGTAGAAAAAGGAGTTTCTGCCGTTCAGGTATTTGATTCCTGGGGAGGAATGTTATCTCCTGCTGACTATCAGGAATTCTCATGGCAGTATATCAACCAGATTGTTGAAGCATTAAGCCCATTAACCCACGTTGTGGTATTTGGAAAAGGATGTTGGTTTGCCCTGGAAGATATGACTATCTCCAAAGCTTCTGCATTGGGTGTTGACTGGACGATCACTCCTGAGTTTGCAAGAACTTTAACCAATCATACGATGACCCTTCAGGGAAATTTTGATCCGGCAAGACTGCATTCCACTCCTGAAACAATCAAAAAAATGGTGACTGAAATGATCAACCGTTTTGGAAAAGACCGTTATATCGCCAACCTTGGACACGGAATTCTTCCTAATATCCCGGTAGAAAATGCTGAAGCCTTCATCAGAGCTGTTGTGGACTGGAAACCAAACTCTGAATTTTAAATACAAACTGAATACAATCCTAAATAATAAGCCTCATGAGTTTTAAACTTATGAGGTTTTTACATCAAAAAAACTAAATCTATGGAAAACGAAAATAATCCTAATTTTGAGGACTTTATGAACTTTGTTAATCAAACCAGTGAAGAGAAAAAGCAGGAAATTAATACTGAGTTATATGGCAAAATATCTTTGTGTGTGGATCAGGTTATTGAGTTCCGGCAAAGTAAAGACCCGGGCCTTTTTATTACAACATTTCAGAAGCTTAAAGAAATAGCCTTGGAATGCGATATAGATGAGATTACCAACATCTTACTATACGAAAGAATTTACGCCACCCATTCAAAGGAATACAGCGAATTTTTCTCAGACATTGTGGTCCCTCAAATGTATGGAAAGATTAAAAAAGAAAATTTTCAGTATATCGAAAATATCATATTTACCCAGGAGGACAGCAAAAGAGAGCAGGCTCTGGTTATCTATCTCAAAATAGCCAAAGAACATGGCGAGCATCAGCGAAAGATTCTGAACTTTGTGGAACAGAACTATCAACAATTTTCTAAAAATCAAAAAGTTCTTTATTGTATGCTGACAGATGAAATACTGAGCCACAGCCCACACGCCAATAGAATTAAAAAATTAATGAACATAAAAGAATATTCATTAACCTATGGAGGTGATGACACTCGCGAAAGCAATCAGGAACACAAATCCCTCAATAAAAAATGGTGGGAAATCTGGAAATAAACTATAAAAAAACCTCTGAACATCCAGAGGTTAATTTTTTTATTATGAAAGCATTCGTTGCGCCTTTTTAACACCTTCTACGAGAAGATCAATTTCCTCAAAAGTATTGTAGACTGCGAAACTGGCTCTTACCGTACCTGCGATATTAAAGAAATTCATAATCGGCTGCGTACAGTGATGTCCCGTTCTTACAGCAATACCCATTTTATCAAGGATCATTCCTACATCTGAAGAAATACCCACTCCTTCCAAGTTAAAGGAAACAACACCTGTTCTTTTGGCTTTTTCACCATAAATTTTAATGTTATCCAACTGTAAAAGCTGTCGCTGTGCATATTCCAGTAATGCATTTTCATGATTCTGAATATTCTGTCTTCCTACTTTTTCCATGAAATCGACTGCTGCACCTAAAGCTATATTTCCGCCTACGTTAGGGGTTCCTGCTTCATATTTAAACGGAAGTCCTGCATAAGTAGTTCCCTCAAATGAACAGGTTGCAATCATTTCTCCACCTCCGTGAAACGGCGGCAACTCTTCCAGGATTTCACGTTTACCATATAAAATCCCTGTTCCCATCGGAGCATACATCTTATGACCGGAGAACACAAAGAAATCACAATCCAGTTTCTGAACATCAATATCGAAATGAGGTGCAGACTGTGCTCCATCAATAACAATATAGGCATCCGTATTTTTTCTGGTTCTGGCAATGATCTCTTCAATAGGATTCACGATTCCCAATGCATTGGAAACCTGATTCACAGAAACCACCTTAGTCTTTTCGCTTAAAAACCGATCCAGATAATCCAGCTGAAGAATACCATTTTCATCAATTGGAATAACACGCAGTTTAGCCCCCGTTCTTTCACACAGCATTTGCCATGGAACAATATTGGAATGGTGCTCCAGATATGAAATAATGATCTCATCATCTTTCTTTAATTTCTGTGTCAGGATATAAGCGATAAGGTTTAAGCCTTCTGTTGTTCCTTTTGTAAAGATTACTTCAAAATCATGTTCAGCATTGATGAATTTTTGAATCTTTCTTCTGGAAAGCTCCATTTCTTCTGTTGCCAGCTGGCTCAATGTATGAATTCCCCGGTGAACATTTGCATTGATCTCTGTATAATATGCATGACAGACTTCTAAAACCGAATTTGGCTTCTGAGATGTAGCTGCATTATCTAAATAAACCAGCGGCTTACCGTTCACTTCCCTGCTCAATATAGAAAACTGGTTTCTTATTTCCTGAATGTCAAACATTTATTTATTTTTTAAATTAAAACGTTCTTATTTAGAACACTTCAAATTTACGGCTTTTTTTCCGAAAGGAGGTACCCGGTTAAGAGGTGATCGTTGTCATTTGATAGAAATATTCAATGATTCCAAGTGAAGAATGCTGATAAATAGAAAATTTAAATTCAGTAATTGTTTATTATCATTCTGTTTTAAGCACAAAAAAACCTGTCAAAAAATTGACAGGTTTATATGGTCTAAATAAGAAATTCTTATTCTGCAGATTTTTCTTCTGTTGTAGGAACATCAGGAGACTGCGTTGCCACTTCTTCTGCTTCTTCTTCATCTTCATCATCCATTGCAGCAGCACCTCCTTTCATTGCATTTCTAGACATCTTAACAGCTACAACAACTGCATTGTCCGGGTGCATGAAAGAATATCCTTCAGTTTTGATTCCTCCAACATAAAGTTTGTTACCAATTCTTAATGGAGTTACATCTACAACGATCTCATCAGGAAGGTTTGCAGGAATAGCTTTCACTTTTAGTTTTCTGAAAGACTGACGTAGAACACCACCAGCAACAACACCTTTAGAACGCCCTGTAATTCTTACTGGAACTTCCATAATAACCGGCTTATCATCAGATAACTGGTAGAAGTCAATGTGAAGAATTTTGTCTGTAATTGGGTGGAACTGAATATCCTGAAGAACAGCTGGAATAGTTTTTCCGTCAACTTCAATAGATACCGTGTGTGCTTCAGGAGTGTATACTAATCCTTTGAAAGCTCTCTCTTCTGCAGAGAAGTTCAAAGGTGCCTCACCTCCATAAACAACACAAGGAACTAATTCAGCATCACGTAAAGCTTTTGTAGACTTTTTGCCCACGCTTTCTCTTTTTGTACCTTGAATTGTAATAGATTTCATTTATAAAAATTTAAAAATTTGTTCTGATTTAAATTTGCAATCCGTTTAAAATCAATTAAATAACAAACTTACTACTAATTGATTGGTGCTCATGAACCATCTTCATCACGTCCGCAAATAACGGGGCGCAAGATAGCACTTTTATTTTAGATGACAAATTATTTTGCACAGGAATTGAATCAGTTACAATAACTTCCAGTAATTTTGATTTCTCAATATTCTCATAAGCTTTTCCTGAAAGCACTCCGTGAGTAGCCATAGCTCTTACTGTTTTTGCTCCCTTCTCCATCAGGATCTCAGCAGCTTTGCAAAGTGTTCCCGCAGTATCAATCATATCATCAATAAGAATCACGTTCTTCCCATCTACATCACCAATAAGGAACATCTCCTCTACTACATTCGCTTTTTTTCTTTCCTTATAAGCAATTACAACTTCTGCACCCAGGTGGCCTGCATAGTTTTTCGCTCTTTTCGCACCTCCCATATCCGGAGAAGCAATGGTAAGGTTATCCAGGTTCAGAGATTTGATGTAGTCTACGAAAATAGTAGAAGCATACAGATGATCTACCGGAATTTCGAAGAATCCCTGGATCTGATCTGCGTGCAGGTCCATTGTCATTACTCTTGTAGCCCCTGCTGCTGTTAACAGGTTAGCAACCAATTTTGCCCCTATCGGAGCTCTCGGCTTGTCTTTCCTGTCCTGTCTTGCAAGTCCGAAATAAGGAATTACAACAGTAATACTCTTCGCGGAAGCTCTTTTTGCTGCATCAATCATTAGAAGAAGTTCCAAAAGATTGTCTGCAGGAGGGAAAGTAGATCCGATTAAGAAAACTCTTCCTCCTCTTACGGATTCATCCAGAACAGGTTCAAATTCCCCGTCGCTAAACTCCTGAAAGTTGATTTTTCCTAATTCTTTCCCATAATACTGGGCAATTTTTTCTGCCAAGTCCTTGCTCGTCCTTGTACAAAATAGATAACTTAACTGATCGGCCATTTTTACTTTTTAAAGATTTTGCAAATTTAAAAAAAAACCACAAGATTTGTTCTTGTGGTTTCTAAGTTTTTATTTTCGTGTATGATTACGGGAATTTTATTCCGGAATATTTATTAGGATCTACCTGTGGTAAAGTAGATTTATATCTTGCATTGATTGCTTTAATGAATTCGTTGGCAATCACAGCATATCCTCTTCCTGTCAGGTGAACTCCATCCAGTGAAAATGCGCCTCCGGTTACAAATTTAGCAGTGTATCTCACACCATCCCATGAAATTCCGGATTGCCCACCCAGCTCATTCATTTTAGCATTTGCATCTACGAAAGCAAGCCCTTTTGCTGAGGCAATTTCTTTAAGCGCATCATTATAAGCTTTTGTGGCAGTCATTACTTTTGCCGTTTCTTTTTCTGTAAGAACATATCTGTCTTCTAAAGGAACTGCAGTCCCTGCGCTTATCCCTTGCGGATTACATGTTGCGTCGTAAGGCTTAAGCAGATTTGAAGCTGGTAAAATGATAAAATCATTACTTGTTGTCTGTCTGTAAGACTTCAATCCAGGATTATATACAGTAAGGTCTTTTAGATCTTTATCCAATATTATGGCTCCGTTTGCAGTGGCTCCGGCAGTAAACTTGATCACTCTGCTCTGATATTCAGCATCAGTAATCACTCCCATTGTTTTCATCTGTAAAATTCCGGCATTGTAAGGAGCATAAGCGGTGTTCAGCTGTGCTGCCTGTGCATCGGAAAGATTAGAAATAGGCTTACTAGGCACTGTAGTGAAAAACGGAATTGTCGTTACATTAGGAATGTTTGCCAACACTCCTTTTGCCCCATTAGCGGTAAGCGCAGTTACATAAGAATTGATCGTAGACTTATAAAGTGTAGGGTCTGTAATGTCATTATTCCCATAGGTAAGAGGATTGGGATTTCCTGTTTGATCCACCCCTGTTCCACCACTGGTAGCATAAGAAAGAACATCGTTATTACCAATCCAAAGAGAGAAGAAAGTAGGCGCCTGAGCAACAGCTGCTGCAACCGGACTTACTCCTGTTGAGAATCTTGAATAATAAGGATTTAATGCTCCATAATTACCCAATCCCAAATGGAAAGACTTCGCTCCCGGAACCCCAAGATTCTGGTAAGGTCCGCCGGAAGAAACATTATCTAACGGAGCACCCGGTGCAGATGGTTTTGGAGCCAAAGCATTATTACACCCCACTGTTAAAGTAATTTTACCATAAAAATCACCTGTTGCAGGATTAGCAAGGTTGGTAAAACCTCCGCTATTATTAGGCATCATCGGCTGCTTGAACTCTCCTCCGCCGGCAAGTTTCATCTGAGTAGCCAACATTAATGGATAGGATTCATTCTGCCCGTCGACATAGAGAGCATTATCTCTGAAACCTGAAGTTAATGAGTTTCCAAGGGCTATGTATTTTGAGAAATTCGCCTCGCCATTCGTTACCTTAATATCTTTTACATCAGTATCAAAGTCGTTGTTACAGCTTGTTGTAAAAAGAAGTGCAGAAACAGCAAGTGTTGATATTATAATTTTTTTCATAGTCTTTTAATTAAAAAGGATTATAAGATAAACCTAAACCAAAGTAGAATGCTTTAGCTTTTGCCTGTCCGTAAAAACCAAGATTCGCATTGTTTACGTCTCTCGCCTGAGGTATAGCATATCCACCTGCTATATCAACTCCGAATTGCTTTAATTTAAATCCAAGTCCTCCCGTAATTACATAGGTATTGAACGAAGGAGTCTCAGGAATAAAATGATCATCGGTGTAAGGAGATTCGTCATAGTAAGCACCCAAACGTCCAAAGATCATATTGCTGAATGCATATTGTGTTCCCAATCTGAAGGTCTTGGAATTTCTGAAGTTTTTAGAAGCTACAAGAACAGTAGGATCTGCCTGATTTCCAACCGGAGCGTTTGCAAAATCTAATGTCAGCTTACCATATCTTTCCCATCCATGATAGTTAAAGTCCGCTGAAACTAACCACTTAGGAGTGACTTTATAGGTAAGACCAATTGTGTATTCTTCTACCAAAGGAAGGGTTGCAGTGAATTTATCCTGTCCGGTACTTGGATCCAAACCTAAAAGCGGATAAATATTAGCTGACGGGAACTGGAATGTTGCTGTTCCTTTTTTAGCTTTCATATCTACAGGAGAACGGTAAGCGATACTTACATCCAGCTTAGGATCAGGTCTGAAATAGAATCCGAATCCATATCCGCTTCCACTGGCTTTTTCATCTTTAATATTGAGTTGTCCGCCGAATTGCGTAACGGCTTTATCCCAGTTTACTTTTCCTTTAGCATAGATATAACTTGCACCGAATGACATCCAGGGAGCAAGTTTCACAGATACCATCGGCTGAAAATAAAAACTTTTTAGTTCTAACTTCTGCACCATCTCTTTCCCCTCCCAATCGTTAGGCCATTGAATGGTACTTCCAAAAGGTGTTGAAAAACTAAAACCAACTGATAAATTCTCTATCGGCTTATATGCAATTGCAGCATAGATAGGTGTTCCAAGAGGATTATCAGTTTCCGTACTCTGTAAAGTATTCAGGTTTTGAAAAGTCACCTTATTACTCGCCCCAAATCCTCCTGCAACAATACTCAGTTTAGAAGGAATGAATGACATACCCGCCGGGTTGAAGAATGCCACACTTGCATCTTCGGCATGAGCACTAGTATGTGCCATTGCCAATTGCTTCACCCCTTGCAGAGAAACCCTGAAGCCTCCTGCATAAGCCAAAACACCCGCCAATAAAGCAGTTGATACTAATATTTTTTTCATAGACTATTATTATATAACCCAAATATAAAGTTATTTTAAATACACTTGTTAATAATTCCCAATATTTTAAACAATATCCTAAAAGAAAATTATGTTTAAAATAATACTTTGATGATTATTATCCATAATGTTATAATTTTTAGTGATTTAGGCCTTACAATAATAAATTAAGATTTTAACGTTTAATGTTAAACAAGGATGTTATTGAATATTTAAGTATTTTAGAATTGCGTAAAGATAAATTTACATAAATTTGCAAGATTATAAACAAATAATAGTGATATGAGTTGTGGATGCAAAACATCCGGCGATTCTACACATTCGTGCGGACCTAAAAAGACCGCGAATGGCTGTGAAAATGTAAATACCTGCGGGAATAGTTATAAATTAAGTGTTTTTGACTGGCTTTCTAACATCAACAATCCCACGCCGAACAGGTGTGATTTTGTAGAAGTTAGATTTAAAAATGACAGAAAATCGTTTTTTAAGAATGTAAACAATATTCCTTTACATATAGGTAGCGTAGTAACAGTAGAATCCAGCCCGGGACACGATGTAGGCGTAGTAAGCCTTACGGGAGAATTAGTAAAGATTCAGATGAAAAAGAAGAAATTTCCTGATGAATCTGCACTGAAAATATACAGACAAGCCAACCAGAAGGACCTCGAGGTCTGGCAGGAAGTGCGAAAAAAAGAAGACAGTGTAAAACTTGAGGCCAGAAAGATCGCTCATCGCATCGGCCTTGAGATGAAGGTTACCGATGTAGAGTATCAGGGTGATGCATCAAAGATCACATTTTACTATACAGCAGATAACCGAGTGGATTTCAGGCAATTGATCAAAGACTATGCCGGGGCTTTCAGAACAAAGATCGACATGAAACAGATTGGGTTCAGACAGGAAGCTGCAAAAGTAGGAGGAATAGGATCTTGTGGAAGAGAACTCTGCTGCTCCACCTGGCTTACAGATTTCAGGTCTGTCAATACCAATGTGGCTAGATATCAACAGTTGAGTATTAATCCCCAGAAACTTGCAGGGCAGTGTGGTAAGCTTAAATGCTGTCTCAATTATGAATTGGATAGTTATCTGGATGCTTTGAGCCATTTCCCATCTTCTTCAACCACTTTAGACACCGAAAAAGGACGGGCATTCTGCATCAAAATAGATGTTTTCAAAAAGAAAATGTGGTTTGCTTATGTGGAAAACTCTATTGCATGGTATGATTTTGATATCGACCTTGTAAAAAAACTGATCTCCAAAAACAAACGCGGAGAAAAGACACTTCCTTTAGAAGATCTTAAACAGCCTGATACTTCTATGCAGACTATTGATCTGATCCAGGAAAACAATGTAGATCGTTTCGAAAAGAAAAACAGAGGAAACAGAAACAGAAATAACCAGAATAAGCAAAATAATAACCCACAAAATCAGGGACAGGGACAAAAGAGAAACAGACCGGAAAGGCAAGAAAGACCGGAACGTTCTGAAAAACCTGAAAATCCAAATGCTCATTCAGGAAATCAGCAGAGGCAGCAAAAACCAAACCCACAGCCAAAAGCACAAGTGGAAAAGGCAGAAACCGGAGCTGATGGTGAGAAAAAATCTCAAAACAACAACCCGAACAAAAAGAAATTCAAAAAGAAATACCCGCCAAAAAAAGATAAAGATGTATAAAATTTTAGGATTATTTACCCTTATCCTTTTCTTTAGCTGTACTTCTTCTTCAGGAGAAGAAGTCATCATGAGTTCTGTTAACAATAAATGGAATAAGAAAAGTGAACAGAAATTTAATCTTGAAGTTTCAGATCCGCAGAATCTTAAAAATATTATATTTGTTGTAAGAAACAACAATAGTTATCCTTACAGCAATATAAGATTTATCGTGAATTTCACCAATCTTCAGAACAAGAAAAAGGAAACTGATACCCTGAATTATGTTCTGGCAAAACCAAACGGCGAATGGCTTGGTACAGGTTTTGGTGACACGAAGGAAGTTTTGTTTCAGTATAGAACGAATTATAAGTTTCCAACAAAAGGGAAATATGAAATAGGGCTGATCCAGGCGATGCGGAATGATAACCTTCCGGGAATAGAGGATGTTGGAGTAAAAATAGAAACGGCTAAACCGTAACCATAAATGGAAGACAACAAACAAAATGCAGGAAACAGGGGAAAAACCTTCCCTCTTCCTCCCAAAAATAAGAAAAATAACTCATGGAAGAGATGGGTTAAATTTATTTGGATTGGACTCATTGCGGTAGTTTTAGGAATTTCAGGACTTTTCTTTGCTGTTTCCCAGGGATTTCTTGGGGAAATGCCGGATGTAAAAGAACTGGAAAACCCAGACATCTATGTAGCTTCTGAAATTATTTCATCAGACGGGGTTACCTTAGGTAAGTTTGAAAAAGAAAAAACACAGCCTATCGTTTATAAAGACCTTCCTCCTTATCTTATATATGCTCTTCAGGCTAAAGAAGATGAACGTTTCAAGGAGCATTCCGGTATCGATTTAAAATCTATTCTGAGAGCAGTACGATATGGAGGAGACCGAGGTGGAGGTTCTACCATTACCCAGCAGCTGGCTAAACTTTTATTTACTAAAAATCCATCTAAAAATCCTATTAAAAGAGGGATCCAAAAGCTAAAAGAATGGTCTGTTGCCGTAAGTTTAGAAAAGCGCTACACCAAAGAAGAAATCATTACCCTCTATTTCAATAAATTCGATTTCACCTATAATGCGAATGGTATTGAAATGGCTTCCAAGATTTACTTTAACAAAAAAACTTCGGAACTTACCCTTCCTGAAGCAGCGGTTTTTGTAGCCATGTTAGAAGCTCCTATTGCCAATAACCCTATGAGAAACCCTGAGCGTGCCAAGCGAAGAAGAGATGTTGTTTTACAACAAATGTTTGAAACAGGATATATAGACCAGTCAACCTATGATAAAGCAGTTAACACACCTATTGAGGTAGACTATCATCCCATTAAAAATATTAATGATGACTACTCGGCTTACTATAAGTTTTATTTAAGAAAGGAAATTGATAAGTATCTTGAAGCCAACGAAAAAGAGACGGGTAAAAAACTGAATCTTTATAAAGACGGACTAAAAATCTATGTAACTCTTGATTCAAAAATGCAGAAGTATGCAGAAGAAGCAATCAAGGAACACTTAACAGATCTTCAAAAAAGATTTGATGCAGAACAAAGAGGCAGAAAAAACAGACCTTTCTATTATTTAACAGATAAGCAGGTGACCAGTGTAATGACCCAGGCAATGAAGAGAACCGGGCGTTACAAACAACTGAAAGCAGCCGGAATTACAGAAGATTCTATTTTATTGGAATTCCACAAGCCTATCAAAACATCACGTTTCACATGGAGCGGAGAAGAAGAAGTTGAAATGTCACCTTGGGACTCTATCAGATAT
This sequence comes from Chryseobacterium vaccae, assembly GCF_009602705.1. Lineage (NCBI taxonomy): Bacteria > Pseudomonadati > Bacteroidota > Flavobacteriia > Flavobacteriales > Weeksellaceae > Chryseobacterium > Chryseobacterium vaccae. The sequence continues at coordinate 3,539,211 of NZ_VSWH01000001.1, read as the reverse complement.
CACAAACAGATTGCTCAGGCAGGTCTAATGTCTATGGTTCCGGGAAGTGGAGAGATCAAAGCATGGGTAGGAGGTATTGACTGGCAGCACTTCCAGTATGACCACATCAAACAAGGGAAAAGACAGGTAGGATCTACCTTCAAGCCTTTCGTATATGCCACTGCTATTATGAAACTTGGAATGACCCCATGTTCCACTGTTTCTAACGGAACTTACGACCACAAAGGATGGCATGTTCCGGGAAGAGGAGGAATGCTTACCTTAAAAGATGCATTAGCTCATTCTCAAAACCCGGTAGCAGCACGTCTTATTGAAATGACGGGTGTAGATGCCGTAATCCAGACTGCAAGAGATCTGGGGGTTACAGAAGATATCCCTAGAAACAATACCATTGCACTAGGTTCATCAGATATTACCATCTATGAAATGCTAGGTGCCTACAGTACTTTCGCCAACTATGGAAACTACAATAAACCGGAGATGATCTGGAGAATTGAAGACGCCAACGGACGAGTGATCAAAGAAGTTAATGTAGAGCCTAAAGAAGTAATGAATCCAATGTACGCGTACACCATGATTGAACTGATGAAGGGCGTTTCACAATACGGAACTGCTTCAGGAGAATTAGGAAGAAGAGGGATTTCAAAAGCTGTGGAAATTGCAGCCAAAACAGGTACTACACAGAACAACTCTGACGGTTGGTTTATGGGAATCACTCCAAAACTGGCTACCGGAGCCTGGGTAGGATGGGAAGACAGAGCTACCCACTTCTACGGAACTGGTGAAGGTCAGGGTGCGAAAATGGCACTCCCAATCTGGGCGATCTTCATGAAGAAAGTATGGGCAGATAAGAGTTTAGGAATTACACCAGACGACAAGTTCACCCGCCCATCAGACTGGAAAGACGGCTGTTCAAATCTTAAAGGACTAGGTGAAGGCTATGGTGATGAAGGAGGTCTTCAGACCATCGATGAGATCAAAAACCCAAGACCTGCCGATCCTACTCCAAAGAATAACACAGAAAAGAAAGAAGAAAATATCAATGAAAACCTTCATTCATCAGACAATGTAGATTTCAATAAATAAATTCTCTTTTATCAATACATAAGACCTTTCATTAATTTGGAAGGTCTTTTCTTTTTTAATTAATACCTTTGATGGATGAATATTGAACAGATCAGACAGCCTTTTACTGAAATATTTCCCGGAGACTTATCCGGCAATACTATACAGAGAAACACTCCAAAGGTTTTATTTGCCTCCACTCAGCCCGCTGGTTTTAATCATCCACAGCTGATTGTCTTCAACCAGAGTCTTTCAGATGAAATTGGATTGGGAAAATATGAAGAAAAAGACCTGGATTTTCTTGTCGGAAATAATCTTTCGGAAAATATTCACCCTTATTCTACCGCTTATGCAGGTCATCAGTTCGGAAACTGGGCCGGCCAGCTTGGAGATGGAAGGGCAATACTGGCTGGAGAAATCACCAATACTGCAGGAAAGAAAACAGAAATACAATGGAAGGGAGCCGGAGCCACACCCTATTCAAGACATGCAGATGGCAGAGCCGTACTGAGATCTTCGGTACGTGAATATCTGATGAGCGAAGCCATGTATCATTTAGGAGTTCCTACTACCAGAGCTTTAAGCCTTGCTTTAACCGGCGAAGATGTCGTTCGGGATATGATGTACAACGGCAATCCCCAACTGGAAAAAGGAGCTGTGGTGATAAGAACTGCCGAAAGCTTCCTTCGGTTCGGGCATTTTGAACTAATGTCTGCCCAGAGAGAATATGATACCCTACAGGATCTTGTTGATTTTACTATAGATCATTACTTCCCGGAAATTACCTCGGAAGGGATACAGAAATATAAAGACTTCTTTGCTGCAGTTTGTACCAGAACAGCAGATTTAATGACTGAATGGTTCAGGGTTGGATTTGTACATGGGGTAATGAATACAGATAATATGTCTATTTTAGGACTGACTATTGATTATGGACCTTATTCTATGATGGATGAATATGATTTAAACTTTACCCCAAACACCACTGATCTTCCGGGAAGAAGATACGCCTTCGGAAAGCAGGGGCAAATCTCCCAATGGAACCTCTGGCAACTTGCCAATGCACTTCACCCGTTAATCAAAGATGAGACATTTTTAGAAGATACACTGAATCATTACGGAACCTATTTCTGGGAAGCTCACGACAAAATGCTCTGCAGAAAATTTGGATTTGATGAACTGCGAAAAGATGATGAAGATTTTTTCACCAACTGGCAGGGCTTAATGCAGGAACTCCAACTGGATTATACTTTATTTTTCAATCAGCTGGAAAAGCTGTTCTTTACTCAGGATACCCGATCTCTTTTTGAAAATGTTTCTTATACTGTGTGGACTGAAGAAAAATTCAGAAAGCTGGAGAACTTTATCAAGCAATATCAAACCAGAATCACTTCCAATACAATTTCAACTGAAGAATCTTTGGCATTGATGAGACGGTCAAATCCTAAATTTACCCTTAGAAACTATCTTCTTTATGAATGTATTGAAGAGATTACCCATGGAAAAACCGAAATGCTGAATAAGCTCACAAAAGCTTTGGAAAATCCTTACGAAGAAATTTATCCTGAATGGTCTGCAAAACGCCCTTCAGCTTATGATGAAACAACTGGGTGCTCTACTCTTTCTTGTAGTTCTTAAATTGATTATTATTAATTAAATATGTTGATATTATGTTTTTTTACTATATTTACAAGTAAATTTAAACGTATAAATCAATGAAAACAAAATTACTCTTCATTTTACTAACCTCTTCAATATTTGGAAATGCACAAATATTATCAGAGACATTTCAAGGAACGACATTTCCTCCTACAGGATGGACAACGGGTTCAACAGTAGCATCCAGACCTTGGGCATTCACAACAGATATGTTTGATGATGAAGGTCAAGCAACATTCAACATCACAGGAGGAAAATCTGCAGCTATCGGATGGATTGCACAAAGCAATAATGCTCATTTAACAAGTCCTTCTTTTAGTTTAGCCGGAACAACCGACCCTGTTCTAAAATTCAACGCTAAAATAGGATATGAGTACATGGTTGCTCCGTTCGCCAACGGAGATTTAAAAGTTGAAGTTTCAACAAACGGGGGAACTACATGGACTCAGGTATGGGTTGAAGAAAATTATGGAGTTTATGATGATTATGAAACATTAGCAATTACTGTTAATTTAACTCCATATGCTGGTCAGGCAAATGTCAAAATTAGATTCCGTTATGTAGCTACCGATGCAGACAGCCTTTCAATTGATGATATAAGAGTCTTAGCAAGTGGAACACTGTCTACTCAGGAAGCAAATGGTAAAGCTAATCACTCAACAAACATCTACCCGAATCCTACCAAAGGTGAAATTAACATAAAGACAGACAAAAAAATCAAATCCACTACGGTATTTGATATGACTGGTAAATCTTTATTAATAAATAATTCTGAAAAAACAGATATTTCTTCACTTCCAAAAGGAATCTATTTATTAAAAGTAGACTTCCTTGACGGAACATCTGTTTCTGAAAAAGTAATCAAACAATAATTTTATTTATTAAATATCATAAACCTCACCCAATCCGGTGAGGTTTTTATTTTTACTTTTGCAAAAAAATAGATCCATGTCTTTTATTAAAACAAAAATCATCCATTTTTTAAGGTTGGCATTCCCGTCCTCTCGTACTGAGCTGGCTGTTTTCCTGTTTTTCTTTATCTGCTATGGAATTCTAGGTACTTACATCGCCCTTAACTACAGAATTATTTTTGACAGCAGGATTCCGTGGGATGCCTATTTTAGCTTTGATAATAAAGCGATTGTAATGTCCGGCGGAAGCTTTGAAAGGCACCCTCTCTCCTATTATTTCTTCAACTGGATAAGAGAGACTGCTCTTTTTATTTCAGGCGGAAAAATGGACGCTAATTTCAGACTAACACTGGCTTGGTTCAGCAATACAGCCATTAGTCTGTGCATGCTTCAAATTTTTAAATATCTTAAAAATATTATCGAGCTGCCGCTTAAAATCAGTCTTCTGATCCTTCTATTTTTTGGATTTTTCTCGACCAATATTATTCTTTCATTCACTCCTGAAAACTTCACTTATACGCTCTTCCTGCTAAGTTTATATAACTATTATGCAGCCATAAAACTTAAAAAAGACGGAAAAATTGCAGGATCCGCGATGGTATTGGCCGGAATTTCAATCGGAGGGCTTACCATCACCAATCTGGTCAAAGTTTTTATTCCGGTAGCCTTTGAAAAAGATCTTTTCAGAAACTGGAAAAAATTTGGGAATGCTGTTTTCAGAGTAATGCTTACGACAGCCAGCTTTGTATTCTTATACTTATTCAGGATTGATTTTAAATACCAGAACATTTTTTCAAAAACCAACCAGCAATATGAAAAGTTCTCCAATGTAGAATCTATTCCGGATTGGGATATGATCCTTTCTTACTTTTTCGGAGGTAATATTCTGTTTCCGAGCTTCATGATTACCGATAAACACAATATGAAAGGATTTGATTTCAAAGGTCTTTTAATGGAACCTTATTCATCCCTGTTTCCTTATATTTTCATAGTCATTCTTTTAGCTCTGATATGTTGGAGTTATTTTAAAAATTTCAACAATAAACTGGTCCAGATCCTGATGATTTCTTTCCTTGTAGACATTGTCATTCACTGCATCATGAGGTTCGGGCTCCACACGTCATATATTTACGGCGGACACTTCGTTTTCCTCTATCCGTTGTTGTTGGGATGGCTTTTTTATGCCTATAAAAAACAGCCTCAGATCGTGACATTTTTAACCGTTTCGACAGGCATTTTATTCATTTTTCTGGCAGTCAATAATACCCTGCGGATGTCAGACTTTTTCTGGTTTCTGAATCGCTATTATCAATAAAAAAAACTCCGGAAATTCCGGAGTTTTATACTGTATTATAATTGGTTTATTTTGCTTCTGAACAGAAAATTCTGTACTGTACTGCAAGAGCCGATTTAAAGTATTCTCTTATTTTCGAAAGGTCAGAGGCTGCACTTTGTTTTGTAAAATAACTTCCCGCCAGAATTTTATAGTTGGGCCTTAAAGAAGCATCCGTCTCCACTTTCAGATTAGGAAATCGCTTTCTGAAATATGCTTTTACCTCATTTGCTTCTTCATTACTTTTCACTGTAGTAATCTGGATCTTAAATCCTAAAATTCTAGGATTTTTACGACAGATTTCCGCATTCGTAAGTTCTCTGTTCGGAACATAAATTTTAGAAGGCTTTGTGGGAATAGTTGTACCACTATCCACAGTATTGTCTTTCACCGTACCTGTAGATACAGTTTTAGAACACTTTCCTTCGATGCCTTCCAAAGCTGCACTCACTTTGGAGTCCATAGTCATGGTAAGCTCAGTTCCCGCAAGGGTATCTTTTTTAACAACCTGCTGTGCCTCAATGGTATAAAATCCGAATAAAGATATTATCGAAAATATTTTGATTAAATTTCTCATTTAAACTTGTTTCCGCAAATTTATACAAATTAAAAAATTATACCAAACATGGTTATTTAGAATCAATACAAATTAAACGTAAATGATATTTTCCCTTTTCCATATACCGTTAAATTCCTGTTAAAAATATTATTTTTGCGGAATTGATTGAATGTTCAATATTTTACTAACATAAGATAATTTAAATGATTAGTTGGAGAAAGCATTATAAACAAACGTTGATCGCAATAGGCTTATTGCTATCAACCAGTGCTTCAATTTACGGGCAAGACGGCGATCCAAAAAATGGTGAGAAACTTTTCAAAGCGAATTGTACTGCATGTCACGCGCTGGATAAACAGGTAATAGGACCTCCTTTGAAAGGAGTTGTAGAACGTGTAAAGACAGAAGGTGGTGTAGACAAAGATTGGCTTCACAAGTGGATCAAGGACAACAAAGCTCTGAGAGCTTCTGGAGACAAATACGCCAATGAAATTTTTGAAAAGTATAACAAGACTGAAATGCAGGTCTTTCCAAATCTTACCGATAAGGATATTGACGACATTTTAGCTTTTACAACTAATCCTCCGGCACCAGAACCGGAAAAAACAGCAGAAACAACTCCAGGAGGAGAGACTGCAGCTGCTCCGGCAGACAAATCCACAACAAACATTGTGATCATTTCTCTTTTAGCAATCGCAGGTTTATTAGTATGGATCTTAATTAAACTAAGACAATTGGTTAAATTAGGTCAATCTGAAGACTTAGCCGGACTAAACGAAACAAGAGTTAGATCTTTCAGTGAAATCTATCAGAAATACCACTATGTAGGTAAAGCAGCATTAGGTATCCTTGCTATTTTAGCAGCTTATGGAGTTTGGAACTGGATTATGTGGATCGGGGTTTACAAAGGGTATAAACCAGAACAGCCTATCTATTTCTCGCACAAAATCCACGCTGGAGAAAATAAAATCGACTGTCAGCTGTGCCACTCAAGTGCTAAATACGGAAAAGTATCTGAAATCCCTTCTATGAACGTTTGTATGAACTGTCACAGAACCATTTCTGAATACAACGGTAAATACCTTGAGCCAGGAAAAGACAAAGCATTCTACGACGGAGAAATCCAGAAGATTTATGCTGCAACAGGCTGGGATCCTGCAAAACAACAGTACACAGGAAAAACACAGCCAGTTGAATGGACAAGAATCCACAACATGCCAGACTTCGTTTACTTCAACCACTCTCAGCACGTAGTAGCAGGTGAGCAGGCGATCATCAACTCTTTCAACAAGAAAAATCCTAACAACAAAATTGATGTTGTTTGTAAAGCTTGTCACGGAAAAATCGATACAATGAATGTTGTTCAGATGGCTAACGACTTTACAATGGGATGGTGTATCGAATGTCACAGAACAACTGAGGTTGATATGAACAACGGTTATAATAAAGAGTACTTCAAGAATCTACACGACAAGTTGAAAAAACAATACCCTAAAGACGGCGGTAAGATCACTGTAGATGCAATTGGAGGTCTTGAGTGTGGTAAATGTCATTATTAATAACTAAAAAATTAGAAGTATAAATGGCTTCAAACAAAATACAATTCAGAAGTATTCATGAACTTAAAGATCCAGCTTTAAATAATAAGCTGGCTCAGAAAGAGTTTCAGGAAGAAATTCCGGTAGAAGATTTCCTTGGAGATGCTGAACAGAACGGATCAAGTACTTCAAGAAGAGATTTCTTAAAATTATTAGGATTCTCAACGGCAGCGGTAACACTGGCTGCCTGCGAAGCTCCGGTTATTAAAACGATCCCTTATGTGGTAAAACCGCATGACATCATTCCGGGGGTTCCAAATTATTACGCTTCAACTTATTTTGATGGTTTCGATTTCGCCAGCGTTTTAGTAAAAACCAGAGAAGGAAGACCAATCAAAATTGATCCGAACCCGGCAGCTGGTGATTTAGGTAAAACTAACGCAAGAGCTCAGGCAAGTGTACTTTCTCTTTATGATAACGATAAAGTAAAGCAGCCTAAATTTGAGGGTAAAGACGAAACTTTCGATAAAGTAGACAGCTTCGTTCTTAAAGGATTAGATGAGGCCAAGGCAGCAGGTAAAAAGATTGTACTTTTATCACACTCTTTACCTTCCCCTACTTTCAAAAAATTATTTGCTGAATTCAAAGCTAAATATCCTACAGCAGAATTAGTAACTTATGATGCTTTCCCTTACTCTGCAGCTTTAGATGCTGCTCAGGAAGTATTCGGACAAAGAGCTTTACCAGTTTACGACCTTAAAGGTTCAGAATTGGTAGTTTCTTTCCAAGCTGATTTCTTAGGAGATTACAACGCTGCAAGCTTAGAAACATCTTATGCGGCAGCTAGAAAGCCAGGTCCGAACATGTTGAGACACATTCAGGTGGAAGCCAACATGTCTTTAACAGGTGCTAACGCAGATTCAAGATACAGATTAAAGCCAAGTGCTGTAAACAAAACTTTAGTTGAAGTTTACAATGTAATCGTAGGAGGAGCCAGCACTTCAGATAAAGCAGCTTCTGAGATTGCGAAAGAACTTAATGCAAAAGGCAGCAAAGCTGTTGTTTTCGCTGACGGTTCAAAAGGGGCTCAGGTTTTAGCGCACTTAATCAACCAGAAGTTAACTTCAGTTGCTTTCACAGGTAAAGCTAACTTACTTAAAGAATTTGATAACGCAAGATACCAGGAATTCTTAGGATGGGTAAACGGTGGTCAGGTTGGCGTATTGATCGCGAACAATGTAGACCCTATCTACTCTCACCCGAAAGGAGAAGATTTCAAGAAGTCTTTAACTAAAGTTCCTTACGTAATTGCTGTTGCTGATAAGAAAAATGAAATGTATAAGGCAGCGAAAGCTGTTATTCCGGTAGCTAACTGGTTAGAGTCTTGGGGAGATATTGAGCCTCAGACCGGAGTATATTCATTAATGCAGCCTACAATCCAGAAGATCTACAAATCAAGACAGATTGAAGAATCTCTATTGGTTTGGAAAAATGGTAAAAATAATGCTGCCAACAGCTACTACGATTACTTAAAAGCCAATGCACCTTCAGTTTTAGGAGGTACCTCTTTCAACAAAGCTTTATATAACGGGATCAATACTTCTTCTAACGCTACAACACTAGCTTATACAGGAGGAAATGGAGCTCAGGCTGTTGCTGAATTAGGAAACTTCAAAGCTTCTGATTTAGAATTGGTATTATACACCAAGCCTTCAATGGGTGACGGTACTCAGGCTAACAACCCTTGGCTTCAGGAATTACCGGATCCGTTGACTAGAATGTCTTGGGATAATTATCTGACTATTTCTCCAAAAGATGCAGAAAAGTTTGCTATCGATAACGATCTTAATGCAAGAATGCAGTTAGACGGTTCAATTGTAAACCTTACTGTAAACGGAGTAACAATAAAAGATGTTCCTGTATTCATCCAACCAGGACAGGCAGAAGGATCAGTAGGTCTTGCGCTTGGTTATGGTAAGAAAAACTCAGGAGCAACTGCTGATACCGGAGTAAATGCATATCCTTTATTTGATGGTTCTAACTTAGCTGTTTCAGGAGTTAAGATCGAAAAAACAGGAGAAAGCCATGAATTTGCAGGTATCCAGCTTCAAAATACATTAATGGGCCGTTATGAGATTGCTAAAGAAGTTCCTTTGGCAGAATTCATCAGCGTACCTTTCGATGACGAACACAAAGGATGGAACAAGCCTTTGGAATACCACACCATCAGTGGAGCACTTCCTGCGAGAAAAATTGACCTTTGGGATGCTTTTGATGATACAGACGGACCTCACTTCAACCTATCTATTGACCTGAACTCTTGTACAGGATGTGGAGCATGTATTATTGCTTGTCAGGCTGAAAACAACGTTCCTGTAGTAGGTAAAGAAGAGATCAGAATGTCAAGAGATATGTACTGGTTAAGAATTGACCGTTACTATTCTTCAAGACAGAAGGTAGAAGTATACGAAGGATTGAAAGAAGGAATGGCAGTACCTGAATTATATGGGACAGCATTCGGAGACGGAGGGGCATTGAACCACCCGGCAGATAATCCAGATGTAATCTTCCAGCCAGTAATGTGTCAGCACTGTAACCACGCACCTTGTGAAACAGTATGTCCGGTAGCGGCTACTTCACATGGTAAGCAAGGTCAGAACCACATGGCTTACAACAGATGTATCGGTACCAGATATTGTGCAAACAACTGTCCATACAAAGTAAGACGTTTCAACTGGTTTACATATAACCTGAATGATAAGTTCGACTTCAACATGAACAATGATTTAGGAAGAATGGTACTTAACCCTGACGTAGTTGTAAGAACAAGAGGGGTAATGGAGAAATGTTCAATGTGTATCCAGGAAACTCAGGCAACGATTCTAGCTGCTAAGAGAGAGAACAGAAAAGTAACAGACAATGAGTTCAAGAACTCTTGTGCATGTGCTGCTGCTTGTTCTACCGGAGCAATGACGTTCGGAGATATGAATGACAAAGAGTCTGAAGTTAGAGAATTATACTCCAGCAACAGAAGATATTATTTACTAGAGGAGATCGGAACCAAGCCAAATGTGTTCTATCACGCTAAAGTAAGAAACAGAGTAGAAAAATAAAGTTTAAATAATAAATAGGTAAAAAATGTCAGGACATTACGAAGCTCCGATAAGGGAACCTCTAATTATTGGTCACAAAACTTATCACGATATCACAGAAGATATTGCACGACCTATCGAAGAAAGAGCAGGTAAATTATGGTGGATCTCATTATATGCAGCCTTAGTTCTATTCATCTATGGATTCGGATGTATCGCTTATACTATCGGAACAGGTATTGGAGCATGGGGGCTTAACAGAACTATTAACTGGGGTTGGGATATTACCAACTTCGTATGGTGGGTAGGTATCGGTCACGCCGGGACCCTAATCTCCGCAGTATTATTATTATTTAGACAGAGATGGAGAATGTCTGTAAACAGATCTGCAGAGGCGATGACGATCTTTGCGGTTGTACAGGCAGCAATCTTCCCGGTAATTCACATGGGTAGAGTTTGGGTAGGATATTGGGTATTCCCTTTACCAAACCAATTCGGTTCTCTTTGGGGGAACTTCAACTCTCCTCTACTTTGGGACGTATTTGCAATCTCTACGTATTTCTCAGTATCAACAGTATTCTGGTTCATGGGACTAATCCCTGACTTTGCAATGATCAGAGACAGAGCGAAAACGCCTTGGACTAAAAAGATTTATACATTCCTTGCATTCGGTTGGGGTGGTAAAGCAAAACACTGGCAAAGATTCGAAGAACTATCTTTGGTTCTTGCAGGTTTAGCAACGCCGCTTGTATTCTCAGTACACACTACCGTATCTTTTGACTTCGCAACTTCGGTTATTAAAGGATGGCACTCTACAATCTACCCTCCTTACTTCGTTGCCGGTGCGATCTTCTCAGGATTTGCAATGGTACAGACGCTATTGTTGGTTGCAAGAAAAGTGTGTCACTTAGAAGAGTACATTACAATGTATCATATCGAAATTATGAACATCGTAATCATCTTAACAGGTGGTATGGTAACTGTAGCTTATGCTACTGAATATTTCATCGGATGGTATTCCGGATCAAGATTTGAAGACTTTACTTATCTTTCTCCAGGTGCTGCTGTTGGACCTTACTGGTGGGCTTTCTGGTCACTGATTATCTGTAACCTTGTAGTTCCTGCTTCATTCTGGTTTAAGAGACTAAGAACGAACATTATCTGGACTTTCATCGTTGCATTGATCATCAACATCGGTATGTGGTTTGAGCGTTTTGATATCATCGTTATCAACCTTTCAAGAGACTACCTACCAGGATCATGGACTATGTTTAAGCCGACGATCATTGACGTAGGTGTATACTTAGGAACAATCGGATTCTTCTCTGTATTATTCTTATTATATGCGAGAACATTCCCTGTAATTGCACAGGCTGAATTAAAATCGATTTTGAAAATCTCAGGTGAAACTTATAAAGCAAAAGAAGGAGATGAGCACCACTAAAATTGTATACGGACTTTATGCTGACGACGACGATTTAATGAACGGCGTTAAGGCATTCAACGATAAAGGAATCAAAATAAACGAGGTTTATACTCCGTTTCCGGTTCACGGACTTGACAAAGCTTTAGGGTTAAAGAAAACAAGAATTTCTGATGCCGCATTTATATATGCGCTTTATGGGGTAACCATCGGTGCTACTATAACATGGTACGTAATGAACCATGACTGGCCGCAGAATATTGGTGGTAAACCAGCTTTTGACTGGGGACACAATATGCCTGCATTCGTAGTTCCAATGTTTGAATTAATGGTATTCTGTGCCGCTCACATGATGTCTTTAACTTTCTTGGTTAGAAACAAAATGTATCCGGGAGCTCCGGCTCAGAACCCAGATCCAAGAACTACCGATGACAAGTTTTTAATGGAATTTGTAACTGATGATGTAGAATCTGTAAAACAGTTGCTTATTGAAACTGGAGTTGAAGAAATAACTGTTAAAGATGCTTAAAATGAAAAAGAACGTATTAAGAATTACAGCAGTTTTAGGTTTAACAACCGTTTTACTTAACTCTTGCGGACCAAAAGAAAATACACCATTAGTATATTTCCCGGATATGTATTTTCCTGTAGCTTACGATCCATTGATGAAAGCTGAGGATGCTTATTCCGATCATGAAAATGAAATTCCTGCTTTCGTTAAAAACAACGGAGCAACCGGACTTTCTCCAGTAGAAGGAACCGTAGCTCAGAACAAAGACGGAGTTTTTGAAGAAAGTCTTTTACCTAAAAATGTTGACGAGTACAATGCAGGGTATGACGCTTCCAAAAAGATTGCTGCCTCTCCTTTGAATCCTGCTAATGCAGAGAAAGATATTGAAAGAGGAAAATTCTTATTTGAGCGTACCTGTGCAGCTTGTCACGGTACAGGAGGAGATGGACAAGGACCAATAGTACAGAGCGGAGCCTATTCAGGAGTTCCAAACTATGCAGATAGAGAAATTACTGTAGGATCTGTTCATTATGTATTAACTAACGGTAGAAACGCGATGGGGTCTTATGCAGGACAGCTAAACCCTGGTGACAGATGGAGAGTAGCCATGTATGTGATGAATGCTTTCAAAAAAGGAGCAGCAGCACCGGCAGCAGCTACGGCAACTCCAGCAGCAGCAAAAACTGAAACGACTACCGAAACTAAAAAATAAGAAAAGAAATGTATAGTTTTTCACCAAAATTAAAATCAACTTCTATAATACTTCTTGTTGTAGGTTTAATTCTATTCGGTGCCGGTTATTTCATGAACCATGGTCTGGATGATGTTAAGATAGGAGAAATGATGGAAGCTGTTCATGCTTCAGGTCATACTGCCCCTACCCACTCAAGTGAAATGGTAGGTCCACAGGATCACCAGGCTCATTTGGAACATGCTAAAATGCAGGTTCACAACCAGCCTTTAGCTTCTCTTCACTTTGTAGCTGTCTTTTTCTTTGGAGTAAGTTGTGCTGTACTGTTTTTCTACTGTATTCAGCACGCAGCACACGCAGGATGGCCAATTATTATTACAAGAGTAATGGAGGCTATTGCTTCTTTTATCCCTTACGGAGGTGCTATTCTGATTATTATGATGATCTTAAATATCACTCATAACGGACACCTTTTCCATTGGATGGATCCGGCTTTAACTGATCCTAAAGATCCTCACTTTGATGTGATCCTATTTGAAAAGAAGAAATTCTTAAATATTCCTTTCTATGCAGTAAGAACTTTAATCTATGTGATTGGTGCTTCTTTCTTCGCTTGGAAACTTAAGGCTCAATCTAAGAAAGTAGACGAAACTAAGTCTAAAGTAGAGTATCAAATGCTTTACAGATGGTCTGTAGGTTATATTGCATTCTTCGGATTTGCATCTGCAGCTTGGGCTTGGGACTGGTTGATGTCTATTGACCCTCACTGGTATTCTACAATGTATATCTGGTATTCAATGGTTAGCTGTCTTTCAAGTGGTATTGCGGTAATCATTCTTTTAAGTGTTTATCTTAAGAAAAATGGTTTCCTTCCACAGTTCAATGATAACCACTTACACGATTTAGGAGTATTCCTATTCGCTACAAGTATGCTTTGGACGTATACATGGTTTGCACAGTTCATGCTTTACTGGTATGCCAACGTTCCGGAAGAGGTGAACTACTTCTTCGGAAGATTCCAGCACTACTCTCCTACTTTCTTACCAATGCTGATCATCAACTTCTTATTACCACTATTGGTATTAGTAAGCAGCAGCATCAAGAGAAATTACAAAGTAGTAACAACAATGGCTGTTGTAGTTATTTTAGGACACATCTTAGACTACTTCAACATGGTAATGCCTGGAACGGTAGGACCATACTGGAAAACTCCTGAAGTATTCTTATTAATTCTGGGAGCTGTTCTATTTGTTGTTGGATTATTTATGTTTACTGTACTTTCAGCTTTATCTAAACTGAAGTTGATCCCTACAGGAAACCCATTCTTACACGAATCTGAAATTTATGAATATCCTTTCTAAGGATTTTGTAACAGAAATAAAGAAAAAAAGACTGATTGTAATGATCAGTCTTTTTTTATGGACCAAAGTCATCAGGCAACCATTCTGAATTTTGTACGTCTATAAAAAAGAAGATATAACCACTAAAAACAATTTCTTATTATGAAAACAAAACTATTAATTTACTCCGTATTCATATTTCTGTTCAACTTTATCCAGGCGCAGACCATTACTTTCGTTTCTGAAAAAACAAATAAACCTCTTCCCAAAGTTTCAGTTTTTGGCAAAGACGGGAGTATTCTCGCCTATTCTGATATTGACGGAAAGATTGATAAAAAGGTGTTGAGCCCGGATCAGGAAAAATTCCAGCTGGTGTATAACAATTTTCCTGTTGCCACTCTTTCTTATGCAGACCTTAGTCAGGAAATAATCAGGATCAATGATCAGGTAAAAGAAATCGAAGCAGTGATCATCAAAAACACAAAACCTGCAAAATATATTTTCATTAAAGGAAACTTTAATGCCTATGTAACAGTTAACAATAAACTTAACAGTTATGCAGACGGTATTGCCACCTATATTTTTGACAACAAAACAAAAAAACTGAAAAGTGCCAATGTTGAGCAATACAGAGTATTCAGACTGACCGATGCTAAAGAAGAGAAAAAACAAACAGCATCCTGGGATTATGGAAGTTCGCTTCAGATTCCTAAGCTAAAAAATGTAGGAAATCCCGAAGAATATAAAACAAAGAAAAATACCATTAAAGAACTGAAAGGTGACCGTAAAGATCAGATTGAAGTAACCGGTGCCGCTCTTCAGGAAAAAGAATTTTCCCTATTCGGATTTAGATTCTTTGATATTAGAACCATCCTGAATATGTCTTTCGAAAAAGAATCAGAAAAAACACTCAAGGATTTCCTGGAATATAACGAAGTAGCCTTTGTAAAATTGAAACATAAGAGCGAACCGGATTATACCCAGATCATTCTTTATAATAATTTTTATCCTACAGAATTTAGCTTCAGCAATGACAATGATATTGAGAAAGTGAAGTTTGATAAAAATAACAGCAATTACAATGCATCCTACTGGCAGGACTCTTCATTCCCTAATATGCAGACTATTTTCAGCAGCTTTTTTAAAGGTGACTTAAAGGAACAGCCTAATAAAAAATAGTGAAAATAGCAGGATTCAGACTTTTGGAAAACATAAAGTAAAATAAAAATCCAGTATTAATAAAGGTTTTACTAAATTTGTAGCAAACCAAATAAAAATGAAAAAGTTTTCTTTGCTACTTATTTTCAGTTTGTTGCTGTTTACAGCATGCAAGAAAGATCATGTAGATGCTACGAATACTAAAACGCTGCAGTCCAGTATCAATGATATGACTTCCAGCCTTTCAACGATTAACCAGATCAAGTTCAATGAAGCTCTTTATATTCTGAAGACCTTTGGTGTGGAAGCTGATGGAGATGTGGAGGAACTTAAAGCCTTAGGAAAACTTATCAATGGTAAAAAAGTACCTGAGATCCTATCCATGGCTGACGGTGTCGCTCAGAAAAACGGCATTGAATGGGCAAGTACAGCCCCGCCATCTCTTGGAGAAATGAATATCTTCGGGGATGACAAAGCAAAAGAAACGGACCCTAATGACGTAAAAGCAAGCTCATTAACGATTACTGCCAATCCAACAGGAGATGACGGAACAGGTGCTGCTACGGCTATCCAGATCGTTCCAAGATTAGTAGATATTGCAGGAAAACCCGTTTCATTCACCGGAGCAGGTCTTGAAGCAACTTTAGAGGTATTCAGCAACGGAGTAAAGCTTGCTACCGCTAAAAACCTGATGCAGGATAATAATTTCAAAGGATTTAATCTTAAATTCTCATCCATTCCTGCTGCAAAAGTGGTAGACAATAAAATTGACATTACTGTGTCTGTAAAAACAACAGCTAAAACTTTTAAAATGTCTAAGATCGGGCTTGATGTAAATCCTTCCGCTCTTAAGGTTCCGGCTGCTCCAAAAACGGACTCTACCGCTGTCAATCAAGATCCAAGTGCTGTTATTGATCCAAATAATCCGGGATCTACAACTCCAGGTACTACTACAGATCCAAATGCAACGCCGACTCCAACAACACCGGCAGCACCTAAACAACCTGCTGCTGATCCGAAAAATACGGTAACCAAGTTCTTAAGCAATGTAAGCTCACAAAACCTTAAAGCGGCTTATGATGCTTCCAACAACCCAGGATGGGGAAGCTATGAATCTTTCTCCAATCCTAATTCAGGATTTGGTTCTGTGAAAAATGTAAGCGTAAAAAACATCAGTACCAATGGAACAACAACCAACAGTGCCAGCGTAAATGCTACTTATGATGTAACGGATAAAAACGGAAAAACAACTTCATTAAAAGTTACTTTCGGACTTAAAAATGTAAACGGTGACTGGAAAATTTCCAGCTATAAAATAAATCCATAAATGGCATCAGCAGAACTGATCACAAGACTTAACGAAACCATTGAAAACATCCCTGATTTTCCTATTCCCGGAATACAGTTCAAGGATATATCCCCCATTTTCTTAAATCCGAAGCTTTATGAGGATGTTATTGCTGATCTTGTGGCTTTCAGTAAAGGAAAGGTAGATGCTGTATGTGGAATAGAAAGCCGCGGTTATCTTTTCGGGATCGCCATTGCGGTTGCGTTAGAAGTTCCTTTTATTCTCATCAGAAAAGCGGGAAAACTTCCTCCCCCAGTAATCTCAGAAAGCTATGATCTGGAATATGGAAGCGCCATCATTGAAACCCGTGAAGGGCAGATAAAACCTGGGCAGCGAATTCTGATCCATGATGATCTTCTGGCCACAGGCGGAACCACAGAAGCAGCAGCAAAACTGGTTGAAAAACAAGAAGCAGTTGTATCCCAATTCAGCTTCCTGATTGGATTGACAGGATTGAATGGTGATGAAAAGCTGAAAAAATTTAACGCAGAAGTTTATCATATTTTAGAATATTAGATCTTATAAAAATATTTTCGGCTCCGCTCAGCATGACAGCAACTGACAAGCATATAAAAACGCAGCATCAGAGAAGTCGTTCAGAGCGGAGTCGATTCGTTTTCAAGGTTCATCATTGACAATTCACTCTATTTATTTAAATAAAATCAATAATACTCACAAAGTATTTTGTAAATCATTCAGAAACAATTAAATTTGCATTTCAATTTTTAGAAATTTATGGCAAAATTGGGAAAGAATGCTCAGAATGAGCAAGAAGGTAAAGAAACCGTTGAGTTTTTTAAAGACCTTGACAGAGAAGCTTTAAACACTGAAAGATTCCTTGAAAAATATTCAAAACCACTAAGTATTGTTTTTGGTGCTTTGGTATTGGGTGTTTTAGGGTTCTTTGCTTACAAGCAGTTTGTAGTAGCTCCTAAAAACGCTGAAGCCGTAAAAAGTTTCCTAGCTGCTCAGAAAAACCAGATGGATGGAAAGGATAAAGAAGCTTTGGGTGGAAAATCTGCAGCTAATCCTGGATTTGTTGGAACATACAACGAATATTCAAATACAAAAGTAGGTAAACTTTCAGGATACAATGCCGGATTATTAAAATTCAAAGAAGGAAAATTCCAGGAGGCTTATGATCTTTTCGATCAGTTTTCATCTGACAATAAAACATTAATGGCTCTGAAATACGGAGCAATGGCAGATGCAAAATCCGGACTTAATAAAAATGATGAAGCTTTAGCTTTATTAGACAAAGCAGCAGGAGCATCAAGTGATCCTTATACAACCTACTATTTCACAAGAAAAGCAGGTATTGTTGCAATAGGATTAAAGAAAAATGCTGAAGCTAAAAAATACTTCTCTACTATTGACGAGAAATATCAGGATTATGACAACGGAATGTCTGATTCTTATATTGAAATGACTAAATACTTTTAAAAAATGGCAACAGTTAATCTTTCCGATTACAAGCCACTTCATATAACTAATGCCGAAGATTTTTCTATCGGCATTGTTTTTTCTGAGTGGAATGATTTTGTAACGTACAATCTTCGTGATGCAGCTTTGGAAATTCTTGAAAAAGAAGGCGTAAAACCAGGAAACGTTAAACTTTTCCCGGTTCCGGGTGCCTTTGAGCTGAATTACGCAAGCATGCAGCTTTGCAAAGAGAGAAAATATGATGCAGTAATCGCTATAGGATGCGTAATCCGTGGAGAAACCCCTCATTTTGATTACGTATGTTCTGCAGTAGCACAAGGAATCAAAGACTGCAATATCATGACAGATACCCCTACCATTTTCTGCGTACTTACAGACGATACCAAAGAACAGTCTGTAGCAAGAAGCGGCGGTGATTTGGGAAATAAAGGTGTAGAAGCAGCCGTAACCGCTCTGAGAATGATCGATTTCAAAAAGAACCTTTCAGAGAAGAAAGGAAACATAGGTTTCGGACACTCTTAAACCTGTTAATACAGCTTAACGATACAAAGGACTATTTTTCAATAGTCCTTTTTTATTGGATCACGTTTAAACATCATGATCTCCAGAACTTTCTCTGCCTTAACATATTTTAAAAAAAATTAAAAAATGGATAAGAAATATCATGTTTTTACTTTTTATCACTAAAAGTTGTGTACAAAAGCTATCTTTGCGAAAATTAACAAAGATTTACACAAAATGTTTTCAAAAAAAATAACTCCTTTTTTGTATTTAGGAATATTCTATCTTATTATATCACTGATACTAAGGATTGTATTCTTTTTCCATCCGATCACAACAGCAAGTTTCGGATTCTTTGAAATCATAAAAGTGCTGGGTATTGGCCTCCTGAATGATATTTTTGTATTCATTCTCGCCAGTTCATTGCTAGCTGTTTACTTCTTGTTTATTTCCGATTCCAAGTATAAAAAACCATATGGTTACCTTATTTTCGGGGCTCTGGTCCTGTTCTTCCTATATATCTGGCTTATTCCTAACAATATTTTCAAGCAATACGGAGGTTCTATTTCAGAAGTCGCTCTTACTTTTGTCGGTATAAAGACACTCTTTTTCGGATTAATGCTTTTCCTTCCGACTCAAAGGATTAAAATACGGAACGTTTTATACTTTATTACCCTGTTTCTGTATGTACTTCTCATCATTTTCAACTGTGTAAGTGAATATTTCTTTTATAACGAATTCGGAGTACGTTATAACTTCATTGCCGTAGATTACCTGATCTATACCAACGAAGTTATCGGAAACATCATGGAAAGCTACCCTATTATTCCGTTATTTTCAATCATCATAGCTCTTACAGCCATCGTAACATGGTTTATCTATAAAAAAACAAAAGGAGAGCTTCTGGATCTCCCGAATATCAAGCAGAAAATGATCCTGTTGGGAACCTTTGTTGTGCTTTGCGGAATCAGTCTTCTTGCCATATCTTCGTTAATGCAGATCCGTTCTGATAATGTATTTGCTGACGAAATTGAAGACAACGGTCTTCCTAAATTTTATTGGGCATTCACCCATAATGAGCTGGATTATTTTCAGTTTTACCAACAAATCAACCAACAGCAGGCAGAAAAAAGCTTCTTAAGCCAATATGCTGAACAGACATTACAGAGAAACATTGTTGCAGAACAGCCTGAACTTAAAAAGAATGTTGTTTTGATTTCTATTGAAAGTCTCTCTGCTGATTTTATGGAACATTACGGCGGAACCAAAAAGATCACACCATTCCTTGACAGCCTGGCAGACCGCTCATTGATGTTTACCAATCTCTATGCTACCGGAAACAGAACCGTAAGAGGTCTTGAAGCCCTTACCCTCTGCATTCCTCCTACAGCCGGAGAAAGTATTATCAAAAGAGATGATAATAAAAACAAGTTTACCACAGGAAGTGTTTTCAAATCCAAAGGATATGACGTGAAGTTCCTGTATGGTGGCTACAGCTATTTTGATAATATGGAAGACTTCTTCGGTGGAAACGGTTATGATATTGTTGACAGAAATAGCTTTAAACCGGAAGAAATCTCTTTTGCCAATGTTTGGGGCGTAGCTGATGAAGATATGGCTAAAAAAGCAATCCAGGTGATGAATGCAGAAGCTAAGTCAGGGAAACCATTTTTCAACCACTGGATGACGGTTTCCAATCATAGGCCTTTTACTTATCCTGAAGGACGAATTGATATTCCGGGAACGGCAAAATCAAGGGACGGAGGTGTAAAATATACAGATTATTCCCTTAGAAAGTTCTTTGAAATGGCTAAAAAACAGGACTGGTATAAAAATACAGTCTTTGTAATCATTGCGGATCACTGTGCTTCCAGTGCGGGGAAAACAGAGCTTCCAATGGATAAATACAGAATTCCGGCTATGATCTTCTCTGATGGGTTCATTCAGCCTCAGAAATTTGACAGGCTGATGTCACAGATCGACGTGATGCCTACTCTCTTCGGAATGCTTAATTTTAATTATAAATCGAAGTTCTTAGGGCAGGATGTTTTCAAAAAAGAATTTCAGCCGAAGGCTTATATTGCAACATATCAGGATTTAGGATTTGTAAAAGATAACCGCCTGACGATTATTTCGCCTGTAAAAAAAGTAAAACAGTACAGTCTGGATCTGGAGCCAAGCAGCCTTGCTCCTGAATTCAAACTTTATTATAACGAAAAATTGCTGAAAAAGCCTGAGCAGAAACTGGTAGACGAAACAGTTTCCGCCTATCAGTCTACGTCATACTGGCTTAAAGAAAAGCAGCTTAACCGATAAGGTGAGGTACAAAACGGCTCTGGTTATTGGTGATTAGGTGAATACTTTCCCTGATCCCGATACCGGCAGGCTCCTGTCCTATGACCCAACTTCCTATGACCGGATAATTTCCTTCAAAAGCAGGAAGATCAAACAATTGCTGATAAATAAAACCTTCTTTACCGTACACTCCTGAATTCTGCTCAACCGGAATATGATTTCTGGTGAGGGTAACGTTGGCTCCTTCTCTTGAATAAATTGGTTTTTTAGCAAAATCTTTCAGATGTCTCTGTTCAAAATAAGCCTCAAGCAGATAAGGATGCCCGGGATACATTTCCCAGAGTACAGGCAGAATCGCTTTCGACGAGAGCAGGATTTTCCAGGCAGGCTCAATCCATTGCGATCTGAAATCGTTTTTCACTAATTTTTCTCCAAAACCGTCCTGAAGAATCCATTCATAGGGGTAAAGTTTAAAAATATATTCCATGATGGAATGGTCTCCGGCAATAAACTCTGCGGCTTCATCCGCCCAGCCGATATCCTGAACAGGAATAAATTCCGTATCAAATCCTGCCTGAGAAGCACAATCTCGCATATATTCCACATTCGTTACGTCTTCAATATTGGTAAGCGAGGCAAAATAAATATGATGCGGATTCATGTATTTTTTAAGATAGCTCCAATAAGCAACCAGTTTTTCATGAATGGAATTAAACTGATCTTTATACGGGTACATCTCCTGAAGCCAGTACCATTGTATCACCGATGCTTCATACAGCGAAGTGGGTGTATCCGCATTAAACTCCAGCAGTTTCAGGTTCTTTCCGTCAAATCCAAAATCAAATCTTCCATATACGGAAGGGTGATCTTCTTCCCAGCTTGTGATGATATACTTCCGGAACCATTCAGGGATATTGAATTTGGCCCAGAGATTTTTTTCAATAATATAATCCACGGCTTCCAGACACATCTGCCATAATTCCGAAGTTGCCGTTTCGATCTTATTAACTTCTTCTGAACTCAACTGATAATAATGGCTTTCATCCCAATAAAGGCCGTCCAGAGAATGGTATCCGAATCCCAGATTTTCCAGCTTATGTTGCCAGTTTTTTCTGAATGGTGACTGAATTCTTTCCATAATTTATGATGATGCTCTGAAACCGCTTTTTCCTAATCCACCTCTTACTACATTTCCTTTATAGGTATTTCTTCCGATATTGGATTTGCTGCTAATTGCATCACTGTAATATCCCGCTTTCTGATAAGAGCCATGGCTGTAAGATCCGTAAGGTCTGAATGCATGAAACAGAAGAAGCCCCGCCACAAAACCATGTGATCTGGAATAAGAAGCTGTAGTATCAGATCTCATATAGACTTTCTTTTCATTCTGATTTTTGGGTTTTTCCTGAGAACAGGCCGCTAAAATTCCTGTTACAAAAAGTAATTTTATAGAACCGGACTTTTTCATTATTGAACCGTTATAAAGAATTCGTAATCTTTTTTCGTCTTCGCAATAGGATTATTCCCGTCATTGTCATCTCCTCCTACCAGTGTATCCCCAAGACTTGGAATAGTATCTTTTTTTATAATCTCTTTAAAAAGCTTATTGTCTTTCCATATTTTATGTTTGGTAACCAAAACATCCGCATTTTCAATATGTTCCACAGAAAGCTGCGTCTCAACAGATCCTTTCTTGTCTACAGTATTCACTTCATCCTCTTTCACTTCTTTACATGCTGTAAGTGACAATATTCCAGTCAACAACAGCCAACATTTAAATTTTTTCACGTAGTTTTTAATTTTTCACAAAAGTAGTCATTTAGTAACGATATTATTTTAAATTTACAATTCAAAAAATTTATTACTATGAGATGGACAGACGACAGAGGCGGAAACGTTGAAGACCGCCGTGGTTCCGGAGGTGGCGGAGGAGGAATGATTGTAGGAGGCGGACTCGGGACCTTAATAATAGCAGCCATTGTTTTTTTCCTGGGAGGTGATCCTTCCGGTATACTGAATTCCGGCAGCGTACAGTCTTCCGGCAGTTCCCAGCAAAGAGAGCTTACAGCCAATGAAAAAAAGATCGGGGAAATGGTAGATATGATGGGAAAATGGAACATCATTACCTGGGATCAGATCTTTAAAGAAAACAATATGGAATATAAAGCTCCGAGGATTGTTCTTTTCGAAGATGCTACCCGTTCAGGATGCGGTCCTGCACAATCGGCTATGGGACCATTTTACTGTCCTGCCGATCAGACGGTGTATATGGATATGAGTTTCTTCAATGAACTTCAGCAGCGGTTCGGGGCACAGGTAACCGAATTTACAGTAGCTTATGTAATGGCCCATGAAGTAGGACACCACGTACAAACTCTACTGGGAACTACCCAGAAAGTAGATCAGTTAAGAAGAAGTGGAGAATATTCTGAAGCCCAGATGAATCGTGTTTCAGTAGCCACTGAACTACAGGCTGATTTTTATGCAGGGGTATGGGCGAAAAGAATAGACCAATCCAGAAAAGTTCTGGAGCCCGGAGACATTCAGTCTGCCATTGATGCTGCCCAAGCTGTTGGAGATGACAATATTCAGAAAAGATCTCAGGGATATGTAAACCAGGAAAGCTTTACCCACGGCTCTTCCGCACAGCGTAAAGAATGGTTTATGAAAGGATATAATACCGGAGATATCAGACAGGGCAATACATTTGATGAGCTTTTGAAATAAAGAATGGAAACTGGAAGTTACAACCCTGCCTGCCACTTCTAACAGCCATCATGTGAATTTGAACACTATTATTCTGAATCACTAAGAACATAAAAAAACCTGAAGGGATCTTCAGGTTTTTATTTTTATTTCAGCTCAATAGGATTACTGTTTTTCTTAGCTTCCTCTTTTACTCTTTCTTCTACTCTCTTTTTCATATCTGCCGGATTCTGATTGCCTCCGCCAGGGCCTCTTCCTCCGCCTCCAACTCTAATTGGAGCAGAAATACCACCGGAACCGCCGCCGCCCTGAGCCATCATAAATGACATCGGATCTGTTTTATATTTTTCCTGCTGCTTCAGATAATCTGCTCTTTTTACTTTCAATATATTTCCAAACTGATTCAGGCTTGGCGATTCAGTAATCTTATAGTTTTTCATCAGGTCAAAAGAATAATCTCCTTTGTCATCTTCAATTTTCACAATCAGTCCCGGAAGTCCTCCAAATTTATAAGGCCCATCCTGGTAAGGTAAATCTGTAGAAAACCAGGCAGTCCATTTTCTTCCTGCAAAATCAGTTTCAGCCTTCTGAACTTTATATTCTCCTATCTTCATCGTTTCTGAAGAAATTTTCCAGTTCAGAGGTCTGTCTTCCTCATAAGAATAAATATCCCTTCCTATTCTGTCTTTAAAATAGGTTTTTTGATTGGCCTTATCTTTTTCAACAGAATAATTGATATTGCTCCTCAGGCCTTCCATCTGCTCTCTGCTAAAGTTTACTCTGTCACCTCCACCCTGAAAGGCTTTCCGCATAATAGAATCTCTTTTTATTCTGTTCTCAGAGTAAAATACAGACTTTTCAGGTGAAATATCAAGATAAGCATTTTCTGTTTTTATATCACTTTTGTTCTCTGCATCCGGTTTCATAGTCACCTGATACACAAACCTATTAGTTTGGGCAGAAATATGCTGCATAAAGAACGCCAAAGCAATGATTCCTAATTTTTTCATGTATATTTTTTTTATTTTAATTCAATTGGGTTTTGATTGACATCATGTTTCATTGTTAAGTTTTCTATTTCGGAACCCTGCATAGAGAGATTACTATTTTCGCCTCCCATTCCCCTGTGCATTCCTCCCGAACGGCCGCCTCCATCTATTCCGCCTCCGTGTCTTCCGCCGGTGAAATTAGTATTCCCGGCTGTCATTGTTCTCCTGTTTTTATTAAACTCTAACTCCAGCGCTGCCTTATCTCCATTAAAATTAATTCTTGTACTTTGTTTGGCTTCTTCATTTACAGCTTCTTCAAATGCATTATTAACCATAATTTTTTTAACAAGATCAAACTTATAGTCTCCTTTGTCATCTTCGAGCTTAACAATCAATCCCGGCAATCCGGAAAACTTGTATGGGCCGTCTGAAATAGCGATGTCCTTTGTAAACCACGCAGTCCAGGTTCTTCCTCCGAAATTAACAATGGCTTTCTGAGCAGAATATCCATTTTGTTTCTCCACAATATTGGTGATTTCCCATTTCACAGGTCTGTCTTCCTGATAATACACAGGCTTTCCCGCTGCCCTTTCATAATAATGCACTTTCTGTTCCGGAATATCTTTCATGATAAAATACTCAAAAAAAGTGGGTTCAATAGGTTTCTTTAATTTGAGTTTAGAAAAACTTTTCTCCTCTTTTCTGCTGCTTCCCTTTTCTTCCGGTTTAAAAGACGCTAAAAGAGAATCTCTGATCAATTTATTTTCGCTGATAAATAAAGACCGGGCCCCCTTAATATCCAAAAAAGTCCTTTCCTTCTTCATACTCACCAGATTAATGGAGTCCGGATTTACAGATGTTTCATAAATATATCTTGTCGTCTGCCCATAGAACAGTGTTGTTAACAGCACAAAAAAGCCAAGTAATCTTTGTCTCATTACTAATTTTCTTTATAGATGAAAAATATAATTCAAAGTTAAACCAAAACAGAGTCTCTCAGATGACAGGGGAAAAATTTATATAACTTTAACTAAAAAACATGCTATTAAGAACAGAATCATTAAAATAGATATCTTCGATTTGAGATTGCGGAAATTAGTTCGTATTTTTGCATCATTAAATCATTCTAAATAAATACAATGATAAAAGTATCAGATCACGCAAAAGAAAAAGCCATCCAGCTGATGACAGAAGACGGCTTTAATCCTTTTGAAGATTATATAAGAGTAGGGGTTAAAAGTGGAGGATGTTCTGGTTTAGAGTATGTTTTGAAGTTTGACAACCAAAAAACAGATTCCGACCAGATTTTCGAGGACAATAACATTAAAATTATTGTAGATAAAAAATCGATCCTATATTTAGCAGGAACTATTCTTGAATATTCAGGAGGACTGAACGGAAAAGGGTTTGTTTTTAACAATCCTAATGCATCCAGAACATGTGGATGCGGCGAATCATTTAGTCTTTAGAGAAAAGACATAAGATCCTAGATTTCAAGGCTCAGCATGTTTCTGGCCAATGAAATCTAAAATCTGAAATCTAAAAAATAATAATGAGTAAATATACTGAAGACGATTTAAGAGTCGATCTAGAAAATAAAAAATATGAGTTCGGTTGGGAAACCAAAATTGATTATGAAGATTTCCCGATTGGATTGAATGAAGATATCATCCGTGCCATCTCTGCTAAAAAAGAAGAACCGGAATGGATGACAGAATGGCGTCTGGAGTCTTTCAGAATCTGGCTTAAAATGACGGAACCGACGTGGGCCAACATTAAATATGAAAAACCTGATTTTCAGGCTATCCGTTATTATGCTGCTCCAAAAGTAAAACCGGAACTGGCAAGCTTAGATGAAGTAGATCCTGAATTATTAAAGACTTTTGCAAAACTGGGAATCAATATTGAGGAACAGAAAAGGCTTTCAGGAGTTGCTGTAGATATTGTAATGGACTCTGTTTCTGTAAAGACCACTTTCCAGGAAACACTGATGGAAAAAGGAATTATTTTCTGCTCCATCTCAGAAGCCATTAAAAACCACCCTGACCTGGTAAGAAAGTATCTTGGAAAAGTAGTTCCGAGAGGTGATAATTTTTACTCTGCACTGAACTCCGCGGTATTCTCTGACGGAAGTTTCTGTTATATTCCTAAAGGAGTAAAATGTCCAATGGAACTTTCAACATATTTCAGAATTAATCAGGCCGGAACAGGACAGTTTGAAAGAACGCTTCTGATTGCCGATGAGGGAAGTTATGTTTCTTATCTTGAAGGATGTACTGCACCGTCAAGAGATGAGAACCAGCTTCACGCCGCTGTAGTTGAACTGATTGCAATGGATAATGCTGAAATTAAATATTCAACGGTACAGAACTGGTATCCTGGAAATGAAGAAGGAAAAGGAGGCGTTTTCAATTTCGTAACGAAAAGAGGGCTTTGCGAGAAAAATGCAAAAATCTCATGGACACAGGTTGAAACTGGTTCTGCCGTAACCTGGAAATATCCTTCATGTATCCTGAAAGGTGACGGATCGATTGGAGAATTCTACTCTATCGCTGTAACCAATAATCATCAGTATGCTGATACAGGAACAAAGATGATCCACATCGGAAAAAATACGAAATCAACGATTATTTCCAAAGGGATCTCTGCCGGAAAATCTCAGAACTCATACAGAGGTCAGGTAAAAGTAATGCCTTCTGCCAAAGGAGCCAGAAACTTCTCTCAGTGTGACTCTCTGTTGATGGGTAATGAATGTGGGGCTCATACTTTCCCATATATTGAAATTAAAGATCCTACCGCTCAACTGGAACATGAGGCAACGACTTCAAAAATTGGTGAAGATCAGATCTTCTATTGTAACCAGAGAGGTATTGATACAGAAAGGGCCATTGCTTTGATTGTTAACGGTTTCAGCAAGGAGGTTTTAAATAAACTTCCGATGGAGTTTGCCATTGAAGCACAAAAACTATTGGAAATTTCATTGGAAGGATCAGTAGGGTAATAAAGAGATGATAGCTACAGAAAGATTAATTTTAAGAAAACCTGTAAAAGAAGATTTTGAAAGATTCTTTGAAATTAATCATGATCCTGGGACCAATATTCATAATCCAAGCGGACCGATGAGTTTTGAAAAGGCAGAAAGCACATTTGCCAGAATGCTTGAGCATTGGGAAAAGTATAATTTCGGAGGCTGGGTGATTGCAGAAAAGGATATTCCCGAAAGCACAATAGGTTTTGGAGGACTGAGCTATAAACTCTATGGAGAAGAAGAAAAGCTGAATTTAGGTTATCGCCTGGCTTGCGAAGCATGGGGGAAAGGATACGCCACAGAGTTCACAAAGAAAGCTATAGATTTTGGGCTTAATGAGGAAAATAAAGAAGAAATACTCGCAATTGTCCGTCCCAGTAATATAGCTTCTGTTAAAGTTTTGGAAAAGGCAGGTATGATACAAATCGGGACCCTTAATGATGTCCCGGGTCAACCTGAAAGTTTAGTATATAGAATTCAAAAATAATTTGTTTAAGCAAATAAAATGTTAGAAATTAAAAACCTTCACGCCAAAATTGAAGATGGCGCAGAAATATTAAAAGGTATTAATCTTGAAATAAAACCGGGTGAAGTTCACGCGATTATGGGGCCAAACGGAGCCGGTAAATCTACCCTTTCTTCTGTCATTGCAGGAAAAGAAGATTATGAGGTAACTGACGGAGAAATTCTTTTCGAAGGAGAGGAAATCAGCGAAGACGCCCCTGAAGAAAGAGCACACAAAGGAATTTTCCTTTCTTTCCAGTATCCTGTAGAAATTCCAGGAGTTTCTGTAACGAACTTCATCAAAGCAGCTTTGAATGAAAACAGAAAAGCAAACGGACTGGAAGATATGCCTGCTAAAGAAATGCTTGCCCTGATCCGTGAAAAATCTGAAAAACTAGGTATCAAGAAAGACTTCCTTTCAAGATCTCTGAACGAAGGATTCTCAGGAGGAGAAAAGAAAAGAAATGAAATTTTCCAGATGATGATGCTTAATCCTAAACTGGCTATTCTTGATGAAACCGATTCAGGATTAGACATTGATGCTTTAAGAATTGTTGCAGATGGTGTTAATCATTTTAAAAATGAAGGAAACGCAGTACTTTTGATCACTCACTATCAAAGATTGCTTAACTATATTCAGCCTGATTTTGTTCACGTTCTGGCAGACGGAAAGATCATCAAAACCGGTGATAAGTCTCTGGCATTAGAACTTGAAGAAAAAGGTTACGACTGGCTTCTTAACTAAGAAGAAAATATTTTGGAAGGGATTTTATCAAACCTTTCTGAAGATGCGGAAAAACCGCGGTACTATTATTATTTTAAATATATAAATCAGGTGTGATGGCCGAAATATCAGTAATGGCTTTATACGATCAAATTATTGACAACCACGGTGAATTCTTGGAGACTCTTCGTCATAGATTTTTGGATGAAAACAGAAAAGAGGCGCTTCAGAAATTCGAGAACCTGGGTTTCCCTACCAAAAAAGACGAAGAATATAAATATACCAGCTTAAAAGAGATCACAGAGAAAAACTATAATTTTTTCCCGAAAGAAAGTCACAATATCACTAAAGAACAGCTTGACCAGCTTCATTTAGGTGAGGAACATTTTGACTGGATCGTTTTTGTAAATGGTAAACTTCATAAAGAACTGTCCAAAATTTCTATTGAAAATGTAGAGTTCCTTTCATTCAACTATGCTTTGAATGATGAGAAACACAAAGAGGTTTTTGACACTTATTTTAATACAATTGCTTCTAAAGACACTGCTTTCACGAACTTAAACCTTGCTTATTGCAAGTATGGATTCTTCCTGAAGGTTCCTAAAAATGTGGTCATTGAAAAACCAATCCATGTTTTTTACATTTCTCAGAACCAGGAAGAAAACACCTTCTACAATACCAGAAATTTACTGATCGTAGAAGAAGGCGCTAAGGTTGAGGTTATTGAAAGCCACCACAATTTTGACAGCACATATGTTCTGACCAACTCGGTGACTGAAATCTTTACTCATCCCAATGCAAAAGCAGACTGGCATAAGCTTCAGAATGACAACAACACGTCTTATCTTATTGACAATACTTTTGCAAGACAGGAAAAAGACAGCTTAACCACTGTAAATACCTTTTCTTTCGGGGGTAAACTGGTAAGAAACAACCTTGATTTTATTCATAACGGATCAAATATCAATTCATTCATGAATGGGATTACGATCATTGGAAAAGATCAGTTGGTTGACCATCATACAGCAGTGCACCACAACTTCCCTCACTGTGAAAGCTACCAGAACTATAAAGGGATCTTCGATGGCAATGCACACGGTGTTTTCAATGGAAAAGTTTTTGTAGATAAAATTGCCCAGAAAACCAATGCTTATCAGCAAAACAATAACGTATTGCTGAGTGAAGGCGCTTCTATCGATACTAAGCCACAGCTGGAGATTTTTGCAGATGATGTAAAATGCTCTCATGGATGTACCGTAGGCCAGCTGAATGAAGATGCTCTGTTCTATTTAAGAGCGAGAGGTATTTCTAAAAAAGAGGCGCAAGCTCTTCTTTTATATGCTTTTGCTAATGATGCGATGCAAAACATCGATATTGAACCGCTTAAAGAAAAAATATCAAAATTATTAGCGGAAAAGCTTGGAGTAGATATAGAATTTTAATCCATATACAATTGATACATAAAAAGCACTTCAAATGAAGTGCTTTTTTGTTTTTTATGCTGACTGCGTTATTTCTTTAACCATGATTGGTTATCTTTATTATCCGAACGTTTTCTACCATTGTCTATATTATAAGCAAAACCAACTCCCAGTGTCTGTTTCAGCTGGGTTTTCTGAATCTGGTTGTGGTCGTATAGAAGATCCAGCGTAATATTGGTAGAAACAAATTTATTGATCTTCATATTGAGGATTCCGCTGTAGCCAAGAACCAATCTTTCAGGGTGATCCAGGTAATTGGAAAATACAGAAGCTGTATTGATCAAGCTCATATTTTCCATGATTTTAAGCTTATAGATGGCTGTCCCTAAGAAACCGAACTGAAATAAAGAAGAGTCGCCATCGTTTTTCAGACCATAGGTTCCGGCAGTCTGCAGCTCTTTATCCAGAACAAAGGTCCAGCGGGCGTTGGCAGGACGAAGAGTCATGGTAAAGTTATCGTTAGGACGATACGTTACACCAGCCCCCACATTAAGATATCCCGGGGCCATGAAGTTTGAAATTTTCTTGGCATCCGGATTATTTCCATCTTCATAACCTGCTGCAAACTGCGTCTGAAGGCTCATTCCGCCTGAAATATACCAATTTTTAGCAAATTCACGCCCATAGTTCGTGGAAAGATTAATAACATCCTGGGTTTTTCTGGTTCCGATGCCTTTGGTATTATTCTGCCCGTATCCCAGAATGATAATGTTTTCCCAAAGATCTTTACCCTTCTCATAAGTCAGATTGTAATTTACTCCGGCAAGCCAACCAACGTTATTGGCTCCTCCCCCTACCCAGTTAGAAAAGGCAGCCTGGTTCAGCATTAATGTATTCTGTCCCTGGATAGACCAGGCTTTTACGGTATCAGCTGCAGGAGCATCTGTCTTTGTCTCCTGAGCCATTACGCCGATTCCAACAGATATGGAAGCAGCTAATAAAAGTTTTTTCATAATTAAGATTTTTCGATACAAAAATATACATATAATTTTTGTTAAAATACTAATCACTTTGTTTTGAAATACTAAAACTAGTATTTAATACATTAAAAACTTGAATAATACCATAAAAACAACGTACAATATGCCAAATGAACTTATAATATTTTTGTTTCTGAACAAAAAAAGCGCTTCTATAATGAAGCGCCTTTATAGGATATTTAAAAAAATTATTTCTTAAGCCACCATTGGCTGTCCTTACGATCCGAACGTTTTACTCCGTTATTCAGAGTATATCCGAAACCAATGCCCAAGGTCTGCTTAAGCTGTGTTTTCTGAATCTGATTATGATCGTACAACAAATCCAAGGTAATGTTGGACGAGATATATTTATTAACCTTCAGATTTAATACTGCTCCATAGGCAAGAACCAGTCTTTCCGGATGATCCAGATAGTTTGAAAAGACGGAAGCAGTATTGCTGATGCTTACATTTTCCATAAGTTTTACCTTATACAAAGCTGTTCCCAGGAAACCGAACTGAAGCAATGAAGAATCGCCATCATTTTTCAAACCATAATTTCCTGCAAGCTGAAGATTTTTATCTAACACAAAGGTCCATCTGGCATTGGTAGGACGAAGCGTTACAGTCAGATTATCATTTGGTCTGTAGGTGATACCCATACCGAGATTAAGGTATCCCGGAGCCATGAAGTTTGAGATTTTCTTTGCTTCCGGGTTGTTGCCGTCTTCATATCCTGAAGAAAACTGAGATTGGAAGCCGGCACCTAAAGAAAAATACCAGCTCTTAGAAAATTTCCTCCCGTAATTGGTTGAAATATTGATGACGTCCTGTGTTTTCCTTACTCCTACTCCTTTTGTATCATTCTGGCCGTAATCCATCACGATAATATTTTCCCAAAGATCTTTGTCTTTTTCATACGTGATATTATAGTTTACCCCGGCAAGCCAGCCTACATTATTGGCTCCCCCGCCAACCCAGTTTGAAAAGGCCGCCTGATTGATCATTAAATTGTTTTTTCCTAAAACCGACCAGTATTTAACGGTATCTGTCACTACCGAATCTTTTTTCAATTCTTCTTGTGCACTTGTATAGATCCCTATAGAAAAGGAAAGAATCAACAAAAACTTCTTCATTACAATAAATAATTTTCAATGCAAAAATATTAATATAATTTTTGTTTAAAAAAAATTCAGTCTGTAAAATCATGTAGTACTATTGAATTTAAACAGTTAAATGCTATTTCGATTTAGTAAATTCAATGTCAGAATATTACGTTTTCGTGTTAAAATTTAATCCCTTTTGTCTTAAAATAACCGGTTCCGGAAAAATACCTCGACAAATTTTCCGAAATTTATCATTGGCTTTTGATTTGACATATTTTCCGCATGTTTAAAAACGTTGTTTCCAAAAGAGCTGTTCTCTATCCTTTGCTGATGCTGTCAGCCATGTGGTTCGGCTATTTCCTCCAGATGCAGGGCTTTTTCCAAAGCTGTTTCGGAGCTATTATTCCTCTGCTGCCTGAAGGATTGCTGGGAATAATCACCTCACCCTTTTTACACGGAAATATAGATCATATTATAGGAAATTCTATTCCGATTGCTGTCCTGATGTTTCTTTTATACCAGTTTTACCCTCAGGTAGCTAATAAAGTTTTCATTACCGGATGGCTTGCTACAGGGCTTCTGGTCTGGCTGCTTCCTCCTATTGATATTCTCACAGGTGAATATATGTATACCTGTACCATAGGAGCCAGCGGAGTGGTGTATGTATTGGCTTTCTTCCTGTTTTTCAGCGGAGTATTCAAATGGAATATGAAATTGCTTACCATATCCATGCTGGTCGTATTATACTATGGCAGTCTTGTGTGGGGTATGTTTCCTGAAGAGTTGTTCTACAACCTTCAGGAGCCGAGCAGGATTTCATGGCAGGCCCATCTCTCCGGAGCTGTGGTAGGAAGTATTATTGCATTTGCTTTTAAAAAAGTAGGCGAGAAAAAAAAGAAGTTTATTTGGGAGTTTCCTAATTATTACAATGAAAAAGACGACAAGTTATGGCAGGAATATAAAGAAAATCACCCGGAGGACTTCATGGAGCTTCCCTATAAAAAAAGAGACGATATCTGGGATCATCTGGATGAATTAAGGAGAAAATAAAACTTAATTTACTACATTTGATAAAAAACGCATAATGATCTCTGATGAACACCTTTACACTATTGCTCTCCGCGAATGCAGCCTTATTGGTGATATTCTTTTTCACAGACTGATACAAACTTTCGGAAGTGCCGAAGAGGCCTGGAAAAGAGCAAAAAAAGAGTACTCTAAAACGGAAGGTCTGGGCCGGAAAACGGTTTCTGATATCGGAAATAAAGAACATCTGGAATTTGCAGAACAGGAGCTGAAGTTCTGTGAAAAAAACGGGGTACAGATCAGACTGAGACACCTAAATGAAACCCCTTCCCTGCTTAACGAATGTCCCGATGCTCCCGCAATTCTCTACCAGAAGGGAAGTTTTGACGAAAATGCTCCCAAAATAAGTATTGTTGGCACCCGGAATATGACTTCCTACGGCAAACAATTCATTCAGGATTTTTTCGAGGCTACTCAATCTTCAAAATATATATCGGTAAGCGGTTTGGCTTTAGGGGTTGATAAAGAAGTTCATGAACAGTCTGTTCATCATAAAATTCCTACAATAGCTGTGTTGGCTCATGGCTTTCACACCCTGTATCCATCAAAAAATAAAAAACTATCTGAAAAAATTCTTCAGGAAGGCGGTGCATTACTGACTGAATTCAACTCGTCCAGAAAACCTGACCGGGAAAATTTCATCCAGAGAAACAGAATCATAGCAGGACTATCACCTGTTACAATTGTTGTAGAGACAGCATTCGGAGGAGGTTCTATAAGTACAGTAAGCTTTGCCAATGATTATAACCGGGAAGTTTTTGCTCTTCCTGGAAAAATCACAGATCCTTACAGCCAGGGATGCAACCAGCTGATTTCCCAGAACAAAGCCGCCACCATTTCTATGGTAAGAGAACTTATAGATTCTTTGGGGATCAACAATCCCAGAGAGAAAATGGAGGAACTCTTTCCATACAGTGAAACAATCACTCAACTTTCTGACAATCAACAAATAGTATATCAATCCATCAAAGAGAATCCACAGATCACACTGGATGATCTGGCGCAGAAAATTTCCATCTCTTCATACAAAATACTGCCTGTTATTTTAGAATTAGAACTTTTAGGGAAAGTAAAATCATTTTCCGGGAGACAATTTACCGCAATTTAAGAATTAACGATTTCTTAATATTGCATTATTTAAGACATAACATTTAATTTTTAATAAAATTTAAACACAAATTATCAATTTAATAATATTTCGAAACATTATTATTTAATTTTTAACAATGTTAAAATAGAGTGTTGTGAATCTTGAAAAAAAAATTAAATTTGTTGACAATAATATTCAACCTTAGTATATGGAACAATATAATATTGACCAGAAAATCCAGGAGTTTATTGCAAAAATTGAAGCAAAAAATCCTAATGAGCCAGAATTTTTACAAGCTGTAAAAGAAGTTGCTGTAACTGTAATTCCGTTTATTATGACTAAAAAGGAATACACAGGCATGAAACTTCTTGAGAGAATGGCTGAAGCTGAAAGAATTATTATTTTCAGAGTTCCATGGGTTGATGATAAAGGAGAGATCCAGGTAAACAGAGGTTTCAGAATCCAGATGAACTCTGCAATCGGACCATACAAAGGAGGAATCCGTTTCCATCCTACTGTAAACCTGTCAGTTCTTAAATTCTTAGCATTCGAGCAGGTATTTAAAAACTCACTGACGACTCTTCCGATGGGTGGAGGTAAAGGAGGTTCTGATTTCGATCCTCAAGGAAAATCTGATATGGAAGTAATGCGTTTCTGCCAGGCTTTCATGACTGAATTATGCAAGCACATCGGTCCTGAAACAGACGTACCAGCAGGAGATATTGGTGTAGGAGCAAGAGAAATCGGATATTTATTCGGACAGTATAAGAAAATCAGAAATGAATTTACCGGTGTACTTACAGGAAAAGGTCTTGCCTATGGAGGTTCACTAATCCGTCCTGAAGCTACAGGATACGGTGTAGTATATTTCGCAGAGCAGATGCTTAAAACTATCGGACAGAATTTCGAAGGTAAAACAGTAACGGTTTCAGGTTTCGGAAACGTAGCCTGGGGAGTGATCAAAAAAGCGACTGAGCTTGGAGCGAAGGTAGTAACCATCTCTGGACCTGATGGATATATCTATGATAAAGATGGTATCAGTGGAGAAAAAATTGATTATTTATTAGAACTAAGATCTTCAGGAAACAACAGAGCTGAGGATTATGCTAAGAAATATCCATCTGCTGAATTCCACGCAGGAAAACGTCCTTGGGATGTAAAATGTGATGTAGCATTCCCATCTGCAACTCAAAATGAATTAGATCTTGAAGATGCTAAGAAATTGGTTGAGAACGGATGTCTTTGTGTAACTGAGGCTGCAAATATGCCTTCTACTTTAGATGCTATCAACTATTTCCTTGATAATAAAGTGTTATTCTCTCCTGGTAAAGCTTCCAATGCCGGAGGTGTTGCTACTTCAGGTCTTGAAATGACGCAGAACTCTATCCGTCTTAACTGGACTTCTGAAGAGGTAGATGCAAGATTGAAGGAAATCATGATCGGTATCCACAAAGCTTGTAGAGACTACGGAAAAGATGAGGATGGTTATGTAAACTACGTAAAAGGCGCCAATATTGCCGGATTCGTGAAGGTTGCAGAAGCCATGTTAGCTCAAGGAGTGGTATAAAATAAACCAAGGCTGGGAAAATTCCCGGCCTTTTTTGATATAGCCTGTTCCCGGGACAATGGGAAAAAAGTAAAAAGTGAAAGGAGAAAGCGCTGTATTGTACAGCGCTTTTTTTATTTTTAAATAGGCTGCTCTTTATCTGTGAAATGAATGTAATAAAACGAGCCGAAAAGCAGGACAAAAATTATTATTGGGCAATTTTTAATACAAAAGCTGTTTAGACTTTTTTATTAAACAAGCTTTACCATAAAAAAGTCCTGAAACAAGAATGCTTCAGGACTTACTTTCTGTTTGCTGAAATATTTACTTTGATGACTTTGCTTTCTTTTTGCCTTTTTTATCTTCTTTGGTTGCTTTTGAAGGTTTTGTAGCTTCTGTGTTTACTTCTGCGCTCATCGTCGCCTCAGTAGCTGGAGCAGCCGTAGCGCCATCAACGGTCGCTGTGGCTGTAGTGCTTTGTTTTGTTGCACCGGCATCTGTAGAAACGGTTCCGGTAGTTGTAGCTGCAGGCATCGTTGTCTGTGGTTGGGCTGTCGTAGTTTTAGCAGGGGTAGTCTCAGCTGGTTTCTTTGTTTCTGTCTGGGCTGATACGGTAACTATTCCGGCTGCCATAAATGCTGCCGCCAAGATTAACTTTTTCATAATGTAATATTTTAAATGGTTGTTTAGTTTAAACGAAACATTTTTCATTAAATTATCTGTAAAGTCCTTATTTAACGTACTTTATAATTATTTAAGAGGAATTTTGAAAATGCAGTTGAGATGGAAGATGGAGGTTAGAAAATGGGAGTTATTTGTGGTTAAGCCTAATTATGAAAGCCATTTACAGAACATTGAATACAAAAATTAATGAAATTTTTTGATGAGAAGAAAGGAAGATGGAGGATGGAAGTTTCTCACAGTTAAGCGCACTTCTGAAAGTATTCCAATAGAATAACTAATTGAGGCGGATTGCTCCTAAAGGATTGTTAAAATGACAATCTTTTGTTTTTCAGAATTCTTAAACTTCCTTTCTTCAGGCTTTATCGGCTAATATTCTTCATCATTTTCTCTACAAATTCGTAGGCTGCGGGACAGATTACTGTATTTTTCAGCATCAGGTGATTGATCTGGTAGATCTTTTTCCGGTCGGTATGCGGATATTCGCGGCAGGCTTTAGGCCTTACTTCATAAATTGAGCATGTATTATCACTGTTCAGGAAAAAACACGGAAGATGTTGCAGCACTTTGTCCTGATCTTCATCCACTCTTAAAAATTTCGTTTCAAAATCTGCAGGTTTCATCCGGAGGTGCTTCGCAATACGTTCAATGTCCTTTTCGGTGTATAAAGGTCCTGTAGTTTTGCAGCAATTGGCGCATTGAAGACAGTTGATTTCATCAAACACTTCATCATGGGTTTCCTGGACGATATAATCGAGGTTTTTAGGCGGTTTCTTCTTTAATCCGTCCAAAAACTTCTTATGTTCCTTTTGCTTCTGTAAAGCCTGTTTTTTGTAAAAATCTAAATCCATATTCTTTCTGCCTGATTGTCATTTGCCCATGAGGCAGTCTGCTTTTCTTTTGCAAAGATAAAATATTGTTTTCATGAAATTTATCAAGCTAAGGATTGAATTTATCAATTGAATTTACTGTACATTTGGACTATGAAAAAACTGGAATCCCGAGAAGATATTGAACATCTGGTCAATTCATTTTACACCAAAGTAGTTAAGGACGAGACGATTGGATTTTTCTTCAACGATATCGCCAAAGTAGACTGGAACAAACATCTTCCTAAAATGTATTCATTCTGGGAATCGATTCTGTTTGGACAGATGACTTACAAAGGAAATCCTATGGGGGTGCACTTTCCCATCAATGAAATCCAGGCGATGGAACAGAAACATTTCAACCGTTGGCTGGAACTCTGGAAACAGACCATTGAAGAAAATTTCATCGGAGAAAATGCTGATATGGCGGTCTACAAATCCGAAAATATCGCTAAACTGAT
Organism: Chryseobacterium vaccae; assembly: GCF_009602705.1. Lineage (NCBI taxonomy): Bacteria > Pseudomonadati > Bacteroidota > Flavobacteriia > Flavobacteriales > Weeksellaceae > Chryseobacterium > Chryseobacterium vaccae. Next base: position 3,501,114 of record NZ_VSWH01000001.1, on the reverse strand, counting down.
GGCCTTCAAAATGGAACTGGCAAGAAGACTTTAGCAGACCCCAGAATAGATTATTCCTAGCCTATAAATTCAAAAAACCACAATTATACTTCCTGTTTTTAAGGAACGATTACTGTAAAAATATACGCTGCCAGATTCACTAAAAGCACTGTTCCGTAAAGAATATTCGTCTTTCCACGGCTTAATGAAAGCATTACGATAAATACGGAGAGCGAAAGCAGGATAATATCTTTTTTATCCAATCCCAGCACCAAAGGAATATCATACAGAATACACACCGTAGAAACCGCAGGAATCGTCAGTCCTATACTGGCCAGTGCAGAACCTAATGCCAGGTTTAAACTGGACTGGATCTGATTGCTTCTTGCCGCACGAATAGCCGCTACCCCTTCAGGAAGAAGCACTACTGCAGCAATAATCACTCCTACCAAAGATTTTGGAGCACCTATACTCTGAACCATATCTTCAATAGTTCCTGAAAGTCCTTTTGCCATCATTACAACGATTGCCAGGCAGACAACCAGGAATCCAAAGCTTATCACTGTTTTCGTGAATGTCGGGATATAATGTTCTTCCGGGTGTTCATCAGGCACAATAAAATAGCTTCTGTGTCTTACCGTCTGAACCATCAGGAATACTCCATAAATGACAAGACAGGCAATGGATACAAAAACAAGCTGAGCTTCATTATAGAAAGGACCGTTGACACTTGAGGTAAAATTAGGAAGAACCAATGTCAGGATCAGAATAGAAACAATACTTACCAGATAAGTCGTTGCAGATGTTCTGGCAAAGAACTGTTCGTGATATTTTACCCCTCCTACCAGAATACAGATTCCCAAAATACCATTCAGAATAAGCATTACCGCAGCAAAAACAGTATCTCTGGCCAACGTGATGGCCTGATCTCCTCCGGCAACCATAAGTGATATAATTAAGGCCACTTCAATAATAGTGATACAAAGCGCAAGAATAATGGTTCCAAAGGGTTCTCCTACTTTATGAGCGACCATTTCGGCATGATGCACTGCTGACAGAACGCTTCCTGTAAGCAGGATCCCTGCAATAACATCATAAATGACTCCTCCTCCCATCAATCCGGAAAAATAATAAACTACTGCCAGAATGGGAAAAATATACGTGTAATGTAAAAGTTCTTTTAATTTCATAAAGTGTCTACAAAATACAAAAACTATATGAATTTTGAAATATCCTGAGATAATATTAATGATATTTTAATGCCCCATAGATTAAAGTCCTGAAAATCTGTCAACATATGGAATAAAAGACCAACAGCTGCAATCCTGATATTCCCTTTAAAGAACAGCATTAAAAAATAAACAGCAATAGCGTAATATGAATGCAAAAAATGAAACCCAATACTGTTTCTGGACGGATCAAATATAGGATTGGCAAAAAGGTGATCCAGATCCACAAGCATGGTAGCCAGCATAATAAAATAAGCCTTTTTCCAATTTTCACGAAAAAAAACCAAGGCAATAAACACCGGAAACACCAGATGTAAAAAGTAATGAGTGATTTGTTTTATCAATATAATTTCAGAAGGCACCGTCATCTACAAATCGTTTTTATTATAAAAATGATCTCCTTAAAATGAGAGGAAGATCTCCTTTCTTTGCTTTCAGTTTAATATAATGGTCCTGCCCTTTGTTTCCATAAAAGATATACTCTATATCTGACATCAATTTCTTCTCGCGTTCTGTTAAACTTTTTAAAGAGGAATAGAGCAAAGCATTATTTCTGATAAAAATATAATTTTCCTTCTCATTCCGAGACAGGGGTTCCAGATTTCCGGAAGATCTTATGATGACCGCTTTTTGACTTTTAGACACCGTATTCGGCTGAAACGGAATAATCGTCAGCTGGTTCTGTGCATTGATCCATTTTTTATTTTGAAAATAGGCCCATGTTTTCTCAGGATCCGGAGTTAGAAGTGAAATAGCATACTTAGGCTGAACAATCTTCTGATAGCTTTTCTGCTCCACTTCATTGAAATTATCATCATACCCGTAAGTGATAATGGTATCGTTTACCTGCTCCAGATCAGCGATACCTTTCATATGGCTGATCCCAGCTGAATCACTGATGCTTTTATTAAAAAAACGGCTAAGGTTTTTCATATTTCCGGCATCCAATTGCATTTCTAAAAAGTGGCTCTTCCCTTGAAATTCAGCAATAACAGAAGTAAAGTCTGCCGATCCATCAGCATTTTTAATCTCAATTTCATCATCCCTGAGATCAATGGAAAAATTACTGATGTTTTGTCCTGAAATAAAAGAAAAGCTTCCTAATGTTCTGTTGATGAAATGATCTGCATTATATTTTTTCTTCTCTGAAGCCTTAAAAAAATCTGAATCCGTATTTTTTAAAGCCCGGTCAGAAGTCCCGAAGATACAGTAACCCTTTCCGATTTTAATGAAAATCTGGTCTTTCTGATAAAGACTATTCCCCTTATCTTTAAACTTCTGCTGCTTTAAATAGGTTAGAAATTTGGGTTGATCTTTGAGTTCAACCGCAGTGTACCACTCGGTGAATTTCGTATTCTTCAGGTGGAATATCTGCAAAAAATCGGGGATACGAATCCCCGAATCTTTTAAAGCAATATGTTCTTTTTTTTCTTCTGCATCATTAAACCACAACGATGGATGTGTTGTAAGACTGAAAACGTACTGTCCCGCCAGTTTCTTCACATCAATCAAAACCACAGCATCTGCATTTTCCGGGACAAATTGTAAGGTTTTGTCTTTATAAAAAAACACAAAATATATAACGGCGGCCAGCGGAATGATCAGCCAGGCAATCAGTTTCTTTTTCTTCATTTATAATATAGGTGGCTTTTTATCGGCTTCTTTTATTTTATAAATTTCATCGAAAAGATCAAAGAAATACATCAGGCTGTTTTCAGAAGAATTTTTGATGTTATAATCTGCTTCTGTCTGAATGCTGTTGTTTTTCACCTCTGTTTTATAATACACTTCTCCTACATTTTTTCTGATCAGATCCAAAGTCTTTCTTTCTGAAGGGCTCTTGAATTCTCTTTCAAGACCTACTAAAACTCTCTGCAGATCCAGTCTTCCTGACAACGGATATTTAGATGAATCTTTTGCCCATTTTTTAGAAACCTCGGACTGGTTTTTAGGATTGATATTATCTTTAAAAGAAGTAAGATAAACGACACCGTCTTTCACCGTAAAGAACATCTGGTCAAGATAGCCTCCGCCCTTTTCATCTTTAAAAGCATAAAAATCTCCTGTTTTTGTAAACTTTTTAGCCAGATCTTTATTGGTCACCAGTAAATTGAAAACACGGTTCCAGTAGCCTTCATTTTCCGTAGCAAATGCAAAGGTGAAGTTAGGAACCATTACTTCCTTCGTCTTTTTCACTTCTTTTGCATTGTAATCTTCATCGTATTCGTAATCTGTGTAATCCACTGTTTTTGGCTTCAGCTCATTCAGAACGAAAATCCCGTTTCCTGGGGCTATTTTGCTGATCGCCTCTTCATCCAGAATGATCTTCATGGTTTCCATCACCAGTTCCATTTCTTTCTGATATTCTCCTTCTCCTGTATCTTTAAGCAGATCATACATCATATCAAAAGATTTTCTTCCGTTGATATTCATCACGTAATATCCTAAACTTTTATCGTTGATAAGTGCTGCCAGCTTTTTGTTTTTCTTTCCTTTATAAACCTCTGAAATACTCTTCTGAATATCGGAATTTTTATGCTGATAATTATTAATCAGTTTTACTTTATCCTTATCAAAATACAGGTTATAAGCAGAATCCGAGTTGTACGCTCTTCCAAGGAACTGACTGAAATTATATCCTCTCATCATTCTCCCATAAAGCCCTTCATTCACCATTCTTCCGTAGTCTGTATAGATAAAAACATCTGAATTGGCATCGCGGAAATTAAGTTTATCCTTAGGCACTTCAATTTCTAAATTTGAACTGAAATACCGGTCGAATGCATCCTCTGCCAGTTTTTTCACAACCTTGAAGTTTTCTCTTCTGATAGAATCCTGTTCTTTTTGATACGCTGAATCTGCTTCTGCAATAGAATACTCCTCTTCTTCAGTCATTTCGTCTTCCCCTTCATAGTCCGGCTGCTTTTTCTCTTCAGGATATTTATGGTGTTTTTCCAGATACTTGATATCCTTCTGAATTCTCGTAATTTCAGTGTTGCTTTCTTTGATGCTTTCTTTAAGATATTTGATCTGGTCTTTCAGATCTTTTATTTCCTCTTTATAGTTAAAAGGTCTTTCCGGTTCTACTACATAAGCACTGTCTATTACTGCTTCAGCTGTTGAATCTACTGCAATTGCGGCGCTGTCTGCCACTGCTTCTTCTGCCCATAAATCCTTATAAGGTTTGGTATAGCTTACAAGACTCAGTACTGCGCGCTTATCATTCCAGGCAACAAATACATCATCATCCAGATCAACATAAGAGTAGTTATTTTTCTGGGAAACTTCCTGTCCTTTTTTCTTTGTAGAATTAATAAACTCTTTGAATTTATCTTTGTTATCTAAAATAAAATGAGCTGTATAGGTTTTTACAGAATCACTAAAGCAGGCATAATGGTACTGAACTTCATCATATTTGATCCCGGTTTTGGAATAATCATTCCATGAGGCTTTTTCTTTGCTGCTTTTCGTTATTTCCTGCAGTAAAGGATTAAATTTCTCCCAGTTTATTTTATTATTAAGCTGTTTCCCATTGATTTCCATATAAAATACGGCATCTTTAGGAAGCTTCATGCTGTTCTGTGCAAAAGCGAGCGCAAAACCAAAAAGTAAAAAGGTGATCTTTTGTGTTTTTAATAGGATAGATTTCATGGCTGAAAAGTACTTTTTATTGAAAGATAATAATATTTTGCATCTGTTTTTTCTGAAGGATCAGGTCTAAAACATCTGCTTCAAGTTTTACGGCTTTCTTATTGGGAGAAAGCTGGTAAGAACTGTTAGATTGCGATTTTATAGTGTTTTCAAACTGCAAAACAGAAGTATATTTAGCATTATTGAATACTTCTTTATCTGCCTTGCTCATTTTATCGTAGTCTGCTTTAAAAGTGTTTACTTTATTTCTGGTAAACGATTTTTTCTCAAGGCTCTGTCCGTAAATCTGGGTAGGAATCATTTTCCCAAGAATATTTTTTGATTTCAGCTGCTCCAGCCCGGCATTGATGTTTTCAATTTTCTTAAAATTACAGCTTAGCTTAATGATGTAATTATCAAAGTCCATCGTAGTCTTTACATTGCTGATTCCCGGGGTTGCCTTGAAAATTCTGGCCGCTTCACTGATCTTATTTTCAATTTCAGATTTTTTCGGAACTTTTTTCCCATTGATCGTTTCCATTTTAGAGATCGAAGCCAGTCTTGTTTTGCTCTTGCTGGCATTCACAATGATGGTATATTCCCCTGTTCCGTCTGCTTTTACGGAGGCTTTGTCTACAATATCAAAACAGCTTGTGAGCAGCATCAAAGGAAAGCAAAGTAAAAACAACCTGATTACGTTCTTCATAATTGAGTTTTTAAAATACAAAACTACTTAATTTTTTATCGGTGTAAAATACCGGATTCCATTGGTTTTTTTATGATCTGAAGGGATGCCTTTATACTCTCCCTTTCAGATAATCCTGTCTAAGGTCTTCATCAAGTTTTTCAATGGCATATCTCAGGCAGGTTCTTGGCATTTCTTTGTAATATTGATTGAGGTAAGAGATCAGTTCCTGTTCGTTTTTGTTCCCCATTTCCCTTAGCAGCCAGCCATTTGCTTTGTGCATCAGATCATGCGGATGTTTCAGGTTTTTGGTGACAAATTCTTTAGTCAGTTCATACGACCCTTTTTTAACGTAATGCATCGTTCCCACAACGGCTATTCTTTTATGCCACATTTCATCAGAATCTGAAAGGTCTCTCAATAAATTTTCTTTTTGATTTTCAAAAGCATACCGTCCTAATATTTTATAACAGCTTGAGTCTACCAGATCCCAGTTATTGACATGGGGAAGATGGTTCAGGTAAAAAGTAATAATTCTTTCTTTTATTCTGATGTCTTTTGTTTTTTCAAACTTGGTGATCAGCATAAAGAGAGCTGTAAGCCTATGCTCATGATACTCTGATGAAAGCAGTATGCTCAATTCTTCAAGGCTTATTTTATCATAATACTCTTTCGCTACAGACCTTTGATCCGGAACTTTCACTCCAAGAAAGAGATCTCCTTCTCCGTATTCTCCCTTTCCTGTTTTGAAAAATCTGGGAAAGAATTCCGCTTTTTCAGGAATGGACAAGACAGCTAAGGCTTCCTTAATCTCTTTGATTATATTATTGGCCATCTTTAAAACGATATTTATGATGAACAGATCAAGTTATGATATTAATGCTCTTCCAGAACAATACTTTCCTGCTCCTCCTCTTCTTTTGCAATCTGCTTAGGATTGGCCACTTTAGCAATGGTAAGTCCCTGAACAATAATAGAAAAGACGACTACACAATAGGTAATACTTAAAATAATTTCGCTGTATTCACTCTTCGGAATAGACATCGCCAATGCAATGGAAACCCCTCCACGGATTCCTCCCCAAACAAGCACTTTTACAGTCTGCGGACTAAACCTTGTTCTTAAAGACATGAATTTCGTTGGTCCCCAGATCGAAATAAAACGGGCTAGTAAAACCACGATAATAGCAAGAAGACCAGGCAGCATAAAATGCTTAAGATCTTTGATCATCAGAAGTTCAAATCCTATGAACAGGAATAAAACAGCGTTCAGAATCTCATCAATCAGTTCCCAGAACTTAATCAGATAATCCTGAGTAACAGACTTCATTTTGAACCTCACATTGAAATTCCCCATAAACAGACCAGCAGCAACCATCGTCAAAGGTCCTGAAATATGCATCTGTCTGGCGATAAGATATCCTCCCATTACTACAGAAAGAGTTACCAGAACCGAAATAATATAATCATCCACTTCACGCATCAGCCTGGAGGTTATCCATCCCAGAAGGACCCCAAGCAGGATTCCTCCCCCGGCTTCTTTCATCAGTAATAATCCTATGCTTTCAACGCCCAGATCCACTTCTTTTCCAATCGCAAGCTGCATAACTACGGTAAATACCACAACAGCCATACCGTCGTTGAAAAGAGATTCTCCGGCTACTTTTGTTTCTAATGATTTTGAAACTTTAGCCTGCTTCAAAACACTCAGGACAGCCACCGGATCGGTAGGAGAAATCAGGGCTCCGAATACCAGACAATAGATAAAAGGAAGCTTGATCCCTACGAACGGTAAGAGATAAAACATTCCAAATCCTACAACAAATGTAGAAATTACCACACCTACTGTAGAAAATATCAGTACTGGACGAAACTGTTCCTTAAGATCGTTGATATTAATGTGAATTCCTCCTGCAAAGAGAAGGAAGTTAAGCATGGCCCCCATCAGGACTTCTGTAAAATCAATGCTGTTCATCAATTTATTGAGATGTCCGAATGTTCTCGGAAGTACTGTTTCCCCAAACATCACCAGAAAAATGGAAACCACAATGGCAATTACCATAATTCCGATCGTACTCGGGAGTTTCAGAAATCTGTAATTCAGGTAGGCAAATATGGACGCTAGCACTATTAATGCTGAAAATGAATAATATAACTCCACTAAGTGTTTTTTTTATTGAATTTTAAAAGTCTAAATAAAGTATTTTAATATAAAGTTTTTGACTGTCTTTTTCCCAGATATCAAACATTCCGTCTTTGGCAGGTTTTGAACTTCGGGTATAACCATTTCCAATGTTCAGAATGTTCAGCAGAATATATTCGTCTCCTACAGAATTGACCAGGTAAGCTGTTTTTTCGGATTTTCCGTCTCCGGAATCTTTGATGCCGTTAGTCAGTGCCCGAAGCTGGCTCAAATGATGGACAAAGTTATTGGCATCTTTCAGGGAGTCATAGGTACGGAGCAGGATAAGAAGAACGTCCAGATTGGTAGGGTCTTTATCATACAAATCTTTACCCAGCTTGATACAATCTGCAAAATGATTCTGCTTAAAGGCATCCGCAAGGCTTTTAAAACGGTCGTCTGTTGTCGAAATTTTATCATTTCTAAAATTCCTTCCGTAGTAAAGATGCTGGGCTTCGATGCTGTCCAGAGATTTTGGAAATCCTTTGTACTTAAAGATAAGCTTCTCGTAATTGTAAGGAGAGTCCGGATTTTTGAGGTTTTTCTCAATACTTTTTAAATCAATTTTTGATTTCTGGCTAAATCCAAAAACCGAAAACAGAAGGAATAAAAGGAAAAAGTGATATTTCATTAATCGTTGTTTTCTTCGTCGTCGTTATCGAAATATTCGAAAAGAAAATCATTGTATGGGAATCTGGAAATATGAATCTTCATTACCTCATCATAGATCATTTTCTTCATCTCCGGGAAATTTTCTTTCGTAAGAGCAGAAATGAAAACGGTTGGATATTTGGATTTAGCCATCCAGGTCTTTTTCCACTCTTCTAATGAAATATTTTTACGGGTAGAAGGTGTCAGATCATCCTCATCTTTTTTCTCATAGCTGAAGTCATCAATTTTATTGAAAACCATGATCATAGGCTTTCTGTGGGCATCAATCTCCTGAAGAATCTGGTTAACTGACGTAATATGATCTTCAAAGCTTTCATGCGAGATATCTACCACGTGAATTAGTAAATCCGATTCTCTCACCTCATCCAAAGTAGATTTAAATGATTCTACCAGCTGAGTAGGGAGCTTTCTGATAAACCCTACGGTATCCGTCAGCAGGAACGGAAGATTTCCAATCACCACTTTTCTTACGGTAGTATCCAACGTTGCAAATAACTTATTTTCAGCGAAAACTTCTGATTTTGAAAGGGCGTTCATCAGCGTAGATTTTCCTACGTTGGTATATCCCACCAAAGCAGCACGCACCATCTTTCCTCTGTTGTTACGCTGGGTGGCCATCTGTTTGTCTATGGTCTTCAGTTTCTCTTTAAGCAAAGAGATCCTGTCACGGATGATACGACGGTCTGTTTCAATTTCGGTTTCCCCCGGACCTCTCATCCCGATTCCCCCCCTCTGTCTTTCAAGGTGGGTCCACATTCTTGTCAGTCTTGGAAGCAGGTATTCGTACTGTGCCAGCTCCACCTGGGTTCTTGCATAAGACGTTTGCGCTCTTTGCGCAAAAATATCAAGAATAAGATTGGTCCGGTCTAATATTTTGACTTCCATTTCCCTTTCCAGGTTTTTAAGCTGTGAAGGGGAAAGTTCATCATCAAAGATCACTGTTCCAATCTCATGTTCTTTCACATAGTCTTTAATTTCCAGTGCTTTCCCACTCCCTACAAACGTTTTGGAGTCCGGCTGTGATAATTTTTGGGTGAACCTTTTTTCAACTGTTGCTCCTGCCGTGTAGGCAAGGAACTCCAGCTCGTCCATATATTCTTTTAGTTTTTCCTCGTCCTGGTCTTTGGTAACCAAACCTACCAAAACCGCCTTTTCATAATTATGTTCTTTCTTTTCTAGCATTAAGTTCTATCTATGTTTGTGATTTTCACAAGTTACCATTTTTCAGGAAAAAAAACAAAATCTATTTTTAATTAACTGCATTTTTAATGTTAATTTAAGATTATAATATTTCTTTTTTATGAAAAAACACTAACTTTATATTGCAATTTTCTGATTTTAAAACATTTAAATTCAGATTTAAATATAAAACTAACATCCAACAGCTCATGACTCCCCATATCAGATGTATGATCATTGATAATGATGAACTGGACAGATTGGTTCTTCAGCATTATCTCAGACAATACAAAAACATAGAGATTATAGCTTCTTTCGATTCGGCAGAAAAAGCAATTCCTTATCTTGAATTCCCCATAGATCTTTTGATTTCCGAAACGGTTATGAACGGAATGAGTGGACTGGAATTCAAAAAAATAGCCCATAAGATACCCGCCTGCATTTTCATCAGTTCCCACCCCGAATCAGCAGTCAGCGCGTTTGAACTCAATACACTGGACTTTCTTACCAAGCCTTTGAAAATGGAACGCTTTCATGATTCTATGCAAAGAGTTTTTGATTTTTTTGAAACGAAAGAAAAATGTAAATGTTTTGATGCCATTCTCGGTGGCAACTGCATCAGAATAAAAGAAAACGGAAATATCTCCCACATCAGAATAACGGATATTTTATACCTGGAGGCCCTGAAGGATTATACCCGTATCATCACCTACGAAAAAAAACACTGTGTTCTGGATTCGTTAGGAAGCCTTCTTCACAAAAACGTCTTTTCATCATTTGTAAGAATACACAGAAGCTATGCCATCCCACGGTACCTCATCCGTGGAAAAAACTACCACGAAGTAGAACTAACCTGCAATATAAAACTCCCTATCGGCAGAACCTACAAAGACAATCTCTCTTTCTTTGACCAGTAAAATATCTGAATACCAACATTTTTACTCAAAAACGGCGTTGGTCGATTTTTTCTGCCGTTGGTCTATTTTCCCCATATCCGGTTTTGATATGTGGTAATTTAGTAATCCCAAATTTCATTAAAAAAACGGGATAACCTATTAATAACCACAAAATCAATTCATATGAAAAGAACATCTATTCAAGGCTTCTTTCTCATTCTGTTTACTCTTTCCGTCAGCCTTTTAAATGCACAGTCAGCCGTTCTTGCCACAGGAACAGATGCATCAGGAGGCGGAGGCTCAGTTTCTTACAGTATCGGACAGACCGCTTATCTTTACAAAGGCTCCAGTGCCCAGATCATAGAGGGTGTACAGCAAGCCTACGAAATCACAACGCTCTCTGTTTATGAAAATACAGTACAACAGGAAGGTATTCTACTTTACCCCAATCCTTTCAGGGATTACCTGTACATTGATTTCACTTCAGAAAACTACAAAAATGCAGAATATCAGCTATTTGATGCTCAGGGCAAACTGATCAGAAAAGACGTTATTCTACAGATCAAATCTGAACTTAATCTTTCTTCTCTTCCTTCCGCCATGTATATCATCCGGATCAATCAGAGCGGAAAACATTTGAAAACATTTAAAATCATCAAAAAATAATTACCATGAAAAAAATATTACTTTCACTGGGGATCATGCTGGGCTTATTTATGGGCCTTGCACAGGCTCCGGAAAAAATGAGCTATCAGGCCGTCATGAGAAACGGCTCCGGCCAGCTTTTAACTAATCAGAATGTTGCCGTAAAAGTAAGTGTACTGGAGGGATCTCCTGCCGGAACACTGGTTTATTCGGAAAGACTTACCGGAAATACCAATATTAATGGTCTTATCAGCCTTGAAATAGGGACAGGAACTGTTCTTTCAGGAGTTTTTTCAACCATCAACTGGCCTTCAGGAAATTATTATCTTAAAACAGAAACAGATCCTGCAGGAGGAACCAATTATACCATCACAGGAACCAGCCAGCTGTTAAGTGTTCCTTACGCTATGTATGCAAAATCTGCTGGAGGTGGAGGTGGTAGCTTTGCAATTCCCTATGCTGCTACAGTAAATAATGCCGCAACACTGTTTTCATTAACCAATGACGGAGACGGAACCTCTCTTGAAGGTGTTAACAATACTACGACCTCAAGTATTTCTGCTGTAAGGGGAATTGTCAACAGTACAGCTCCCGGCGGCTTTTCTTCTGCTGTCCGCGGTATCAATAATGGTACAGGAGGATTAGGAATTGGTACCTGGGGAAGCCAGAACGGAAGCGGTTGGGGAGTTTATGGGGTTACTCCCAACGGATTAGGGGTTTATGGGAATTCAAGCGCTAACGGAACAGGAGTATATGCCAACAGCAATACAGGAACAGGGCTTACTGCCACCAGTAATAGTGGAATTCCTGCAAGCCTAGCTATTTTCAATAATGCTAACGCCAATAATGTTCTTAATGCTTCCAGTGTAGGAAACGGAACGATAATAAACGTAACCACAACAGGAAACGGAGCCGGAGTTAAAAGTTCAACAGCCAGTGGTTTCAGTATGCATGGAATGACCAGTGCCCAGACTTCAGCTGGGGTTGTGGGAGACAACAATGGCGCCGGAGAAGCTGTAGTGGGAAGAACAACCAGTGATATTGCAGGAGCTGTTGTAGGCCGTAACGATGGAGGCGGATATGGAGTACGTGGATTTGTTGCTACGAATACAGCAGGAACTGCGATCGGGGTTTACGGACAGGTAGGACTGAATAATAGTACCGGACGTGCCGGAAAATTTGAAAACTTTAACCAAACCAACCCACAAAATACTTTCGAAGTGATCACCAACGGCAATGGTAACATTCCGGATAATACTCTTGGTAATGCGTCTTCATTCCTTGTAGACAATACCAATAGTGTTGCAGCAGCGGTAAGAGGCGAAGTAAAAACCATATTCGGAAACTTTGGAGCTGCCGGAGTTTTTGGTGTTTCTTCAGGTACAGGAGGGTTTGCCGGATTATTTCATGCTTCCAATCCTGCCGGAAACGGAGCTTCGCTGGTCTCTATTAACGACGGAAACGGAAATGCTATTACTGCCAACGCCAGTAAAGACGGTAATGGTGTAGAAACTAATATTGACGGAGCCGGAAATGCTCTGTACGCCTGGGTTCCTTCTTTTGCTACGGGAAGAGCAGGAAGATTCAATATTTTCAATGAAGACAACAACAGTGATGTAATTACCGTGACCACCATAGGTAACGGAATCGCCGGAAATTTCAAAGTAGACCGTACTACAGGGACTTCAGCGGCTGTAAAGGGTGAAGTAAATTCAATTTTTGCCAATTTTGGTACCGCTGGTGTGTACGGGCTGTCTTCCGGTACCGGAGGATACGGCGGATTATTCTACTCCAGCAATGCAACAGGAAATGGTCCTGCTTTATTAGCCTTAACGGAAGGAAACGGAAATGGAATGACTGCCAATGCCGGAGGAAACGGTGATGGTATTGAGGCATCATGCGACGGAACCGGCAATGCTGTTTCAGGCTTTGTTCCTAATTTTGGAACCGGTAAAGCAGGAAGGTTCGCCAATTACAATACCAGCAATGGCCAGCCAGTAGTTCATGTAACAACTACAGGTACAGGTTCCGGAATTCTTATTAATCATACGGGTGCTTCAGGAAATCTTGCAGTCTTCCAAAGTGCCAATGCGAATGTTGCCCGAATTAATAAAGCCGGACGGGGATTCTTTAACGGAGGAACTCAAACCAATGGAGCGGACGTTGCAGAAGCCTTTGATGTAGAAGGTTCTGTTTCTGAATATGAAATGGGAGATATTCTGGTAATCTCAACGAATACTGACCGTACAGTTGAAAAGTCTTCAGAGCCATATTCTGATCTTGTGGCCGGAGTGTATGCTACCAAACCGGGAGTACTTCTCGCAGAAGAACATATTGACTCTGACCTTTCCGGTAAAGTTCCAATGGGAGTAATCGGAGTAATCCCCACCAAAGTATGTCTGGAAGGTGGTGCCATAAAAAGAGGAGACTTATTGGTAACCTCATCAAAACCCGGTACTGCGATGAAAGCTGATCCTGAAAAAGTCAGAATAGGGCAGGTCATCGGTAAAGCACTTCAGGATTACAGCCAGAATGAGCCCGGAAAAATTCAGGTATTAGTTAACATCAAATAATAAATTGTCATGAAATCAATATATATTACTCTATTTCTTCTGATAGGAGCTGGGATTTATGCTCAGGAAAACAAACAAGTTTCCCAAACAGAAGATCAAACCCTTGCTTTAAAACAGATTAAAGAATTTGAATCTAAAATGATGAAAGAAGCACAGCTAAATGCTGAGAAGAAAACACCTCAGACAGCTCTTGTCTCTGAACAGGGACTGGAAGTAAAAAAACAGGAGCAAAAGCCTAAAGCTACATCCGGCAATTCAGGAACAATGCTTCCCAATACAGCCAGTCTTGATGAAATTAAAAGATCAATTCCCAACAGACAGGCCTCCAGAAGCACCGCAGTAAAAACACAAAATGCCCGGAACCAGACTGGGCTATCCAATACTGCAACTTTAGCGGAGATTAAAAAGACTATTCCCAAAAACTGATAACCTTCCAGGTTTAAAAAAGTCCGCGTGCTGCGGACTTTTTTCTATTTTCATAATATTTTTTATTTTTAGTGTAGTTTCCCGTATTACTTAATCCCAATCTGCTGCAACAAACTTCATTGAATTCCCGTTCTCATCAGATAGAGTAAGAAAATGTCCTTCCACGGAGTATTTCGTCATTTTGTCAAATTTCTGGATGAAGGCGCTTTCCAGATCCATATTCTGGCAGGCTTTCATTGTGCTTCCCACACCGGAAATTTTTACCTTCCCCCCGTTTTTAAATTCGGAAGTAAAGAACATATTGTTGCATCCCATATAGGCCCCTCCGTGAATTTTTCCGCCTTTCATTTCTGCTGTAAGATTTACTTCTGCTTTATTTTTCATCAATTCTTCTTTTGAAAATTTGTCAAACGAAATCAGCATCCACTGCCTCTGAAGACCCGGATTTTTTTCAGGTATTGATGAACAATTGATAACAACTCCCAGGAGTAAAACTGCAAAAAGTGCCAATAGTATCTTTTTCATGCGGATTATCATTCCATTTTCATACCAATCCGGGACAGAATATCGTAAAAATTAGTAAATTAGCGACACAAAAATTATATTATAAAATGAAAAGACTATTTCTACTGTTCACTTTCTTGCTGGGCTTTGCTCAGATGAGGGCGGATGAGGGGATGTGGCTGTTAATGCTCATCAAAAGACTTAACGGGGTCGACATGCAAAAGGAAGGCTTGCATCTGACACCTGATGAAATCTATTCTGTAAACAATTCCAGTTTAAAAGATGCAATTGTAAGCTTTGGAGGTTTCTGTACTGGTGAAATTGTTTCTGATAAAGGACTTATTTTCACCAACCACCATTGCGGTTATGGTGCTGTAGCAGCAGCTTCTACTCCTGAAAAAGACTATCTTAAGAATGGTTTCTGGGCAATGAAGCAGAAAGATGAATTCAATGCAAAAGATCTTTATGTAAGATTTTTAGTAAGAATGGATGATGCTACCCAAAGAATCACTTCCAAGCTGAACAACAATATGACTGGAGCTGAGAGAAAAGCAATTATTGATGCTGAAACGAAAGCGATCCAGACAGAAAACTCTGAAAATGGGAAATACACTGTTGTGGTAAGAGATTTCTTCAACGGAAATGAATTTTATTATTTCGTATATCAGGATTACAAAGATATCAGATTGGTAGGTGCTCCACCTTCATCATTAGGTAAATTCGGAGGTGATACAGACAACTGGGAGTGGCCAAGACATACTGCGGACTTCACTGTTTTCAGAGTATATGCTGATGCTGCCGGAAATCCAGCAGAATATTCTCCAAGCAATACCCCATTGAAGCCTAAACACTTCCTTCCGGTTTCTCTTAAAGGAATCAAACCGGGAGACTTCTCTATGATCATGGGATATCCGGGAAGAACCAACCGTTACCTGACTTCTTATGGAATCCAGCAGATGGTAAACAAAGATTATCCGGCCTGGGTAGAAGCTTCTAAAATGGCAATGGATGTCATGAAGAAGTATATGGATAAAGATAAAGCAACTCAGCTTAATTATGCTTCTCAATATGCTTCTGTAGCCAACTACTGGAAAAACAGACAGGGAACTATTGATGCGGTAGAAAAGAATGGAACAATTTCTGACAAACAGAAAATCGAAAGTACATACAGAACATGGTCTATGATGGCTGGAAATGATATGTATGACGGTGTTTTAGAAAATATTTCAGCTTATTACAAGCAGGTTTCTGACAGAAATGTTGAGAGAAACTATGCATCACAATTCACAAGAAATGCAAAGTATATGAGCCTAGCTCTTCAGCTTGGTTCTGTTCTTAAAACATACGCTGCCCAGGATATGCAGGGAAGAATTGCAATGAAGGCTAAAACTGAAGCAGCCATCAAAGCAGCTTATGAAAACTTCAATCCGGCTCTGGAAGGAGAAATGCTAGTGGCAATGACTACACTTTACCAGGCAAGAGTAACAAACAAAGACATCGCTTCTGCTACAATCTTAGGATTAGATGCTAAGAATCTTTCTAATATAGCTTACTCTTCAATTTTTGCCAACAAGACATCTGCAACGAATTTCTTATTGAACCCGGATGCATTGAAGCTTGATGCTGATCCGCTTTGGAAAATGTCAAAAGGAATTGTAGCAGATCAAAAAGCAGTTGCAGAAAGCTATGTAAATGTAGATGATAATTTTGCTAAAAACAATCGTCTTTTCTTAGCTGGTCTGATGAAAGCTATGCCTGAGAAAAAATTCTATCCGGATGCTAACTCTACCATGAGATTAACTTACGGAACGGTAGATAAATTACCTATCAGAGAAGACAGAAATTACTTCGGAGTTACCGATAACTATTATACGGATATGGCCGGTCTTGTAGGAAAATACAAGAAAAATGATGAAGAATTTGATCTGCCTCAAAGAGTGATTGATCTTTATAACCTTAAAGATTTTGGGCAGTATGCTGATGCTGCAGGATATATGCCTGTAAACTTCCTTTCTAACAATGACATTACTGGAGGTAACTCTGGTTCTCCGGTAATTGACGGAGATGGAAACCTTATCGGTATTGCATTCGACGGAAATAGTGAAGCATTAAGCGGTGATATCGTATTTGAACCGGAATGGCAGAAAACGATCAATGTTGACGTACGTTTCGTTCTTTGGACGATTGACAAGTATGCTGGTGCAAGAAGGCTGATTGACGAATTAAAGCTTGTAAGAGGAGAAAATACACCTCCTGATACCAAGACTAAAAATTCAGGAACAACTCAAATGCCTAAGAAAGAAAAGAAGAAAAAATAATCTTATCTGATCTATAATGAAACCGTGGAAATAATTTCCACGGTTTTTTTATTTTTGATTTAAATAAATGATCATGAAAACTAAAGCAATAGAGTTTAAGGCATTGATTCAGAAAAATGGAGAACTAAACGCTGCATTTGTAGAATTTCCTTTTTCTGTGGAAGAACTTTTCGGTAAAAAGGGACAGATAAAGATCAAAGCCCTATTTGATGGTGTAGTGGAATACCATGGAAGTCTGGCCAAAATGAAATCTGACAGCCATATTATTGGAGTCACCCAGGAGATCAGAAAACAGCTTGGAAAAACGTTTGGAGATGAAGTAATAGTTTCTATCATGGAGGATAAAGAAGAAAGAACTGTAGACATCGCAGAAGATATTGATGCGGTTTTCAATGAAAATCCTGATGCAAAAGAGCTGTTTGAAAAGATGAGTTACACGCATAAAAAAGAATATATCCGTTGGATTGAAGAGGCTAAGAAGCCCGAGACCCGAGACAGCAGGAAAGTGAAGATGATCCAGATGATCTTAAACGGGAAGAAAGGAAAATAAAACTGCCCAAAGCATAGAGCTAAGGGCAGCCTAAAAAAGGAAATATTTTTTAGCTGGCTGTTAATACAGGTTTTGTGGGCTCTGTAGGTTCTGTGGGTTTAGTAGGCCCTGTACTTACGCCACAATCATTAACACATGCTATAACGGATGAGTACTCACCTTTGTAAGTCCCATTGCAATAGCAGGCAAAACCACCTTGTACAGATTTCATGTTCTCTCTTGTTAATTTTTTTAGATTTTTCATATTGAATTAATTTTTTTATGGTCCCTACTCTATCAGCTTTTCGGGCAACGCTTTAATTCCCTAAATATAGAAATAAATCTAAAACAAACAATACTTTTAACCTGAATTTTAATTAGTTACGACAAACAAAAACAATATATCACAAAACCAACACACCCAAAATTGTCATTATCTGCCATCACTAAACAAGATTTCCGGAATTATCCATTCCAAAATTCTCTGTCTAAACTTCTGTATTGTATAGCCTCCGAAATATGTCCGGAAAGTATATTTCTCTCTCCTTCAAGGTCTGCAATGGTTCTGGCAACTTTAAGAATGCGGTCATATGCTCTTGCGGAAAGGTTAAGTTTTTCCATGGCTAATTTGATGAGGGTAAGCGAAGTATCATCCAGACTACAGAAAGCTTCAATTTCTTTAGGTCCCATCTGAGCATTATAACTGATATTCAAATTTTTATATCTTTCATTTTGAGTAAATCTTGCTTTCAGTACCCGTTCTCTGATCACTTCACTTTTTTCTCCTTTTCTCTTTTCTGAAAGCTGCTCGAATTCAACTTTCTGTACTTCAATATGAATATCAATTCTATCCAAAAGCGGTCCTGAAAGCTTGTTCATATAACGCTGCATTTCGAGAGCTGATGAGGTATTATTAGGATCATCAGGAAAAAAACCACTGGGGCTTGGATTCATGGAAGCCACCAGCATAAAACTTGCAGGATAGTTGACGGTAAACCGGGCCCTGGATATGGTTACTTCACGGTCTTCGAGGGGCTGGCGCATCACTTCCAGGACAGTCCTTTTAAACTCCGGCATTTCATCCAGAAAAAGAACTCCGTTGTGGGCAAGAGAAATTTCTCCGGGTTGGGGATAGCTTCCTCCGCCTACCAAAGCAACATCTGAAATGGTATGATGCGGCGATCTGAAAGGCCTTACTGTCATTAAAGATGTTTCTGCTCCCATTTTTCCGGCTACTGAATGGATCTTGGTGGTTTCCAGAGCTTCCTTCAATGTCAGTGGAGGCAGAATACTCGGAACCCTTTTAGCCAGCATCGTTTTTCCGCTTCCCGGAGGTCCGATAAGAATAATATTATGCCCTCCGGCTGCGGCTACTTCCATTACTCTTTTGGCCGTTTCCTGCCCTTTCACTTCAGAAAAATCAAAGGGAAAATGGGCAATTTTCTCCTGAAACTCCTTTTCTACGTCTAATTTTATCTTCCTGAGCGGCTGTCCTTCGTTGAAAAAATCAATAACTTCTTTTATATTTTCGGCTCCGTATACTTCAAGACCTTCTACAATGGCTGCCTCACGGGTATTCTGCATCGGTAGGATAATTCCTTTAAACCCTTCTTCTTTTGCCTGAGCAGCAATGGGAAGCACTCCTTTAATGGGCTGCAGACTTCCGTCAAGGGAAAGTTCACCCATAATGATATAGTCATGAATATTTTCTGCCTGAAGCTGATCTGAAGCCGCCAGGATCCCAATCGCAATACTAAGATCATAAGAAGATCCTTCTTTACGAAGATCCGCCGGTGCCATATTGATGGTAATTTTCTTTCCCGGAATTTTATAGCCTACATTTTTCAGGGCCGCAGAGATCCTGTAACTACTTTCTTTTATTGCATTGTCCGGAAGTCCCACTAAATGGTATCCTACTCCGGTATCAACATTTACTTCAATGGTAATCGTTTGCGCAGCAACTCCGTGAATGGCACTGCCATAAATTTTGATCAGCATGGTGTGTTTTTGAAGTAAAAATAATGAATATGTTATTTTGAAAATCAGGAGTTTGGGTGGATAGTTTTCTATCAGAAAATGGATGATGGGGAAATATTTTAATAAAAACGTACTGGTTTTTCAAGGTGTGACATAAGCGGAGTTACTTCTTTCTGAGCCGTCACTATACAACAAAACAGGAAAGTTCATCATCTACACAGATCTATCCCTAAAACATTAAGAAAAAACTTCAGCAATTTTGCCGAAGTTTGAGTTATAAAGTTAGTTATTAAGATAATTTCTAATTATCGGTCGCAAAAGAAAAAACCTTAGTCAGGGTTTGTTAAGGAGGTGGAAAAAGATTTTGAGCAACTGCTACAACACCACTTAAGATCCCCACTAGCAAGCATTTGTGCATCTGACATACTAAGGCCACATTGTGATATTTTCCAATCTGTTGTATGCCAACAACAACTACCTCCCCCCAGTATGTTTTTTAATTGTGATCTTGTAAGTACTTCATGTGTACCTGATTTAAATGTTTTAAATTTTTTCATGATTAATAAATTTTATTTGGTTATGTAAATTGTTTTTACTTTTTAAATGAAGCCTCTCTCCGTCTATTCCTGGAATAGTTTTACGTTAAGTCATTTCAGGACGTAAGAATGCGCAATTTAATTATGTTTAAAAATCCTGATTAAAAATTCAGAAGATCATTAGGGCTTAATCAACTGTTTGTGAAATAAATATAATACATTTTTTCCGTTTATCATAATAAAAATATAAAAAGACAGTATAGTCTATCTGAAAGCATAAAATTTCGCCCGAATTTATTTTGATAAAATTGATACTTTGAAAATCATAGGGTTAAGCGGATAATATTCTATGATACAAAGAATAGACGGAAAGATTTTAATACAATGACACAAGTGAGACATTTGAGATTGTGGAGCTAAATTATCGTCGTCTGGAATTATTGCTCTTAAGTTTCATTTTAAGACTCATGTTTTCAACTATGTCTTTAATTAACGAAAATACTTCCAACGCCAACGTTTATTCATTGAGTGGTATATTTATGTCTGATATGAAGTAATTTTGATATAAAGATTCATATTTTTTTTATGGGAGTCAGTGAACAGTCTGCCATAGATTTTGATCAGTATGCTGTATTTTAAATGCGCACAATATGATTATCAAAAATAATCTTATTTTTAACTTTTAAACTGAATAACCATGAAAAAACTATTTTTTGCATTTTGCATCATCATCTTAGGCAGTACTCAGATGGCAATGGCACAATCAAAAGCAAAGTCAACTGACACTAAAGCTTCAATGTTGAAAACAATGCATAACAATCTTGCTAAAGAGACCATGAAAGACGGTACCTCTAAAGAAAAGTCTGAAAAATTTGCGGATTGCTTTACAAAAGATTTAGGTGAAAAATTAAGTCTTGAAGAGCTTAAAGTGTTTTATAAGCTGAATAGCCTAAAATCCGGACAAACACCTCCAAAAGAACTGATAAAGCAGGCTGAAAAAATGGGTATAAAAGAAAAAATGGAAACTGTGGGAGTAGATTGCGGATCTATCTTTCAATAGCATTTAATTCAATAGCCCGTACAAGGCTCTAATAAATCCAAATAAAAGACACTACAGACGGTACGTTAATTCGTACCGTCTGTGTTTATATCTATCTGATGCATTGTTCATATCTTTGGGTATATATAAGCCTAAAGTATCTGTTGCTAAAATAAATTACCGTTTTCGTGCAGGGTTTATAGATTTTGTAAAACATTATCAGCCAGTTCTTCCATCATTTTTTGTTGTTATTTGCTAGTATAAGTAAACTCAATTTCATTATCTTTAAAAATGAAATACTACTGCCATGGATAATACCTCCAATTTTTCCAACCCAGGAAAACGTAATGTTGCATTACGTTTCCTGCATTTGTATTCTATTGCTTATGTGTACATTTTTATGCTTAGCTCGCAATTTTCACCTTTGGCTGAGGTATATAAAAAAGGAGTACTGTGGTTGTGTAAAAATATTTTTCAGCAGCAGAAGGTAGAATATATACAAATGACCGGCAGCGGCGATACCACATTAGATTATTGGGTAGTACTTATCAATATTGGTTTAGCGGCAGTGGTTGCACTCGTTGTACTTCTTGCTGATAAAAGACAGCGCACCTTTAAAGACCTTCATTGGTTTACGGTGGTAGTAGTACGCTATTATGTAGCCATGATTATGCTTTCATATGGATTTGCAAAGCTGCATGACGGGCAGTTCCCTGCAAACACCGTTGGGAGACTGGAAAAAAAGGTTGGCGATATGTCGCCCATGGGTGTGGTATGGACTATGATGGGTGCTTCCAAAGGATACACCTTTGTTTCCGGACTGCTGGAAAGTATTGGCGGACTTTTGCTTCTTTTCAGACGTACCAAGACTTTTGGTGCCCTTTTTTCCATGACCGTGATGATCAATGTGGCTCTGCTGAACTTTTTTTACGATGTCCCTGTAAAAATATTTTCCAGCCATATTGTTTTATTTTGCCTGTTTATTGTAAGTGGTGATGCCATTGCGCTGTATCGTTTTTTTGTTCTCCATCAGCCATCACAGTTGCGTTTCCAAAAACGAACCGCCGACAAAAGGTGGAAGCGTATTACCCTTATCTGTCTGAAGTGTTTTGTATTTGTTTTTTTTATATTCAGTTTTTCATCCATGTTTTTCTATACCCCTCCTGCTGTACCTATGGAAGGGGCCTATATTGTTAAAAAATTTACGGTAAACAATCGGGAAGTACCGCCCTGCAGCACTGATTCTCTCGGATGGAAAAAACTATTAATCAGCTATGCCGGCCGGGCAAGTATAATTCGTAACAACGATAGTACTAAGGCTTTTCAGGGGATTATAGATACGGGCAAAAAAACACTTACACTCCGTAAAACGGAACAGGACAATATATATGCATCTCTGCATTACAATACTCAGAAAGACATTGTTGTTTTCACAGGAAATATAGGCCGCGACATGGTAAGAATAGAGACAAAAACAAAGAAAAAGGAAGATTACCCGCTTAACAAGCGTGGTTTTCACTGGGTTAATGAATATCCGTTTAACAGATAGTCCGTCAATATAAAGATGTACTCTTCGGAAGTGTATATTTCGCAGAGCATATCCTTTTGTTTTAATCGATTATTGATGGGATATTTCTGCTTTTAATTTGTGTGAAATATTTTGATATTATTCCTTCATAAGAAATCCAAATCCATTGGTATAAGACATTCTATTAAGTCCAATTATTAAAAATTTCAAATTTTCCTGAGTTAAAAGATTCATCCCGACTCTACCCTCTTTCTATAAAATAAATTCAAGACAAAATATTATACGTCAAGTTTTGGCGCTATGCTGTAATACCTTTGATTCAATCACTTAAGAGATTACACCTTATCAAAAGCGCGCAAAAAAAACTATTTATTAATCTTAAAAATTTATTTTCATGGACAAATCATCATGTACTATAAAACCTCCTTTTGTAAAGCTGGAGGATAATGGAGAGGCATCAATCTTAAATTATAACCTGCCTCAGCAAACCACTTACAATTCTGTAAGTTACGTCGGACTTAATATCCGTAAGGAATTATTTAAAAAAGAACAGTATACGCAAACACAATCTACTTACTGGACAGCAATTGATGAGATAAAACAGCTCAATACACAGGGAATCAAAGAGGCTATCAAAACGGATAATAACCTTATTCAGAACTTTGCTGTTCTTGATAAAAACATTAAGCTTCAGGCAACGGAATTATCAGCCATTACCAAAACAACTTTACTGAACAAGTTGCAACAGGCAAAAACTATTTCACCGGAGCTTATCCAGCTGCAGGCTGTAAAAAATGACGGAACAAGAATTGCAGAAGTGAAAAGTATACTTCCCACTGTCAACATTAAGGATATAGTAAAAGCAGAATTCATTGATGATGATTTAATTGCACAAAAACTATCCAAAGGGTTGATGCCTATAGCTGTTGAACGTTTTTCAAAAAAACCGGAAGTCTTGTATATTCCGAGACCCAAGGAGGCCACTCCCACTTTGAGTATGGTTCTGCATCTTAAAATGGCTTCTTATCTTGGAGATTACGGAGCGGGACAAACCGTTAAAACATTCTCATTGCTTCCGGGAGAAAAAACAACCATCACCGTCCGTTCCTATCAGCACGATGAAACCAAAAAAGAACAGTCGCAGAACGTACTGGACAGCTACAGCGAATCAAGTGCAGACGATCTTCAGAATACTGTAGAAAAAGAAACCCAGTTTACAACAGGATCTTCCAAAGAAGAAACCACTTCTAAAACCGGAGGATGGAATGCCGGTGGTAGCATTGGTCTTAACCTTGGATTCTTATCCATCGGTGGTGGCGGTGGCGGACAGGGAAGCAATACCGAAGGATCTACTTTCAATTCCAGCGTACAGACGCAGGTGAGCAATCTTGTAGGATCTGTAAGCCATCACGTATCCAAGGCTGACAGCATGCGTCAGATTGAAGTGAATTCTGAAAGCAGCAGCGTTCGTATTAATGAAAACGAAGAGACTATTGTCCGCGAACTTGAAAACATCAATAAAAGCCGTGTGCTGAACTTCGTTTTCCGCCAGTTATTACAGGAATATTTCAGTATCACCTATCTGTACGATGTTTCATTTGTTTATTATAACGGTTTCCCTGAAAGCAAAAGAACGGTAAAATTGGCTCAGCTTCCGGAACTGCTTAATGAAATATTAGTGGATGACTCTGCGGTAAATGAAGTTAAAAACCAAGTATATAGCTATCTATGCAGCATTTACGATTTCCAAGGTACCCCATCGAGCTTTATTGAAAAAGTTGAAGAAAAGCTTGGAAACTGCATCAATCCTGAAATTCCGGCAAAAACAACGTATTATGTACGTAAGCGTAAAGGCTTAAAGCAGGTTTATAAAGACAAATCGGTAGATGGGATTATACTGGATGTTACCCACAGGGTAATGCGTACTCCTTCCCTTGTTGTAGACGCGTTATTAGGCCAGGGAGAAGCACTGGATTGCTACAACCAGAACTTACAGGGTTCTGCTGTAGAAGCCGCTGAATTAAACAATGAGGCTTTAGGATTACAGAATTCAGGAATGAAATCTTCCATAGAGCAATCTGATAAGCGTTTGGAGATAGAAACCCAAAAATGGGAGCAGGAACAAGAACGAATCAGCCAGGCAATGAAAATCATTAGTCAGATTAACGACGCTGCTGAACAGGCAAAACTGTACAAAAAGATATTCTCAGAATGCTGCGATGTACCCCAAAGCGGAGGATGTGGCTGTAGCCCTACTGCAGAAAAAGTATAAATAATCACCTTACCCGTTATGGTGAAACGCCATAACGGGTTTTCAAAAAAATCACATTACTATGGCAAATAATTTTAAAAATCCCTGGGAAAGTAATACATGGGGACAAGGCAGCGAAGCATTTACCCGATGGCTGCCTGAAGATGCCGCCTATTTTACAGGGGTTAATCCCAATACGGGTGAAAGTGCAAATGATCTTGATTTCTTTTCTCCTGAATCTCAAAGCGGAAGCATTAAAACGATCTGGGATTATGATAAGATTAAAAAGAATTATCAAAAAGACGGACAATTGATATTAAAAAAGGAATATAATGCCGGAACATCAGGTCCTATGAAAGACCGATGGAAAAGCTTATTTGGAGAAAACACCTGTGCTATTAAACTCTCGTGGGCACTCAACAATGCAGGATATTATATTCCTGAGCATACTACCTCAAATAAAAGAAGTACCTGGACAGGCAATATCAACCCCAAACATCAGTATATTCTTTCTGCTGATGAAATGGGAACTTACCTGAAACAGAAATTGGGTACACCGACTCTTAAATCAGACGGACCTATTAAATCGGACGATGAATTAGACACCTTCATTGCAGAAACAAAAAAATGGAAAAGTTATGGAGGTATTATTTATCTGGATTCTCATAATTACGAAGAATACGGTGCAACAGGACATGTAGATCTGGTGTATGAAGATTCAGGCGGTGACGCCCGTATATATGGCATGGATGAAGAACTGGATAACTATATAGACTGGCGTAACGGAGATTGGTTTAACAGTGACTCTCAGCTAGAAGTCTATATATGGCTTCTGAAAGGGGAAAAACGTTAACTTTTTTTTCCGGCTTCAAATTCAGTTATTATATTTTTCTGATAAAATCAAGAGGCTATCTCACTTTTGAGATAGTCTCTTTTCTATTTCATGCAGGAGGTTTTCAAAGAAATAAGATTACCCTTTTGGGGTATTGCGCCAAGCCAGCAAAAATGTAAAATTTGTGATACTAAATACCTCTGTCATGAAAACTAAAATTTTATTTATGCTGCTCCTATGCGTGTACTGCATAATTCATTCCCAAGAAAATACCATTTATTATGATTTTGAAAGATCCGGTTATTTTGTGAAAAATACTAAATCCGAGCTGAAAGAATTAACTCCTCATGAGCTTAAGAATAATACAGAATATCAGCTGAAAATGATCAATATTAATCCGTTTTACTATAAAATATCACTGCAGATAAAGCAGCAGGATAAAATCAAAGAAATTTTTGATTTTCTGCGAAAAGCAATGTCCGGAGATATTTCTCCCGATCTTAAAATTATGAATGTAGTAGAAGGAGAAAGAGATGCAGCCTTTAAAAAACTTTATAATGAGGCAATATTAATAGATGCACTATTGAAAAACTCCTATTTTTCAAAAGATATAAAGACTAAAATCGAAAAATTTAAAAAAGAAAATACTCTGTTAGCGGCTTATCAAAGTTCTGACAACCCCTCATCATATACCTTTACAGACGTTCAAAAGCTCAATTCCCTTATGAACGATGTTTCCTATTTTGTCCATGAGAAGCATTCAACAATGGATTTGGGAAAATTTACAACCGCCGGTACCGATTATACTTTTGAACTGACCTTCACCCCTCCTGAAGATAATTCAATTAAACAGTCTGAAAAAAAAGATGTAACAACTTTCACTTCAAAAAGTAAATTTAAGGCTTACTTCAGTTCCGGGCTATTTCTTGCTGCTCCTGTCAACAGTAAGTATTATGTATCTGATAAAAACGCAAATAATGCCTATACCATCAGGGAAGAAGACCGGGGTAAAATGTCTTTAGGGGCCATGACTTTAGCTCACTTCTTGTATGGTTTCAGGAATTCAACAACCAAAATAGGCTTTAATGTCGGAGCAGGAATTGATCTGGATACACAGCTCAGGTTTCTGCTCGGAGGAACCTTTATGACTAATAACATTACGTTTAATGCCGGTTATAACTGGGCTTTTAAAGAAGTTTTATCTGACAAATTACAGCAGGATAAAGAATATACGGAGCAGCCTGAGATCGCTTATAAAAAAGTTCTGAAAGGTGGATTCTGGCTTGGAATCAGCTACAGAATATTTTAATCAGACTGATATAATTCCCTGTATAAAAAATAAGCCGGTATAGGATTACCGGCTTATTAAGCATAAAAAAACTAACTCAGGATGATCATGTTGATCTTTTATTTTTTGATGAACTTGTTTTTGTAAACATTTCCTTTTGTATCGGTCGAAAGAACGAAGTAATTTCCGGGAACCAATCTGCTTACATCAATTGCTTCATTATACTGATGTCCGTTTTTCTTCAGGACCACTTTTCCGGATACATCAATGATAGAAACTTCGCTGTACGTTTTATCTGATTCTTTTCCGATGTACAGGAACTGAGCTGTTGGATTCGGATAAATTTTCAGATTGTTGTCTTTAGCTTTTGTTTCTCCTGTTCCCAGGTTACTGCAAAATTCAAAATTTCCGAAATTCAGTTTGATGAATGATGCTGTTCCTAAAAACTCACACTGATCCGGACAATATTCTGTACAGGCATAAAAACCGTATTCCCCGGACTCTGTCGCAGTATAGGAATCTCCTGTTTCGCCTTCAATAACACACTCATCTCCCACAGAAGGCGGCGCAATACTTGGAATACATTTGTACCAGGTATGGGTTCCGTATACCACAGGAAACGCATTGCTGAACTGTACGGATGCTCCTGCACAAATGTTAAATTCCCCGTCTCCTATCTGCTCAAAAGTTCCGGGAGTGAATGTGCTGATCATGGAAGGAAGTCCATAAACAAATCCGTCTGCCATTACCGCAGGGCTTTCTGCTGAACAGTCTCCCTGGGTTACCGCTACTTTAAAATAATAAAGCTGGTCATCATTCCCGTTAATGGTGAGGGTTTGTGAAGTTTCTCCCGGAATGGGTTCCCAAGGATTGTTATTAGGCGTCTGCCAGGTCCATGCCTGCTTATACCATTGATAGGTGCCGAATGCCTGTGTAGAAAGGACTTCGTTTTCCGTATTGCAGAACAAAATTTTGTCCGGAAACTTTACGCCAAGCCTCGGGCTGGTGATGGTAGGATTACACTGGGCTTTTATACTCATGGCACTGATGAATAGAAAAGCCAAAAACATTAATTTTGCTTTCATATATATAAATCGTTAAGGGTTAATCAAGTAAACAGGTCAGTCCAGCAGCAGCCTGACCCCGAATTTTACATTGAAGTGTAAGGGTTTTTCTTTATAGATCGTGTTAAGTCCACTATTATCTTTAAAATGATAACCGATTCCCGGTTCTGCATATATTCCGAATTTATCAATCACCTTCAGCTGAAGTCCGGCCGCCGTATTGACTGAAAACTGTATTGGTTTTGAATCCAGGCGTTCTTCTGAGGTTTCCTTTACCTCATCGTTGACAATATATTTTGTTTTGAGACTTCCTGCCACAGGTTTTTCCGCAATCATTCCTCCCGTAACATATCCTGTAAACCTCCCTTTTTTCACCACATTATAATTGATCTGAACAGGGATGCCGATATAATGAACGGTCTGCTCCCCTTTGATATAGTTGGAGCTGGTTCCGGAATGAAGTTCAGACGAAAGCTTGGTATAGTTCACTCCTGTTCCAACGCCCCATCTTTTTCCAAGATTATAGTAGAGCGAAAGGCCAAAAGTAACAGGGATTTTATGTCTTATTCTTGCTTCTACTTCTTTGCTCTGATTGGCCAGTAAAATTTCGGTTAACGGGTCGTCTTCGGTACTTGTAGCACTCCACACTTCATCAACAATCATTGGATTTCCACTCATAGAAGCATATCCCGAAAACTGCTGTACGGAAGAATTTGAAGAAGCATTTCCCGTCAACATACTCAGCATCCATGACCTCTTAGAATGTTGTTTTCCTTGATTGGATTTATCATTTCTGACATATTTCTCCTGTAAAGATGTTTCATCCGCAACAGATACCTCATCAATTTTTTCTTTTTCTTCTTTTGGAGTAAGAACATAATTCTGGCCGGGAATCTCTTTATTTTGCAGTGATCTTAAGTCAAAAACATTCCTTTTCTCTTCTGAAATTTCTTTGTTGATATTACTTTCAAAAGTATTCTTCTGTACTTTTTCATCTATATTTTTCCCTGTGACCATGCCTTTTGAAACACTAAATTTTTCCGGATCTGCGGTTTTGATACCTGGTGCAGTATCCGGGACCTCTGAATGGCCTGATTCCCTTCCGAAATTCGCGATCTGATCTTTCTTTCCAGAGTTGGCCGTACTCCTACTCTCCGTTGTCTCTGCATTCATTTCCAGCAACAGCTTTCCGGTAAAAAATAACAGAACAACAGCTGCTGCAATTCCCGCAATACGATATAGCCAGGCTTTATGGCTTCCGACAGACATATTTTTATTTTCGACTCCATTTTCTGAACCTGAATTAAGGCTCACAGGAATTATATTCTCATTTTTTTCTGAAAACAATTCATCCCTGATATCTTCCCACAGCCCATCCGGAACATCCTCTTCATGGTCTTCCATCTTGCTGCGCAGATCATTGAGCCACCGGTTATTCATATTGTGCTTTTTTGGACATTTTAAATTCTTTAATTTTCTGGACCAGTAGTCCTTTTGCCCTGTGAAACTGTGAAGCTGAAGAGTTTTCTGCTATTCCCAGCAGCTCCGCAATTTCTTTATGGCTTTTTTTCTCAAATACATACAGATTAAAAACAGTTCTGTATCCATCCGGAAGTGCTTTTATCATTTCCATGACCTCTGTCTGTGGAACTTCTTCAAGATCAGGCTCTTCTTCTTCCGGAGTGTCAGGAAAATCGGAAGTCCAGGCTGTGGTCTGAAAACCGGAATTCTGCCTGATATGTTTTAGTGATTCATTCACTGCAATTCTCATCATCCATGCCTTTAACGATCCTTCTCCCCGATATTCAAACGTGTCTATTGACCGGAACATTTTAATGAAACTATTCTGCAAAATATCTCTTACATCATCTTTTTCAGCAATATAGCGGGAGCAGACCCCGGACAGGCTTCCGGAATAAATTCCGAAAAGTTCTTTCCAGGCAGCTTCTTCTTTTATCAGAAGGCGGTTAATCAAAATCTGCTCCTTGTTTTCTTTCATGTATGGCTACAGCGTCCGGCTTTTTAAATGGTAGGGCAAAAATAGACTGGATCTTTTAAACGGTATCTATCTATTTGTTATTTCTATCAATTCTTCAGATGATAAGGGAAATTATAATAAATGATTTCATAGGGATCTAAATCTGTTCCGTCTACTGTGATTCTTTCGGCAGTCAGGCCAAATCTCAACGATCTGTCCAGTCCTGCAAAATACCCTTTTTGCTTAGCAGCTAATGTGATCACGGCATTTTTACTAACTCCGTCAACAGGAATCCGAAATGCCAGTTTTTCAGGAGTAAAAGTCAGTTCTATTACATTTTTATCAGCATACAATACAGAAGTGTAATTCAGATTATATTTCACTTTTCCAATGGCAGCCAGTGCCGCGTCTGCTTTTACAGGGTCTTTTATCACTGATTTTACAATTTCTTTTACCGGAAATTCCGCAAATGTTATGGTATCTTTTTTTGTTCTAAATTCTATTGCCTTTTCTGTTCTGGAGATTCCCTGAACAGTAATCAGCCTTCCTCTGTAATTCCCCTTAAGATCTTCCAGTTTTACGGGGGGAGCCTCAATATCATTATCATCAAGACATGAGGCAAACAGAGTAAAAATTACTCCTACGGCTAAAATGGCCGCAAAAAATTTAAGTACTATCAGATTCTTCATTACATTATTTTTTACTGTATTAAACATTCATTGATTTTGAGTACTCATTAGTAAAACCCGGTTTTTGGAAAATCTTGCATGAAATTTTATAAAAAAGGCCAAACAACACGACAATCACCTGATTTACAGATCATAAATTTTCAATAATATCTGAAAGCCTGTTTAAATTTCTAAATTTGATTTTTTGTATAACATTCACATCTTTATTTAAATCACATTCTTTGAGTATTTTTTGATTAAAAAGATAATATACTGGCGATGTGTTTTTTCCACGCAAAGCTTTCATTTTATAAACTACTGACTTTAAGGGAGCAAAGGCTGTAATCAACTCGGTTGATTCGTTGATGCGTATGGATAAACATTCCGCTTCATCAGCGATGAAGTCGCATCACTTTGATGACTCAAAATAAGGTGGAATTATTCATCAACTTTGCGTTAGTCTTTTTGAAGACTTGAAGAAATGTAAAATTTAAACCGTCTCTTACAGTCTCCATTATTTTATTTTGAAATACAAGATTTTGAGCTTTCTAATCACCTCTGTTTATCGAATCTTTTCCCATTGAAACTCTCATATACTCTTCCTTCTACCTAATTTCAGGGAGAATAAAAATCCTGATTTTTCTGTATTGTTCGGACAGCTTATCCAGCACTACATTTGCAGGATCAACATTCAAAAGTAGTATTATGAAAATGCAAAAGACAAAACGAATTATTTTCAGTCTTCTTACTGTAATAGCTATAGGAAGCATATCTGTAGCATGTGGTAAAGATGATGACGACCCTTCCAATGCGAAGGCCAATATGAAAATGACCATTACAATAAACGGAGCAGATTCTAACGACCAGGTGGATTTCGGAATAGCGGCAGGAAACCATGATGCCAGCCAGTACGGCTCCCCGGTATGGAAAATAAACGGTGTCACACAGGGAAATGAAGATGATATTATCCTGGGAATAAATGATTTTACAGGTTCCACTCAAACCTATGTTCTTGAAACCGTGAAACCTTTTAATTTTGGAAATTTAAGTGCCCATGTTACCAATCATGACGGAGGCCCTATTGCTGTGAGCTACAAAACTGAGGTAGGAGGAAGCGTAGAAACCAATGTAACCACAACGGTAGTTGCCGGACAAACCCATAATAAGAATTATACGTATGTAGCCAAGTAGGCTTTGTTTCGGAGAGAATTAAATCGATATCAGATATTTTTTTTGCTAATCAGACCGGTAGTTTAAAACTGCCGGTCTTTTTTTAATTCATCTTTCTTGAAATTTTCTCTAATCTAAAACCAAAAAAAGAAAAACCAGCATGGGAATCATGCTGGTTGATTTAAAAGTTTTGAATATTTTCTGAAGCAGTAAAAATTACTGTAGTTCTTCTGGGACTTTGTATAATCCGTTTTTAGTTATAATCTTCAATAGCTTATTTGTCTTTCTATCGACTGTTATAGCAGCTCCAGTTCCAAGAACCGGGGGATTAAAGTTAAAATGAACCGAATACTGAAACTCAATGTCAGGATTCATTTCCAAGATCATAGGATTTATATCTCTATATACTCCAATACTGTTATAATCAGCAAGTAAATCTAATGCTTTTAAAGCTTTAGTTGCTTTTTCTATTATTTCTTTATCTGTCATAGTCCGTAATTTTTAAATCTTATAATAAATTCTGGAATCATTTCCACTCCCAAATTAACTGCTGGTAGAATAATCTTCTCTTGATAGTACAATTTAATATGTTTTAATTCACTCAAGGATAAATTTAGTATTTCTGCATTTTCTAGCAATCTTTCAGCAACATATTTCTCACGCAATATATTATTCACAAGTGCTTCTTTTAAAGTGCCAAAATCTTTTTTAGTGAAAGCTTTTTTTCCAATTTTACAAAATTCTTCCAAATGATAATATTCATGGGCAATTACATAATTAGAAGAACCTTCTTTATACCATATTACAGGTGGTATTTCATGAGCATCAAAATATGCTGCAATATTATTCTTTTCTATATATCTATATGCTGGAGTGTTTTTTGTCGCTAATCTAAACCTCCCCTTTTCCTTAAATGCTAAGATTTTAATTTTTTTATCCCAATCTAACAACTCTTCTTTTGTTGCTGGTTTAGAACCTAATTCATCTACATCTTCTAAATTATACTTTCCTCCTCTTCTTTTTCTCTCAAACTTATTCTGAGCTCTCTTTTGCTTCTCCTTCACTCTTCTCTCCGCAGGCGTCAGAGCATGATCCGCTACTTCATCTCCCAATCCAAAGACCTCATCTAAAACTTTCTCTAATTTAGAAAAAATTTCCTTTGTTCCTTTTTTAAATTCGCGAAGCATCATTTTAATGAACTCCAGGATTCTTGTCATGAAATTTCCGGCATGGGTAACGGCTTTGGAAATCTTTTCAAGAGGATTTAATATAAAGCTTTCTACCGTTTTAGCCAGCTTAGCAACCGCAGCTGTTCCGCCGGTAAGAAGCGTTTCAACAACGATGTCTACGATAATCCCAATGATATATCCATAATAGTAAGAAGCTTTTTCAAAAGTCAGCTGAGGGACTTTTTCCTCAATCCATGCTACCAGACGAATAATGGTTCTTATCTGAAAGGTCAGGCATTGTTTAAAAAAGTCCAGATAATCAAAGTTCATAATCCCCTCCATAAGGTCTTCCGTTAGCTCAAGGAACATTTCACCATATTCAACTTTCCGGTCATTCACTCTATCCATAGCAGCAACTGCCTTGAAAATAAAGCCAATGATTGAAAAAATTCCTGCGATAATATCAATCAGACTGTTGTAAATCCCACACAGAAAAGCATTAGTCATCTGATGACCTCTATAGATAATATGCTGCATTCCGGTAAGGGGATCGATAAGAAAACTTTCAATTTTATCTATCTGGTTGAAAAAGAAGTTGATGGATTTTTTAATTCTCTTAAAAATAAAAGCAGGAAAGAAATTTTCTGCATTAGCCAGGAGATTACTAAAATCTGTTTTAACATCATTTATTTTTTCAAACAGGGTTTTTACAATTTGGGCATTTATTTTCTTCTGTCCTTCCAGATTTTCATACGGATTCTTTTGACCTTCATGTTCATAGAATTTTTTAAGTTCCTTATAAAGTGCATCTGGAATAAAAACAGGATCGTATTCACCTTCTTTAGGATAGGGATTCCAGCCATTTTCAGTAATCCTGAGTTTTGCAATATTATCTGCGATACCTTCTATAAAAAAATCAGCAGCTCCTTCTAACATTTCCTGTTTAAAGAAACTAAATATCTTACCGATGCTGGCATCTTTTAATCCCAGAAACCAGCTAATGAAACTTACTTTATTTCTATAAATTTCATTTTTGATCAGCTCTTCAAGTGCTTTTGGAGAAACAGTAACCTGATGTTTTCTTGTAAAACTAAGAATATCGTCAAAGGAATTATTTTTAGTTTTCGTAAGCTCCGCACCTGCCACAGCCCGCATTACCGTGCTGTAATTATATTGATCATTAATTTCCAGGAAAAGAATCAGCTGATTACTATCCGGCAGCGCCTCCATATAACGCTGAAGAAGAAAAGCTCCGTCTTTACTGGCAAAAAGAATCACATCAATTCCTTCAATGGTCTTTCTGTACATACTTTGATAAATAACGACCTCTTCTATATTTCCTCCAAATATGGGATCATCTGTATAGATCTGAAAACCCTTACCACTCAGAGCGGCTTTTCCATCATAATAGGTATTAGCAATTTGTTTTGCTGTAAGCTGTTTCTGTTCGGAAGGTGATTTCAAAACAGGGAAAGAAGGGCTGTCTGTTTTAAAAAAAGAATGTTCGGAGCTGCCCAATAAAGGATTGTTTAATATTTCTAAGCTCATCACGGTATTTTTAATTCGTTCTCCGGGAAAACCATCGTCAGTTTATTTCCTGAATAATACGTTTTGATCCTTTCTTCATCCAGAACAAGAAGATCCACGTAATAATCTTTATCTACCAGAATCTGAGCGTTCTTCAGTTTGTATTTGGTCTGTACCATAACGTCCCAGTCTTTTCCTTCCAGATCCTTCCATTGTTCAAAAGGAATCCGGCCCCTGCTTCCGAAAAGGAATATCTTTTCTACCGCAGTAATCTCACTAATCTTATCTTTTAAGGTCGTGAGGATATAAGGCAGCACTTTATCGTGCTGCCAGATAGCCTCGTGTTTTACACGGCTCATGGGTTAAATTTTAAGGGATTAAACTAGGAATTTGGAAAGAGGAGCTTTATCTGTAAAATCATTCATTGTAAGCTCAATTCTATCTTTATCTAAAACTCTTTCACGGTATTGTTCAGGAGATAAAATTTTAAGGTAATCCTGCCCATCAGTTACAAACTTTAACAAACCATATTCATCATTATCATCTGGTTTTCTGAATGTAAATGTTTTTATCTTATTAACATCTATTTTAAATGTTAATCCATTATTTCCAGTAGGAACAGCTTTTAACCCATCAATTGCGGATAATTCAAATGCTAAACTTTTGTAGAAGACCGTTGAAAGTTCCGTTGCACTCCAGGCAGCATCTCTTTCAATTGTAATAGTATTTCCCATACACTCATATATTCTGGGGAAAACGGAATTATCATCCATCGAATAAATATTAGAATATTTATCCATACGATCAAACGTAATCTCAATCCATTTTTCACCTATACCTCCGCCCAGCAAGCTGTTATCTTTTTCAAAATTGAATTTATCTTCTGTAATCACTTCTGACGGTACTTCAAAATCATCCGGATTTTCTGTACTGAAAGGCAGCGCATGTTTCACTTTCAATCCGATACTTTCTGCCTGAAGGATGTTTAGAGACGTTGGAAGCCTTGTCAT
The DNA here is from genome assembly GCF_009602705.1 of Chryseobacterium vaccae. Lineage (NCBI taxonomy): Bacteria > Pseudomonadati > Bacteroidota > Flavobacteriia > Flavobacteriales > Weeksellaceae > Chryseobacterium > Chryseobacterium vaccae. The sequence goes on along the minus strand of NZ_VSWH01000001.1, from coordinate 3,465,631 downwards.
CCAGGCTTTTCCTTGTTTCATTCCTTTGGGTTCCTTCATTTCATCTGCAATAGACAGGTATAATTCATCACCAATGACAGGAATTTCGCCTCCGTTCCAGATCTTTCCGGTGGCCAGATAGAATTGTACTGCGTCCTCAAATCCCGGACGTACCGTAACAACAACTCTCGCCATACCACTCTGCATAAAGGCTCTGAACAACGGATCGGTGTCTTCAGCCTGATAAAGATCCATCCAGTTTTCTCTGTTGCCCCAATAATAGGGATACAGGTTATAGGAAAGATTTTCCCACTCAAAAGCCTGTTCCATAAACTTCACAAAAGCGGTGTATTTATCAAGATTGCTGTTTAAAACCGTTTCATAGTCTCTGAAGGAAGAACCGCTGGTCTGCCCTTCTAATCCGTAGCCATGAGTAGAACCGGAAGTTCTGTCTGACAGATATGAAATACAGTTTTTACGCAGAATGGTATTTTCAATCTGACGGTAGAACATCGGGTTTGAACCTTTGATTTCTACAGCCTTATTCTTTTCTTCTCCAAGTTTATTATTATACCCCACCAAAGCATCTTCATAGGCGTCTATAATCGCTTTAAAAACTTTCTGATACCATGCATTTTTGGCTTCGGTTGTTAACTCCAGATCAACCACACAATTCACTGTTCCTGAAAAAGCCTCGTAGAAAGTAGTAGAAATAGGAATGGACTTTGAATAAGGCATTGTAAGAACTTGTCTAGGGTGCATTTCAAGCTGGGACCACCTTCCGTGAATATAGAACGTCTGATCTCCTACCAGAATACACATCGCCGTTGCGCTGCTATCACCTGCCGCACTGTATCCTGCTGCACATTTTACAGCCACATAATTATCCGGAATCTGGATTTCATCTTTAAAGGATGCATTCTGGATGGCACTGTTTTCATTGACAAACTGCCCGCTCATTGATTTTCCAACGCTGTAAGATTCAATTGGCTTTTCTGGAATTTCAACATTATATTTCGCTGTCCAGTACTTGAGAACGTTATCATTCGCCAGATCTCCAAAATGAGCAAGCTTCATTACAGAAGAGGTTCTTGGGTCTTCCGGCTTTACCAAAGTTACCTGATCCGGTTTTTTCTGAGAAGCCATTCCCAACAAATGAAGTTTTGCAGGCTCCGGAACCATAAATTCAAACATCATACGTTTACCGTAGTTGTAGATCTGGTTTTTCATCAGTTTATCTACCCAACGGTACACTCCTACTACATTTTTATCCCCTTTACGGTTATCAAATCCGTGGGAATTGTTTTCTTCAAACTCATCAATGATCTTTTCAATCCGTTCTTCATGAACTTTGGTCACGATTCTGTCCATTGCTCTGGCAGTAATATCCTGAGCCTGACTCACCGCCTGTCTTGTACTTTCATCTTTGGAACGGTGATTGGCATAATTAGCTCCTGCATTCAGAGAGAATAATCCATTAGGGCTTCTATAACTTGCATTAGCAAAGCCGGCAAAATCATTGGATTCCTGCATAATTTTTGATACTTCAGACTGCATTTCGAAGCGGTTAGCCGTAGTGGTATCTGAAAGCTGCTCTCTTTCAGTATCTGAAGAGGAGGTGGTTGTATTTTCGCTTCTTCTTAATCTTCGGGTAGATTTTTCACGGTATTCTCTTGCCATGATATTCTCAATATGAGCTACTTCTCCTTCCACATAAGCATGGGTACTCTGTTCTACTTTCAGATAATCAGCAATCCCTATTTGTTTAAATCCAAATCCTGAAGGGATGAAGTTCTGTTCACCCTCAATGACAACCGGAGGATTTTCTGTTTCTTCAACCAGCAGTTCAAATTGGGAAGAAATACATGATCTTGTGCTAATTCCATTGGTTCTGAACTGAGCCATTCTTCCGTTGGTAAAATAGACTTTAATATCAAAAGAGGAATCCTGTAAAGCAGCATATTCAACACCTTCCTTTAAAAGGTTGTTTAAGAAAATAGTATTTCCTGTTCTTGATTTTACAAACCAGAATCCATCGTTGTCTGCATTCAAATTACCATTGCTTTCAATCAGGGCATATGATACTCCGGAAACATCCCAGGAAGCATCCGGAACATTTAAAGAAAGATCAAGTGCATACCTCTTATATAAAACCCGTGGACAAATCTGGTAAGTAAACGGTACAGAAACAGTTCTTGTTAAAGGAACAATAACCCCTCCAATACTGGTATAAACTTCTGTATTGCTTTCTGTATTTTCTGCAATAATCGTATTACACTTTTCCTCCGTTTCTTTGATCAGAGCATTGATTTCTGAAAAAGTGTTTCTTCCATCCAGTAATTCATTAAGATTCGGAGTTCCAGGAGCTGCAGCACGGTTACTGATTTGATCCTGCGGAAAATCAAACCCAAGAATATCCAATAGCGCCTCCATATTATCAGGCTTAAGCTCCAATTCTAAATTTCCGGCTTCTATTTCCGGGCGGAACTGGAAATCAAATTTTGGAAGGACTGGTTCTGGAACTTTTGGGATCTGCTGGCATGGATCTGCCGGATCATATTTTTCGCCGGGAGCTCTTGTAGGACAGTATTTATCTCTCATTTCAGCTACTTCAAGATTATAGCGCTCAATAATAGGAGCAATTTCTCTTTGATACCCTTCCTGGTAAACTTCATATTCTGTCTGATATTCCCTCCTATATCTTCTTTCTATTGCAGAAAGGTTCTTCTTTAGTCCTGCATATTTTTCAAGTTTTGCTTTTGTTACAGAAACCAGCTGCTGCTTTCTCATTTCCTCTGTAGGAATTGTTTCTTTTGCTTCTCTTGCTCCGGCTTTTGAGAACGTTTCAGACGCCGGAAGAGGTTTGTCATCCAGCATTAATTCTTTAGGAAGAACTACTTTGGCATTTACTAATATCTTTGTTGTTTCCTCATTAACGGCCGGCAGAACATGCATGGCAAGTAAGGCCTGCATCAGCGTTTCTTTAATATAAAAGTCTTTTTGTGTCACGACCTGGTAAATTAGGTTATTCCAGATATCGGCAGGCTCAGGAGTAGGTTGTATTTGCCCGGCAAAATAGGTATTTCTTACAGCAAGAATTTCTTGGGCAGTGTGGGTATCTTTGTTTTTTACAATCCATGCTCCAAATTCACAAACTGCTTTGTAATTTCTTTTAAAATTTGATAAATTATGTAAACTGGCAGGATCGCTGCTAATACATTTTGGACTACTGGCAAAAGCAGCAGCGCATTCAATTAATTTCCTTTGTTTTGAGCCTACTGCATTTACTACAGGAATATAAAATGTATTATCATTTTTATAGGTCTCAGGAATCAGAATAAATCTTTTATTCTGTTCTTTTTCATCAGAAAGCTGGGGGCTTCTTAAGCTTACAAATCTAAACAGGGTTTGAGATGGAATGTTTTCTGCCGGAGTTTCGGCAGCATTGTTTTCAATGTTGTTCATTTTTTGTGATTTTGATTGTTTTTTATTGAATAAATGAATAAGAAAAGTCTTTTTTTCAATAATGACTTTTGATGTAAGCCTTATTTTTTAAGGTGGTATCAGGCGGGATGTCCACCCCTATTTTTTAAGTCTATTTTCATGTTCTGTGTTTTATTGATGCAAATATCAGAGCCGGAAGCGACAGAACTCGACGTATTAAAAACAGGTTTTATATTTTTTTGAAAAACAATCCCCACTAGTAATATTAAGCTTATACAGTTGAGATTTCCTATATTTATTCCATGGCTGTACACATACAATCTTATCATCAATCTGATTTTCCCACAGACCTTACGACAGAAAATTATAGTGTCATTTTACTGAACGGGTCTGGCGTTTTTTCTGTAGATCACATTAATTATTTTTATGAAGACTGTACAGTCCTGTTTCTTTCTCCTTTTCAGAAGTTAAATCTGGTACCACATTCCGGGCAGGAGATTTTTTGTCTTTTCTTCCATGGTGATTATTATTGTATAGAATATCATAAAGAAGAAGTTGCCTGTAATGGGCTTCTTTTTAACAATATCTATTTAAACCCGGCCATACAGCTCACTAAGGAAAATTATGCCTTGATTCTGGAAATTTTTAATCATGTTCAACTTGAAAATTCGGAAGATCATCCGTTTTCAGCATCAATTATTAAAACTTATATTCAGCTGATCCTTGCCATTTGCAGCAAACAGAAAATCAATATAGTGCAGAATGAGATTTACCATAAAACACCCGCTAATAAACACGCCGGAGAATTCCGAAAGCTGCTGGATCTTCATTTTAAGGAGGAAAAGGAACTTGCGTTTTACAGTAATCTACTGTATATCACTGGCGGAACATTAAGCAAAACCATTAAGAAAGAATTTGGTAAAACTCCCAGCCAGCTTATTAATGAAAGAGTCATTCTGGAAGCCAAAAAACTGCTTCATCTTACCTATCGATCTGTGAAAGAAATTGCTGCTGAGCTAGGTTTTAATGATGAATTTTATTTCAGCAGGTATTTTAAGAAATCCGTTGGCTGTTCTCCTAAAAAATACAGAGAAAAGGTAGGAATCTCTGTAGTGGCAAAAATGTCCATGTAATATCCTGATATCTCTATTTTTAAGAGGCTTGTGCCTCAATACCTTTGTAGAAAAGCAAATTATGCAGCACAACAGATTACTTAACCGTCTTACGGCATTGGACTCTTACTTCCTTAATTTTCTGAGGGTTTCCATATTCATCGTTATGGCATGGATTGGAGGATTAAAAGCATTTCAGTATGAAGCAGAGGGAATCGTCCCTTTTGTCGCGAATAGTCCTGTTATGAATTTCTTTTATAAAAATGCAGCCAATAAAGTGCTTAATAAGGAAAATAAAATGGTTCCGGAATATACTATTTATAAGAATCCGGAAGGAAAAGTTGTTCAGAGAAATATAGACTGGCACCAAGAAAACGGAACTTATATTTTTTCTTACGGACTTGGCAGTGTGATTGTCATCATAGGGATTCTGGTTGTTCTGGGAGTATGGTTTCCCAAAATTGGAGCGGCTGGCGGAGCATTAACATTCCTGATGTCTTTAGTTACTTTGTCTTTTCTGATTACTACCCCGGAAGTATATGTTCCTGATCTCGGTGGTGATTTTCCCACACCTCAGCATGGATTTCCTTATTTATCAGGAGCCGGACGTCTTGTTCTGAAGGACATTATCATGATGGCTGCCGGGCTGGTCTTGCTTTCAGACAGCTTAAAAAAGATATTCGCCAAAGGCGGAATTTCCATTCCGGATAAAAATGATTAATAAATTCTCTGTGCCCCCCTGTGCTAATTTATTGGCGGTGGCTCCTTCGGAGCCACCGCCAATAAATTTTATTCAAAAATTCATTAATATACAAGATCCTTAGCTGCAATTTTCTTTCCAGAGTTTTCTTCTCCTAAAAATATCCTCCTCCATTTCGCTACAGAATTACGGCTAAGGCTGAAGTGTCTTGCCAATTCACTGTTATTCATGTTATTTTCTTTTTGATACTTCAGGATCTGCAGTATGGTCTGTTTATCGTATGAACGATGTTTCTGATTGCTGATGAGTGTATCCTGCATTACATCTTTCGTAAAAATTAGCTTGTTCAGCTTAATAACATCCATTACTGAAAGATCTTTTTTGGTAAGGATAGATCTGCACTTTTCTTCTTTATCAGGGTATTTTCTGGTGATAATATCACTATAGATTTTCTGGTAGTTTGGTTTTATATACTTTTCCATATACTTTCTTAATGTTTTTGTGTTGTAGCTTTCCGTTTCGGAAAATCAGGAATAGAACCGTTTTCATTCCCCACCATGTCCTCTTTATTTCATAATACCAGATATCATCCGGATAAAAATTGAATCCGTGTCCAAGTTCATTGATGACTTCTTTTTTTGAGAGCCCCAAAAGAAAATCTTTTTCGTACAGTTGCTTGTCTGGTTTCATAAAATCTGGAATTTTTGATTGGCTTATTTTACAGATCTATTCTGAAATGACAGTCATAAATGATTCCCTTACAGGTAGAAATATGTAGACGTCTTTTTAAAATACCAAAGCAATAACGCTCTAATTCAAAAGCATATCTTGAGCTGTACATTCTTACTGTTTTCTGCCCTACAAGTTCTTCTGCTTCTTCAATTGTTTTCCCGATCAGGATCATTTCAGTTAGTATCATTTTATACTTGTATATTAAGTTAACTGGCTGCTTTACTACTGTATTTATCCATCCATTTATACAATGTGGTCTTGGGTATTCTATATTCTTCTATCACCTGATATCTTGTTTTTTCTCCTGTAAGGATCAATTCCATAATAAAATCAATGATCTCCTTTGTATAAATATTCTTTCTGAATTGGGGAAGATCTGATTTCTTCTTGTCTGTCTGTCTGCTCAGATTGGCATTGGCCGGGGGAGAATATAATATAAGATGCTGTGAATACACTCTAAAAAAATCGTATTCCAATAACTTACTCCATTTTAGCATCAGATCAGAGGGCATATCCGGCTGCTGATACATGATTTTCAAATCATCTTCCGTACATTTAAAAAATCTGCATATTCTGAATGTATCAATCTCACATTCTGCCACTCTCTTTTTTACCAGTTTTCCAACATGGATATTTTTAAAATCAGTATTCATTTTTATTCGTCTTTTTTATACTTTCCAGTGAATCTGTAAGGTCTTTTATTTGTTGATTATTAAAACCCGCTATTTGAAGTTTCATTTTGAATCCTTTTCTTTTTTCCGTATCCAGCACAATAACCAGGCTGGAAACCATCTGTCTTTCTTCAAGCACGAAATCTTTGAGGTATTGTCTTGGAAATTCGGCGAAAGGCGACATCTTTTTTCGTTGGTAAAAAGGATGAAATCTTTTAATCGTTATGCATTCTCCTGAGAATTCATATTCAATGCATTTAGCCTTTAGGAATAGTCTCAGCAGGAGAGCTCCCGTAGCGAGAAGAACAAATTTGACAGCTGTATTCCAAGGTGCGCAGGCCAGGACTAAAAAAATAACAAGGATCATGACTGTTAAAACCTTCATGATCATCTGCATTGTATGAAAATTATTAATTTTTGTCATTTTTTTTTAACTTATAAAAGCAGCAGAAGAGGACTATTTCTACCCCTCATTCTGCAGCTCAAAACTAAACTGATGATTTTCTTATTTCCAGTAGCTCCAATTCGTTCCATCATATACAGCCAGCATATCAGAAGCCGTATCATATACCATCGTTCCTGCTACTGAGCTTTTCATAGTCAGATGCGGATTGGTCACTACAGGTAAAACCATTGCCTTTGTTGTAGATTCCAGCACCAGAGTTCCTGGCTTACTTGTTGTTGTTGCTCCGATAATCACTCCGGCTGTTGCTGCTGCATCTGTGCCTGTATTAAATAAAGCATGAAGAATACCTTGTCCCTGATCCGTAAGCGAAGTCCAGCCTCCGGTATTGTTATTGTTTTTTTCCTCCCACACTTCCACTGCTTTATCGGCCGTATTAAAAACAAAAGTCCCTCCTACCGCTCCTGAAGCTGAAGCAACTGATGGTAGTATAATCCCTTTATTCCCCGGACCAAATTCTACCAGAGCACTCGGGTTCGCTACATTATCTTTACCAAATGCTACCTGAGCCTTTATATTATTGAATAAAGCTGCAGAAAAGAGAGCTATTGATGTAATTATTATATTTCTCATTTTTAATTTCATTTTTTTATCCGTTAAAAAGCTGCCAGGATATTTGTTTCCAGTTATCCCGGCAATCTTTAAAAACTTAATCACCTATTGTTATTCGTTACAGCCTCTTTTAATACAGTTCCATCCGGTACGGGAAATATCTACTCCCGGGGTGGTACCTCTGTAAAGCTGAACACATTTTAAATCTGTATTATAAATAACCATTCCTTCCACCGGAACCAGAGCATTTCTCTGAGCGGTGGTCATATGAGTAACCACAAGACCTTTTCCGGCACTATCCAGAACAAGCTGCCCGTTCGGAACATTTTTAGGCCAGTTCGCAGCAGTAATCGATGGTTTGGTAAGAATTCCGATCTGTGCATAGCTGTCCGGCGTACCTGTTGCTCCAGGTTTGATACAATGGCAAGGCACGATTTTCTTTCCTGATCCGTAACCGGTCATATAAGTAGGACCTACCACCACCTGTGTTGCTGTAACGATATTGGCTGATGCTACGTTCCAGGTTATTATATTAAAGGTTGCTCCATTATATAATTCCAAAGGAAATAACGGACCTCCTGATGTCTTACTACCGAATAATGTTACCGCTCCTGTAGCACTGATATTTACTCTTACTGAAGGGGCTGAAGATGTTCCTATGATCTGCCAGATTTCAGGTATTCCACCCGATCCGTAAACAGATCCGTCTGCGAAACGGATATTCGGAACAGCTGTAGAAAACTGAATTTCCTGCGTAGCAAGCTGAGTTCCGTTGATGTTAAGGTTAAAAGAATTATCAAGCGTATAAATATCGAAGACAAAACCAAAATCGGTGGCTGGCTGAGAGAAAGTTACCGGATCTCCGTCTTCTGTACTGAAAGCATTCCCCTGAACATCTTCCGTACATATTGGCGTTGGAGAAAACATTACATTGGCATTATTCAATAAATTGTTACAATTACCTCCTAACCCGTTATTCGCACATTCATATTCTGCATTGGTAGGTGGAACTGCAGGGTTAGGGTTGGTTGCATCCGGGTCGGTTACGTCATTCGGACGAAGTATTCCTGCTTTTACTGTTAAATTTCCCGGTGTTGCAGAAGCAGTAACCGTTACAGTGAATTTATAGGTAATTTCACATCCGTTAGGCAAATTAAGTGCAGACGAATAAGTACGTGTCGCAGGATTGTAAGTTATTGCTGTCGATTCACTTCCGCATCCGTTGGCTGTGAAAACAAGAGACTGCGGATCCAGACCCGGCGGAAGAGTAAAAGTAAACGGAGCTTCCGTAACACCGCTTGGACCGTCATTTTTCACTTTTACAGTGTAGGTAAGCTGTTCTCCTACTGAAACCGCAGATTTATCCGGTACTACCTGGGTTACTTTTAAGTCTGCAATTTTCACTTCCACAGTGGTAGCAATTGTCGCTGCATTTCCTTTGATAAAAGTCCATGTATCAATTGACCTTACATCTCCGAACAGCCCGGAGGTTCCTGATCCTCCTACTCCCCAGATATGTCCGTTAGTTACACTGCTGATTCCTGCACTGTTTACCGGAGGCAGGTGGGTATTGTTTTTAGGGTTAGAAGATGTACCGGTGCTTCCATTTGGAATATCAGTATCATTCCAGTAAACAAGATCTGATGCTACATTACTCAGATTGGTATGATCCAGAAGCTGGATAATTGTTCCATTCCTGTTATACTCCATATCAATGAACGGGAAGTGTACTTCCGCTCCCTGAAGCTGTACCGTTACTTCTGCTGGTACTGAACCTATTGGCAGTGAATTTCCGGAACCATCCTTTCCATCCCAGAAAATAGAATTAACTCCTTCTACAGACGGTCCCGTAAGGGTACGCGTAACAAAAGCAGCCGGATTTGCTATGCTTTGGATCACAATTTTATACTGCCCGGGAGCCCCTGCGTTAAATTTAATATATCCTCCTTTCCCACTTACCTGTGCTGGTGTTCCATCAACTCCTACCAGCTGAACTCCTGTCACATCTGGTACAATTACTGTGCTTTTAAGCCAGGTAGAACCTCCCGGAACAGCTCCTGATGATGTTGTTGGCAAATCTGCCGCAGGAAGGCTGTAGAACAGTTTATGGGTAATGTGTTTAGAAGTATCGGCTAAATTGGGGTTATGTGCTTTTCCTGTTAAAAAAGCGGTTGTGGACTGGTCAAGACTTTTATAAACAGGATTTTGTGTAGTGGGATCTATAAACCCATTGTTATTCGCATAAAAAGTAAAATAAAGTCCATTATTCCCGTTATTATTTACTCTATAAGTGTATCCGTCTTTTGTTAGTACATATACCAATCCATAAAATCCATCAGTAGCTGCAGAAGAGGTTCCGTTGGAAAGATTCAGGATATTGGCATACACACGTCCTTGCACAAATCCTGTATTGCCTGTATTAATAACGGATACGTCCCATGCTGCAATTCCGGCATTGGTACTGCTTTGCGTCCAGTTACTATCTGCACTTACTGTTGTGGAAGGATCTGATGTTGCCCGTCCCACGAACTCAACACGGTAAATACCGGCTTCTGTTACAGGATGATAGATGGGTGTATATCTGCCTCCCCCTGTCTGCCCAGACAGCTGTGGTCCTGCAATTTCTGCACTTCTGCTGGAAATCTGTCCACTGGAAGTATTGTTAACAACCTGTGTTCCATCTGGTGCAAAAAGCCGTATTCTTCCTGTTCCTCCATTCTGTGCACTTGAAGCCAGAGTAATGATTTCTCCTGGTATGGCATATACATAATGCGTTCCTTCATTGGCGAAAGGCCAGCTATCTGTGGTAGTGGTGCTTGATCTCAAAAATGCACGGAGCCCGGTAGCACCTGACGGGTACAAATTCCTGGAGCCGTCTGCCAAAAGCCATCCGCTGCACAACAGACATACAAAAGTTATTACAGCTCTAAACTGTAGATGATACTTCATATTATTTTTCATTAATTCATTCATTTATTGTTCGTTCATTTTCAGATTCAGGCATGAACTTACCTGTGCTCCAGTAAAAGAAGCATGAGAATTTTAGTTAATACGTTAAAAATCAAATAATAAAAGGAGGTGGCCTTATGGCATGGGATTCAGAAAAATGGTGTTCTAAAAACAGCTCATCCAAACTTCCGGAGACGATACTGGTTCCGTATAAATAATTCTGAACATAAAGAACATCCACAGATCTATGAAGTGATGATTTTATTTGAGTTTCTCCTGTTGAAGCAATAAAAAAGAGGTCTTTCCTGCCCGGAACGGACAGGTCACTTCCGGAAGAAGAGTTTTTGGAATATAGAATAGCCGCTGCTTTGATCTGCTCTGTTTTGATCTGCTCTCTTTTATCTGAAGATTTTACAGTTTTCGGTTTCTTATTCTGTCTGATTTTTATTTTCCTGTTTTCTTTAGAAATCAGGACTTGTTTTATTTTTATATTGGAATCTCCAATAAAAATAGTTGTACCCTTGGTTACGTATATTACGTTCTGTCCTAAGCCTTCTATTCGCTCATTATAAGATAGTGCATGGAATTTTGAAGAAACACTGATTAAAATAAGAATACACAGCGTAATCCACTTCCTTAAAGAAAGTATACCCGGCAGCACATCTATTTGCGTTTTTTTATTCATTATTCCTGTGTCAGGATATTATAAACTGCAGACATAAATAATACAGTTTATGAGATTTGATCGGTACAGTGACCAGACAACCCTCCTCTGACAGGCACAAAGATAATGCGCTAAAAACCGCTTTAAAAGGCATTCTATTACCATTTTCCTCAAAATGATAAAGTTCCCGGATGATTATTTCACCTTCTCTTCTTCAAGATGTTTTATAAATAGAGAAGGAGACATTGAAGTTACTTTTTTGAAAATAGTAGCAAATTTATTCTGGGAAGAAAAACCGGCTTCCTCTGCCAGAACTGCAATTTTATATTTCCTGTACTTTGGATTGATTTTCAATTTCTTTATCACATAATAAACTCTGAGCTCATTGATATAGTTATTGAAATCTTTCTTCTTATGGGTATTGATAATAAATGAAAGGTATTTTGTGTTGGTCTCAAAAAGTGAGGCCAGATAAGGAAGTGAAATATTATTATTGGTAAATATATCAGACCTTTCAAATTCGTATAGCTTAATCAGTATTTTTCTTTCTGTGGCAGTGGTCATTGTAACTGAATATTCCTGTTCTGTTCTTCTTTCGTTTTCTTCAATATCTTTTGAAAAAGATTCGGCTTCCTCAACCGGCTCTTTCTCAGATATTCTTTCTTTATTCACTTGTTTAAGGATTTCATTGAACCGCTGTAAGTTTTTTTTGTGTTTTATTCTTGTATAGAGCATAAATCCAACGATAATCAAGATGAGTAGCACAGCTCCAATAAAGATGATAACATCTTTTCTGAAACTGCCTTCCGATATTTCATTGTTCTGTTCATACAGCCGGGTGTAGGATTCGTTAATAAAAGCATTACTTTTTTCAGTGATTTTCTTGTTCACCGAATCCTTTTTTATGGCAACTTTTGTTAAGTTTCTGACATCATTTGTTTTCAGATAATATTGCTGGGCAGTATTGTATACCGCATTTTTCAGCTGAAGAAATCCTGATGTCCCGGAAATTTTTTCGGCCAGATCCAGATATTTTTTGGCATTTTTCAAATCGCCCTTCTCAATACATACCTGAGCAAGGCCATTGTAAATTAAACCGGTGATATGGCTTTCCGGAAGTTCTTTACTAAGCCCCATCGCTTTTTGATAATGGGTCAGGGCTTCATCCTGATTTTTCAGATAATAATAGTTAAGCCCCAGAAGCTGTTCATTGTTTGCAGAAAAGAAATCTGTTTTCTGACCGGATTCATTGAAATATTTTTGGGCTTTAAGAATATACTGATTCGATTTATGAAACTGCTCACGTTCCTGCTCATAATAGGCTAGCTCCTGCATAGCCATTCCTCTGGTCATATTGGCGACTTTCTTATTCTCTATCCTGTCGCAGAAATTAAAGGTTTTCAGGGAATATTTTTTAGACTGGCTATAAAGCTTCAAAAGACGATACTGGGTTGCTAAAAAGCCGGAAACCTTAGCCTTCCAAAGGTAGTCTTCAGAATCCTCGAGTAGTACTTCAGTTTTATGAGCATAACCGATAGATTTTTTGAGATCTCCTGACTGCTGATATAATGAAGCCAAAAGCATCAGGCTTTTTACCTGAAAGTATGGAGATGCAGATACAGTATACAATGAATCAGCCGTTTTCACAGCCTGACTAAAGTTTTTTTGAGAGGTTTCAAGATACGTTTTCGTATAAATTGTATTATACTTTAGGGTATCCTGAGCATTTACGGCTATATACAGCAGTAAAACAAAAGGTAGAAATAATTTATTCATCCAAGTGTACTAATATTCGGAAAATGACAGCTAAAACATAAATCCTACTTATTCCAAAAGCTTAATGACTCCGGAATAAAACATTAATCATTTTTCGGAAATGAAAAATTTAAAAATAAAAGAATTGGAAGGGCAGAAACGCCCGGGTTTGAATACATACCTGCTCATTAAACAGGTACAGTAGCTGATGTATCTTGTTTCATAATTTTTTTCTGGTTATAGGGTTGTGTTTATATTTTTTATTTCCACTTCTTACAATTGGAGTTATTCAGACATCCGTTCAGAAGTTTTTTTCGTTGACTCCTCTATTTAAAGGATTCAGCTGTGTTTTATCTTTTATTCTGATAAGCTCTTTTGTGATATCACAAAATTATATTTTCATATTTCCGGCATCCTTATCTAAAGCCGCATAAAAATGATAAAAAAGCGAACATCCTTATAACAGATCCCCGCTTTGTAAAAAAGCAAAGAGTAAACTCTGATCTGAGTCTCTTTGCTATTTTTTTTCATTTCATTGTTTTTTAGAATCGCAGCTCTTTATAAACTTGCAGTGCAAAAGTAGACTTCTATCTCCTACTAATAAACTGTATCATTTACCAAATTAAGGAACAAACAATAAAAAAAATCAATACAAATGGATGATTAGCAACAAATTATAAATATTGTTAAATTCACGATAATAATAAAAACAAACCCTGATAAAAAGCAAAACAGACCTTCAGAAGTTGATACTCTCTTTAAACCGGCCCTAGATTTTCTCTAAACTGGCTCGGAGTAAGTCCGGTGTTTGATTTAAAAAATTTCGTAAAATTGGTTACTTCATTAAATCCTAAACTATAGGCAACCTCACTTATATTATATTCTTTACACGCCAGGTTTCTTTTAATTTCCAGAACCATTCTTTCAGCCATCCATTTTTTAGGAGTGCTTTTTTCTATCTCAACAAATGCTTTTTCGAGAGTTCTTATACTTACATTAAGGTGGTCTGTAATATCCTGTATTGTATATTGTCTGCTTAACTTCTGGCTGACAAAAGATTTAAACTTAGAAACCAGAAGCTTATATGGATGGGTATCCAGAATATGGTCCTGCGGCTTATACAACTGATCTGCAATAAGCAGAATATTAAACAGATAATTGTTCAAAATACAGGTTTGCAGCTCACTGTAAGGTCTTGAAAGCTCTTCACTGATAAAATTAAAAAGAGACAACAATTCTTCAAAGCGGCTTTCTACACACACATACGGCATTTTCAAAGGATCGTTGAACAGATTTGTCAATCCAAAAAACTGGGTCTGAATATTATTTCTGCAGAGAAAATCTTCTGTAAAAATCAGCACCCTGCCCTTATAGGAAACAGGATCATGAAACTGAGCAATCTGATTTTGAGATAGAAACAGCATATGTTTTTCTTTAACATCAATGCAATTAAAGTCAACAGAATGTTTTCCCCGCCCTTCACAATAAAAATTAACGGCATAAAATGATATTTTATGAGGCTTTAAAAGTTGTTCAGGCCTGAGCACAAGCAGTTCCGAAATCTCTTTCGTATTGATAGACTTCTGGTTATTTTCTGCGTGTAAAAACGGTTCTATTGAAAATTCTTTCATCTCTGTGATTATGTTATGTTTAGAAATTTCTACACATAAACCGCTATAAATATAATATTTTTTCTAAAATAAAGTGTATTTAATAAATATTATAAATCATAATGCTTTATGAAAGCAGTCAATTTTTAATAATTTAAAACATCTGCTGGATATAATTATAACAAAAAAACCATATTTATAAAAAATATGGTTTAATAAACACAATTGATGAAAAAAAATATTTCTATAAACTTATTCGCAGACTGCGGTAAGAGGCAAGAAATAAAAATTAGAAACATAGAGTGGACTGTGAATTTCTATGAAATCTAAAAATTGGGTCAAAGATAATTCTTTATCCTTCCAATAGATTGATAGAAACCCGCAATAGAATGGTAAAAACACGAACGAACAGAACAGACTGTTCTGTTTTCTCAAACAGCAAGCCTCAATTTCATTTATTTTTATATATCTATTTACAATAAAACCATTATAAATTTCATCCTTATCATTATTTTCTGTTATCCACTTACCAATAAGCCATTTCACTCTAACTTTCTTCATCTGAAATCAGGTTATTTTAATACATTTGTTATAAAACATATTGTTTATGAATTTTGAGCAGATCCATTTACATCTTGATGCTTACAAAGAACATGACCAGATTCTGGATGCCGCCAAATATCTGATCCACTCTTTTAATCTGGAACATGAGAACTTTGCCGGATTTGGATTCAGGCAGGAGCTTTCACCAACCTCAATGCTTCTTACGGCAGAGGGAGTACTGGGGGGTCCGCAAACCGTTATGATTCCGCGGAATTTATTTGATTTTGACCTGAACCTTGTCCTCAATATGATCGCCCATGAAATGCTGCATGTTCGCCAGAAAGCACCCGGACAAGTAATAGAAGACAAAAATGAAAGAGAGTTTCAGGCGTACTATGAAATGCTTTTTCATACCGTTTTTCCTCAAATTCCGGATGTTTCAGACTTTCATAAGAAATTTTTCGGTGGAAAAGCCCTGGAATATTATAAAAGAATGGGTGAAAGCTCAGAACTACAGCAAAAATATGCAGAACAAAAAACAGAAGTTGAACATTTAATTAATACACTACCATGACCACAAAACCAGATATTACCTGGGCCGATTTTGAAAAAATAGACATCCGTTGCGGAACCATACTTTCAGTTAATGATTTTGAAAAAGCGAGGAATCCATCTTATCAGCTGGAAATAGACTTTGGGGATTTGGGAATCAGAAAATCATCAGCACAAATTACATCACTTTATCAAAAAGAAGAATTAATAGGCAAACAGATTTTAGCCGTTGTTAATTTCCCTAAAAAACAAATTGCCAACTTTTTTAGTGAATGCCTTGTTTTGGGATTGTATGGGGAAGACAAAAAAGATGTTACCCTTCTAAGCCCTTCCCTGCCTACAAAAAACGGAATGCAGGTGGGATAATCAATAAAAAACACCTATGATACAGAATATACCATTAGAAAGAATTTTATTTCTTGATATCGAAACGGTTCCTCAGGCAGGATCCTGGAATGAATTATCTGAAACCGAGCAGCATCTCTGGGACAAAAAAACCAAATTTCAGAGAAAAGACGATATTTCAGCTGCTGAATTTTATGAAAGAGCCGGTATTATGGCCGAATTCGGGAAGATCATCTGCATTACCATAGGAATGCTTGAAAAAAATGAAACCCTGAAAATAAAAAGTTTCTCCGGACATGATGAAAAGAAAATGTTGCAGGAATTCGGGGAAATCTTCAACAGCCCAAGGCTTCGTGACGTGATCCTTTGTGCCCATAACGGAAAGGAATTTGATTTCCCCTGGATTGCAAGACGGTTTCTGATCAACGGTATGCAGCCTCCTGTCCCCTTCCAGATGTTTGGGAAAAAGCCATGGGAAATTCCGCATATTGATACCATGGAACTTTGGAAATTTGGGGATTATAAAAGTTTTGTGTCTCTGGAATTACTGGCTCATGTCTTTGGTATTCCCACTCCTAAAGACGATATAGACGGCTCAATGGTTTCATCAATTTACTACATAGAAAAAGACTTGCAGCGAATAGTGGACTATTGTGAAAAAGATGTCTTAACTTTGGCAAATATTTTCCGGCGCATGCGTCAGGAAGATTTGTTGAAAAGGAATATCAATCTAGATTAAAAAATGAAATTTACTGACGATCAAATTGCTGACATTGGTGAGGAAATCATCAAAGTACTGAAATCCGTATATGACCCTGAAATTCCGGTGGATATTTACGAATTAGGACTGGTGTATGATGTACAGATCTCTGATGACGCTGACGTAAAAATTATAATGACCCTTACCACTCCAAACTGCCCCGTTGCTGAAACTCTGCCACAGGAAGTAAAGGATAAGGTTGCAGAAGTAGAACACGTGAAAAGCGTTGATCTGGAGCTTACTTTCGAGCCCAGCTGGAACAAAGATATGATGAGCGAAGAAGCCAAGTTTGAATTGGGAATGCTTTAAATCTAAGGCAGAGGTTTAACTGTCTTTTACAGATCACTCAAATTCTCTCCCAACCTTCGACTTTCATTAAAATAATAAAACCTCAGAAATAAATCTGAGGTTTTTTGTTTTTCTAAATATCTTTTGCAATTTCTTTCCCTTCTCTACGGCTCCATTCGCTCCAGGAACCTACATAAAGATCAGGAATATTGAATCCTGCATAGTTCAGTGCTAAAATGGTATGACATGCAGTAACCCCTGATCCACAGTGAATAATCAGATGCTCGGGTTTACCTTGTAATAATTGTGAATATTTTTCTTTTAAGACTTCTGGCTTCAGGAAACTCCCAGTTTCATCAAGGTTTTCCGAAAAAGGAATATTGATAGCTCCCGGAATATGCCCTGCCACCAGATCAATAGGCTCTGACTCTCCTCTGTAACGGTATGCATCCCGTACATCAATAACGACAGATGAATTATTTCTCAGCCCATTTTCAACATCTTCAAGGCTTACAACAGGCAAAATCCAATGATCTTTTTCAGTTAATAGAGCTTTGTCAAAAGTTTCCTCTCCTGAAGAAAATTCAATTCCGTTTTGTTCTGCAGCCTGCATTCCTCCGTCAAGAACCTGTACATTTTCAAATCCGAATGCTTTTAACATCCACCACGCCCTCGCAGCAGCATTAGCCCCGTTTTTATCATCATAAATAACAATACGGGAGTCTTCGGATATTCCAAGATCAACAAGAGTCTCTGCAAACCTTTCAACAGCCGGAAGCGGATGTCTTCCACCAAACGCAGCATCTTCACCTATTTCAGCAAGATCGTTATCCAGGTCTATAAAACGGGCTCCTTCAATATGTTTTTCAAGATAGTTCTGACGCATATCTTTTCCAGCTCTGGCATCAAGAATGATGAGGTTTTCTGCTGAAATATTTTTTAATTCGGATGATGAGATTATTGGAGACATCTTGTTTATTTTGGTGTTAATTCTAATTAAAGTAAAGCGGGCTAAAGCCCGCTTCTATTAATATTTTATAAACCTTACAGATCAAACGGATACGTATGCTTGCTAAATCTGTTAAAGTTTTTATCTAAAAATGAAAAATATCCTTTGCTTTATTGTATGAGCTTTCGAAATTCAGCAGATTCAGATTATGATCTACTTTTTCAACACTCATAAAATTGATCACCTGTTCTGTAGGCATATTGCCCACAAGATCATCTTTTGCCATCGGACACCCTCCTATTCCTTTGATTGCACTGTCGAATCTTCGGCAGCCTTTATCGTAAGCCGCTTTTAATTTGGAGTAAGAATCTTCATATCGGTTATGGAAATGTCCTCCAAAATTAATTTCCGGATATTGGGAAGGAATTTTCTCAAATAAAAGAGCTATCGTTTCCGGAGTTGCAACTCCTGTTGTATCAGACAGTAAAACATCTTTAACTCCTATTTCTGAAAATCTTTTCGCCCAGAAATCTACGTCTTCCCACTTCCACATTTCGCCGTACGGATTTCCAAAAGCCATGGAAAAGTAGATATTCAGCTGCTTTCCTTCATTTTTAGTCAGCTCCAGCATTTTAATGATTTCCTCAAAAGCTTCTTCCTGACTTTTATTGGTATTTCTGTGCTGAAACGTTTCCGAAATAGAAAACGGAAAACCTAAAATATCCACAGAAGGATGTTTTAAAGCTTTTTCTGCCCCTCTGTAATTTCCGATAATAGCAGAAACTTTGGTATTGGATAATGATTTATCAATATTTTCAGCAACCTCATAAGAATCAGCCATCTGAGGAATTGCTTTTGGAGACACAAAGCTCAGACAGTCCAATACATCAAAACCAACTTCCATCAAAGAGTTGATATAATCTATTTTTTTGTTGGTAGGGATAAATTCTCCCCATCCCTGCATGGCATCTCTAGGACATTCGGTAAGAAACATTGTACTTTTTGATTTTCTCAAATATAATAAAACTAAATAATTTGATATACACGGCATACAAATCTAAGATTATTTTGATTTTCAACAGCTTACTTCCAATTTATAATTTCAATACTTTATATTTCTTTACAAATAAATTATCCCGGGTATAATATTTCCGGTTATTTCCAGATAAAGAGTACATCAGATCTATTCAACATTAGTATTTAAAAAAGAAATTTTAATAAAAATTTAGTTTTTAAATATTTTAATTATTCTTTATGATTTTGTGATCACTAGAGATCAAATTTTGTGAAAAAATTAAAAATATAAAACAAATGATCTTACTCGCCTAAATTCCATTTTGAAATAACTATACTTTTATATATTTTATTAAAAAAACAGTCTATTATCAGATAAAAATGATATAAATTTGTTAAAAAAAACACACATTAGACGAGATATGAACAATTATGACGATAAAGAGCAGAAAAAAATCATTCTAGGGTATAAACTGATGAAAAAGTTGAAGCCTGTTGCAGAGGTGCTGAGCTTGGTTTTGTTACTGCTGGTGTTATTTTTATTATTAAAAACCTTTATAAAGGGTTCATAAAGAGAGCTTAATAAACTAATTTTCCGGAAAATATCCGAACGCAACATTAGACCGTATTCTTCAATATAGTCTATCTGAATTTATATACAGGCATTCGTGCAAATTATGAACAAATTACATTGTATATTTGTTCAAATTTATGATATCTGATGAGTACAATAGAATTTAGCCCATTGTGGAAAGAGAAATTACTGAACCGTTTTCTCAGCTATGTAAAAATATATTCAACCAGTGATGCTGAAAGTGAAACAACACCTTCAACAGCAAGACAGTGGGATATTGCAAAATATATTACTGAAGAACTGAGAACAATTGGTTTAGAAAATGTCTCAATAGATGACAACGGCTATATCATGGGCTATGTGCCTTCTAACCTTGAAAATGATGACAGACCTACAATCGGGTTTATTTCACATTATGATACCTCGCCTGATTTCAGCGGGGAAAATGTAAACCCTCAGGTTTGGAAAAATTATGACGGAAACGATCTTCTTTTAAACCAGGCTACAGGATTTACCCTGTCTTCTTCAAAATTTGAAAGTTTAAAAAAATATATTGGCCAGACCCTCATTACAACAGACGGAAATACTCTTCTGGGAGCAGATGATAAAGCAGGATGTGCAGAAATTGTAACTGCAGCAGAGTATCTGATCGCCCACCCGGAGATCAAGCACGGAAGAATTGCCGTAGGATTTACGCCTGATGAAGAGATCGGAAGAGGAGCACACAAGTTTGATGTTGCCAAATTCGGTGCGGAATGGGCTTACACGATGGATGGCGGAGAAGTAGGTGAACTGGAGTATGAAAACTTTAATGCAGCAGGTGCTGTAGTAAAAATCCATGGTCTCAGTGTTCACCCGGGATATGCTTATGGAAAAATGGTGAATGCTGCCCTTTTAGCCGCTGAATTTGCCCAAATGCTTCCTGCCGGAGAAACCCCAGCTACCACTAAAGGTTTTGATGGGTTCTATCATTTAATGGACATCAATGCTGATATTTCTGAAGCTAAACTTCAATATATCATCCGTGACCATGATGCTGATAAATTTGAAGGCAGAAAGAAATTCATGGAGGAAAAAATCGCTGAATTCAACCAGAAACATGGTGAAGGAACTGCTGAAGTGGAAATTAAGGAACAATACAGAAACATGAAACAGCAGTTTGAAGGCAAAATGCATATTGTAGATCTTGCAGCCAAAGCGATGAAAGACGCTGGTATTGAGCCTAAAATTAAAGCGATCAGAGGAGGTACTGACGGTGCTCAATTATCATACATGGGTCTTCCATGTCCGAATATTTTTGCAGGAGGAATTAATTTCCATGGTCCTTATGAATATGTTGCTCTGGAAAGTATGGAAAAAGCAACGGAAGTCATCATTAACATTGTAAAAGCTTAGTTTTGATGAAAAGATTCTCAGTGTTCTTATTCATGTTAATCTTTGCTGTCAGCCATGCACAGGTTTCTGCCTTCCTGAAAGCAGACTCTCGGTATGACAGGAAGGTAAAGGCTCTGTACAAAAAATACCCCAAGCCTAATGATGAAAGAACCAAGCAGGAATGGCTTCTTACGGAAGAGAAAATTTCCGCCTATGAAAACGCTTTAGAGAAGATTTCTGAGGAAGAAAAGAAGAAAATAACGGACGCTCCACCTCCTTTTGCACAAAAGGTAACTAAGGAAGCCGAATATGAAACAGGAAAAGCCGCTTTTCAAAAACTCTTAAATGAGGCTGTAGATTTATCTTTTCTGAATTATCCGGCTGGCTCTTATAAAGCAACCTTAAGATTTGCTGTAGATGCTAAAGGAAACGTCTTCCAACCTAAAGTAAAAGGGAATAATGAAGATGTGAATACTTTTGTTGAAGCCGCTTTTTACAAGATCAAAGATAAAGGAAAATGGAAACCTGCTGAAGAAAACGGAAAACCGGTAATGTCAGCCGTTGTCCTTCCTTTAAATCTAAACCTTAAACAATAAAATATACAACCCGCTGAATGTACAGCGGGTTTATTTTTTTTCTATATTTACCTGATCACCAATCATTAACAAAAACTTTTTTATTATGAAAACAATGAAAAAACTTTTAAGAAAGGACCTTATTCTGATTCTTGGAAACGGCGGAGGAGGCTGTCATATGAACGGAGATTCTGCCTATTGCTGGTCTGACTGTGAGTGCACTTTTGGAAAGGCCTGTGAAATGGCTGATGACGGAAATCCCGGAACCTGTGTATCTGTTGGCGGCGGAAATCCCGGTGGAGGTGGCGGAGGTTGTGAGCCTATACAAATCTGTGAAGAGCAGCCTTATTAAAAAAATCAACCGGAAGAATATTCATCCGGTTTTTTTATGCTCTATTTATGGCAAACTTTCCTTTTAGTCTCTTCCGGTCGTTAAATAAAAGCTTTTTTACCTGTAAGGGAACGCCAGCCGAACCATACGGCAATCAGGGCAATTCCTGCCCGCATCACCACCATGGGGATAATAGAATCCGATTCTAAAAATCCTGCTAATCCAGACAGCAGGAAAGTAACCATCAGCTGCATAAATCCCATCACAGCAGCAGCCGTTCCCCTACCTTCTTTAAAAGGAGACAGCGCATGGGCAGAAGTAATGGGAAACAGAATTCCTATAGCCAGCAATGACAGATACAGCATCCCGATTTCTAAAGCAACCGAAAGATCTCCAGCTGCAATAAGGATATGAAGACAGCAAACAGACAATAATACAACAGTAGCCATAAACAAAAGCTTAGTGTCTTTTATCCTTTTAACCAGCTTTGGAGTAAGGTATGCTGCCGTAATTAAAGCCAAAGAATTAAACCCGAATATCAAGCTGAATACTCCACTGGAGAAACCGTGAAGTTTCATAAATAAAAAAGGGGCATTGGAGATATAAATGATCAGGGAAGCAAAGGCAATACTCCCGATCATGGTATTATTGATAAAATCCTTATTGGAAAGAATGAATTTCAACTGCTCTTTTAAACTCTTTTCATTTTCTATCTGATCCTGGATTTCTATTTTGGAATTGGTTTCAGGAATATATCTGATCACCATAAACAAAGTAATCATTCCCAATATACCCAAGAAAGCAAACGAACTGTTCCAACCCCAGAATTTAAGAAATACACTTCCCAGCAACGGAGCAACAATCGGAGCAATTCCGCTGATCTGAGACTGCTGTGAAAAAATAGCGACCGACTTTTGTTTGTCATACAGATCGATCACAATAGCCCTGCCGATCACAATACCGGCACTTCCTCCAAAAGCCTGCAGAAAACGCATCACCCATAAAACATAAATATTAGCCGTGAAAAATATAGCAGCTGTTCCGGCAATGAAAAGCAGAAGTCCGCAGTACAGCATGGGTTTCCTTCCTGTTTTATCAGACAAAGGGCCCCAAAGCAATTGCCCAAAGGCAAATCCGGCAAAAAATACGGAAATTGAAATCTGAATATGCCCGATATCTGTTTTAAAAATTTGGGCCATACTTGGGAAAGCTGGCAGATAAAGGTCTATACTAAGGGATTCCAACGTGTTGAGCAGTGCCAGAATAAACACTACCAGATTCAAATTCTTCATAAAAAGCAATAAGCCTTCACAGGCGGTTTTCTGTCTGCAAAATTGATTGAAAAACCAAGACCTTTCAATAAAAGAACTGAAGGAAGACCAGCACAAACTGAAGATTTACCATTACACCCACACCTTTATTCTACCTTTTAAGCTAAAATAAAAGGAACATTCTGAAGATCAATGATCCCCTTGTTTAAATCCCTCAGGATTCTGCCCTGTCTGTTTTTTAAAAAACCGGGAAAAGTAAGAAGCATCACTGAACCCCAGTTTAAAAGCAATTTCTTTAACCGTCAAAGCCCCAAAGCTAAGTTCTCTTTTAGCCTCAAGCAAAAGCCGCTGATTAACCATTTTCTTTACGGTTGTACCTCTTGAAAGACGGACAATATCATTAAGATGATGAGGACTTATCTTTATTTCATCTGCGTAAAAACGGGTATCTTTATGAACAATATAATGTTCTTCTATCAGGCTGATCAACTCCTGAATACGCTGCTTTTCCTTAGCTAACGGATTCTGTACATTCATCTGCTCCGTAATGATAATACAAAATGCTTTCAGATAGGTTTTCAGCAGATCAATTCGTGAAGCACCATCATATTCCTGTTTTATGAGTGAAATGATACTGCTACAGGCTTTTTCACTTTGATTATCTAAAGAAAAAGGAACCGTTCCTCCGGTAAGTACAGGCTCAATAGCACATGCTTCTTTAAATATTTCCCTCGACACCGCAAGCACATACCCCTTTTCACCGCGCAGTTTCATATTAAATACCTGCCCCGGAGCAATAATGCAGACCTGACCATGGCGAAGAATATGTCTTTCAAAATCCAGTTCAAGAAAGCTGTTTTCCTTAATTTCACCGAACCAGATGATCTCAAAGAAATTATGACGGTGAACATCATTAAAATTCTCCGGATGTCCTGTTTCCAGGGTACTGAACTGAAATTCTTCGGAAGTCAGATGATGGACAGGGATTTCTTTTTCTGGTAAATTCATAGATACAGCTGTTCATAAACAAAAACCACAGCAAAAAAGTGCTGCGGTTTTCTACAATATTCAAATTAAATATAATTTTATTGATTTTGCTGGCTGCCTAAAAAAGCATCCCAGCCCTGGGCCGTAAGAGCAACTAACTGATTAGATCCTCTTGCTACCATAAAGTTTCCGTCTTCTTTTTCCACCGCATGACCAATAATAGTAAAATCAGGATGATTTTTAATTTTATCAAAATCATTTGGAGAGATAGTGAATAGCAGCTCATAATCTTCACCTCCGCTTAATGCTGTCATTACCGGGTTTAAATTCATTTCATCAGCTGTAGAGATGGTAAGACTGTCCAGAGGAATCTTCTCTTCATACAGTCTGAATCCTACTTTAGACTGATCGGAAAGGTGAAGGATTTCAGAAGCCAGACCGTCCGAAATGTCAATCATAGAAGTTGGTTTAATACCCAGTTCTTCCAGAATTTGTTTAACATCTGTTCTTGCCTCTGGTTTCAACTGTCTTTCCAGGATATAGTCATACCCTTCCATTTCCGGCTGCATATCAGGATTGGCCAGATAAACGGCATGCTCTCTTTCAAGAATCTGAAGTCCCATATACGCTCCGCCTAAATCACCTGTAACCACAAGAAGATCATTTGGTTTTGCTCCGCTTCTTTTGACAATATTTTCTTCATTTTCAATTCCAACTGCAGTAATGCTCATCACCAGCCCTGAATTGGAACTTGTAGTATCACCTCCAATCAGATCAACCTTGTATCTTGCACAGGCTGCCTGAATTCCGGCATAGATCTCTTCCAGTGCTTCTACCGGAAAACGGCTTGAAACAGCAAGGGAAACCAGAATCTGTGTAGGAACGGCATTCATTGCGGCAATATCGCTGAGGTTTACCACCACCGCTTTATATCCTAAATGCTTTAAAGGTACATAACCCAGGTTAAAATGTACGCCTTCTGCCAGAACATCGGTCGTAAGGATTACTCTTTTATTTTCAGGATTAATAACTGCGGCATCATCTCCCACACCAAGCTCCGAAGATTCATTGGTAAGCGGAAAATGCTCTGTCAAATGCTTAATAAGACCAAATTCTCCCAGCTTTGAGATGGGTGTTAATTCCTCTGATTTATCTTCAAACATATTTTCTTGTATTAATGTTCAGTGTAAAAAGTATTAATAATTGCAAATCAATTCGGAACTATTAAACTCGGAACTTGAACGTTGAATTATTTAGTAAATTCTGCCGGATCAATATTATGCGGATGGAAAGGAAACTTTTTGAAATCTTCTTTGCTCAGCACTACGGTTTCCGGGGTTTTATATTTATTCATTGCTTCCACCACATCATCCGGCGGTGTCGTCATTTTTCTCAGCATCATATCAATCCATACGCCTGTAGCCTCAGCGGTTGCACAGTGTGCACCATCCGGAGTATAGAATTTGTGAACGAAACGGTAGATGGCTGAATCATCAGAACATCCGTCAATTTCTACGCTTACAATGACCGTCTGATCAGCATAAATTTCTTTGAAAAATGAATACCTTTCGTGCAGGATCACCGGTCCGATTCCCCATCTGCTTAACTGGGTAACCCCCATTTTTTCTTTGGTCATAAAAGCCATTCTGGCCTGGGCACAGTACTGAACGTATGATGAATTAGCCAGGTGCTTGTTTGCATCAAGATCACTCCAGCGTACTTCGAATGTATGGTAGAAAATCATGTAAAAGTCGTTTTTAGTATGATTAAATTATAATCTTCAAAAATACTCAAATAAGATGGTTTATAAAAATTGTACTTTTGGAAAAATAATCTTCAGCATAAGATTACCTATACATGAAAAAGATCATCATTATCGGAGGCGGTGCAGCAGGGTTTTTCTGTGCATCGAATCTTGACGAAAAGAAATATCACATTACGATTCTAGAGCAGAATTCAGACGTTCTGCAAAAGGTAAAGATCTCCGGAGGCGGGAGATGTAACGTTACGCATGCCTGTTTTGATCCCAGAGAACTGGTTCAGTTCTATCCGAGAGGGAATAAAGAATTATTAAGCGTTTTTACTAAATTTCAACCCGGAGATACCATGGAATGGTTTGATCAGCGCAATGTTCCGCTGAAAATTGAAAATGACAACAGAACTTTTCCTGAAAGCAATTCTTCCCAGACGATCATCAATACTTTCCTGAATGAAATCCAGAAGAAAAATATTGAAGTAAAAACAAAATGCACGGTAAAAGAAATTGAAAAACAGGATGAAAAGTATCTCATAAAGACCAATTCCGGAGATTTTGAAGCAGATTATGTAGTTTACACTACCGGAAGTTCACCAAAATCATTGAAAATTGTTGAAAACCTGGGGCACAAGATCGTTCCCCTCGTTCCTTCCCTTTTTACTTTCAATATTAAAGATGAACTTTTAAAAGATCTTCCGGGAACCAGTTTTGAAAATGCCGGCATCTCAATTCCTCAACTGAAAACAGATGAAAGCGGACCATTGCTGATTACGCACTGGGGACTTTCCGGGCCTGCAGTTCTGAAGATTTCTGCATGGGAAGCCATTAGTCTTGCAAAATTGAAGTATAACTTTGAAATTGAGGTCAATTTTGTCTCCATAGCCATAGATGATGCAGAAGAAATTTTCCAGGACTTTAAACAAAATAACCCTAAAAAGTCTATCGGACAATCTAAAATCTTTGATATTACCAACAGATTCTGGCAAAAAATCCTGGATATTTCAAAAATAGACCTCAACAAACAGGTGGCTAATATTTCAGGAAAGGAAATGCAGAAAATACTGGAAAATCTTTGTAAAAAGAAATTTCCGGTGACCGGAAAATCTACTTTTAAAGATGAATTTGTAACCGCCGGAGGCGTTGATTTAAAGGAAATTAACTTTAAAAACATGGCTTCAAAATTGCTCCCGAATTTTTATATTGCAGGTGAGGTCCTGAACATCGATGCGGTAACGGGAGGGTTTAATTTTCAAGCCTGCTGGAGTGAGGGGTGGCTGATTGCACAGGATTTAAATACCTTATAACGATGAAAAAATTGTCATTATTATTATTTCTGATCGGATTTAATTTTGTCTTTGCACAGATACAGACAACAGAAACCTCTCCTCCTCAGGGTTCTCTCGGGAAGGGCCAGAAAAGCTATCAATCAGCTGAATACCCCGGAGGAATAAGTAAGCTACGGGTAGACATTAGTGAAAAGATCAATTTAAAGCGATTAAAAGGGCTAAAAGGGCGTTTTTATTCGCAAGCAAAATTTTCGGTTAATACTGAGGGCGAAATAGAAAATATAGTAGTAACCGGGGAGAATATTGATTTCAATAACGAAGTAGAAAGAGCCATAAATCACTGAAATCCAAATGGAAACCGGCAGAAAGTAACGGAATGCTTGTCTCTGCCCAATATACAGTTCCTTTACACTTGACTACTGAATAAAGAAATGGACGTGTCGTAAAGGCTTTAAAAACAAAATGGAAACCAGCAACTAAAAATGGGCAGCCGGTTAAATCAACATATAAAATTCCTATGACTTTAAATCATTTATAAGCTTAACGGATTAAAATGCTATTGGTCAAAAAAAATATTTCTAAATGCTTTAAAATCCTTTTACTCATTGGATTTGGATATTTCTTTTCGCTGATGCTGAAGATCACAATGGAATACATTCCTTTGGATCCTAATGTGAGTTTCTTAATGATCAAGCAGACTGAAGTTCACGAAAGACCAGAGTATCTTCCTTTTTTCTATACTCATGTTTATACCAGTATTTTTGTGCTGCTTTCCGGGTTTCTTGCTATTCTCAGGAAGAATTTCGGGGTAAAGAATTTTCATCGTACTGCCGGAAAAGTCTATCTTTTTCTGATTCTGATCTGTGCTGCCCCTTCCGGAATTTATATGGGAATTTTTGCGAATGGCGGTATTTTATCAAAGATCTCATTTGTTGTTTTAGGTGCACTGTGGTGGTTTACGACTTATAAAGCTTATCAGCTGGCAAGGCAGAAACGGTTCGCGGAACACAAGCATTGGATGTGGCGGAGTTTTACTCTTACTTTATCAGCCGTCACCCTACGAATATGGAAAGTTATTATCGTATATTTATTCCACCCGAATCCTATGGATGTTTACCAGATCATTGCATGGCTCGGCTGGATCCCTAATATCCTTTTAATTGAATACTTAATCTCAAAAAAACATATATGAAAATCTTACATTACACTCTTGTCTCTTTGCTGGCCGTTTCTTTGGTAAGCTGCAAAAAAGATGGCAAAACTGATGGGAAAACAAAGGATTCCCTGACGGCAAAAAGAGACTCTGCCGTTATTCCCGAAGTTCACAAAGAATACTACGGAATCTACACCGGAGAATTTGCCGGAATGGAAAAAATGACTGATGACGATGGATCTGAATTCGACGGAACTGTTTACAAAAGAATCTCTCTGAAAATCAATAGGATTACAGCAGACAGTGTATACGGACAAAGCATCGTTAATGGAAACCAGCGCCCGATACGAGGTATTTTCAATGAAACCTCAAAGTCTTTCGTTCTGGATGAGCCCGGAAACGATAAAACAGACGGCAGATTTGAAGTAAAACTGGCTGGCGACAGCATGACTGGTAAATGGAATGCTTTCAATAAAAAAGCAGTAAAAGCCCCTTTAAAAACAATTAAATTAGCGAAGAAAGAATTTGTTTACAACCCGAATTTCATGCTTGATCCGGACTCCAATCTTGTAGACTGGAGCAACCCTAAAGATTTTGTAGAAAAATATACAGACAGTGACGGCAAAACGGAAAGCTATACCATATCCAAAAACAGAGTAGCATCTGAGGCCGTCTTTACCCTGAATGCTTCCAAACAGAAACTAGCTGAAAAAGATATCAAAAACCTACGCAAACTGGATCTTGAGATCATTAAAAATTCTGTGTTTGCCAGACATGGTTACTCTTTCAAAAAAGAAACCTACAGAAACTTTTTTGAGCAGACTGACTGGTATATTCCTGTTTCCGGCAATGTAGATAAAGACCTTTCTCCTATGGAAAAAGAGAATGTAGCCCTTCTCAATCGATTTATCAAATATGCTGAAGACAAATATGACAGTTTTGGAAGATAATTTTAACGGCATGAAAAAATACCTGATATTTATGATAATGTTCTGGGCCATTTCAACTTTTGCCCAGATTACTCCGCCGCCTATTGACCCGTCTCCTAAACCGCAGGATACGTTAGCCAATTTTAAAAATCCGGAGTTCCCTGGCGGGCACAGAGCTTTTGTGCAGCAGTTTTTGAAAAACTTCCGCACCTCTATTCCTGCCAAGGAGAATATAAAAACCGCCAAGGTAATTGCTACATTTATAGTAGAGCCAGACGGCAGCATGAGCCAGTTTGCGATAGAATCATCTGAAAACGAGCTTGTAAAAAATGAATTCTTAAGAGCGCTGAAAATGGTAACCACCAAATGGGTTCCCGCAGAAAAAGACGGGGTGAAAGTGAAGGCAAAGATGAGACAACCTCTTGTTTTTGTTCTTGAATAGACAAAAAGGAAGCTGGAAAAGGGAGGATGGAAGTTAAAACCAGTCCTGATGCTTCATACATTCCTGATCTGGAGAACTTCCGCCTTTTTTAGTACAATCTATATTGAACTAATCTCATCTGTTTTTTGAGGCTTATATTTTACAAATAGGTACAGAATCAAGCCTCCTGCTGCATAGCACAGAATATCAATCCATGAAAATGAATTACCTATTATAATATACATCAGGCTTCCAGGACGGAAGCCTAGTTTTTCCGCGATCTTAAAATACTGGGCAAATTCTACCAGACAGGAAAAGATAAGGATTCCGAAAATCAGTTTTTCATTATTTACCCTGATAAAACTTTTTACCAGTGTATACAGAAGTATTACCACAATAACATCTCCAAGATAGGCTCTTACAAAGAATATACCTGCCAGTTTTGTCGCGATGAGAATTTCTATCAGGAAGAGAAATAGGGTCAGAAGAAAGTATTTCAGATTGAATTTAAAGTTCATGGTTAGATTTTTGGGGTCATTAAAATTTTTAGCCATAAAAAATCGGTACTCTTAAGAATACCGATCTATAGCAAACCGTAAGGCAAATATATTTATTTCTTTACTTTTATGGTGCACCCGATAGCGACTGTTTTCTGCATTTTTACAGTTCCCTCTTTCAGCAGTGTAGTCACAGCATCCTGTACATAGTATTCTGAAACATCATTCGGGTTATCATAATTATTGTCAATAGCCCCTATATATTTCACAATATTTTTCCCTTCTTCTTTCTTCAGCACAAAAACATGCGGGGTCTTGGTGGCTCCATACTGTGGATAGATTTTCTGTCCTTCATCCACCAGATAAGGAAAGGTGAATCCTTTCTGCTTGGCCCGGACAATCATTTCTTTATAGCCATCTTCCGGCTGTACATTGGGATCGTTAGGATTGATCGCAATTACCGGATATCCCTGATTTTTAAACTTTTCATCAAGTTCAATAATCCGGTCTTCATATTTTTTAGCGTACGGACAATGATTACAGGTGAAAATGACAATAAATCCTTTAGCGCTTTTAAAATCGCTTAGAGAAACCATTTTCCCGTCAACATTTTTCAGTTTAAAATCGGTTGCTTCGTCCCCTACCTCATAGCCTTTCACAGCAGAAGAAGCATTAACTTGCACAGGATTATTATCGTTATGATTGACCGCGGTGAAGCTTAGCAGCCCTAATCCTGCGATACATGCTGTTAGTAGAATTTTTAAATTTTTCATATTCTATTTTTATTGCAAATTGTCGTTAATTGTTTTTTCCAGCTCTTCCCTGCTCATTTCTCCATCATTGAAATATACTTTTTCCCCGTTTTTATAGAATAGGGTAACGGGAATATTTCCGTCCCAGTTTTTTTCAAACCTGGGAATCCATGTATTCATTCTTTTAATGTCATCCAGAAGAATCACCTCAGCAGTCAGGTTTTTATTTTTTATGAATTTCATTACCCTTTCTTTGTCAGCCAGCCTGTCAAGGGAAATCAGAATCATTTTAAATTTCGGATTCCCTGAGTTTTTGTTATTGATTTCCATAAAATGAGGAAGCTCTTTAACACAAGGAGCACAGGTGGTAGACCAGAAATTAACGACCAGCAGTTGATCATTTTCCTGCTGAATACGCTTTTCCAGTTCTTCATATTTCATTACTTTCAGGTCAGATTGCTGGGCTTTAAATACCGTGAAACTGAGAAAGATAAATAATAGTGTTATCCAATTCTTCATATTCAAAAATAACAAATTAATTCATTGGCCTGAAGTAAATCTTTACAATAGCCCGTTTTTTTACTTTATTACTATTCAGAAGACTGTATTTATTTCTTACACAATAATATTTTAATCACTCCGTTTTGAATTATACACAACCCAATCTAAATAATATGAAAAAATCAAGCATTCAAAAAAGAAAACTCACTAAAAGCGAGCTGAAAGAGATTAACGGAGGAGCCGGAGCATGCGCAGAAGGTTTATGCAAACTCAGAGGTGTAAGTCATTTTCTGATTATCGGGCCGAAAGGTAAAGACGGATACTGCTGTTAGTCTTATTCTCTGAAATAAAAAATGATTGGATTAACCTCCAATCATTTTTTTTATCGAATTCAGTTTCATTAAAGCTTCAATAGGTGTCAGCGTGTTGATATCTATTTTGGTAAGCTCTTCTCTGATATTTTCCAGGACCGGGTCATCCAGCTGGAAGAAAGAAAGCTGCATATTCTCTTCCGTTACCCGTTTGATGCTTTCCGAGGTATTTCCACCTTGAGTACGGCTCGCTTCAAGCGTTTTCAGGATCTCATTAGCCCTGTTGACTACTTTCGCAGGCATTCCGGCCAGTTTTGCCACATGAATACCAAAGCTGTGTTCACTTCCGCCCGGAATCAGTTTTCTTAAAAAGATGATATTCCCTTTATTTTCCTGGATAGAAACGTGGAAATTTTTAACACGGTCAAAATTTACCGTCATCTCGTTCAGTTCATGATAGTGTGTCGCGAACAGAGTCTTGGCCTGGCTTGGATGCAGGTGAAGATATTCTGCAATAGCCCATGCGATAGAAACCCCGTCATAGGTAGAGGTTCCTCTTCCTATCTCATCCAGAAGAATAAGGCTTCTTTCGGAAATATTGTTCAGGATATTGGCTGCTTCATTCATTTCTACCATGAATGTAGATTCTCCGGCAGAAATATTATCAGTGGCTCCTACTCTTGTAAAAATCTTGTCCAGCATTCCGATCTCTGCATGTTTGGCAGGCACAAAGCTCCCGATCTGCGCCAGAAGACATACAATTGCGGTCTGACGGAGGATCGCTGATTTACCGGCCATGTTCGGGCCTGTAACCATAATGATCTGCTGAGAATCTTTATCTAAAAAGATATCGTTCGGAATATATTTTTCCCCTAAAGGAAGGGCATTTTCAATAATCGGGTGCCTTGCTTCTTTAAGGTCTATTGCAAAACCGTCATTCAGAACAGGCTTGGTATAGCTCTCAGAAACAGCAAGCTCAGAAAGACCTGCAGCCACATCAAGCTGGGCAATAATATTGGAGTTCCCTTGGATCTGATCAATATAGATCATCGTTTCTGAACATACATTTCTGTACAGCTCATTCTCAAGAACTCCTATTTTTTCTTCAGCTCCCAGAATCTGGTTTTCATATTCTTTCAGCTCCTCGGTAATGTATCGCTCCGCATTCACAAGGGTTTGTTTTCTTACCCATTCACCCGGAACTTTATCTTTGTGCGTATTTCTTACTTCAATAAAATAGCCGAAAACATTGTTGAAATCAATTTTCAAACTCGAAATTCCCGTTCTTTCAATCTCTCTTTGGCACATTTCATCCAGAAAACCTCTTCCTTTACTTTGAAGGCCTCTCAGGCGGTCCAATTCTTCAGAAACACCTTCTTTAATGATATTTCCTTTTGAAATATTCACCGGAAGTTCTTCGTTGAGGCGGCTTTGTAAAAGTTTAATCAGTTCCTCCAGATCAAACAACGGTTCCAACCACGCCAATACATCAGCATGCGGATGAAGCAGTCCTTTTATTGTATGAATATTGATCAAACTCTGACGCAGATATCCCAGTTCTTTCGGAGATATTTTCTCTGCAGCCAGTTTTCCCATCAGACGGTCAAGGTCTGAAATAGATTTCAACAGCTGACAAATTTCATATTTAAGGCTGTCATTTTCGTTTAAAAAGTCGATCAGGGAAAGCCTTCTCATGATCTCTTCCACCGATTTTAAAGGAAGGATAATTCTTCTTCTCAACAACCTTCCTCCCATTGGAGTAGACGTTTTATCAATGATATCCAGAAGAGACTTCCCCTGAGGGTTGCTTGGATAAACAATTTCCAGATTTCTCAGGGTAAAACTGTCCATCATCAGGTAATCTTCCTGTGGAATGGTTTGCAATTTCGTAATATGGGCGAGCAGATTATGATGGGTATCTTCTACCAGATAAGCAAAAATAGCTCCTGCAGCTGTAATGGCCAGCGGAAGATTTTCTACCCCGAATCCCTTTAAAGAATTGGTCTTAAAATGAGAAGTTAGTTTTTCATAGGCAAAATTATACTGGAAAGCCCAGTCTTCAAGCTTAAAAGCACTTTTATTTTTCAGCTGTTCCGGCATCTGCATACTTCTCTGATAAATGATCTCACTTGGATCAAAAGTATTAACGATATGCAGAAGCTTGTCTAAATTTCCTTCGCTTACCAGAAATTCTCCGGTAGAAACATCTACCAAAGCGATTCCGTATTTTTCCTTTTCTTTATGCAGGGCAAGAAGAAAATTATTCTTTTTTGAATTCAGTACCTGATCATTAAAAGTAACCCCCGGTGTTACCAATTCTGTAACGCCTCTTTTTACAATTCCTTTCACCATTTTAGGGTCTTCCAGCTGATCACAGATGGCCACCCTCATTCCTGCTCTTACCAATTTGGGAAGATATGAGTCTACTGAATGGTGTGGAAATCCGGCCAATTCTATACTTCCATCTCCGTTTGCTCTTTTGGTAAGAACAATGCCCAGGATTTGGGATGTTTTCACGGCATCCTGCCCGAAAGTTTCATAAAAGTCCCCTACTCTGAACAGCAGAAGTGCATCAGGGTATTTTGCCTTGATGGTATTATACTGCGTCATTAGCGGGGTTTCCTTCTTCGTTTTTGCCATAATAAAAAATGAGGTCCAAATTTAAAAAAATAAATTCACGCTTTGTAATTTGTTCAGAAATTAATCGCCATCCGGAGATATTGTTTGATACTAATGTTCTTCAAAACAAAATATTTATCGTATTTTTCAGTAAAATAAACCATAATGATCTATCCGGTATTAGAAACTGAAAGACTTATCTTAAGGCAGCTTACTCCTGATGATGCAGAAGATCTGTTTGAATACTTTTCTCTTAATGAAGTAATGGAATATTATGACCTGGCTCCTTTTAAAACCATAGAAGACGCTCAGAATATCATCACTCATTTCAATGGTGAATTCGAGAAGGGAAAGGGATTCCGCTGGGCATTGGAGCTTAAATCTGAAAAGAGAGTCATCGGAACCTGCGGATATCACAACTGGCACAAAGAACATTATAAAGCTGAGATTGGATATGAGCTGAATCCAAAATTCTGGCGAAACTCATATATGAAAGAAGCTGTTCTTCCTATTTTAACCTTTGGATTTGAAACCCTACAGCTTCACCGGGTAGATGCCTTCATCGATCCTGCCAATATTGCCTCTGAAAAACTTTTAAAATCTCTTAACTTTAAAGAAGAAGGTTTTCTCCGCGATTTCTTCTTTGAGAAAGGAAAGTTTGTGGATGCCAAAATTTTCGGATTGATTAATGAGTAAGGAAGAGGGAAGTTTTTGAAACCAGAAAAACAAAAGTACTTTTTCTTCAAATTTTCCCTATCTGATATTTAAAATCTATTGCTGCTCAAAAATAATGTTGAGAACAAATCAGAGCTTCCATCCTCCCTTTTCCTTCTTCCTGTCTAAAAAACTATTTCCCTGTTTTTAAATGTTTCTCCAACGCCTCCGAGCTTTTCTCATAGGCCCATTTCTGCTTATAGTTCACCCACTTTTCCTTAAACAGTTTACGCAGAATCTTATCTGTGTAACGCATGATAAAAACGTGGTACAGCATATTGGCAAAAACTTTCGGCTTGTTGGGAAGTGCTCTTAGTGAAAGGGAAAAACCCGGTTCAAGATAACGGTTGAAGTGCCAGAATGCTCCCGGAATAAAAAGGGCATCTCCGTGCTCCATAAAAATTTCATAGCCCTTGGCGTATTTCAATGCAGGGAATTTCTCGTAATCCGGATTTTCGTAATCCAGATCATAAATGGTATGAACAGATAATGGGACTTTATACAGGAAAGGAGACTGCTTTTGATCAAACAGCAGAATTCTCTTTTTTCCTTCAAAATGAATATGCATAAAATCACCCAGATCTACATCATAATGCATCAGAACGTGAGCTTCACTGCCTCCGAAAAACAATGTGGGAAGCCTTTTAAAAAACTTCATCCCCAGATCCGGATAAGTAAAGTTTTTCAGCAGTTCCGGAAGGCGGTCTGTGATAATGTAGAAAAAAATACGAAGGTCGGAGGGTTTGCTTTTAATAGTATCAATATACTCCTTCATTTTCATATGTGTTACCGGAGCGTCTGAACTTTTAGAGGCATCAGCCGGTCTATTATCATATAAAGGAACTTCCTGATCACCTGCTTTTTCACGGATATAGGCAAGATTCCATTTATCGAAAGCATCCCAGCGGCTTGCAAAATTTTTAATCAGAAGCGGCTTCTGCTTCCTGAAATAGTTGTTCTGAAAGTCTTCTTTGCTGATATCGTTAACAACATCTACATTTTCGAGGATCATTTTATTTTTCTGTTATTTAATGTGAAATAAAAATAGTGTTTTTTTAAAATCTGCAGAAACTTAAAGCTAATATTCGTTATCATTTTCCATCAATGACTTTCTCTTATCCTTGAAAACTATAGAATTTATGGGAGCTGAAAGATTATTTACCGAGACATTAAAAAAAATTTATGCCAAAGACACAAAATATTTTTAAAACAGGATGTCTCGTACGGAAAACAGATAAAATGAAAAAAAATTATATTTGTAATACCAAGTAAATTTATGAGAGTCTACAACACCAAACATTTCCTGAAAATCCTTTTCAGCTTACATAAAAGTGACACTTTAAAAATTCTGTTTCCTAGTATGGTTCTTGTAGGGTTATATTCCTGGGGAATTCAGTATTTAGAAGTTGAATATTTCCATTTGACGTCCAAATCCGCTGTCAGCAATGTAGGAATGATTCATTCTTTACTGGGATTTGTGTTGTCTCTTTTACTCGTTTTCAGAACTAACACGGCTTATGACCGATGGTGGGAAGGGAGAAAACTTTGGGGAAAATTAGTGAACGACACCAGAAACTTTGCCATAAAGATCAATACCATTCTTGGGGATAACCGCCAGGATGCAGAACAGATTTCACGATATTTAAAATATTTTCCTCACTTTTTAGCCAAGCACCTTTCCAAAGAATCTACGAGACTGGCTTTGGATGAAGATTATTCTGAAATTGAAAAATCACTTAAAAATCACGGGCCAAGTGAAATTATCATCCTTTTAAGCCATAAGCTGAACCAGTTGAAAAAAGAAGGTAAAATTTCAGAAATTGAAATGCTTTATCTGGACACCCAATTATCCGGCTTTCTGGAAGTATGCGGAGGATGTGAGAGAATTAAAAACACTCCTATTCCTTACTCTTATTCTTCTTTCATTAAGAAGTTCATTATCCTTTATGTATTTGCGCTTCCTATTGCTTATGTAATTACCATCGGGCTTTTCATGATCCCTCTTACCGTTTTTGTATATTACGTGCTGATGAGCCTTGAACTTATTGCAGAAGAGATTGAAGATCCTTTTAATAATGATGAAAATGATATTCCAATGGAAACATTAGCTCAGAATATCGAAAAAAATGTTCATCAGATCATGAGCAAAAAATAAGGAATCAGCCTTAAAGGTTGATTTCTTTGAGTTCTCCGTCCTGTTTTATTTCTACAAATTTACTCTCCCTGTTGGCGGCTGAGTAGCCATAGAAAAAAGTCTGATAAATTGGTGAAGAATACATATACCCTCCCATTCCGTTATAGGTATCTGTTCTTCCCGTCTGTTCCTGATAGCTGGCTGTTGCTGTGAAATTAACGATGGTTTCAAGATAATATTTCCCGGGTTTCAGTTTTTCAAATTTAAAACGTCCGTGATCATCCGTTAAGGCTTCAATTTTATATTTGAAGGCTTCTTCAGACATGTAAACCGTAGTTTTTTTGTTTTCATACTTCTTCCTCATGTTATAGAACTCTTCAAAATAAGGTGTTACAGGAAAAAGCATCACAACGGTTCCTTTGGGAGCATAATGTTTTGTTCCGAATACGGGTTTGATTCCCCAGTTATTTTTTTGTTTAGTGGAAGCAACCCCTTCTATGGTGGAATTTCCGAAGCTGAGCATATCACGGGCTATCTTTTTATCAAAAAAAACCTGCGGAAAATAGGTGTTTTGTGCCTTCATAAAAATAAAACCCAATACCAACAACAGTAAAACGGATATTTTTTTCATACTAATATTTTAAATCAAATATAACTATTTTGCTATTTTTGAAATAAAAAAATCTATGAAATACATTTTTCTGCTATTGATCTCTACTTCAACGTGGGTTATAGCACAAAAACCCTGTGGATTTAAAGACGGTTTACAGGATGGTTCCTGCAAAGATTTTTATGAAAACGGACAGGTAAAGCAGGTCGTGGAATGGAAAAAAGGTAAAATAGACGGAGACGCTGTATATTACTATGAGAACGGAAAAGTAAAGGCGAAAGGTGAAAACAAGAAAGGCTATAAGTCTAAAGAATGGACTTATTATAACCAAAACGGCGTTCTTGCCTCCAAAGAATATTTCAGAAATGGTGAAAAAAACATCTATGACGATAATTCTACAGCTACTTTCTACTCTCCGAACGGAAAAATAAATGAAGTCTCCAATTATAAATTCGGGAAACTGGATGGCGAGAGCAAGCTCTATCATGAAGACGGAAAATCTGTAAAACAGATTGGGTTCTATGAAAAAGGTCTGGCCCAGGGGAAATGGAAGGTTTATTATCCTTCGGGAAAGCTCCAGCGGGAAACGGAACTGGTCAACGACAAACGCCATGGAAACAGAATTCATTACCGTGAAGACGGAAGCATTGAAAAAACAGAAGTCTATAAAGACGGACAATTAATCTCTACAAAATAAAACATTGGTACAAAAATTAAAACTGGAAGAACTTAACAGAATTGATGTGGAAACGTTTAAAAAAGTTAAGAAAATTCCACTCGTTATTATCTTAGACAACATCAGAAGTATGCACAATGTAGGTGCGGCTTTCAGAACAGCGGATGCATTTCTTATTGAAAAAATTATTCTCTGTGGTATTACCCCTCAGCCTCCTCACCGTGAGATTCACAAAGCAGCACTGGGAGCTACAGAAAGTGTAGATTGGGGCCATGAAAGTGACATCAACACAGCGATCAGCGACTATAAAGCCCAGGGATATGAGATTATTGGCATTGAACAGACCTCCGACAGCAGAATGATTACTGATTTCAGCATCGACCCATCAAAGAAATATGCCCTGATCTTAGGGAATGAAGTGGAGGGAATCAGCGATGAAGCACTTCCGAATATTGATACTTTCCTTGAAATTCCTCAGCTGGGAACCAAACATTCTCTTAATGTAAGCGTATGCGGCGGAATCGTGATGTGGGAATTTGCAAAAGCCCTAAAATAAAAAAACTGCATATGTCCTTAGTAGACAGTGCAGTTTGAAATAAATCTAATAAAAAGTAAAAATGAAAGGCGACAAAGGTACCTTTTTTTTCTTTACAAACAAATTTTAATTTCATTTTTTTTATTTTTCCAGAAAAAAAGTTTTGTTTTCAGAAATTATTTCATTTAATTTTTTATAAATTAGCACAATGTTTATCAAGGACTATATCTCAAAGGACTTTCCGTGTTTTAGCCTGACTGACTCAATTGAATCAGCAAGAGATACATTAGAAGATTTTGGATATTCTCATGTTTTCATCAAAAAATCCCATCACTTCTACGGAGCTATCGCCAAAGATTTCCTGTATGAAGCCAATGGAGTTCTGAAAGATCTTGAACACCAGCTTGAACGATTTACGATTCTGGAGGATAGTAATCTGATGGACAGCATCCGTTTGTTCCATACCTTCAACGCTAATGTTATTCCGGTGATCAACAAAAATGAAAAATACCAGGGCTACATTACCAGTGAAGATATTTTTCAGGACCTGTCCCGTTATCCCCTGTTTTCTGAAAGCGGTGCTATCCTTACGATAGAAACCCCTGCAAGAAAGTATTCGATGACGGAAATCGCCAATATTGTAGAAAGCAATAATTCGAAATTTTACGGTGGATTTATCAGTTTTATATCGGATGAAGTCATTCATGTGACCATCAAGATCAGCCATGAAAATTTATCCTCGATAGACTCCACTTTTGACCGGTACGATTATAGAATCGTTGAAAAATTTTATTCTGATGAAAAATCAGATCTGTTTAAAAACCGGTTCGGATTTTTCCAAAAATTTATAGAAATCTAACATGAAGGCTGCCATATACTCCCAGAAAAAAGACCTCGATACTTTTTTATATTTAAGCAAGTTCATTTCTGAGCTTGAAAACAGAGGTGTAAAATCTGTTCTGTACGATGAAATGGCTGAGGCCCTTCAGTTTTCGAAGATATTTGAAACCTTCAACAATAAGCAGGATCTTCTGGATAAGAAAGTAGACCTGTTTTTTACTTTCGGAGGCGACGGAACCATTGTGAACTCGCTTACTTTCATTGAAGATCTTGAAATTCCGATTGTGGGAGTAAATACCGGGAGATTAGGATTTCTGGCAAGCTTTACCAAAGAAGAAGCATTCAAAGAGCTGGATGCCATTTTAAAAGGAGATGTTAAAACAAGCCGGCGTGCGGTTATTCAGGTTGTTTCACCAACATCTGATGATTTTTTCCCATATGCTCTGAATGACGTTACCGTTTCGAGAAAAGAAACCACCTCTATGATTACTGTAGACTCTTATATTAATGATGAGTTTCTGAATGTTTTCTGGGGTGACGGGGTTATTGTTTCTACCCCTACAGGTTCTACCGCTTATTCTTTAAGCTGTGGCGGCCCGATCATTTCCCCGAATAACGAGAATTTCGTCATCACTCCTATTGCCCCTCACAATCTGAATGTGAGACCTTTAGTTGTGAATGACAGGGTGGAGATCAAATTTAAAGTAGAAAGCAGAGTTCCTCAATATTCCCTTTCTTTGGATTCCAGGCTGATTCATATTGAAACTGATAAAGAAATTATCATCAAAAAGGCGGATTTCCAGATCCTTCTGGTACAGCCTAACCATTTAAGCTTCTACGAAACGATCCGTCAGAAGCTGCTTTGGGGCAGGGACAAAAGAAATTAGTAATTCCTCAAAAATGATTACCTTTACAGGAATTTAAAAACGCCTAATAATAAAAATAAAAAGTAAAACATGAGCAGAATTTTTCCGGCAGGAGTTGCCACAGGTCAGTTAGTTACCGACATTTTTCAGTACGCTAAAGAAAACAAATTTGCACTGCCTGCAGTAAACGTAATTGGTTCTAGCAACGTAAACGCTACGATGGAAACTGCAGCAAAATTAAATTCACCTGTTATTATCCAGTTTTCAAACGGAGGCGCTGCCTTCAACGCAGGGAAAGGATTAAGCAATGACGGACAGAAAGCTGCTATCTTAGGAGCAATTGCCGGAGCAAAGCATATTCACACTTTAGCAGAAGCTTACGGAGCAACTGTAATTTTACATACAGACCACTGTGCCAAGAAATTATTACCTTGGATTGACGGACTAATGGATGCTAATGAAGAATTCTTCAAACAAACCGGAAAATCTCTTTATTCATCCCACATGCTTGATCTTTCTGAAGAATCTTTAGAAGAGAACTTAGACATTTCAGTTCAATATTTTGAAAGAATGGCTAAACTTCAGATGACTCTTGAAGTAGAGATCGGAGTAACAGGAGGTGAAGAAGACGGTGTTGACAATTCAGACGTAGACAATTCAAAACTATACACACAGCCGGAAGATATCGCTTATACTTACGAAAAACTAAAAGCGATTTCTGATAACTTTACCATCGCTGCTGCTTTTGGTAACGTACACGGAGTTTACAAGCCAGGAAATGTGGTTCTTACACCAAAAATCCTTGACAACTCTCAGAAATATGTTCAGGAGAAATTCGGAACAGCAGACAAGCCGATCAATTTCGTATTCCACGGAGGTTCTGGTTCTACATTAGAAGAAATCAGAGAAGCGATCGACTACGGAGTGATCAAAATGAACATTGATACTGACCTTCAGTTTGCTTATACAGAAGGGGTTAGAGATTATATGGTAAACAACATCGATTACCTGAGATCACAAATCGGAAACCCTGAAGGAGAAGAAAAACCTAACAAGAAATTCTACGACCCGAGAGTATGGGTTAGAAAAGGTGAGGAAACTTTCTCTACAAGACTGGTAAAAGCGTTTGAAGATTTAAATAACGTAAATACTTTAAAATAAGAACTGTACATTTGTATTAATGTAAAAACATCCATCAGGACACGTTTACATTAATACATTTTACATTTATACATTAATACTAATATAAAATGGCATTCGACTGGTTTAAAAGAAAAGCAAAAAACATTACCACCTCTACTGATGAAAAAAAGGATGTTCCTAAAGGCCTATGGCACCAGACTCCATCAGGAAAAATAGTGGAACATGATGAACTGAAGAGAAATAATTACGTTTCTCCTGAAGACGGATTTCATGTAAGAATAGGAAGTGCAGAATTTTTTGAGATCCTTTTTGACGAAGGTAAGTTCACAGAACTGGATGCCAATGTTGAAAGTATTGATATCCTGAACTTCAAAGATACAAAGCCTTATAAAGACCGTTTAAAGGAAGTAAAAGCCAAAACAAAGCTTACTGACTCTATCCGAAATGCAGTAGGAACCGTAAAAGGAACCGAAATGGTGGTTTCATGTATGGATTTCGCTTTCATTGGAGGATCTTTAGGTTCTGTAATGGGTGAAAAGATCAGAAGGGCGGTAGATTATTGTATCGCTAACAAACTTCCGTATATGATCATTTGTCAGTCCGGAGGAGCGAGAATGCAGGAAGCAACGTATTCCCTGATGCAGCTTGCTAAAGTTCAGGCTAAATTGGCCCAGCTTTCAGAAGCCGGACTTTTATACATCGCTTATCTGTGTGACCCTACTTTTGGAGGGATTACCGCTTCTTTCGCCATGACGGCAGACATTATTATGGCTGAGCCGGGTGCACTGATCGGTTTTGCAGGTCCTAGAGTAATCCGTGAAACCATCGGAAGAGACCTTCCGGAAGGCTTCCAGACCTCTGAATTCCTGCAGGAAAAAGGATTTGTAGACTTCATTGTTAAAAGAACAGAAATTCAGGATACTGTAGCAAAAACAGTTAATTTATTAGCCGTAAAAGCATAGTATCTG
Source organism: Chryseobacterium vaccae (assembly GCF_009602705.1). Classification (NCBI taxonomy): domain Bacteria; kingdom Pseudomonadati; phylum Bacteroidota; class Flavobacteriia; order Flavobacteriales; family Weeksellaceae; genus Chryseobacterium; species Chryseobacterium vaccae. Next base: position 3,422,726 of record NZ_VSWH01000001.1, on the reverse strand, counting down.
TAACAAAAACAATACAATCTCTCTCTAATTGGGGAGAGATTTTTATTTATGAGGACTTTTAAGATATTTTTTAATACCATCCGAAGTATGAGCTTTAAAAAGATTATGCGTCTTTTATCGCTTATCCTTCCTCATCCTCTTTTTGCTTTACTAAGCTTTCATGCAACGGTAAAGGCTTTTGCCATCGCGCAGAAAAAATTTCCCGAAACCGCCTCTAATAACGGAATTGGAAACTCTTTCAGACACGCACTATGGTGTTGTTTCATCATGATGTACTGCTGTAAGGTTTCTTCTCCTGAAAAAGCACTGGATTTCTGTAAAAGAATGACCGATATGCATGAAGAACTCTTTCCCAATAAGCCTTTAGAAACCAAAATGGATCTTCATAACAACAAAATCGGTATGGATTATTTTATGGAACTCCTTCCGGGAATTCACCGTCAGTTTTTTGAAAAAAGTTTTTTTATAGATGGCCTAGTTAAAAAAATGGATGAGGCCAAAGTCCTGAAGAACCTTGATGATGATTTTGAAGGACATCTTGTCTACCTGGAAGAGTAAATTACTTTATTTTCACGCATAGAATACGCAAAAAAATCTATAAAACTCTAACGGGTATCACATTAAAACAGATGATTTTCAAAAACTTAAAAGCATTCCTCAACAGAATCCTATTAACTTTATAGAAACATGACTCTTTAAATCTTCTGGGGTCTTTTGCGGTTTAAAGTATTTTTAATAAGTTTAATCAATTAAATCAATCAGATGGTTCTCAGCAGAATTTGGTCGGCTTTTATTATTATTGCCATTGCCATTGCCAGTATAAAATACATTTCATCCAGTCACTACAAGACCATTTTCAACGATATGGTGGTGGGAAAAGGTGGTGATACGGTTCAGATTGCCGCTCAGCCAATGAACAGCCTCTCTCCTATTGTTAAGGACAGCCTGATGAAAAAAAATGATTTTGCAGACAGCAGAATTCATTATAAAACAGATTCTTTAAAACAAAATGTAAAAGTTTACCGCGTTCAGGAAGCAGATGGTGTGATCGGAACCTCCGAAACAGCCGTAAAGATCTGTATTGGATTGATTGGAATTATGACATTATTCATGGGGTTCATGAGTATTGCTGAAAAAGCTGGCGGAATTAACCTTTTAAGCCGTTTTATTCAGCCTTTTTTCTCCAAATTATTCCCCGACATTCCTAAAAACCATCCGGCTTTCGGGCATATGCTGATGAATTTCAGTGCCAACCTTCTCGGTCTGGACAACGCTGCAACTCCTTTCGGCCTTAAAGCGATGGAAAGTCTTCAGACTTTAAACCCGAATAAAGATACCGCCAGTAATTCACAGATCATGTTTCTGTGTCTCCATGCGGGCGGAATGACGCTGATTCCGGTTTCCATTATTGCGATCAGAGCATCAATGGGATCCAAAACCCCGACAGATATTTTCCTTCCGTGTATGATCGCTACTTTTGCCGCAACAATGGCTGCGATGATTATTGTATCCTTGTATCAGAAGATCAACCTTCTTCGTCCGATAGTGATTGCTTATGTAGGTGGAATTTCTGCTATAATCGGGCTTCTCGTGCTCTATCTGGTTCGTTTAAGCAAAGATGAACTGGATGATTTCAGTAAAGTACTCAGCAACGGTCTTATTTTGTTTATTTTCCTTGCGATCGTATTAGGAGCTGTTTATAAAAAGATCAATGTTTTTGATGCGTTTATTGAAGGAGCCAAAGAAGGTTTCACCACCTGTGTGAAGATCATCCCTTATCTGGTAGGAATGCTGATCGCGATTTCATTACTCAGAACTTCCGGTGTTTTTGATGTAATCATCGACGGAATGAAATGGGTAGCGAATACCGCCGGTTTCGATCCAAGATTCGTAGACGGACTTCCTACAGCTCTGATCAAACCTTTATCCGGTTCGGGAGCCAGAGGAATGATGGTAGATACTATGGCCACTTTTGGGGCAGACAGCTTCCAGGGTAAACTGGCAGCCGTGCTTCAGGGAAGCTCAGATACGACGTTTTATGTGATTGCCGTATATTTTGGAGCCGTAGCTGTAAAGAACACGAGATACACCGTAATTGCTATGCTTCTGGCCGATTTGGTTGGAGTTATTACATCGATTGCATTGGCTTATCTGTTTTTTGCTTGATGAGTTATTAAAAACAGGAACAATATAAACTTTTAGGAGGAAAAATAAATAACTTTATAAAATACGTTCAATTAAACTGGCGAACATAACCAGTAACCAGCAACAAATAAAAACATCATGATTACAGATAAAGAATTCACATTAAGACTGATCCGCCAGTTAACTCAGGCATTGGAAAAACTGATTTTGGATAAACCGGAAGAAAGCCTGATGCAGAAAGAGCTTGATTTCGATACGCTGATGAGAGATATTTTCAAAATGAGTTTTACTGAGGTTTCTTCGATGACTAAAGAAGAAATGATCGCTCTTGTCAACGAAAGACAGGAAAGAGATCGCAAAGACTACTACGAAATGCTGGGAAACCTTTTCTATTTTAAAGGAAAACAAGATCAGAACAATGATTTTCTGGATAAGGCCCAAACGTTTTATGAGCTCTATCTTCAGACCAGCGGCATTTTTGCCCTTCCGGTCATCAACAGAATTAATGAAATAAAAAAAGCACTTGAATAAAGTGCTTTTGTATTTTTAGAATGTAATTTTATACGTTCCGGTGGAAGATGTGCTTGCTTTTTCAGCTTTCACATATTTTTTAACCCACGCTACAGAAGTGGAAGAAACACAAGGATCTGAAACTCCTCCTGCTCTTCTCGCAGACACTACATTTCCGGCTTTATCTACAGTGTAGGCAATGGTAATGGAACCGCTGGCTGTACAACTGTGTGAAGGCTGTGCACCTCCTCTTCCCATTGTTCCGGGAATGTAGCCCGTCAGTTTTCGGTCTATTCCTACTTTGCTGTCTCCATTTCCGTCTCCTCCTAAAGGATCTCCTGCATTACCTATTCCTTCTCCTGTTCCCTGACTTCCGGCTTTCGTTCCTCTTCCTCTGATCAGGTTTCCAATAGCTGCATTTCCTTTGCCATCTCCGGTTCCTGTTTTAGAATTGGCTGTTGCAGCCCCTGCTTTTTTAGTAGCCTTTGAAGAACTTGAGCTGGCAGAAGCTTTATTATCAGCCTTCTTAGATTCTTCTTTTTTAGGAACTGCTACTTTGGAATTGTTTCCGGTGATGATCTTCTCCTTAACCTCTCTCTTTTTCGGTTCAGGTGCAGGCTCTGGTTTCACAACTGTTTTTGTCTCAGGAACAGGCGTTTCTACAGGCTCCGGAGTTACGTCTTCTGTTGCAGCAGCCAGGCTTCCCGGTTGATCGGCAGGTTCTTCAATTCCGTTACCGTTTCTGTTATCCCCAAAGTTGACAAGCATAGTGGTAACCACTTCCGGTTGCTGCTCCAGATCGGGTTTCAGTTTATATAAAAAAACAAAAAGAAGGACAGCAGCCCATATCAGAACAGAAAGCAATGCGCTTTTTATCCGGTCGCGGTTTTCTTCGTTTTTGTTTACAGTATAACTTCTCATTTTACAATATATTCCGCCGGTATTCCGGCTTTATTATTTGTCTTTAACGGTTGCAATAGCTACATTAAATTTATGCTTTTCAGCAATTTCCATTGCAAATACAAAATCTTTGTGAAGCGTATTTTCATCAGCTCTTATCGTGAAGGATTTATTGGTCTGACCTGTTAATTTACTAACAATGATCTGCTCCAGCTGGTCTTTTGTTACCGGATTATCGTCTACATAATAAGATCCGTCCGGTTTTATGCTCACGGTAAGAGGATTGGGAATATTATCCTCAACAGCTCCCGCTTTGGGCAGCTTTACATCAATAGCACTCTGATTGGCTGCTGATGACGTGATCATAAAGAATATCAGCATCAGCAAGATCACATCGGTCATCGCTGCCAAGCTGAATTCGGGGTTAGCTTTATTTCTTCTCTGAATTTTCATACAACAGAATTATAAAGGTTTGTTGATAAGGTCTAAAAATTCACCTGACATATTCTGAGCCTTCAATACAAATTTATCAATTCTTGTCAAAAGGATATTGTAGAAAAAGTTAGCAGGAATTGCTACAGCCAAACCTACCGCCGTCTGCCCTAATGCAGTATAAATACCTTCAGATAGTGTTTTTGGTGAGAAAGAACCGGTTGCATGAGAAAGATTGAAGAAAGCAATAATCATCCCGATTACTGTTCCTAAAAGCCCCAGCATTGGTGCAATACTCGGCACAACAGCCAGAAGGTTAAGATTCTTTTCCATATTGGCCACTTCTACCTGCGCCTGAGATTCCATAGCGCTTACAATATCAGAAACCGGACGTCCCAATCTCGAAATTCCTTTTTCCAGGATTCTTCCTTCAGGGGAGTTCTGTCTTTTACAGTAATCAGCTGCAGATTCTATCTTTCCTTCTTTGATAAAATCTTCAATATTATCCATAAAATTGGAATCTGTTTTTGAGGTTAGCCTTTTAATAAAGAAGAAACGTTCAAAAAACAGGTATAGAGAAAATACACCCAGAGCCAAAACGGTTACCATCACTATTTTAGCGAAAGCTCCTCCGTGGAACATGATCTTCCAAAATGAAAATTCTAAATCGTCTGTTGCAACTGCAGGTGCAGTAATTTGTGCAAATAAAATCTGAGTAAGTTCCGTTAACAGCATTAATGTGAATTTTTATAAAAGTTTTAACGACAAATGTAGTGGAATATTATGAATTGCTTTCTTAAAAAATGCTTAAAAACAACTTAAATTTGTTATAATACATCAACAGCAAATTTCTTTCCAAAAGAGTTTTTGAAAAGAAATCTGGTATAAAATAAGGATAACTGAAGTGCTTAGTCTTCGTCTACTTCAATGTCGTCCTGCTTAAATTCGCATTTTAATCGGAATGGGATCGGCTGATCAGATCCGGTATAGAAATCATCAATGGTTCCCTTCCAGATGACCTGAAGTTCTCCTTCTTCGTTTTTCTCGAAAAGAAGCTCGTTATCATAAATAAAGGCTTCTTCATCGTCGAAAAGATCTACCTCAGTGTAGGTGTCTTCTTCGGAATCATTGATCATAATGGTCTTTCCTTCTATTTCTGCTGATTCAATCGGAAAATCGAAAACCTCAAGTGAAAGCTGTGGAAAGTTGTACTGCAGTGAATCATCGTCTACATGATCCAGTCCGTCATCCGTGATCACTTCAACCTCTAGAAAGTGCTGCTGGTTGCTGTATACCGCTTTACAATAAGTATTTCTGATATTGTATTTTAGGGTCTCGTCCGGATGGTAAATTTTTAAAATCCCTTTCATTATTTCTTAAAAAAGAGCTGTAATAATATGATTGTTAAACGTTTTAGACAAAGATAAAAAATTGATCTTAAGTTGAAAATATTTTGAAAATTATTTTTTTAAATCATTCATCAATTATTCTGTATATCGCAATAATACTTACTTTTGTTTCCTAAAGATTTTGAAAATGAAAAACATTTTATCAAAAAGCATTTTAGGATTGGGACTGATGATAGGACTTGCTTCGTGCAAAAAATCAGATTCACCCCTGACAAAAGTGACCCCGACCAATCTGGACTCTATTGCAGCCAATTATTATGAACAGGCTCTTAAATTATATCCTCTGGAGGCTACCTCTCAGGGAGATCTGCGATATAATGACCAGCTTCCGATCAACATCGACAAAGATTTTATCTCTGGTGAGATCGCTTTTTATAATTCAGTGCAAAAGCAGCTGGAAAGTGTAGATTATAAAGGTCTTTCGGATGAAGATAAAGTGGTATATGATGTGCTGGATTATACTTTAAAAGATAAAACCGAAGCTTATGCTTATCATCCTGAATATATTCCTTTTACACAGTTTGGCGGACTGCCTCTAACTTTTCCTCTCTATGGAAGCGGTGAAGGAAGCCAGCCATTTAAAACAGAAAAGGATTACAGCGACTGGATGAAAAGAATGGAAAAATTCCCTGAGTGGATGAATACTGCCACGGAAAATTTCCGTGAAGGGATCAGCAATAAGATTGTGCTTCCTAAAAAACTGGTGGTAAAAATGATTCCTCAAATGAAAGCTGAGGAGATCACCACTTCCGATATGGAAAAAAATATTTTCTACGGACCGATCAGAAAGTTCCCGAAAAACTTTACCAGAGAGCAGAAAGATAAGTTCAGTGCACAGTATAAAGAAATCATCACCAAAAAGATCATTCCTGCCTATACCAAAATGGGAACTTTCCTGGAGAAAGAATATCTTCCGAAAGCGAGGGATACCGATGGCTATAACAGTCTTCCTAACGGAAATGAGATTTACAGGTATTATGCAAAAAGCTGGACTACCACCAAGAAAAGTCCTGAAGAAATCAACAAAATCGGGCTACAGCAGGTGGCTATGCTCCGTGCTGAAATGGAAAAGGTAAAACAACAGTTAGGATTTACAGGATCTCTGGAAGAATTCATCAATTTTGTAAAAACAGATCCAAAAGCAATGCCTTATAAAACGTCTAAGGAAGTTCTGGACGGATTCAACGGTATTTTGACGAAGATTACGCCGAAGCTGAAAACCATGTTCAGTGTCACACCAAAAACGAAATTTGAAATCAGACAGACCGAGAAATTCAGAGAAGCCAGTGCCAGTGCAGAATATATCCAGGGAACTCCGGATGGAAAAAGACCGGGAATATTTTATATGCCGCTTCCTGATCCTTCAAAATTCAATGTAACTTCAGGAATGGAATCCCTTTTCCTTCATGAAGCTATTCCGGGGCACCATTATCAGGTTTCTCTGCAGCAGGAAAACACAAAGCTTCCCAAATTCATGAGATTTGGTTGGTTTGGAGCTTACGGTGAAGGCTGGGCTCATTATTGTGAAACTCTGGGACCTGAATTCGGTCTATACACCGATCCTTACCAGAAAATGGGCTATTTAAGTGATCAGATGCTGAGAGCGGTAAGACTTGTTGTAGATACAGGAATCCATACGGGAACGATGACGAGAGAAGAAGCCATCAAATATTTCCTAAGCAATATCTCTTATGACGAAGCCAGCGCAACCGCTGAAGTGGAAAGATATATGGCAATGCCGGGACAGGCTCTGGGCTACAAAATCGGCTCACTAAAGATCCGTGAACTGAGAGATAAGTATCAGAAAGAGCTGGGTACAAAATTCAGTCTGGCAAGCTTCCATGATGAGGTATTAAGCCAGGGATGCCTTCCGCTGGATGTATTAGACAGAAAAATGAAGCTCTGGGCTAAGAAACAGAAATAAAAAATAATAAGAAAATGGGACATTGATGATGATCCCATTTTTTTATGTTTTGTTTAAATGAATGCTCAAATTTTATAATTTTAACAGCAAGTATTTAAAGGAAAGAAATCTGGTTTGATTTTCTTCAATAATTAAAACTCACAATACACTAAAACATGATCATAGAAAGCCTCCAATCTCTTTATAATAGGGATCTGAATAAATTAAAAGCGGAAATCGAAGCGTATCAGCAGGAAGCTGTGATCTGGAAAACGGATCAAAACATCTCTAATTCTGCGGGAAACCTATGTCTCCATCTCATTGGAAACCTCAATCATTTTATAGGTGCACACCTTGGTAACACTGGCTACATCAGAAACCGGGATATTGAATTTTCATTAAAAGACATTCCCAAAACAGAGCTTACTGAAAAAGTTGAGGCAACATTAACCATGATCAATACTGTTCTCAGCCAATTAACTCCGGAAGATCTTGAAAAAGAATACCCTCTTGTTGTTTTTGAAGATAAAATGACTACAGGATATTTTCTGATCCACCTGATTACCCATCTGGATTATCATCTGGGACAGATTAATTATCACAGAAGATTACTTGATAGATAAAATATGAAAAAAGCGTTTACTCCTGTCATTAATACCTCCAGCTTTGAAGAAGTAATTTTGAAGAAACAAGGAAACGAAGGAAACAATACCCTAGTCATCAACACCATTGATGAAAAAATTAAGAATTCGGATATTTATACCAGCTTCATTGCTCTTTGTCGGGAATTCAACATTGAAGTTGAAAGTTTTATACAGGATGATTTCTGCCATGTTGTTCTTTCAACAAACGGCTGGGGATCTCTTTCTATGGAATATGAAGACCCACTTACAGATATCAGTACAGATCTGGCTACTGCTCTCTACAAAGAACTGTTTACACAGATACTAAATCAGGATTTTGTACAAAAAAGCCTACCAAAGAAATAAATTTTATTGCTCAAACATCATCTTCGTGATAAAATCTTTTTCTCCCTTTCCTCTCGCAGGAGAATATTCTCTGCCATAGAAAATAATCTGAAGATGCAGCTTATTCCATACTTCTTCCGGGAATAGTTTCTTGGCATCTTTTTCCGTTTCCACCACATTCTTTCCTGAGGTAAGCTTCCATTGGGTCATAAGACGATGAATGTGTGTATCTACCGGGAAAGCGGGAAAACCAAATCCCTGGCTCATGACAACAGATGCAGTTTTATGTCCTACGCCCGGAAGCGCTTCTAATTCTTCATAAGTCTGCGGAACGATACCGTTATGCCTTTCCAGTAAAAGTTCTGCCATTCTCTTCAGGTTTTTGGCTTTTGTATTGGATAATCCTATTTCTTTGATCAGTTCCTTAATTTCGAATTCTTCCAGTCTGGCCATTCTTTGCGGTGTTCCGGCTACGGCGAAAAGATCAGGAGTAACCTGGTTAACTTTTTTATCTGTTGTCTGGGCAGAAAGAGCCACGGCAACCATTAATGTATACGGATCTGTATGATCCAGCGGAATAGGTGTTGTAGGATATAATTTTTCTAATTCCTGCTGAACGAGTTCTGCTCTTTGCTTTTTTGTCATGTAACCCTTAAATTTGAACAAAAATAAATCATTATGTTGAAAGTTGGAGACAAATTACCTGAATTTGAAGGGGTAAATCAGGATGAAAAAACAATATCCTCAGCAAAATTAATCGGAAAAAAGCTGGTTGTTTTCTTTTATCCGCAGGCTAATACTCCGACCTGTACCGTGGAAGCCTGTAACCTGAGTGATAATTATACCAAGCTTAAAAAAGCAGGATTTCAATTGTTGGGAGTAAGTGGAGACACTGTAAAAAAACAGAAAAATTTTCACAGCAAGTTTGCTTTTCCATATGACCTCATTGCAGATGAAAGCCATGACATTATTGAAAAATTTGGCGTTTGGCAGGAGAAAAAAACATTTGGAAAAACCTATATGGGAATTGTAAGAACCACTTTTATTTTTGATGAAAATGGAATTTGCACAAGGGTTATTGAAAAGGTGACTTCAAAAACAGCTGCTGAGCAAATTTTAGAATAACACTCTTTCAATTTACAGTAAAAAATTAACAAACAGAACTTTAGAATAATAATTTTTCCATTTAAAATTTCTTCGGATTTATAAAAATCATTCTTTTTTTATCAAAATTTGATTAGATTTATTTCATTATACATAACTATTGTATTTTTAATAAAAACGATTTAAACCTATGAAAAAATTATTATTCTCTAGCCTTATGCTTATAGGGCTTTATGCTAATGCACAGATTAATGTGACTGCCAGCGCAGGAACACCCACTGCAACTTACCCAACGCTTAAAGATGCATTTGATGCTATAAACACGGGAACACACCAGGGAAGTATTAACTTAAGTGTAACGGCTAACACTACAGAAACCACAACGGCTGTTCTGAATGCTGTTACCACCTATTCTTCTCTTACTATCAAACCAACCTCTGCTGCTACGATCAGCGGAGCTGTTGCTTCAAATCCGCTTATCCGTATTTTAGGGTCCAATGTTACCATTGACGGCTCTTCTACTGCAGGAGGAACAACCAGAGATCTTACTTTCAGCAACACTTCAACAACAAGTCCTACAGTGCTTATTATTGGCTCTGCCTCTGCTGCTTCGCCACTAACTAATGTTGTTGTTAAAAATTCGGTTTTATTAAATACAGGTAACTCTTCCACCAATTTTTTCATTGCAGGCGGAGCATCAACAGCAGCCGGATATTTTAATAATATTACCGTTCAAAATAACGATATCAAAAACGGATACAATGGTGTATTCATTAGTGCAGATGCAACAACAGCCGGCAACGGGAACAATCTGTTGGTTACAGGTAATACCATTAACACTAATATTTCCCAAATTGGAATTCAGGTATCCGGGATTGGAGGAACTTCTACAATCAGCAACAACACAATTGCTCTCGTCCGCCCAAGTGCGGGAACCTCTGCTACCCCAGGAGCTTCTATAGGAATTAACATTTCTACAGGAACTAACAATGCTTCAGTATTTGGAAATACCATAAGTGCTAAAAACACCTCAACCTCGACCACAGGTGTTAATTATGCTACAGGAATTGCAATCACCCCCGGAGCCACCAATACTGCCACTGTTGTCCGTAATAATACAATTACTGAAATCAGCGGGATTCTGGCTTATGTAAACAGTGCCGGAGTATACCTTGGAGGAGCGACACCTAATGTCACTATTTACTCTAATAAAATATCCGGTCTTAAAAATACAGGGACAGCAGGAAATCCTATGCAGGGAATTCTTCTGGGGTCTTCATCCACAGCAGCCAATGCCCTGGTATATAACAATGTAATTTCAGACGTCCAGGCAACAGGAGCCGGGCAGGTTTCAGGAATTTATGCGTTTTCCGGAGCCGGATATAAAGTATACAACAACACTGTTAATCTTAATACTTCTAATTCCGAAACAGGAACCTCAAGCGCATTGTACGTTTTAGGAGGTGCTACCAATGTTTCAGCGGCTAATGCCCTGGATGTAAGAAATAATATTTTTGCCAATAATAAAACCAGCGGATCCAGATTTGCTATCTATTCTACGGCAGCCAATACGGTTTTTGGAAATATTAATTATAATGATTATTATACCACCGGAACTGCGCTGGGGTTCATAGGTTCTAACAGAACCACTCTTACAGATATTCAAACCGGATTTGGAGGCAACGTTAATTCACTGAATGTATCGCCCGTTTTTGTAAGCGCTACAGATCTTCATCTGAATTCCAGTTCTAATTCAGGATTAAACAATACCGGCACTTCCCTTCCTGAAGTAACAACCGATTTCGATGGAACTGCAAGGGGAGCCTCTCCTGATATGGGAGCCTACGAGTTTACTTTTGTTCCTCTTGCGGTATCAGAAGTAAATACAGATCAGGTAAAAGTATCAGTTTATCCGAATCCTTTTGTTGATGTTCTGAAAATTTCAGATGTGAAAGGAATTAAATCTATTCAGATTAATGATATTTCCGGAAGAAGTTTAAAAAATCTGGCTCCGGCTTCCGAGCTTGACGTAAGAGACCTAAAAACAGGATTATACATCATATCATTCCAATATGAAAACGGATCTGTAAAAGCATTTAAAATAATAAAAAAATAACGATTAATAATAACTGCGGCGGCCTTTGGCCGCCGCAGTTATTAAATCTTATTCCGTTTCGTAATACATGAGCTCCTCATCATCCTCAGGAAGAGTTACATATCCTTTGAGCTGAAGTCCTAGTTTTTCAATCAGTTTCTGGGAAGAAAAATTATCTTTCGAAGTAATTGCAGAAATTTTCTTCAATCCGAAATCATCCATTCCTATAGATTTTACTTTTGCTGCAGCTTCATAGGCATAGCCTTTCCCTTCAAATTCTTCCAATAGCGAAAATCCTATATCTACAACATCCAGTCCTTCTCTTTCGAAGATTCCTACCCCTCCTATTTTATTTCCTTCTTTGGTCATCATCAGATAATTTCCATAGCCCAATCTTTCGAACTGGGGAAGAAATCTATTCGTAATATAATTCTCTGCATCAGCCAGGGTCTTAATATGGCGGTCTCCGATATATTGAATAAACTTAGGCCTGTTATAAAGTTCAAAGATGAAATCACGGTCTTCTACACCCATCGGGCGAAGAATCAGCCGTTCCGTTTCGTAGGTATTATTTGTTTTTGGTTGTTTTTTTAGAGTCATCTTTCGGTTCTTCTTTTTTCTGGATTTTCAAAAGCCTTGGGTTATTCGGACATCTTTTATTGTAAAGTTCAATATAAGTTCCGTTATCTTTTATACTGGAAATAACACCTGTGGACTTATTAACAGTCAGGGTGTAATGGGTCTTTTGGTAAGGACATTCTTTGGACGTCAGCTTTCCAAGATCAAGATAATAATTTGAAGAATCTTCATAGTAATTTCCGGCAATATCTGTGAATTCTTCGTCTACCATATAGTCTCCTGCAGTAAGCAAAATAGCTGCTTCTTCGGCATTATCAATTTTTCCCACAAATTTTCGAAGCCCTTCCAGGTCTGTTATATAATTCATTTTTCCTCCCGTAGAATAGGCAATATAATAAAAGCTGGTTTCGCTTGGGAATAGATTAAATCCCGAAAATTGCGGCGTATATTCTATCTTCCCTCCGGATTTTTTTATTTCCTGGTTTTTTCCATAGCTGTTGTAAACCAACACCCATGAATCCACCTTATCATTCGGAGTAACATGCTGTAAAATATTGGAAATACTTGAAAATTTTATTTTTTTTTCCTGGGCGTATCCAAGAATTCCCAAAAACAAAAAAATAAAAGCGATGATTCGTGTTGTAGTTTTTATCATAATCTCAAAATCAACAGAAAGTATACCAACTTATCTATTTTACATGAACTTATCTCCTTTCTTGAAGCTTTTTAAATCAAGAACATAGTCTTTGATCAGCTGATCATTATCTCTGGGACAAATCAGCAGCGCCTTATCCGTATCTACCACTATATAATTTTCAAGCCCGTCAATGATGACCGCTTTATTATTATTTTTCAGACGGATGATATTTCCTTTTGAATTATAAGCCAGTAAATGTTTTAGCTTTACAGCATTTCCATCCTTATCTTTCTCTGTATTTTCGTACACGGAAGTCCAGGTTCCCAGATCACTCCATCCCAGATCAGAAGGGATAACATATACATTCTTAGCCTTTTCTAATATTCCGTTATCGATAGAGATCTTCTGAACTTTCGGGTAAATGATCTCAATACAGTTATTTTCCTTCTCAGAATTATATTCACAGGCCATAAAATGCTGCATCATTTCAGGAAGATACATTTCAAAAGCATGATGAATGCTTTTTACATTCCAGATGAATATTCCGGCATTCCACAGAAAATCTCCGCTTTCCAGGAAACTTTGGGCAATTTCCAGAATGGGTTTTTCGGTAAACGTTTTTACTTTAAAATATTCCGATCCTTTCTTTTCTACAAACTGAATATATCCGTACCCGGTATCAGGTCTTGTAGGAGTAATTCCTAATGTTACAAGATAATCATTCTTTGCTGCCAGGTCGAAAGCCAGCTCAACTTTTTCTAAAAATATATCTTCCTTCAGAATCAGATGATCTGCCGGCAGTACAATCATGGTAGCATCGGGGTTTATTTCAGCAATCTTATTGGCCATGTACAGATTACATGCCGCTGTATTTTTCATCAGAGGTTCTCCCACAATATTTTCTTCAGGAATTTCCGGAAGCTGCTGATGAGAAAGCGCCACGTATTCTTTATTCGTAATCACGAATATATGTTCTTTAGGGATGAGCCTGCTGATTCTGTCGTACGTCTGCTGAATCATAGTGCGTCCTGTCCCTAAAATATCCTGAAACTGTTTTGGAAATTTCTGTGTACTCATTGGCCAGAATCGGCTTCCGATTCCTCCCGCCATAATAACACAGTATCTATCTGATTTTAACATTCTTGCCTACATTTTTCAACCCTAGCCAAAGGCTTGAAAGAATACTTCCTTCCAGTAGCCAGATTCTTACAAAGATAGTTTTTTTTAATCAGACCTTCTAATAAATACTTTTCGTTGCGGTACATAAAAAAATCGCCCTTTTGAAGCTCTTCGATGAAATAAAGCCTATCATCCTGTTTTTCAGTATGAAAATATCTTACAAGATCAGGACTCGCCATAAAATTGGCTTTTGGAGATTTTGAAAATTTTACAATAATTGGTTTCAATTCTTCATCATATACCTCAAGGCTTTCCAGAAGCATATTTCTGAACACTTCTTTCCACTCGCTTCCATGAGGAGAGATTCTTCTTCCGTATTTTTCAAAGGCAATCAAATGAGCCAGTTCATGAGTAAGCACGAAGAAAAAAAGCGGTGGTGTAAGCGTAGAGTTTACGGTTATTTCATGGGAGTTGTCCGGCAATTTTCTGTAATCGCCTAATTTGGAATTCCTGTTGCGTGTTACTTTTATATGAATATAATAATCTGCAAACCAGATTTTTAAGTATTTAAGTGTATTTTGGGGTAAGTATTTTTCTAACGATTGGATTGGCATTTTATAAACTTAATGGAATTCCCGCATAGAAACTCAACATTTTAAGGCTGAAAAGATAGTTGTATTTTGCCTGTGCAACTGATCCCTGTGCGTTTGCATAATTATTTCTGGCAACATTTACGTCGTAAATAGTTGTTCTTCCTGCAGCATAGCTTTTATCGGCAAATTCTAAAGCCAGCTTTGTGCTCTTCTCTGCTTCCACAGCAGATAAATAAGTTTCATAATTGGCATCAGCATCAAACTGGGCCTTCTGAACATTCTGCCTTACTGTCTGTTTCTGCTGATCCAGTGTATTTTTAGCAATGCTTTCATTGATCCTGGACTGCTCTACCTGTAATTTTGTTATTCCTTTATTAAAAATAGGAACATTCAGTGATAATCCAACATTTTGTCCGAACTGATCACTGTATTGCTTGAAAAATCCAGGTTGAACAACACCTTCCTGACCTTTTGATATTTGATAATTATAGAAAGTGCTAAGTCCGGCACTGGCTGTCAGTGTAGGCCAGAAAGCCGTTTTACTAACTTCTGTCTGAGCCTCGGCAGATCTTATCCTACTTTCTGCGGCTTTAATCTGTGGCTGTATTTCATAAGCCGTAGTAAGAACCTCATCTGCTGTTATCAGCTGTGAATCCAACGTTTCAGGAACATTTACGTTTTCCACATCAAAATCTTTATAGTCAGGTAGCTGCAAAAGCTGGGCAATAGCAAATAATGCTCTTCCGACATCAATTTCAGCTTTCTTAACGTTCTGTTTTTCTCTGGCCAATGCAGCTTCGGCTTCTGCTAAAACAGTTTGGGCAGTGGTTCCGACTTCGGTGGTTATTTTGGCTCTGTCATATTGCTTTTGAGCATTTTCTAATGCGCTTTGAGAAATCTTAACAATCTCCCTGTTCAAAAGAGCTGTCAGATATTGTTGAGCAATCTGAAGAGATATATCATTTTTAATCGTCTCAATATCATATTGGCTGGCCTCTACATCAAACTGGGCTTTTCTGACGCTTTTTTCCAGTCTTCCGTTATTATAGACCAATATATCCGCCCCAATTCCCACACTGTTATTGAATCTGTCGTTTCTGAAACTTCCGGCACCTAACGATGCCTGCCCGAAACTTACTCCGTTCGACATATTAGCTGATAAAGTAGGCAGATATCCATTTTTTGCGATTTTAAGGCTGGCATCCTGTGATTGTTTGTTATACTGATTTTGGATAACCTGAAGATTATGCTCTACAGCATAGTCTACACATTCTTTTAAGGACCATTTCTTCTGAGCACTCAGCCCCAGACAGCTTAATCCAAAAACGATAATCCAAACTTTTTTCATATTAAGAATTTTCCATATTAGACGTACCAAATATAAAAAAGTTACAGTTTAAAAAAATTATTGTTTCATGTTATTAAAACTTTTGAGAATTTTGCATCATGACATATGAACAATACCAGGAAGCGGTAGACTGGCTTTTTGTACAGGCTCCCAATTATCAGATTGACGGCCAAAAGGCATACAAGCCCGGTCTGGACAATATCAGCAGGCTCTGTGCCTTCTTCGGAAACCCTCAGGATAAAATACAATGCATCCACATTGGAGGAACCAACGGAAAAGGATCTTCAAGCAACATGCTCGCCTCTGTGCTTCAGGAAGCCGGATATAAGGTGGGATTATACAATTCTCCTCATCTTATTGACTTCACAGAACGCATTAAAGTGAACGGAACCAACTGTGATAAAGAATTTGTTTATGAATTTATCCAAAAGCTTAAAAAGCTCCCGGAAGATATCCGTCCCTCATTTTTTGAGTTTACCACCATCATGGCTTTTGAATATTTTTATCAGAAACAGGTAGATTTTGCCATTATTGAAGTAGGATTGGGAGGAAGACTGGACTCTACGAACATTATAAAACCATTGGTTTCTGCCATTACCAACGTTCAGCTGGATCATCAGGATATTCTCGGAAACACTATCGAAAAAATTGCAGCAGAAAAGGCTGGTATTATCAAAAGCAGTATTCCTGTAATTTCTGGTGACGAAAATGAAACAGTAAAGAATATACTTCAAAATAAAGCCATTGAGGAAAAAGCTCCATTTATTGATGCTACCCCTATACAAACTGATCTCAAATCTGATCTTCAGGGAAACTATCAGCAAAAAAACATCCGTGTTGTACTTGCTCTCGTCTCAGAATTGAAGAAACTAAACATCCCTATTTCCGATGAAAGTATTGAATGGGGTCTGTTAAATGTTCATAGAAATACAGGATTTATTGGCCGATGGTATGAGTTTTCCAAAAATCCGCTTACTATTTGCGATACGGGACACAATCAGGCTGGATTAGAGTATGTTTTTTCTCAGCTCAATACTATTAACAAGCATAAGCATGTCATTTTGGGGTTTGTAAATGATAAAAAAATAGATGAAGTGATGACTCTTCTTCCGGAAAATTCTGAGTTTTATTTTGCCAAACCGTCCATCAACAGGGGAAGACATCCCAAAGATTATGAAAATCTGCTTCAGGAGGCGAAAATTTTTTATAAAATTTTTGATTCTGTACAGGACGCGTATCTCGCTGCAAAAGAACGATGTACAAAGGAAGAAATGATTTTTATCGGCGGAAGCAACTTTGTTGTTGGAGAATTTTTAGAAAAAAATTTGCAATTATCCGAATAAGTCGTATATTTGCACCACTCTAATCGAGGAAACAAAGATAAGAGGGTTCTTAGCTCAGTTGGTTCAGAGCATCTGGTTTACACCCAGAGGGTCGGGGGTTCGAATCCCTCAGGACCCACAGAAAAGGAAACGAAACCTTTCAAAAAAATTCGGGTTCTTAGCTCAGTTGGTTCAGAGCATCTGGTTTACACCCAGAGGGTCGGGGGTTCGAATCCCTCAGGACCCACAAAAATCTCTCTTTTACAAGGGAGATTTTTTTTGTTTTTCTAATACGTGAGAATTTTTGAGTTAGTTTTTTAACCCACATCATTAATTTGAAATGGGTTATCTATTTTAAAATCATAATAAAACTGAAAATATACTTTATCTTTAACCAATCTGTATTGAAAATCACCAAAATCCCATATTCTTCCACACCAATGATTATTTTCATCAATCTCAGATTCATTAAAGTACCCTCTATCATTACTGTCTGTTCCTAAATAATCTACTATAATTTTAACCATTTCTTCAACCTCCTTGTAAAACACCACTAGACAATTAGTTAGTAATTCTTTACTAAACATAAAACTAAACAAATCTTTATCTTCATCAGAATTAAATAGATTTATTCTATTAAAGTAACCAAAATAGTTAAAAGTGGAGAAATGAACTTGGTTCACATCATCAGGATTATTCTTATCTGAAATATCATAAAAGTTACCTGTTTTTACAACTTGATTAAACTTCTTCCAACTAGTCATAAAATCAGACTTTTCAAGATTTTCATTATAGATTACACAACAAAATATAACACGTCAAGTTTTGGCGTGAGTGAATATTAGCTTTGCTTTTAGAAACATCAAATAAAATATTAATTACTAAAACACAGCTTATGGAAGAATTTGATGACGAATTTGGTGATTTATCTCAATTCAAAATACTCTCTTTTGAAGAAGTAAATCAAGGATTTACAGGAAACAATGCTTTTGCAAATACAATTATCAACAAAGATGATTCTCCTGATTACAGAAGCCCATTTCATGACTACAGAAATACTCCTTTAGGGTATTCTTATCTTACAGATAATCCTGTATCTGTATTTCCTTCAACTGGTGTAAACGAAAATGGAAAGAAAGGATATGAATACAGAGCAGAAGTGCTGCCTTGTGAGAATGGTTCTCAAGTATTAGGAAGCTATAATGCTAACAAAAGAGAGCCTCAAAGTCTTTTCCTCTTTTATGAGAAGCCTGATTCTAAGAAATCCAACTTTGCAGGAGGCTTTTATATTGCTAAGATGGGAGATTATTTTGTAACTCTATTTAAGAGATTTCCTGAACCATTACCTTCTTCTATTGGTGGAAAATTTTTCAAGGATATTACCTCTATGGAAGATGAGGCTGCATACTTAGCACAGTTAGCATATACTTATGAGGGAGACAGGATTAATGCCACTCTTGTTCGTGATGCATTGATGAGAGAATATCAATACTACACTGGGGAGAGGAGATTTGAAGAAATCATAGGTAATATTACCTCCATCCCTGCTGATGCTTTTGGGTGGTGTGCAGAACAATTAGAAAGTTTAAAGCCTACAGAGAAAAACTACAATCCAGAAGCTAAGAACTATTCCCCTCTTGTACCTATTATAATTGGTGGAGCTGTAACTCCTATACCTATCAATATGAATAAGGCATCAGAATTCTTTGAAAATCTTGGAAATAATCCTTTTGTTCAGGGAGCAGAAGTTGCTTTTACTCAGGTTTGGGAGCTAGTGAAACAGGCAGCGAGTAAGGTTAAAGATGCTTCTATAGAACATCTTCCTGATGCTTTTAAAGGACTTGTAGAGAAGATTAGTAGTGTCATTAATACTATTAAAAACTTCCTTTCTGAGGTTAAGGATGAATTGGTAGAACTAGCCAAGATAAGTGTAGAAGTTTTGAAACTTGCTAATGCTTTTTACTGTGGTATCAACAGTGGTCTTGTTGGTCTTTTACAGTGTATTTTATATATCCTACAGGCTCTTTTCCAACCAACAATGGCTTTATCTTATGAACAGTATAAAGAGAGAAGAGATTTACTAGAGAAGGCAGAAGATGTATTAGATTGGATTCTTGCAAATGCTCCTGTATTTTTTAAAGGTGTAAAAGACCTGTTCAGTTCAAGTGGAGGAATCTCCAAGTCTGATTTTGAAAGGATGTTTAGCATGCTAAAAAAATATTGGGACAATACCTCTCGTTATACAGTTGCATATTATTCAGGAGTTATCGCTTTTGAGTTCATCATTAATATTTTACTTCTGATTTTCACCGAAGGTGCGGGTAACATCATAAAAGGAACTACTTACGTACAAAAAGCAGCAAGTTTGTTAAAAGTAATTACAAGGGAAGCAATGTCTGCTGTAACATTAGGAATTACAGATTTATTAACATTTCTTGCGCGATTTGTTGTTAGCTTTGGAAAAGCATGTGCAAAAGGATTCAAATCTTTTATAAAATGGATGGAGGAACTATTTTCTGGATTGAAAAAAGGTAAGAGCCTTGATGAAATTTTTGAAAATAGTCATATTGAAGGAATTGGTCGGTATGGAGGTAAAATTTTATCTGAGGTGGAAATAGAAGATTGGGCTAAAATTTTAAAAAAGAAATTCGGAACTAAGCTTGAAAGAGTTGAAAGCTTTGATAATCCTACTGTGTTAGCTGCTTTTGATCCTAATACTAATACTGTAAAATATGTTGATGATGTAACTGAATATTTTATAATCCATGAATCTTTTCATGCAGAAGAAATGTATAAAATTGGATTTAAAGTATATACTAAAAACGCACATGTCAGCAAAACGCCTTGGACTATTGAAAATAGAATACACGAATATATGAGAGAAAAATATGTTTATGAAAGATTGGTACAGTATTCAAAAAAACATAAATTCACTCCAGAAGAGTTAAGCACACCTCCTTTGGGGCATGCTTTCCAGTATTATGACACATTAAAGTTCAAATTACAAATTTTATTAAAAGAAAATAACATACCTTTTCCAAATTAAAAAATATTAAAAATGAAAGAACAAGCACTTATAGAAAAAGTTGAAAACTACCTTTTAGATTCTAGTACAGAATTCGTTAAAAATAGCATTGAATATGTGGGGATTAGAGAAAATCATGTAATTTCTAATGAAAAACCTAAAGATTATTATTTTCTAAGCTATGACGCAGTCGCTGACAAAAACAATCAATATAGTACAAAATCATATTTTGTACTGATAGATAAAATATCTAAGAAGATTTCTTATATATTAGGACCACAATCATTGGAAAAAATTGAAGATAACGAGTAAAAAGTATTTCGATACTGAGAGTATGTCTGTAAATTAAGTAAATGATTAGGCATATTCGTGAAATATAGAGAAGTAAAGATTTTCTAAGCATAAAAAGATAAAGAGCCGGGCAATTTTTAAGAAAACTGCTTGGCTTTTATTTTCTGAGTATTGATTTTTCAAAATTGAGATGCCATTCCCTAGAGTATGAACATAATTCTCACGATACTAATTTTTATATGTATCAGGGTGTTTTCAGGGTGTAAATAATTCTTTGCAGCCTGTCCTAGTGCTTAGGGGTTTTTCAAGTTTATTGAGGAACTATTACAGGGAGCTAAGAATGGAGCTAAAGCTGAGGACTTAGCCATGACAGCAGAAGAAATTGAAGAAGTTGTATTGAGAGGTAGGAAAGTTCAAAGCATTTACAATATTCTTGCTAGCACCAGAATTGGCTTTAAGAAACTGGGTATTGAAATTTTGTCTAAAGCGGATGGTTATCTTTTCAAGTGGAAAGAAAAACCTATATTCAAAGGAGATTTTAAAGAGGTAAATGCTTTCTGGAATAAGATTCTGAAACCTAGAATAGGAACAGGTACAGGAGGAATTTTAAAATATCTTGAAGTTCTTTCCAGAAGCATGATTGCTCAGGAGCATAGTATGTCTTGCGCTGCTGCATGTATCAGACAATTAGCTAAAGATCATGGAATAGAAATGACAGAAGCAGCAATAAGAAAACTAGCAGGTACTACGGAAGAATTTGGAACAATAGATTTAGGAATGGTTTTAGCTTTAGAGGATGTTTTCAAAGGTAAGAATATTGAAGCTCTTTCTTATTTTAAAAATACAGAGGAAGTAATGCCTGATATTTTAAAAAACATTTCTAAAGAAGGAAGCTGGCTAGCATCTATTCATCCATTAAATGGTCAAAAGCACGCTGTTATTGTAGATAAAATTATTGATAGTAAAGTTTACATTAGAGATCCATGGCCTATTGAAGGAATAGGTAAAGGAAATGGTGTAGAAGTTATTGTAAATCTAGATGATTTTGTCTATTCTTGGGTAAAAGCAGGGGCAAATAAATATAAAGTGAAATAAATTAATTATGGACTATAAAGAGATTTCAGAAAAACTAGAAGAATTAGGTTATGCCACTCAGTATCATAATCTTATTAATTCATTAACAGTTGGCATTCCAGAAAATGGAAATTTTAAGCTGGATTCAATATTTAGAATAGAGAAAAATGGTGATAAAATGAATGTTAATTATTTCACTGGGCAAATTCCTGTTGAGAAAGAATTTAAAGCCATTGAAGAGCTTCTTAAGTTTGTGAGACAAGTTTTTCCTATAGAAGAAAGCTAACCTTAATATTTCTAAACAGAACCATTCTTTGCTGTAATTCAAGAATGGTTTTTCTTTTTCATACCTTATACATTTCCTCATTCAACACCTAAACTTATTCCTAACTCTCTGGAAAAAACTTTATAAAAAATAAATTTCAGAGAGTTTATTCTTACGTGATTGCCCCAAGAGAACACCCCACCTATGTTTGAATGGGGAAATACCCCTTATCTTTAATCCCCCAAAACGGATCCAAGTCTCTTCAGTTTTGAAGAGATTTTCTATCCCTTCATCTTCTTAAAAAGCAACCCAAGCTTATAAACATCAAGATATCTGAGACTGACATTTCCTTTTAAAAGAATTTTCTTTACCATCTTCAATCCTTTATTTCCTAAAAAGATTCTGATAAAAAAAGCAAACGGGGTTTTATAAAGCTGATAATACAATCTGACCAGTTTAACCTCTGCCAATTTGGACCTTAGACTGTCATCCTTGAGCATTTTAGCCAGGCTTTCTACAGATTCATCTACTTTTCCAAGATATACACTATTGCTTTCCAGATCATTATTGAGTATGGCATTATCAATATGGCTGATCTTTACTTTTTCGGATTTTAATTCCATGGCAAAAAGAAGATCTTCATACCCGTATTTTTGAAAATCAGGATTGAAATTCACTTTTTTAAAGATCTCTCTTTTAATGACAAAATTATTCGTCTGAAAGCTTAAATAAGGTTTATTCCGGCGCAGATCAACCGGCAGGTTCTCTCTTTCTACCGCAAACTTCCATCTTAGATAGTGTTCAGGGTCTGAGGCGGTTTTTGGAGCATTTCTTCCACCATAGATAACAACAGTATCCGGATTCCCGTGTATAAAGCTTATATAATTCTTTAAGAAGTTTTTATCTGTAATCTTGCCATCGCAGTCCAGAAACAATAGATACTCTCCTGCTGTATATTGATAAAAAAGATTCCGGATCCTGGATCTTCCTATATTTTCTTCAAGGAAAATAAAATTTTCCACCTCATTTTGAAGATTTTGATTAATTTCCCGGTAATGAATATCAGAAGCATCGTCAATCAGGATAATTTCGGCATCAATGTCATTTATTCTGATCTCATTATTCAAATCAGAAACAAGTTGGTGAACATCAAAATTATATACAGGAATACATACTGAAAGCATCATTACAGCTGGATTTTTTCAACAATCTTCTGAACATCAAGTTCTTCAAGACATGCCCAGTCTCCGCGGTAACATTCTTTATCACCAAAAACAGAACAAGGCCTGCAGGTAAGATCTTTAACCTGCACCACATCTTCTTCACGCTGCCCAAAGCCCAGAAATCCTGCATAAGGATGTGTTGCACCCCATACAGAAACACATCGGGTTCCCATTAAGCTGGCCAAATGCATGTTAGCAGAATCCATAGAAATCATCAGCTCCAGTTCTGAAATCTTATTCAGTTCTTCTTTAAGGCTTAATTTTCCTGAAAGGCTTTTAGTATTTGGAATTTCCCTTTCCCACTTTTCAAGGGTTTCTGTTTCTCTTTTCCCTCCGCCAAAAAAGTATATGGTGTGTTTTTGAGCCAATATTTTTGCCAGTTCATATGATTTTTCCAAAGGAAGCATTTTTCCTTTATGTTGGGCAAAAGGAGCAAAACCTATTCCCGATTTCGGACCTGGCGCTGGCCTCAGCTGATTGGAAAGCTGTACAGTAAAGCCCATATTACGGAAAACATCGGCATAACGCTCAACTGTCCTTTTCAATTGTACTTTATTCAGATTCCAGACATCGGTAAGCTCTTCTTTTTCTTCTTTTCCCTTATCTATTTTAAAAACTTTGAGCCCTCGCCTTCTGTAAATCCTGTCAAGGATCTTCGTTCTGATGACATCGTGAAGGTTAGCGATGAAATCAGGATTGAATTCTTTGATTAACTCATGGGCAAGCTTTCTTAAACCCAAAAGACCTTTATAATCATCCAGATTAATTCCTTTGAAAGTCACATTTGGAATTCCTGTAAATAAGCTTTCAAAATTCTTTCTGGAAACCATAATGATCTCCACATCGGGGTTCTGTTCCAGAAATTCTCTGAAAACAGGAGCTGTCATGGCAACATCGCCAAAAGCCGAAAAACGATATGCTAAAATTCTGGTCACGACTAAGACTTTAGCTGATACGCTACTGCATAAAATTTGATCTGTTTCGTCATGGCCATCAGCCCATTCGCTCTGGAAGGTGAAAGAAACTCCTGCAATCCGATCTCAGAAATAAATTCAAAATCAGAATCCAGAATTTCCTGTGTAGAATGACCACTGTAAATGCTTACCAAAAGAGAAACAATACCTTTTGGCAGAATTCCGTCAGAATCTGCATTGAAAAAAAGCTTTCCATCTTTGAATTCAGCATCAATCCATACCTTACTTTGGCATCCTTTAATCAGATTTTCTTCAGTTTTTTTGTCTTCCGGTAGCCCCTTCAATTCTTTTCCAAGATCTATGATATACTCATATTTTTGCTCCCAATCTTCAAGAAACTCAAATTCTCCGATAATTTCCTGCTGTTTTTCTCTAATGGTCATTTTTCACAAATTTCTTAATGCAAAGATACTAAATTTAGAAATTTTAAGTTTTTCTTAAGCTTTTATTTGAAATATTATGCTGATTAAAATCTGCAGACTCCCTAAGACCGGGATGCTTTTTCAAATACCTGCAGCAGTTTTACTTCCTCATTTTCCCAGCACAGAGCATCTGAAGCCTTTTCAAGCTCTTTCTGATAAGATATCCGTCCTTTATTTAAAACAATCTTTATTGCTGTGGCAATATTTTCAGGCTGGTGATCCTTAATAATCTCACCTACATCAAACAGGTTTCTAATATTTTTCATTTCAGGAAAACTGGTCAAAATTACAGGAACCCGGCTTTGAATATAATCCATCACCTTATTAGGCAGTGAATACAGATAGCTGTCTCCCCCATTCTCTTCAATACTCATTCCTACATCTGCCGTTATAGTAATCTTTCTCAAATCATCCGGGTTCAGCTTTCCTAAAAACTGAACTTTATTCTGAAGCTTTTCCCTGATGACAAGCTGTTCATATTCTTTTTTCTGAGGTCCGTCACCCGCAATCTTTAAAACAACTCCTTCCAGATGATGCATGGCCAGAATGGCTTTATCAATTCCGCGAAAAGGGTTGATTACTCCCTGATACAAAAATATTTTAGGAGAGTTTTCCGGGATTTTTTCTGTGAAGTCTATTTTTCTCGGAGCATTCTGGATGACAACAGGGTTTACTCCGTATCTATTTTGAAACCACCTGGCATAGCTTTCGCTTGCCGTTATCATCATATCAAGCTTCGGAATGATGCTTTTCTCCAGGTACCTCCATAATTTTTGTGACATTTTGCCCTGAATGGCAGGCATTTCTGAAAAAATTTCATGACTGTCAAATATCAGGGGAATATTCAGCTTTTTAGAAAGAAGATAATTCGGCAGCAATGCATCCACATCGTTGGCATGAAGAATCGTATTGTGATCTGCTTTCTTTTTTAATTCACGGTACAATTTCCAGTTGAATTCAAAATAAGCCGTTTTTAAGCTGCTGGAAACTAAATGTATTCTGGAAAACGGGTAAGGACGTTCCATTTTTTCAGCCCCGTTCCAGTCATTTCCTATCAGTTCGAGCTGATATCCGTTCTCATATAAAGTTCTGCAAACCTTTTCTATACGCTGGTCTGTATATAAATTACTGAATGCAGAAGTGATTATTTTTTTCTTCATTATTTTTTATTTCCGATCATCAGATGGTAGATCTGTATAAAGCAGATCAATCCGTTCGGAATAATAACCGGCCAAAGCCATCCGTTATAGATACCATAAATAACAAAGCAGATACAGCCGATCATATTGACCACCCTAATTTTTCTTACATCTTTCAGAATGAAACTCAGTACGATAAAAACTGAAGCAGAATAACCGATATAGGTTGTGATATTGGAATCCATGGGGAAATTTTAAGGATCACAAACTTAATCATTTTCAATAAGATAATAAAATTTTTTCTGCCATAAAGTCATTAATTGTTTTTTGGTAAAATATTTGTAATTTAGATAATGAATAAATGGCACCGCAGCCTTTATTCTAATGAGATATATTATGGATTATAAGTTTTCACAAGGTTTGAGCCAGGTGTTCAAACAAAGCAAGAGCGAAGCTAAAAGGCTGAAAAGTGAATTTCTTAATACAGAACACCTACTTTTAGGTATTATAAAGACGGAAAACTCTGCAAAAGAAATCCTTCAAAACCTTAATGCGGATTTAACACAAATCAGAAGAAAAATTGAAACTCTAAATACAGCAAGTTTAAATCCTATTTCTGAGGAGGTTACCAATATTTCTTTCACTAAGATGGCAGATCATGCCATTAAACGTGCAGAGCTGGAATGCAGACAATATAAAAGCAATGAAATTAATACCGTTCATCTGCTCTTAGGCATTCTTTATAAATATGAGGACCCTACCTCCAACATTTTAGGAGCTTACGACATTGATTATGAAGGAGTTTCAAGAGAATATCAGACGATGCTTAAAAATTCCGGGCAAGCACCACAAATGAGTGCTTATGACGATGATGATGAAAGAGAGGAATTTGAGCAGATGAGAAAGCCTACAGGAAACTTAGGTTCAGCTAAAAGTAAAACGCCTACACTGGATAACTTTGGCCGTGACTTAACTTCTTTGGCAAGAGACGGAAAATTAGACCCTGTAATCGGACGTGAAAAGGAAATTGAGCGTGTTTCTCAAATCTTATCCCGTAGAAAGAAAAACAATCCGCTTCTTATCGGGGAGCCGGGAGTTGGTAAATCTGCAATTGCAGAAGGGTTGGCTTTAAGAATTCAACAGAAAAAAGTATCAAGAGTTCTTTACGGAAAACGTGTGATTACTTTAGACCTGGCCAGTTTGGTGGCAGGAACAAAATATCGTGGTCAGTTTGAAGAAAGAATGAAGGCTATCATGACGGAACTGGAAAAGAACCGTGATGTGATCCTGTTTATTGATGAGCTTCACACCATTGTAGGAGCAGGAAGTTCCACAGGAAGTTTAGATGCTTCGAATATGTTCAAACCTGCTTTGGCAAGGGGTGAAATTCAATGCATCGGAGCGACTACTCTGGATGAATACCGTCAGTATATAGAGAAAGATGGTGCTTTGGAAAGAAGATTCCAGAAAGTAATGGTGGAGCCTACTTCTATTGATGAAACGATTCAGATCCTGAACCAGATTAAAGATAAGTATGAAGAGCATCACAATGTAATTTATACTCCTGAAGCCATTGCAGCGTGTGTTAATCTTACGTCAAGATATATTACGGACCGTTTCTTACCGGACAAAGCGATTGACGCAATGGATGAAGCCGGTTCCAGAGTATATATTAAAAATATGAAAGTTCCGACTGAAATCATTGATTTTGAGAAAAAGATCGAAGATATCAAAGAACTGAAGCAAAAAGCAGTAAAAGCTCAGGATTATCTTGAAGCAAGAAAACTGAAAGATGAAGAAGAACGTCTTCAGATGGAACTGAATGCTGCCCAGGATAAGTGGGACAAAGATGTAAAAGAGAAAAAAGAAACCGTAACAGAAGAAAATGTAGCGGAAGTGGTTTCTATGATGAGTGGAGTTCCCGTAACGAAAGTGGGCAAAAATGAGCTTGATAAACTCGCTCAGATGGATGAAAAGCTTAACGGAAAAGTGATCGGACAGGAAGATGCTGTGAAGAAAGTGGTTAAGGCCATTCAAAGAAACAGAGCTGGTCTGAAAGATCCTAACCGCCCTATCGGAACATTTATTTTCCTTGGTACAACCGGGGTTGGTAAAACCGAGCTGGCTAAAGTAATGGCAAGAGAATTATTCGAATCTGATGAATCTCTGATCCGAATTGACATGAGTGAATACATGGAAAAATTCGCGGTTTCAAGATTAGTAGGAGCGCCTCCGGGATACGTAGGATATGAAGAAGGAGGTCAGCTAACAGAAGCTGTAAGAAGAAAACCTTATGCTGTGGTTCTTTTGGATGAGATTGAGAAAGCTCACCCTGATGTATTCAATATTCTTTTACAGATTCTGGATGAAGGCCACGTGACTGACAGCTTAGGAAGAAAGATTGATTTCAGAAACACCATCATTATCCTTACTTCCAATATCGGAACAAGAGATCTTAAAGATTTCGGAGATGGTGTAGGATTTGGTACTTCGGCTAAAAAGACTACTTCAGATTCAAGAGCGAGAAGCACAATTGAAAATGCCCTTAAAAAAGCATTTGCTCCGGAATTCCTGAACAGAATTGATGATATTGTGATCTTCAACTCTCTTGTACAGGATGATATCAAGAAAATTATTGATATTGAGCTGAACAAGCTTTACGGAAGACTGGAAAAACTAGGTTACAAAGTAGAACTTACTGATGAAGCTAAAGATTTCATCTCTGAAAAAGGATGGGATAAAGATTTTGGTGCAAGACCACTGAAACGTGCCATCCAGAAATACATTGAAGACCTATTGGCTGAAATGCTTGTCAACAAACAGCTTAATGAAGGAGAAACAGTAATTCTTGATCTGAATGAAGCGAAAGACGGATTGACCGGAAAGGCCTCAAAGCCTAAAAAAACGGCTGAAAAATCTTCTCAATCTTAAAAGTAGATAATTTAATCATAATGAAAAGCATCGGATTTTTCCGATGCTTTTTTGTTTTATTTTTTCGCTTAAATACCAATTCATGAATATTATTCGTTTTTGTTTTCCTATTTTTGTGAATAACTAACTAAAAACCACGAAATATCAAATAAATTATGAAATCAAAACATCTGTTTCTCATATTATTCCCTTCTCTTTTATACTCACAAAACTTTCCTTATCAAAGGGATTGGGCTACTTATTTTGGGGGGTTCAATACTGAAATTTCATCTATTTATGAAGACCCTGGCACTCATTCTATTACAGCAGATGGGATTTCGGGCCATGATGCAAATAATCCTGTGCAGCCTACCCTTTATTACAACCAGTTTGTTACTCCCGGAGGTCATCTTTTTACTCCTTCAGCAACACCGCCTTATACCAATGAATTTTACGCAAAGCTCTCTTCATCCGGAAATATGCTTCTTTCAGAATATCCCTTCACTGGAAAATATGTCCGCTTCAGAGACCAATCAGGAAATATCTATTATATTGAGAGAGCAGAATCAAACTCACCACCACTGCCTTCCGGAGTCTGGCTTCCCGAATCGGTAACAGATGGTGATACCATTCTTTCAAAATATGATGAAAACAACCAGCTTTTGTGGAAAACCTATATCCCCGGCGGAAGCTCATATACTCTGACAGACGATGAACAGGGAAATATATATATTACTGGTACAACGATCTGGCAGAACCTTGGAGATCCCGGAACATTTCAGCCTGCCTTCACCATTGTACCTGATATAAACGGCACATCACTAGCCAATTCTTATCTCGTAAAGCTTAATCCCCAAGGACAGAAAATATGGGCAACTTACACGCCTTCCAAAATCATTTACTGCCTCAATGCTTATGGCAATGATCTTTATATTGCAGGAAGCGATGATCTTGATGAAACGAGTTCTGTTCTTGCAACTCCAGGAGCTTTTCAATCAGAAAAATCAAAGCAGTTTTTTTCTAAAATTGACGGAAATACCGGAAAAAGGATCTGGGGGACTTATTATGGAATTCCTCAGACAGCATCCGGTCAGATTATTGGTATAAAAGCAACTTCTACCGGTATTTATATGGCAGGTATTACCGTAAATCTCAGCACCTATTATGCTACTTCGGGAGCTTATAAACAGCAGTCTACAGGCTGGCTTGATCTTTTCCTGACTAAATTCGATTCAAACGGAAAACGGGCATGGAGCACTTACCTGGGAGGAGACGACCTTGATTTTGTATCTTCCTACAACTTTCTTGATGTAAAAGATGACAAAATACTCATCGCAGGAACTTCGCAGGGAAGTCAGAACATAGCATCACCCGGAACTTTTGTTCCTACCAAGCCTAATCCGACAAGAGATGATGCTTTCTTTTCTATGTTTACCACTTCAGGATCACATCTTTTCACTTCTTATTATGGAGGATTTAATAATATGGAAAATGACGGATATCAATATCTTACAGATATTGGCTGTAAATTCTCAAAAAACACAAATGCATTCTACCTTTTTGGTAACACCGAAAACCCAAATGGATTCAGTTCAGCTAACGGACACCAGCAAAATATTATTTATCCGCCTACTGAAACCCGCGGAAAAGCAGGTTTTCTGGCTAAGTTCAGCTCAACGGTCCTTTCTACTGCTGAAGCCAACTCATCGAAGGATCTGATTCTTTACAACAACCCCAATAACGGAAATTTCAGTTTAAAAGGATCTGTTTTAGAAAAAGAATCCTATCTGATCAACATTTCCGATATGTCCGGAAGACTTGTCTATTCTGCCGCAACTTCAAAAAACAGGGAAGAACATTTCAGGCTTGCCGGTAAACTGGACAACGGCAGCTATCTCTTATCTGTCAGTAAAACAGATAAAACCCCCGTAAAAACCTTTAAACTGATCATTAAGAAATAGCAACAGGCACCGGAAAAACTCCCGGTGTTTTTTTGTTCTATAGCTCTTACAATAGGTTGAAGATTACATCCCTATTACAAAACCAATATTGGGAATCAGGCCGCTTGAAAATACGCTGGAATTTTCTTTCCATAAAACATTGTACATCAATCCGATCTGCATGAAAGAATTCCCTCCTATTCTCTGCATATAACCGCCTCCTAAGTACAAAGCCGTTTCTTCTTCATTGAATTTATAGTCGTAGTATTTATCTTTGTAATTGATAAAATAGTGCTGAAGATTGGCTCCTACATAGAATGATCTTGCAAAATAGTAATTGGCAAACGGCCCTGCCCCGAACATTGTTGACCTGTAAAAGTCCGAAGTCTGCCAGGAAACACTTCCCATAACTCCCGCTTCCAGATCATTGGTAAGCCGGTATCCTACTCTGGGTGAAGCCTGCAAATAAAAAGCGCTGTTACTTCCGAAGCCCAGGCCAATTCCGCCCCCAAAGGTCCATTTATTGTTTTCCTGAGCCGGGGTACCTACTGAAATCTGTGAAAACGCAGGTACTGAGAGCATCAGCATCAGAGGAATAATAAACTTTTTCATATACTATTGTTTTTGTCAATGTTTAAAATTATGGTTTTTTTACGAATATTTTTAATTGTATTTTTGCCGGATCAAACTAAGGACTCCCGTTAAGAGTTCCGTAAAATTGAAATAGAATGAAAATAGTAGTAGGCCTCTCCGGAGGTGTAGATTCCAGTGTTACAGCATATTTGTTACAACAGCAAGGGCATGAAGTCGTGGCTTTGTTCATGAGGAACTGGAATGATGCGTCGGTAACTTTAGAGGATGAATGTCCCTGGATTGAAGACAGTAATGATGCGCTTATGGTAGCTCAGAAATTGGGAATTCCTTTCCAGGTTATTGATATGAGTGAACTCTACAAAGAGCGTATTGTAGATTATATGTTTGCTGAATATGAGAAAGGGAGAACCCCAAATCCTGATGTTTTATGCAACCGTGAGGTAAAATTTGATGTTTTTATGAAAACAGCAATGTCTCTTGGTGCTGATAAGGTCGCGACCGGACATTATGCCAGAGTCAACTCAACGTTTGACGAAAACGGGAAGGAAATTTTTCATCTTTTAGCCGGAAAAGACAACAATAAAGATCAATCGTATTTCCTATGTCAGCTGAGCCAGGATCAGCTTTCTAAGGCATTGTTTCCTATCGGGGAACTTACAAAACCACAGGTTAGGGAAATTGCAAAGGAAATCGGACTTGTAACCGCTGATAAAAAAGATTCTCAGGGCTTGTGTTTCATTGGAAAGGTAAGTCTGCCCCAGTTTCTACAGCAGCAATTGGTTCCAAAAGAAGGGGAAATTGTTGAAATTTTCAAAGATTCACCACTTTTTGCTGGTGAAACTCCTGAATTTTCCTCAAAACAGGAAGAGCTTGAATTTTTATCCCAGAAAATCCATTATAAAAAATCTGACGGAAAAGTAATCGGAAAGCATCAGGGTGCCCAGTTTTTTACGATCGGACAAAGTAAAGGCCTAGGTATAGGCGGGCATAAGGAAAGCTGTTTTATCGTCTCCAGAGATATGGAAAACAATATTCTTTTTGTAGGTGAAGGTCACAGCTTCCCGGGATTGTACAGAAAGGCATTAAAAATTGATAATTCTGAACTGCATTGGGTACGGGAAGACATGAAACTTCAGAACGGAGAATCTATGGAGGTAATGGCCAGATTCAGATACAGGCAGCCGTTGCAGAAAGCTGTTCTTTATCAGTTTGATGATGCTTTTTATATTGAATTTGATGAGCCGCAGTCGGCCATTGCAGAAGGACAGTTTGCTTCCTGGTATATTGGGGAAGAGCTGATTGGAAGCGGAGTTATTTCATAAAAAGAAAAATTTTTGATTTTTTTTGTAACGTATTCTATATTGTCATACTTACTCAGTAAATAACAATAAAAAATATCATTATGAAAACGACTTCAAACCATCAGTATGCTGCAGCCAATAGTGTTTTGCTATTCCTTGTATCTCTTTTATTAGGATACAATATTTACCAGGAAATTTACCACCCTGAAAAATCAGAGCTTTTTCTGTGTGCAGTGCTGGTAGCCATTACTGCCGCCATGATCAGGAGATACGGTCTTAAAACGGATCATGAAAATCAGAAGAAATCTTAAATCATATAACCCGAAGCAATCTGTTTCGGGTTACTTTTTTATTTTATTCTGAATAATCAGACCTTAGTCTTATGATTGACATGATACGACATAACAACCATTATGACAATAAATTCCAGGATCAGGATCATTACCAGAAAGCCAACCGGTTTTCCCAGGCTGATTCCTCTGACCAGTTTGATGATTCCGAGAATCAATATAAAAAAGATAAAATACAGTGAAGTTTTCAAAGTTGTTTCTCCCGATCGTTTTAAGAAAAAAGTGACGAGATAGGTTCCCAGTATCAGGATCAGGTAAAACTTCAGGAAGTCCGGACCTTTTGCCATTACCGGATTGAGGGTCTGATTTTCCGTATAAAGCCATATCAGGCCAGTAATTACCGGAACTAAATGAATGAATATATTTTTCATAGCTTATCATTTTTTTAACCACCACATCCGCCGCACCCCCCACAACCCCCGCCGCATCCTCCACCTCCACCGCAGCTGCTTCCTCCACAACTACCTCCGGCACTTCCATCATCTTTCCCTTTAGGATTTTCTCCATCGCTGCCAGAGAATAATGAAATGACAGATCCGAAAATAGTAACTCCCAATAGGGAAAAGAAGATCATTCCTAAAGTGCTCAGAATTTCTCCTAGGCAGGATGACAGTAAGAATGGGATCATAAACAACGGAAGAATCCTGAGTTTCCTTAACCAGTTTTTCCTGCTCTTTTCGGGTGTTTTTTCCTGCCAGATGTCTTCAGGAGCTTCTTTCTGAAAGATGGTTTTGTATTGGCTGAGGGTATCCAGAAACCAGTCCTGGTGTTTGCATTTTTCCTGTTGCCCGCCTTTTGAAGGATGATGATGAAGCTTTCTTCTGAGGATTTCAGGGCAAAATTCTTCCCAGTAATTTTGGGTGTAAATCAGATGCATATGCCATACTTTGTCTACAATCTTACTGGGTGAGGCGCCGTGAGGCAGAATACAGCACAAATAAATGAATTTCTTATACTCCTCTATTGCTTTTTTGGTGAAGTCCAGAGTCCAGTTTTCTTCTTTAGCCAGCTTTTTAGAAAAAGGGAAATCGGCATCGGAAGCATCTAATGAAAATCCCTGTAATCTGTTCCAGAGAGATTCGTCTTTTAATTGCATTGTTGTTTCCATTGTCTTTACTTTTATTTTTCTATTCAAATATCTTTTGATTTTGAAATATAAAAGTCTTTCAATAGTCTTTTTTAGTTCTGTAAAAATCTTAAATTAGTCTTATAAAATAAATTCATGAAAAAAGAAGATATCTTACATCTGGAAAAGCTAATGAATTTTTTAAGTCGTCATTTCTTAAAGAAAAATCATTGGGAGGATGTCACCAAGACCGAATGGGCCTATATCAGTGAGGAACTGAATGAACTGATCTCCGCCAGTCAAACAGAGAAGGGAATCAAAAAAGCACCGGATCTTCTTGGTCTGAATTATCTGTATGAGCACCTGATCATTAATAAACTAAAAAAGTACAGACACAATGAAAATGCAGATTTAAGCAGGCCGAACCTAGCTAAACTGAGCAGTATTGTCAAGGTTTTAGGATATTCAAATTATATTGACTTCATCAATTCCAATACGGAGGCTTTTAATTTTAATAACCTTAAAATCGATCTTAATAATGTCAGTCAGAATACAGCCCTTTTAGACCGTCTTATGGGCTGTTGGTATTCTTATAACAGGAATCTTCCGGAAAACCCTTTACAGGCAAAAGAAGAGCGCATCTGGCGTTCTGCAATGGAAATCTACAAATCTGAAACTACCGGAGAATACTTTATTGAAAGAAGCGGGGGCGACCATCACAAATATTTCGGAAAAGTTACCGCCTATTCAGACTATGTATTCATCATCATGAACAGCAATACCTTCATCCGTCAGCGGCATTTTATCTCAAGGATAAAAGATATCAAGGAAAAGCTCAAAAATCCAGACTATAAGCTCCATGAGTTGCATTTTATAAGTACATGTATCAGTTTTAATCAAGAGCCTATTGCTCTTTTTGAAATATTTCAGAAAGCTGACAGAAAGACTTTTATTTCAGACTCCGTCAGTTTTCCGATTGACAGTGATGAGATTCCCCAATCTATTATAAAACAACTTGAAGATACAGAATCTAACAGGATAGATTACAGATAACTATGTGTTCGTTTTTTAGCTTACCAACCAGTCTTTAAAATCTTTCACCCGGTCACGGCTGACCGTGATTTCTTCCTGCGGCTGAAACTCAAGTTCTACTTTATAATAAGGCGAGGTGTGAATATTTTTAATATGATCTGAATTGATGATAAACTGTCTGTTTGTCCGGAAAAATTTCTTTTCATCAAGGACATCCTCAAGCTCATCCAATGTAAAATCTGAAGGGTAAGTACGTTCTTTTGTCTGAAGATATACGATCTTATTTTCACTGAAAAAACAGCTTATTTCGTCGGTCTGTACGATCTTCAGATTATAACCTATCTTCACCAGAACTCTGGAAAGGGTAGACTTTTCTTTTCTGATAAGCTGTTTAATATCCTCTGAACCCGTTGTAT
Source organism: Chryseobacterium vaccae (assembly GCF_009602705.1). NCBI lineage: Bacteria > Pseudomonadati > Bacteroidota > Flavobacteriia > Flavobacteriales > Weeksellaceae > Chryseobacterium > Chryseobacterium vaccae. The sequence continues at coordinate 3,387,640 of NZ_VSWH01000001.1, read as the reverse complement.
TATCTGATGGAATAAATGATTTAAACTTTTCTACTGCTGTTGTAAGATCTTCATCCAGAATGGGTTTTAAAAGATAATCTATACTGTTCAATTTGAATGCTTTCAGAGTGTATTGGTCAAAAGCTGTGGTATAGATGATAAAACCTTTGGTAGGTACTTTTTCAAAGATATCGAAGGACAGTCCGTCACCCAGTACAATATCTGAAAAGATCAGCTGCGGATGTTCATTTTCTGAAAACCAGGCCACTCCGTCTTCTACCGATTCAATTTTAGCAACTACCTCAATTTCAGGAAAATTACTCAGCATACGTTCTAATTTCCTTGAAGCAGGTTTCTCGTCTTCGATAATGACAGTTTTGATCATAGATATTGAGTTTGGGGTTAAAATCCGGAATAAAATTAGAAAAAAGTAGAGAGAATCTAAAAATCAATTGATTTTTTATTGTTTTTAAAATGTTTTTCCACGATTCCTCTTTCCCATTGATCATCAAAAATAAATAAGTCAACGGCTTTTACAGTCAGGACTATTCCCCAAATGGTAAGCAGCAGAGAGCCTCCTGTTACTGAAAAATCAAGGGTTCCATACTTCATATATTTTCTAAGAAGAAGCACTCCGGCTACGATTGTAAACCATAAAAGGTTTTTATAAAATTTCTTTAGTTTTTCTACTCTTGTGTAGGCATTATTATAGTTCATGGCAGTACGTTTTTTTAGATTAAAATTGAGTTTATAATGTTTTGGTATTTCTTTTTTCTTCTTCCATTAATTGTCTGATCTTCTTTTCCTCCCAGTCTTTTCCAATTCCGAAAACGTTGACTGCATGAGCGGCGATTCCGATTCCCCATCCCAGTGCCGGCCAGAAAAACCATAAGTGATTAGGAGCAGTTAAAAGATTCAGAGCCAATAAAAAAGGAATAACCAGGCAGTATGAGGTAAGATTTCCGTAGAATCCTTTCAGTTCTTTTACTCTTTTAGATGCTTTTTCATAAGCAAGTGTCTCATTAGTGAATGATGTTGTTTCCATAATTTTCTGTTTTAAAGATTGATTTGTTATTTTGTTGAATCAAAGGTAAGGCGGAAAACCAGCCTGATTCAACTTTATATAACTGAACGGTAAATTATGGTGACTGAATGGTAAATGTAAGATACCAAAGACGAGATGGAAGTAGCTTTTAGTTATAAATATTCAAGGTCAAATTAAAATACAAAAAAAGAGATTGAAAACAGGGTATCATTTATTATTGATGATTTTCATAACTTCCCTCTTCCAGCTCCCTGTTACAAACCTGTTTAAATCTGAAATTATAATCCCGAACTAAAGTGATTTTTAATAGATAAACGGAATCAGTTTCTTTGTTTTTTTCCTGTACTCAATATATTCGTTCCCAAACTGTTCGATAAGAGCCTGTTCCTCAATTTTAATTCTGTAGGCAAAAGCAACGAACGGAGGAACAAAAGCCAGTATCAATGACAGCCAGTTGTCCAGATACAGCCCAAGACCTAACGATGTCAGCAGAGAAAAAGCATAAGAAGGATGTCTGAGGTATTTGTAAAATCCTTCTTTTTTGATTTTATGGTCCTGTTTTATCGTAACATCTACCGTAAAATACTTTCCTAATGACCTGATGATCACAAACCGTAAAATAATTCCGATAAGAATAAATGATTCTCCCAGATATAGAATCCAGTTTTTGCCGGTAATGGAAAAATTGGTGAGATTAGACACTGCTATTGAAACAGCAATAGAAAAAGGAATGGCCAGCCACAAAACATTAAGACTGGACTTATCTTTATCCTTCTGGTCATCTTTTGTAGATTTAAGGATTCTCTTGTAAAGAAATTCACTGAGAAACCATGCGGCCATTGAAACGTAAAATATAATTTGTAACGAATTCATATAGATCTATTTTTTGAGAAGGTAAAGCACGAAAAGGTAAAAGGACTAAAAAGCGATTTTTTTTTCCTTTTAGCCCTTATGTATTTCTATTTTTTCATTAATTCTTTGATCTTCTTTTCCTCCCATTTGCGCCCCAGCATAAATCCGGGAAAGAAAACGGTAAGGCCATAAAGTAAGATCAAAATCCCCCAGACAATGGGAACAACAAAATACTGTATTCTCCATATACTTTCACCTGGATTAAGATCTGTATAGTTTACGAACAGAATGAAGAGGTTTACAGCCAGATAAACAAATACAGACATATAAAAACCTTTCAACTTTTTTACTCTTTTCTCTGCTTCTTTATAGCGGATGCTGCTGGTATCTAAATGTTCCATAATCATTATAGATTTATTGTTGGTTTTGTTTTTCTAAAATTTCCCTGATTTTCCTGTCTTCCCAGTTCTTTCCTATCGCAAATACGCTCATTCCGTGGGCGGCAAGCCCTATTCCCCACCCCAGCATCGGAAAGTAGAACCAGATGTGTTTCGGATTGGTTAAAAGATTTAGAAGAATCAGGAACGGAATGACAATACAGTAAGAAATAAGATTGGCATAAAACCCTTTTATTTCTTTTACCCGTTTTTGGGCTCTTTCATAAGCTTTATCTTTATCTTCCGGCTGAATACTGACTACATTAGGCTTAGTAACCAATACCGGAAGTTTTACTTTAAAATAATCCCCGGATTTTTCTATAAATACATTTCTTTTGGTAAGCAGTGAATATCGCTGAACGATATTGGCAAGTCCAATTCCCGAACTCTCTTTGATCTGTTCTCTTACCTGGAGGTTATTTTCTATACACAAGGTGTCATGATCAGAAAATATTTTAATAGCCAGAGGTCTTGAAGAAGTGGCAAAATTATGTTTGATACAGTTTTCCAGCAAAAGCTGTAGTGAAAGCGGTACTACATACTTCCGGTAATCCTCTTTGTTGACTTCAAAAGTGAAGTCAACACTGTCTTCAAATCTGGTTTTTAAAAGTTCACAATAGGTTTTCGCAAATTCTATCTCGTCTTCCACCGTTACCAGCTCTTTATCTTTTTGTTCAAGTACATAACGGTATATCTTTGACATTGAGGAGGTAAACTTCTGGGCCTGCTGTGGGTTTTCATCAATTAAAGAACTCAAAACATTCAATGAATTGAAAAGAAAATGGGGATCAAGCTGGTTCTTTAAACTTTCAAATTGTGCGTTGGCCGACTTGGCAATCAATTTCTGCTCCACCACCTCTTTTTTGGAGGTTTTCTTCAGCTCATCTGCAAAGCCTTTCGCATGTAGAAAAGCAGAGATCAGAAGAGCGATATTGATCATGAACCAGTTCGTCAACCCATATTTATTAGAGAAAAAAACTTCTGGAGTTGCGGCCTTTTGAATCACGACAAAGTTCATGTAATTGCAAAAGTAAACCAGGATAAAATTACTTACTATAATAGAAATAATACTTAAAACAGCTCTGGTTCTGGTTGCTTCAGACCAAGGGAATCTTCTGTCCAGAAAATCACTGATCACCCCGTTTCCAATGCCAATCACAAAAGAATACATCCCTGAGATGAGCAGTGTGATGAAAAAGTTGTAAAAGGTCTTTTCAGAATTAAAAAACAGAAAGAAGAACAAGGCTGTCCCCAGCGATACCCAGAATAATATGATTAGATCTTTACGTTTCATGTTGGTTTTTTATTACTCCAAAATTAGTCCCTATTAAAGATATTAAAAATTATTTCTCACTGAAGGGTAGATTTCCCTTCCTGAATGGTATAAAAAAACCTTCATAGAATGAAGGTTAATTTTATTTGAGACAGGAATAAAGAATCTTTTATTAAAGATAATTTTTCATCCTTTTTTTATTTTACCGGCTGGCTGATAAAATATTCGGCTTCTGCTTTTCCCCAGTTCGGATCTAATGCTGATTTTGGAGTATATGCATTAAACTTTGCCAATGCTTCTTTAAACATCGTTACCCCTTTAGCTTTGCTTCCTCCGTATTGTTTTGGAGTAAAATATACATCTTCTGCTTTAATCAGGGCAATTCTAGGGTTTTCCGGATCCAGCTTTTCTGCGGCTTTCATTTCAGCTTCAGCAATAGCACCAGCTGTTTTATATCGCTGCTGTGGATTAACCATCATTCTTAATGAATAAGCCATTTTTCTAAGAAGGTGGGTTTCTGCATTATCTCCTCTTAATACCCCCGTAGCTCCAGCCAGATATTTTTCTGCTTCTAAGGCTGCATTATCAAGTTCCTTCAGTTTACCGTCTCTCATCAAAACTCTACCTTTTTGAATGTAAGCAAATGCAGCATAATATCCTGGAAGCCATTCTTTGGTTTCTTTGGCATTAATTCTTATAAAGTCATTGGCTAAAGCCTGAAAATCTTCGGCAGTTCTGCATGTTTCTATTTTGGCAATTTTTTCTGTCATTACTTTTTCATAATCGGTCTGAGCAAAAGCTGTTAAACTCATAAAAGCAAAAGCAAAACTTAATAGATATTTTTTCATTACATCAATTTTTAAGATTAATTATATTTTTATCAAAGATATGTATTTCGCAGAAAACATTGTATTATTACAATTTAATTCCCATTATTTTTATAAATTATTATTAATAGCATCCTGTGTTTTATCAACTCCGAAGCTGATAAATGCCCCTACAAAAACAAAGGTATTCACTGGCGGAACGACGGCCGAACTTCTTGCCCCGTCCACAGAAAAATTATATCCATAGACATTTTTCGCTCCCAAAACATTGGAAATACTCAATACAAAGACTGTGAAAGCTTTAGCGTCTTTTTTTCCGATGCTGGGAATATAATTAAAGCTCACGTTAAGTGCATTATAATCTTTCAGACGCCCTTCATTCCTTGTATAGTTAACAGCTCTTCCATCTCCAAAAGAAGAAACAATATCATAATAAGGCCGTCCTTTGGCATAGGTATAAGACAGATTTGCTCCCAGTTTCCACTCCGGTATGAATCTTTTTACCACAGCTGAAAATGTATGTTCTGCAGCAAATCCTGGTTTTAAACTGACCGGATAATTAAGGAAGTCTCTTTTGGAATCCAGAAACGAATAGGTAATCCAGTAATCAATGTTTTTAAATGTTTTATTGTTATCTCTCCAAAATAGCTCTATTCCTTTAGCATAGCCGTATCCATCATTATTTAAAGCCGATTGGGTCTGCTGATTCTGTGAATTTCCCTGTGTGATATTGAATGTTTTTATCAGCTGGTCATATTTTTTATAAAAGGCTTCAAGGCGCAGGGTTCTTCCTTCCGTTCCTCTCTGAAGCTGGAAGACATAATGCTGTGATTTCTGAAAACCCAGATCTGCAGGACCGTTGATATATTTGCTTTCCGGGTTCTGATAAAAGAGTCCGTAAGCTAAAGAGGTCGTCCAGCGGTCTGCAAGGCGATAGGCCAGCGCAAAACGGGGTGCTATATTATTTTTGTTCAGAAAAGAGGAATGCTCTGCTCTTACTCCGATTTTAGCGGATAATGCATTGCTGAATCCAAGATCTGTTTCTGCAAAAACAGAAGAGATAAGGTCTTTGTAATTCTTTCGGATGGCTTCAAAATTTAGTTTTTCATCCGTATTATTCAATTCAAACCCGGCTCTAACAGCGCTGATCCTGTTGATTTTCCGGTCAGCAACTGCTTTAAAATTAATGTAGTTGCCATCTGTCAGAAGTGTGGTCCGTCCCGATTCAACTTCATTTGTTTCTGTAGAAAAGTTAAGATCCGAACTGTTGAAAGAATAAGAAGTTCCTACATTCAGAAGGTATTTCCCGAATTTTTGTCTGAATGACAGATTATGATAGGTATTCTGTCCTTTCAATCTCACCAGTGAAAAATCATATCCGGGTTCCAGACTTTCTGATTTTACTCCCATTTTGTTGGAGGTATACATTCCGTAGTATTTTAAAATTCCTCCTGATTTTGTTTTAATTCTGAAATTAAAATTCCCGTCTAATCCTTTTGGAGCATCGATAAAATCTGTATTGAAGTTGAATACTTTCTGCATCAGGCTCAGAAGAGAATAACTGAAAGAAGCGCCATAAGAATGCTGCTGATCCTTCCCTAATTTTTGAAATCCTGCACTAAGAAATATCGGTGAAATCCCGAAATCATATGAACTCTGATCCGGAAGATCAACACTTTCCAGCATCAAAACCCCTGAAAGCGCCTGTCCGTATAATGCAGAATATCCGCCGCTTGAAAATACATTTCCTTTGAACAGTGATGTATTGAACTGATCCCTTCCTGCAATTCCGGGTATGGAATTGGAAAAATAATTATTGATAAGGCTTCCATCCATAAAAATCCTGGATTCTGATGCCGTTCCTCCTCTGATGAAAAGTCCGCCTGTTTCTCCGACTTTCTGAACTCCCGGAAGATAATTTAATGCAGAAGAGATTTGTCCGTCCGCTCCCGCTATGGTATAGATATCTATAGGAGTAAGAAGTGCTGTTGCCCTTTTTTTATCACTGGCTTCGATAGAGCCCGCGGAAACAACTATAGCATCAATCTCACTGATCTGCTCTTTAAGTTCTGCATTGAAAGAGACATTCTGATTGTCAATAACAATAGCTTTTTCAGTCTCCTCATACTTTGGATGAGTAAACGTTAGTATGTGACTCCCTTTTTCTGAGGTTTCAAAAGAGAAATTACCCTCAGCATCGGTTGTTGTTCCATCGTATGTGTTTTTTAAGGTGACATTTACCTCACCTACTCCTTTATTTCTAAAGGTTACTTTTCCTGAAATTTTCACCTGGGAATATCCCGTTATAAAAGTGAGCAGAGCTATCAGAAACAGTATTTTATGTCCTTGTATTTTCATGGAATGTTGTTTTCTGAATCAAAAATAAGATGAAAAATACCTTCCTGTAAAAAATTTATTACTGAAAGGTATTCTTTTATTACTGAATGGTAATTAATGAACAGGAATGCAGAAATCCACGATCATTTTTCCTTCAGGATGTTCTTTAAAGTTAGAATGATAGATCTCAAACGGAAATGTTTTCTGCATTGAATAATGATGTTCATTCATCCATAAAAATAGGGAAACCCAGCATTGTTCAAAATCATTGAGAGTAACCTCCCCGCTTCCTACAATGAACTTTCCGGCCTCAATGGTTTCAGAAAAAATCTGTCCTTCCTGTTCTTTCAGCTTTTCTTCTAAAAGCATACATGCGTGAATCCTGACTTTTTCCGGTGGTGTTACTTTGAAGCTGTCATGATACACAGAGATCATTTTGATATTTTCTCCGGGAAATAGCCGTTTCTTTACAGCCCAGTCAAGCAACACATTATACGATGGCTCTACATTACTCAGCCCGAGGCTCATTACCGCAGCCAGATTCATTTCCGGCAGCTCTTTAACTTCAATTTTTAAATTCATTTTTGTCCAGTTTAATAGGTTTTCGACATTGCAAATGTATGGGCTGAAAACCGTATCAATTTGTCCATTCTTGCTTGGAACGTGTACAATCTTGTGAAAAGATGCAGGAGCAGATTTACGGAATTCTGAAGGAGACATCCTGTAATATTTTTTAAACGTTTTATTAAAAACCGAATGATTGGCAAAACCCAGTTCAAGGTAGATCTCCTTAATATCGAGGTGTTTGTGTACAGCCAGATAAAATGCGCTTTTTTCAGTTTTTTTCCTGAGAATATACTGTTGAAGTGTTTCACCTGTAATAAGCTTAAATATTCTATGGAAATGAAACGGCGAATAGGCGGCTACTTCCGCTATTTTTTCCAACGAAAGGTCTGTGTCAAGGTTATTTTCTATATACCAGATCGTTTTGATAATCCTCTTTTTATAATCTTCCAATTCAAAAAATACTAATTTGTAAAGGTATCAGAATAAAGAAAATTTAAGTTGTCTTTTATTGCGTTTTTTTAATTTCATATCCATCATTTTACTCTTCGTAGAAAGTAAAAAGAAAAAATTTAATTCTGCTATAAAATGCAATGTGCCTTTTTTTATTGGAGACAATTGTAAAAAACGATTGAAATCATAAAGCGCTTTGGAAAATCTTTTATACATTTATCATTAAAATCACTATAAATCATTTAAAAAATGAGAGGACAAACATTAGCATTATTAGCGGGATGTGCGTTTCTGGCAGCTTCTTGCTGTACAACGAAAACGTACTCAGTAAACGCTAAGAGCGGAACACAAACAGGCGGTACTGCCAAATTTACCCAGAAAGGAGATGAAGTTGTGATGAAACTTGAGGTAACGAATCTTACTCCGGGAATTCATGCTGTACATATCCACGAAAAAGGCGACTGTTCTGCCGCTGACGGAACTTCTACTGGAGGCCACTGGAATCCTGCCAAAGATGACCACGGAAAATGGGGAGCCGAGCATTTTCATATGGGAGATATAGGTAACCTGACTGCTGACCAGAGCGGAAAAGCCGTTTTAACCTTTAAGACCAATAAATGGTGCCTTGGCTGTACAGATGAGTCTAAAAACATCATCGGAAAAGGACTGATTGTACATGCAGCAGCTGATGACTTCCATACCCAGCCTACCGGAAATGCCGGCGGAAGAGTGGGATGTGTAGAAATTAAGTAATCTGTTATTCAATAAAAAAAGACCGCCGATCGATGATCGGCGGTCTTTTTTTATGTTATGATTTCATTCCCATATCGGAAACGATATTCATTGCTTCCTGCAGGTATGGATCTTTTTTAAGGTTTTTGATCCACATTTCAGATTTTTTCTTGAATGCTTCGTCTTTTTTCTCCCTTTCAATTTCATTTGGATACATCATGAATTTCAATCCGTTTTCAAATTTTGTTAAAGCTTTGAATTTCTCGATCTGAGATTTTCTCTGTTTCATCAGGTCATTGAATTTATTGATATTCAGTGTAATGCTTTCTTCTTTATCCAATTTTTCTCTCCATTGGGCTGATTCCAGCAATAATTGATAGTTGCTGTTTTTAGCCATTCTGTCAGCGCTTGCTTTTTCAAGAGCCTGGATATTGAAATAGTTCAGTTTCTGGTATTTGGTGGTAGGAATTTTATCCCATGCCAGCGCAAAATCATCATAACGCTCTCCTACTTCCGCGTAGGTAAAGAAGTCTTTCATCTGGATATCGGAAACAATTCCTTTTCTCTGGGTAGATTCTCCGGATATTCTGTAGAACTTCTGAATCGTCAGTTTTAAAGATCCGAAATCATCTTCTGTATTTAAGAATCTATTCAGGTCTACAAAGGTCTGCACAGTACCTTTTCCGAAAGACTGCGGAGAACCGATAATCATCGCTCTTCCATAATCCTGCATTACTCCGGCAAGGATCTCAGAAGCTGAAGCAGAAAGTTCGTTCTGCATGATGACAAGCGGCCCTGTCCAGATTGGTGTTTCATTTTTATTCTTTAAAGTCTGAATTTTTCCGTTTCCGTCTTTCACCTGAACATAAGGTCCGGCTTCCATAAACAGTCCCATAATATCCCCTACTTCTGTAAGAGAACCTCCTCCGTTGTTTCTAAGATCCAGAACAATTCCTTCAATATTCTGCCCTTTCAGCTTGATGATCTCATTTTTAATATCATCGGAGGCATTTCTTCCTTTAGAATCTTCAAAATCAGCATTGAAGCTTGGAAGATTGATAAATCCGTACTTTTTTCCGTTCGGAGAGTTCACAACAATACTTCTCGCAAAAGTATCTTCAATGGCTACTTCTTCACGAATCATTGTTACATCCTTGATGGTTCCGTCTTTCTTCTGAACCGTTAATGTCACAGGAGTTCCTTTTTCTCCTCTGATTAGTCTTACGGCTTCATCAGAAAGCATTCCTACAACGTTTACGGCATCATCTTTCGGCTTTGATTTTACTTTCAGGATCTTATCTCCTTCTGAAAGCTGTTTGGACTTCCATGCCGGAGCTCCGATTGTCAACGCTCCAAGATAAAGATTTCCTTTTTTCTCCTGGATAATGGCACCGATACCGATTACTTTTCCTGTAAACTGGGTATCAAAATCTTCTTTATCTTTTGGAGAATAATAATTGGTATGCGGATCGAAAACTTCAGTATAAGCGTTCATATACACCGTAAACCAATCCATTTTCTTTCTCTTTTTGAATCGGGTAAAGGTATCTTTTACCAGGTCTTTCACCTCATCTGTTGCTTTTTTGATCTTCTGATCCTGGGTAAGCACCTGAAGCTTAATGGTATCTTTCAATTTGAATTTCTGAACGGAATCTTTCTTCTCTTTCTGAGCTTCTTCCTTGCTGTTCATTGATTCAACTTCCTGAAGAATATTATACTTGATGTATTTTTTCCATTCATTATACTGTTCCTGCTTGGTAGTAGGGACTTTTTTTAATTTAGGCTCCAGGGTAAGTGCATCATCTTCCTGAAGATTAATTGGTTTGCTGAAGATGTCCTGAGTAATCTTATCTATCTCATCAACCCTTTGATATAGCCTGTCGATGGTAAGCTTATAGAAGGTAAGATCTCCCTGGTTAATATAATCATCAAGCTTTGTTTCGTGCTTGCTGAATTCGTCCATATCCGACTGCAGGAAATATCTTTTTGCAGGGTCTACCAGTTCGAAATAATGCTTATAAACGTCCTTCGAATAGGCATCATTAATAGGCTTTGGGCTGTAATGCAAATAAGAAAGTGTATTTTTTACGCTCACCATAATCGTCTGCATCTTTTCGTCATCATTCTTTGGCGAGTTGAAACAAAACATTAGACTTGTTAATGGAATCAGGAGTAAAAATTTATTCAGTTTGAAATTTTTCCACATAAACTGTCTTTATTTATTAATTTTTTTTTTAAAAATAAGTATTATAATTAGTAGCAGTAATTTTGGTCCTGTTACAAACGATCAAATTTAATACCTTATTTACAAATATCGAATAGTTTTCCCTTTTTTTATTAAAAGAAGAAAATAAATAATGAAACACCTTTTAATCATCTCCTGTTATTAGGAGCTTTGGTTGGAAATAAGGGAAACTCTCTTATTTCTTTCCGAATGTTTTTATAAAGGAAACCTCAATAAAAAGATACCACAAAAATGAATTTAATGACGTAAAGGCATAAAATATGCTGGTATTTAATTACATAACTTTAAAATGTAATATCATGAGAAGTTTATTATGGTTAATTGCGGTCATCTGTATCGTTGTTTGGCTTTTAGGAATGTTAGGAATAGTACCGGGCATCAGCACAGGCTATTTGATACACATTCTACTGGTTATAGCAATTATTGTTATCCTTTACAATATTATTACCGGCAGAAAGCCTCTTGAGTAATTTAAATTTTGTAAAACCACTTAATTAAATCAATTAGCAGGCTTCAGCAGATACTGTTTTCAGATTTTGCTAAAGCCTGTTTTTTTTAGAGTCTCCGGATTACAATTCTTATCAGCCGGAATTAATTATTCTTTTAATTCCTAATGATCTTCCTACAGTCATTATCAAGACATACCGTATATGTTCCTGATACTAATGAACTGAGATCAAGGATACTTCTATCTTTATTTTTTTCCACTGCAATTATTGAAGAAATATCTCTTCCTGAACGATCATAAACTTTCAGGTTTTTATAAGATTTTTTTATGGAGATAATTGTGACTTTTCCTTTTGTTGGATTCGGATATATGGAAAAAGCAGCATCCTTATTTCCAATCTCCTGAGTTCCCAGAAAAACTTCAGGAATCAAAGTGGTCTGAATCGTAATTCCGTTGATGGTATTAAAGGTAACTTCAGTATTATTTCCTGTAATAGAAATGTTTATATTATTGTTTGGAGATTCCAGCTGCCATTTACCAGCCAGAGTAAGCTTTACAGGGTCAACTTGTGGTATTTGATAAAAACGGGATGCCGTTCCGGATATCTGATTAAAAGTATAATTCTCATTATCACTCAAAAGTCCCAGTGGACTCGTAAGGCTTACCTTTAGTTTATTTCCGCTATTTAGCGTTTGAGTCATTATTATCGATGGTTTATTTACAGAAATCACTTTATCATTTTGGAATACGGATGACGCATCAAAAACAGCATAACCATAGATGTTGTCTTCCACAGATTTCATCACATGGGCTTTATTATCCTGCTGAAAAACCTCAAAATAATTGGAAAAATTATTCGCCATATTCTGCGCACCGGCTGCTCCACCCTGCATAATGATCCCGTAACGGTATTTACCTGAAGAAGGGGCTGTACCATGGTCTATATAGGCCGTAGTATAATCCCCTTGGGTATCCGCAGTATTAGCCTGATTACGGGACTGTTGGGTACTCCTTTTAATTACTACCGAACCTGTATAACCGTCTGAAGGAATTGCAAATCCGTTGCCTACAGCATCCGTAGCCCATACATTTCCTGTACTTTGTGAAAAATTCACATTAAGCCCGGTTTGAACAGTTCCGTTTATATTTGTAGGGGTAGCGGCAGTAGGCAGGCCTGTCTGAAATAGGGTTGTATGAATAGGGTATGTTCCTCCCGCATCTTTGATCTCAGAGCCCAGACACAGCATTTTGTCTTTAAAGAAGAAAACCGTTTTAAGTGCAGAAGCTCCTGTAACGGAATTGGCATCCTTATAATCCATGGCGAATATTCCATTATTATCCAGCGAAGCATGAGCAAGGAATTTTTTTCCACTAAATAATCTATGAGTTCCCGTAGGAAAAGCACTTAATGGTATATTGGCAACCGTTGTTCCGGGAAGATGGCTCCAATCCCATCCGTTATCTGTAACAGCACCATTTGTCCCTGCTACTCCTAAACCATTAGAAAGTCTTGTTTTAAAAGTCCCCGCAGAAAGAATTTCCATTGCTCCGGCGGAAATATATCTTCCGAAAATATTTTCTGTAGCACTGTTTTCGTAATGCCAAATATGATTACTGGTTCCTTTTACAGCAACATGATAACCATTGTATTTGTGAACGCTAAGCCCTCCGTAAGGGAAGCTGAACTGTCCTTCTGTAATTGAGTTACTTGGCAACAATGAAACATTATTTTTAATGTTGATAACAATCTGTCCCATAGACATTGTATTTCCCGTTCCCGATGTAACCGCAGGATTAAATCCACCTCCGGGCATGTTATAAATCTGTTTAAAAAACTGACCTGCTTCCAGGTTTTCAACAGGATCTGCAGCATACAACAAAGCAAAAGCGGATCTGATAGTAAGAAGAGGTGTTGTGGTATTGGGAAAACGGCCAGTCCAGCCCCTGTGAATCTCAAAATCGGCACTGTATTTCTGATAAGCCATCAGTGCATTTTTGAGATTGTTTCTTGAAGTGGCATTTAACTCGTACGCTGTATTTTTAAGAATGTAATTCAATACAGCGGCAACACTAAGTCCATTTGCCCCATATGAATTAGGGTAGGCACCTAAATGATGAAAGGCAGTAAAGTCCGGTTTAATCATATCTGCCCATCCGCTTGCAATAGACAATGAGTTATTCATAAAACGATACAGGAAATTCATTTTCTCCAGTTTTTGCGGAGCAGTATCATCCAACGCCAAGATATAACATAGGCGGACGTGCATCATTGAACGTATCACATCAGTATTGCATCCAGAATACGTAAAATGATAGTTGGGGTTGGAGGGATCTATAAAGGAAGTAAACCCCTCCAAAATTCCCATATGATGTGAAAACTCACCAGCCTGAACCAACTCATCTTTCATAAGGAGTACACATTCTCCTAAAGGAGAACTTCTCAATCCAAAGCTCGAATTCCCCATTGCTATCCGCTCCATAGCAGGTTCCACAGAAAGTTTAAAATTGGTTGTACTGTTTATCCCTTTGTCTTTGATGTATTTAAATACTTTAAGAATTAATTCTTTAAGCTGCGGGCTATGGTATTTAGGATTGGAGGGTTGACCATTCACAATGGGTCCTTTCAGATGGTAAGCCATTACGAGGTAAAAAAGATTGCTGTTTACCAGGCTTATTAATGCACTTTCATCAGAAGAGTTTACCATATTCCAAGCTACTCCTGGTGAATCAAAGTTATAATTGTTATTAATGGTAGATTCCACACTGTTGGCCTGCTGAATATATTTATTATACAGTGCCTTCACATTATTGTCCGAGTAAGTTGTTATCGAAGCATCCGTAAGCCAGTTGATATACTTTGTCTTGACGTTGTTTATTTCGCTAAGCTGCGCTTTCAGGAAGCCGGAACTTAAAACAATCAAAAATAATAGAACTCTGGGAAACATAATATATATTTTTCTGTTAACTAAAATTTGTGTTAAGTCTTCATTTTCTGCCACTTCATCCAATTCTTTGATTATGAAATAAAAGACTATGTAAAAATACATCTTTTCCATCTACATCAATAAATTATTCACTATTCAAAATATATTTTAATGATTTTTTTATCATTTACATCATTTATTAATATGAAATAATTAAAAATGTTTATATTTTATTATAATTTTTACAAAATACGATAAAATATTATTTTAAAAAATCGATCATCTGAAAAGATTACTACAAAAACAATCTGTTTTATAAAATGTCTGTCCTTTATCTTATATTCAGGACATCAATTCTATTCAATTTTGGTAAGAACACCGTTTATTTTTGAAAACTTTTATCTACTTTTGAGGTAAATTAATTTTCTTATTCTCAGAATAAAAGAAAGTTAAATTGCACTATTTGTTAAAATCAATTTTTTTATGGAAAGACCACTTATTCTGGTTACTAATGATGATGGAATTACCGCACCAGGAATCAGAAATCTTATAAATTTTATGAACGAAATAGGGGAAGTTATTGTTGTTGCACCTAACTCTCCTCAAAGTGGAAAAGGCCACGCTATTACAATCAATTCTACGTTAAGCTACGAAGAAGTAACCCTTGACGGGCCGCAGACTGATTATTCATGCAGCGGAACGCCTGTAGATTGTGTAAAAATGGCTCTTGACAAGATCCTGAAAAGAAGACCGGATATTGTCGTTTCAGGAATCAACCACGGGGCTAATTCTTCAATCAATGTGATTTATTCAGGAACCATGTCTGCGGCTGTAGAAGCCGGAGTGGAAGGAATTCCTGCTATTGGATTTTCTTTGCTGGATTTCAGCTGGGAAGCTGATTTTACTCAAGCTAAGGAGTTTATTCAGAATATTGTAAAAAGAACACTGGAAAACCCCATGCCGAAAGGTATTGTATTGAACGTTAACATCCCGAAACTTCCTGCAGAAGAAATCAAAGGAATTAAAGTTTGTAAACAGGCTAACGCCAAATGGGAAGAAAGCTTTGACGAAAGGGTAAACCCACACGGAAAAAAATACTACTGGCTTACTGGTTATTTCAACAATATGGATGAATCTGAAGATGCTGATGAAACAGCATTAGCCAACGGATATATCTCCATTGTTCCGGTGAAGTTCGATCTTACGGCTTATGAGTATATGAAAACATTGGAAGAGGTAATGAATTTCAATTGATTTATATAGCCGGAATATGACAATATCCGGTAAACAATACATTTAAGGGGCGTGAAAGAATAATTTCCGCCCCTTTTCTATTAAAATAAAACTTTATCTTCCCTTCTGAGTTCTTCCAGATATTCTTTCTTTTCATCTCTGTAGAAAAGATTCATCGTCTCAAAAGGAATCAGCTTCAGGTTCTTATCTACAATATGAACGCATGATTTTTTTACCGCTCTTACATCAAAATCATGGGCATCCATAAAATTCATGATGATGATTCTGAATAGATTATCATAATCCAGATCCGGAGCACATACCTCAGGAAGACAGCACAGTAACTGGTTCACCTTAGGTTTTACTTTATCTACAGAAATCCCTGTACTGAAGATATCCAGCAGCTGCATATGAAGTCCCTGATCCTGTTCGTAGACAATGGTATTTCTGGATTCATTGTTCAGGAGATCTGCAGGATTGATATATCTTGTCAAAGGAATGATTTCTCCCTGTAGCTTAAGAATATATCCCATTGCCAAAGCATCCGGATTACAAGGAACCGGAATAATATCATCCCCGTTAAGAAGCGGAAACTGGTTGAGAATTTCCTGTCTTACTTCCGTCAGGGTAATCTTCTCATGAGCAGAATCTTCCCTGTTTCTTCCTGCAATTTCTACAGGCTGGAAAGTAATTCCTCTTACACATTTCTGCTTTAGGGCAAATTCAATGATCTTCCCTATTTCATCAATATTTTTACCTTTCTGGAGCACAATCACCAAGGTGGTGGAAAGGTTAAGCTCATTCAGCTTTTCCAGTGCCTTCATTCTGACTGAGCTAAGGTCTTTACCTCTGAAATCTTCAAGCACTTCCGGCTTAAAAGAATCAAACTGGAGATAGACTTCAAATTCAGGAGCATAAGATGCCAGTTTTTCAGCAAATCCGGGATCATTGGCAATTCTTATTCCGTTGGTATTCAACATCAGATGTTTGATCGGCTTTGATTTGGCAATATCCATAATCTTAAAAAACTCTGGATGAATGGTGGGTTCTCCCCCACTGATCTGGACCACGTCCGGCTCGCCTTCATTTTTCACGATGGTATCAAACATGGCCTCAATTTCTTCCAGACTTCTGTGGCTTCCGTAATGAGGAGAAGACATAGCATAGCACGTAGGACAGGTTAGATTACACCGATCCGTCACTTCCACAATAGAAAGACAGCTGTGCTGCTCGTGATCTACACACAACCCGCAGTCGTAAGGACATCCATATTCCACATCCGTTCCAAAATGCACGGGCATTTCTGATGCTTTGTTGTAATTTCTTATGTTTTTATAATATTGCACATCTGAAGCAATTTTTGTTTTGAAAAACCCATGGTCCGGGCATCTTTTCGTCATGAAAACGGCTTCATCCTCTATAATGATCTTGGCTCCTACCCTTTTAAGGCAATCAGGGCAAAGGCTGATGGTATAATCGTAATAGGTATAATTTCTTACTGGCATAATTTAATTTTAAAATACTCATCCACAAATATATCCACTGATAAGACCACAAATCAGAAGACAGATCAGCATGGTCTGTATAAACTGTTTTTTACTGAATTTTCTCTCATCCTTAGATTCATAGATCATCTTTACGATAACCGTTATGACCAGCGAAATCAAAAGTGCTCCCAGAATGATCAAACCGATGATCATAATCACCAGACCCAACAGGCCTCCTGCTTCCAGAATTGTTAAATTTTTCATTTTGAATATTTTAAATAGAGAGATTGGGTATTTTTAATGGTATAAATGTAGTAAATAATTACACAAATACATACCAGCTGTATCGTTCCAAGTTTTCCGATGATCTCAGCTCTCGGTTTAATAAAATCCAGGAAAAACCGGAATGTAAAATAGCTGAGCATAAATAACTGAAAAACAAATCCTGAAGCGAATTTATTCCGGGTCTGAATATATTTTAAGACAATCCAGAGTATCATTAAAAAAGCAATTTCATAAAGGGCAACAGGATGCCTGAGATATTGATCGCCCAGATGCATTCCAAAAACAGAACTGGTAGGAATTCCATAGGTTTCTTCATAAATTCCGGTCAGGAAGCAGCCTATTCTTCCGATAATGATGGCCAGCATCAGCGGAAAAACAATCAGATCTCCCGTACTTTCTTTATGATGTACTATTTTCTTAGCCAGCTCTACCCCTATCAATCCGAAAGCAAGACCTCCTACGATCGTATTATTAGACCAGAATTTTGTAAAGCTGAAGTTTTCAAAAATAATGTACGGATTTTCCAGATTTCCGATGAGTTTGGAACCGATTAATGCTCCTGCTGTGGCTCCTATCAATACGGCAGCAGAGGTATTGAAAGAAAGCTTCTCACTGGATTTTCTTTTAAGATAAAAATAATACCGCATCCCAAGGAACATTCCTACCGCTTCAAAAAGCGGATGTGCAAGAACCGTACGGCCGAAGATTTCAAAAGTTACAGGAAAATCCATAGGTTCAAAAATAAACCATTTCATATTATTCACTACCTTTATTCTGATAAATAATTACCAGATGCGTATAGAATATGAAATAAAACTGGGGTTCAAGGATGTCATGTTCCGTCCCAAACGTTCAACTTTAAAATCCCGTTCGGAAGTTGATCTGGAAAGGGAATTCACCTTCAGACACACTCAAAAAAAATGGAGCGGTGTTCCGCTGATTGCCGCCAATATGGATACAGTTGGTACTTTTGAAATGGCGTTGGAACTTGCTAAAGATAAAATCATCACAGCAGTGCACAAACATTATACGCCTGAAGAATGGAGTGCATTTCTTAACAGCCAGCCTGATAGCATTCATCAGTATATCGCTTTAAGTACAGGAACCGGAAAGGCTGATGAAGAGAAACTCAGAACGATCATCGAAAAGCACCCGAAAATTGAGTTTCTCTGCATTGATGTAGCGAATGGCTATTCTGAGCATTTTGTGGAGTTTGTGAAGCGCGCAAGAGCTAATTTTCCGGATAAGATTATTATGGCAGGTAATGTAGTAACCGGAGAAATGGTGGAAGAGCTTCTTCTGGCCGGAGCGGATATCATCAAAGTAGGAATTGGCCCCGGTTCGGTTTGCACCACCCGTGTAAAAACAGGGGTAGGCTATCCACAACTTTCTGCAATCATTGAGTGCTCTGATGCTGCCCACGGACTGGGAGGTCATATTATTGCCGACGGAGGCTGCAAGGTTCCGGGAGATGTAGCCAAAGCTTTCGGAGGCGGTGCTGATTTTGTGATGCTTGGCGGAATGTTTGCCGGACATGATGAAAGCGGCGGGGAGATCATTGAAGAAAACGGAAAAAAATACCGCCTGTTTTACGGAATGAGTTCCAAAACAGCAATGGATAAACATTCTGGTGGTGTTGCTGAATACCGTGCATCAGAAGGAAAAACAGTAAAAGCTGCTTACAAAGGACCGGTTTCAGAAACCGTAAAGGATATTCTCGGTGGTGTGCGTTCTACGTGTACGTATGTAGGAGCATCAAAACTTAAAGAGCTTTCTAAAAGAACTACTTTTATCAGGGTACAGGAGCAGGAAAACCAAGTCTTTAAAGATTAAATAAACAAAAGCCAGATCGTAAAGATCTGGCTTTTTTATCGTTTTTTGTTATCTATTAAGTTAACATTCCTCCGTCTACCTGCAATGTCTGTCCTGTAATGTAAGAAGCCATATCACTTCCTAAGAAAACACATGCATTGGCAACATCCTCGGTTTGTCCAAGTCTTTTTGCCGGGATCTGATCTTTCCATCCCTGGATTACTTTTTCATCCAGAACGGCAGTCATTTCAGTTTCAATGAATCCTGGAGCGACAGCGTTGCATCTGATGTTTCTTGAGCCTAATTCTACTGCAATAGACTTTGTAAATCCAATAACCCCAGCTTTAGAAGCTGCGTAGTTCGATTGTCCTGCGTTTCCGCTTATTCCAACAACCGAAGTCATATTGATGATAGATCCTGATTTAGCCTTCATCATCGGTTTAATCACCGCTTTAGTAAGGTTGAACACAGAATCCAGATTTACTCTCATGATTACGTCCCAGTCTTCTTTAGACATTCTCAGCAGAAGATTATCTTTTGTAATCCCTGCATTGTTGATTAAAATATCAATTTTTCCGAACTCCTCCATTACATCATCAATCAGTTTTTGAGCAGCATCATAATCTGATGCATCGGACTGGTATCCTTTAATCTGGGTTACAGAACTTAAAGCTGCTTCTAATTCTTTAGCTTTGTCTACAGAGCCGGCATAAGTAAAAGCTACTTTTGCACCCTGGTTAGCGTACATTTCAGCGATTGCTTTTCCGATTCCTCTTGTAGCTCCTGTAATTAGCGCTACTTTTCCTTCTAATAGTTTCATATCTCTTGACAATTATATTCTTACAATTATTCCGTTTCTGGAAAACGGCAATATAGTATATTTAATTTTATATGGATTAAACAGTGCGCAAAGATATTATAAATTGTTATTCAATGCATTCCAAATCATCAAATTACTTATTTTTTTTCGCTGTTTTTTATCATATTACTAAAGACTGCTGCCGATGTTCTTAAATCTGGTGAAATAAATAACGTCTGTTTTCCTGTCTTTATCAAGCTTCAGAACTTCTTTCTGCCAAACGTATTTATCGTATACAATTTCTTTCAGAGGTTCATTCTGAAAGTTAATTACTCCATATTTGCCGTCTTTTTTTACGATAATTTCATTTTCAGAATTTTCAAATACCACAATATCATCATAGGTGAAAGGAACAATTTCTTTGCCGTTTTCGTTGAGGATGCCATATAAATTACTGCTATTTTTACAAACTGCCGGTTTTGAATACAGGTTCAGGATATTATAAAAATCGGGTTCCTGTTCTTTAATGAAAACAATATCTTTCAGCACAGTTAAAGACCTGTTTGAAACTGAAAATGTGTAATAAACACTATCTTTTTTAATGATCAGAAAATCTGGATAAAAAGCAATGACCTGGGTATTTGCATCCAGAATGTTCTGCAGATCCTTATTCAGAAGCTTTTCTTCTTTTTCTTTTTTAAGATAAATAAAATCTTTTCCTGAAATCTTAAAACTTTTTACAAAATCGTATTCCGGCGCGACTACTGTTTCTCCCGACAGATTGACAACTCCTGTTTTTTTTGCAGAATTGCTGTAAAAGCTGAAAAGATCTTTGGATAAAGGAACCAGATCTTTAAAATTGTTAGGATATAACTTCTTTTCCTTCTTGTTAAAAACAGTTGTTTTCCCTTTTTTCTTCAGATAAATATAGTTTTGGCCACTGAAATATTCTGGTACAGCACCATCAAAGATTTCTTTTGCAAGGATATTTTCTTCGGTGTCTATGATACCATATTTTCCGGTTGACTGTTTTTTTGTAATAAGATAAGGATAGGAATGGATATTAACTATTTGCTTAGAAAACTGATGAAGGGTCTGTCCTTCTGTTCCAATGATTTCACTCTGTCCGTTTTCATTGATGATCAGTGCTCTTTCACCTTCAAAATCATAGTCTTTTTTAAAGCCTCTGCTGCTCATTTGCTTTCCCCGGAAATCATATAGAAACCATTGATTCTCCTTCAAAACGAAAAACCGTTTCTTTCCTGCAAGCCTTATCCTGTCCGAATAAGGAATGATCTGTTTTCCGTTATAATCGTAAACGGCATCTTTACCTTGCTTTGAGGATATGATCCATTCATTGCTGAGCCATGGCATATTGAAACTCTGGTTATCAGATGGGATCATCCTGTTTCCTTTTTCATCGATAACCGCTGATTCAACTACACGGGCGGATTCTTCGGAAGTGAGGATAAACCTGTTTTTTACAATATGTGAAACCCTTTCTTTAGGAGAAGTTTCAAACGTAATATTACCTAAGGAATCGACGATACTTTGAGACCTGGTTTTAAAATCATAAGCCGTCCCATAGCCTCCGGAATAGGAAGTCACTTCTTTTCCTGTCTTTTTTGATAAAAGGATTTTAGTGTACTGAGTGGTCTGTGCCATACATAACGATGTACAGCATACAAAAACTAATTTTTTCAATGAAATTAAATGGAATTATTGACAATAAGAACGATCTCCCCTTTTAAAGTTTTACTTTTGGAAAATTCAATTAATTCATTGATCGTTCCGCGTTTAGTCTCTTCGAATTTTTTAGAGATTTCCCGGCTCAGGCTTGCTTTGGTTTCTTCACCGAAGAATTCTTTGATCTGCTCCAATGTGGTATTGATCTTATGCGGGCTTTCGTACAGGACAATGGTTTTTTTCTCTTCGGCCAGCTGTTTCAGCTTGGTCTGTCTTCCTTTTTTTTGCGGAAGAAATCCTGCAAACAGAAACTCATTATTTGGAAGACCTGAAACAACTAATGCCGGGATCAGTGCTGTAGCTCCGGGAAGGCAGATCATTTCAATATCATTATCTGCTCCCGCTTTTGCAAGAAGATAACCGGGATCTGAAATTCCGGGAGTTCCCGCATCCGTAATAATAGCGATATTCTGCCCGTTTTTAAGATCAGTAATCACTTTTTCAGTGGCCTGATGCTCATTATGCAGATGATAAGATTTCAAAGGTTTAGAGATCTCGAAATGCTTCAAAAGTATTCCGGATGTTCTGGTGTCTTCACACAAAATATAATCAACTTCCTTAAGGACATTTACAGCCCTGAAGGTCATGTCTTCAAGATTTCCTACGGGGGTAGGAACAAAATATAGGATTCCGCTCAAAATTTAAAATTATAAGAATTTATTTTCTACCAATATCCAGAGCCTTTGGGCGTATTCATCCACCTTGCTCCATTTTCTTTCATAATACAGGTCGCTCAGGTATTCTTTAGCCTCTTCCAGATTTTTGAAGTGATTTAGCTGGGCCACCGTATCATTAAGGTCAGTCTGGCTTCCTCCGAAGAGCATTTTCGAAAAAGCAATCCGGTCATTTAAATCAAGTTTAAATTCAGGTTTTGTTTTTTCTGCTTCCATCAGGTGGGTTGGAATATTGGTTTTCAGGATACTTCCCAAGTCCTCTCTTTCTGAAAGAACCGGTGGTTTTTCCTTAGGTATATCTCTTTCTAAAGGATCATCATCAAAAAGAGATTGTACCGCCTTCAGCCCTTTTATATTGGCCAGACGGATCTTCTTTTCTTCATGATAGGCATCCAGATCTTCAAAGCTTTCATCGGAGGCATGCCTTTCGGTATCGTTTTCCTGAGCATGTTTGTCTATTTCTACAATTTTCCTTCTGTCATGAACTTCGCCAACTTCAGTTTCTGTACTTTTTTCTTCTGCAGGAAGATCATTTTTTATTTCGCTGAGAATATTCTCTACATTAGAAACATCACTTCCCATTTCTCCCTGCTCCATTATCATATCAGAATTCATGAATTCTTCTGTTTCTTCAATTAATATTTCATCATCCAGCGTTTCTGTATCAAAAATACTTGGAATGATCTCTATTCGCTCCGGAGTATCTCTGACGGCAGTTTTAGTGATTTTCTCTTCTTCATTTTCAGATTCATCAATTTCATTTAACTGATTATTGAAAACTGCTTCCTCTTCTGTTGTTTTATCGGTAAAAAGATCTTCGCTGATATCTTCTTCATCATCAGGTTCTGCATCCGCAAGAATTCTTTCTTCATCTACGAAACTGAAAATAATCTCTTTTTTCTCAGAGGTTTCATTCTCATCAATTTCGTTCAGCTGTCTACTGAAAATGGCTTCTTCATCCGTTATTCCATTTTCGGAATTTTCCTGGGTAGAATCTGTATTTTCTTCTACAAAACTGATGATATTTTCATGAAATTCATTTTCAGTAATCTCTTCAATCTGGCTATTAAAAACACCTTCTTCATCAGCTGACTCGCTGGCAAAATTTTCATTTTCAAACTCATCTATTTCATTCAGTTCATTATTGAAAATAGCTTCTTCCTCTGTAACCTCATTACCGGAATCCTGCGTTTCCTGTTCACCGGAAGCAAAAGAATGGTAGTGATTTTCTGAGGTTTGGCCGGAATGATCCGGTATGAAATAATCAATATTTTTTTCCAGAAGCCGTAGAAAAGAAATCCTGTTGGCAAGCTCATCTACAAGATCCTGCTTGGAAAGTAATTCGTCTACGTTATTTATTTTGTCCAAAATATCAATGATATTCTTGGATTCAAAAAAAATTTTTTCCTTTAAATCTTGGATGTTCTGCATATTAAGAATCTTGTTAAAATTGCTTACTTTTGATCTTAAAAATATACGGCTAATTTAACAAATGTTTTTAGAAAATACAATTAATCATTCCAAACAAAGTGGTTGGATGGAAGTTATCTGCGGCTCTATGTTTTCCGGAAAAACCGAAGAGTTGATCCGAAGACTGAGGAGAGCAGAGATGGCGGGACAGAATGTAGAGATTTTTAAACCCAAACTGGATACACGGTATTCTGATGAGGATGTTGTTTCCCATAATCACAATAAAATCCGCAGTACAGCAGTAGAAAATCCCAATGAAATTCTCCTTCTGGCTTCCAACTGTGATGTAGTAGGTATTGATGAAGCCCAGTTTTTTGATGAAAGCATTGTAGATATTGCCAACGAACTTGCCAACAGCGGGATAAGAGTAGTGGTTGCAGGACTGGATATGGATTTTCTGGGGCGCCCATTCGGGCCGATGCCTAATTTGATGGCTACCGCCGAATATGTTACAAAAGTGCATGCTATTTGCAAGAGAACAGGCAACCTGGCCAATTATTCCATGAGAACCTCACAGGGCAATGACCTTGTGGAACTGGGAGAAACAGAGAGCTATGAAGCCGTAAGCCGCAGGGTTTTTATTGATGAAGTGCTTTTGAAGAGAAAGTAACTTTAAAGGGATCTACAGATTCATTAAATAGAATAATAATAAATGGAAAACGGAAAAGTAAAACTGTAATGTTGCAAAGTAAAACAGATAGATTTTAAACTTTTGCAATTTTGCCTTTTTGCAGTTCCAACTAAAATATAAAGCAGAAGGGGTATCAATGAACTATACAGTACAACAAATTGCAGCCACTACCAATTCGCAAACGATTGGTGATAAGGATCTGGAAGTAAAAAACATAGCTTTTGACAGCAGAATCATCTATTCAACAAAGAATACCGCATTTATTGCAGTAAATACGCATAAAAACTCGGGAGAAAAATTTATTGAAGCTGCTATTGACAGGGGAATTGATATCATTATCTCAGAACATCATTATCCGCAGTTTGAAAATGTAACATGGATCATTGTTGAAAATGCCGTGGATTTTCTTCAGAAATTAGCTAAATATCATTTTGAAAATGCAGCACTGAAATCTATAGGAATTACCGGAAGCAATGGAAAAACCATTTTAAAAGAATGGCTTTATCAGTGCTTGTGGAATGAATTTCCAACTGTGAAAAGCCCGAAGAGCTTTAACTCTCAGATTGGCCTTCCTCTATCGTTGCTGCAAATCAACAGTTCTCATCAACTGGGAATTTTTGAAGCAGGGATTTCCCACCCGCATGAAATGGAGAAACTGGAGAATATCTTCCATCCTCAAATCGGACTGCTTACTCACATCGGAACGGCTCACGCAGCCAATTTTAATTCTGAAGAAGAACTGATTGATGAAAAGATCATCCTTTTCAGACATTCTGAAGTTATTATTTATAACGGAGACAATTCTTTGGTAGACAAAAAGATAAAAGAATTATATTCAAGCAGAAAATTAATTTCCTACGGTCTTAAAGAAAACAATCAGGTTTCCATCAAAAATTATCCTTCAAAAGATGAAAAAATCATTGTGAAATATTTTGATGAAGAGATCTCCTTCCCTGTTCACCAACGAGACGAAGCTACCTTAACAAATGCTCTTGCCCTTGTTACAGTTCTGAAAGAACTTCATATCGACAATCAGAAAATCATAGAAAAGATCAATACTTTAAAAGCCGTAGAAATGCGTCTTGAAGCAATTGAGGGAATTAAAAACAATATTGTCATCAATGATTCTTTTAACCTTGATCTGGATTCTCTGAAAACAGCTCTTCAGTTTCTGAAGGAATATAATAAATCTAAAAAATCATTGGTTCTGACAGATATTGTCGGGGTTAATTCCAATTCTAAAGAACTCTACGAAGAAGTTTCCGAACTCGTGAATGAACAGCAGTTTGATTCTGTATTCCTGATCGGAGACAAAATATCAAAATTCAAAGAATTGTTTAAATCTAAAACGTATACTTTCATCAGCACTCAGGAATTAATTGACAGTAAGCATCTTACTGAAATTGAAAACCAGATCATCCTGCTGAAAGGAGCCAGAAAATTTGAAATTGAGAAGCTTAAAGATATTCTTGAACTCAGAAAACATGATACGGTCCTGGAAATCAATCTGAATGCTATTCTTCATAATATCAACTATCATAAATCCCTGCTGAAGCCGGGAACCAAAATGATGGCTATGGTAAAAGCCAACGCTTACGGATTGGGAAGCTATGAAATTTCAGAATTTTTACAGCATCATCATATTGATTATTTAGGGGTAGCATTTGCTGACGAAGGCGTTGAACTTCGCAAAAAAGGGATTACCACCCCTATTATTGTGATGAATCCTGAGCAACACAGCTATGATGCCATCATTGAATATAATCTGGAACCTGAAATTTACAGTTTCAGAGTTTTGGAACTGTTTTACGATACCGTACAAAAATCAGGATACGACAAAAAATATCCAATTCATATTAAACTGGAAACCGGAATGCACAGACTTGGTTTCAAAGATTTTGAACTGGATCAGTTAGGTGAAGCTTTAAGTAATAAAAACCTGAAGGTTCAGAGTATCTTCAGCCATCTTTCTTCTTCAGACATGCCCGAAGAAAAAGAATTTACATTAAAGCAGCTGGAAGTTTTCGACAAAAATTCTGCTTATTTAATTGAAAAACTAGGGTATGCCCCCCTTCGCCACATCCTGAATTCTTCTGGAATAACAAGTTATACCAACCATCAGTATGATATGGTGAGGATCGGAATAGGAATGCTTGGAGAATCACCAAGTAGTGAAATACAAAAACAATTACAGTCTGTTGTCAGCTTTAAAACCGTTATTTCTCAGATTTCAACTGTAGAAAACGGAGAATCAGTTGGTTACAGCAGAAAATACAAACCAGATCATGCTGCAAAGATCGCAACAATTCCTGTAGGATATGCAGATGGAATTCCCCGAATGATAGGAAATCAGGTAGGAAGCCTGGGTGTAAACAAAGCACTGGCTCCTATTGTTGGAAATATCTGTATGGATATGATGATGATAAACGTAGATCATATCCCGAATGTAAAAGAAGGCGATAAAGTTACTATCTTTAATGCGCAGCCCAGCTTAAAAGAATTTGCAGGCTACTGCAAAACGATAACCTATGAAGTACTAACATCCATTTCACCCCGGGTGAAACGGATTTATATAAAAGATTAGTTATGAGAAAACTCCTGTTTCTATTTTTCATATTCCCTTTACTAATGATCCAGTCCCAGGTAAAAAAGGATCTGGTCATTCCGAAAAATCCCAGAATAGGTCTTTCGCTTGCGGGCGGAGGAGCCAAAGGTTTTTCACATGTCGGAGTACTGAAAGTATTAGATTCCCTAGGAGTAAAAGTGGATTATATTGCCGGAACCAGTATGGGAGCCATTGTAGGTGGTTTGTATGCTTCAGGTTATTCGGGAAAGGAAATAGAAAAAATTGTCATGGACACAGACTTCTATTCTTTAATTATGGATCCGAAATCCAGACAGGAATCTTCTTTTTTCAACAAATCAGTAGACAAGTATCTTTTATCCATTCCATTAAAGAACGGAAAAATGTCACTGCCTTCTTCCATCAGCACTGGGCAGAGGAATGTTTATCTTCTTAAAGAATTATTCAAGAATGTTTCCAATATCGACGACTTTTCGAAGCTTCCCATTCCTTTTATGTGTGTAGCCACCAATCTGGAAAGCGGCAATATGCAGATCTTTGAAAAAGGAGATCTCGTACAGTCTATTATGGCGAGTTCTGCTTTTCCTTCTCTGATGGACCCTGTAAAAATTAGCGACAGTATTTATATTGATGGTGCTATGACGGTTAATTATCCCTCAAAGCCTTTAAAGGACAAAGGAATCGATATCGTCATCGGGGTGGACCTTAACCAGGATCTTTCAAAAAGAGAGGATTTAAGCAATATTATTTCAATTCTGAACCAGGTAATTGATTTCGGAATTAAAAGAGATACGAAAAGACAATATAAATATACAGACATCAATATCAAACCTAATCTGAAAGGAATGTCCGCAACCAGCTATGATGACAAGAAAAAAATTCTTGACAGCGGGTATGCGGAAGGGATGAAATATACCTCAATACTGGACCAGCTTCCGAAACGGCAGTTTGACCGTCTCAGACAACGCATCAATCCAATCTACTCCAATGTGTATAAGATTGACAGTATCGCTTTAGATGGAGGACGTATTTACGGTAAAAACTATGTTTTGGGAAAAATGGGTCTTCGCCTCCCCTCTCTGCAAACTTATGGAAGTATAAATAAAAAAATAGACAGACTGGTTGCCACCAATAATTACAAGTTTATCAACTACGATATCATTTCTGAAAATGATGCAAGCTATCTCAAGCTCTACGTAACAGAAGATGAAGCCCGTCATTTTTTAAAGGTAGGTCTTCATTATGATGAAATATTCAAGACCGGACTTCTTTTAAATTACTCCGCAAAGAGGCTTTTAACCAAAAACTCTAATCTTTCACTGGATGTAGTTGTAGGAGATAAACCAAGATATTATCTTAATTACTTTATTGATAATGGATATATTCCCGGTTTCGGAATTTATTCTTCCGGAATGACGATTGATTTAAAGAACTTAGATAATAATGTAGTGGATAAATGGGAATGGTTCCGAAATGAAGCCTTTATACAGTCTGTCTGGAAGGATAAATTTGCGATCGGAGGCGGAATCAGCCATGACTATTTCGGAGCAGAAATAAACGGCTTAAATAAGCGGTATATGCGTTTTCTGAATCCATATGTATTTTTAAAGAGTGATACTCAAAATGATAAAGATTTTCCTTCCAGAGGTATTTATATTAATACAGAAGGAAAAGTAATTGATCTCCTCAAATCTGAAGTAGAAAAAAGAGTGATCCAGATAAAGGCAGATATCAGACTGAATATTCCTCTGTCTAAGCAGTTCTCTTACCGCCTGAATTTATACGGTGGAATTACCCTTGGTGATGATCTTCCGGAATTTTACCAGTACAGACTGGGTGGAATTTTTGAACAGAATCTGGTTAATTTTAAAAGCTTCGGAGGCTTCTACTTTGCCCAACTGAATGCTAACAATGTGATATTGGTTTCAAACGATGTTCAGTTTAAATTCAATAAAAACTATTTTCTAAGCGGAAATTTCAGCTTTGCCAATCTTTCCAACGATATAAGTTTTGAAGATGCAGCCAAGGTAAATTTCAGCTCACTTGGGCTAACAGCCGGATATAAATCTCCTTTCGGGCAGATTAAAATAAACTTTAGCCATTCATTAAAAAATAATCAAAAAGGCATATTCAGTGTTATATTAGGACACTGGTTTTAATACAATGATACAATTCTTTTACGAAAACTTACCGGAATCTGTAGCTACAGATTACCAGCAATGGCTGGAAGATATTATTCTTTCAGAAGAAAAAAAACTAGGTGAAATCAGTTACATTTTCTGTGATGATGAATACCTTCTTAAGATTAATCAAGATTATTTACAGCATGATTATTATACCGATATCATCACTTTTGATTATGTAAAAGGCAAAACAATAAGCGGTGAGATTTTTGTATCTTTGCAGCGCGTTTCGGATAATGCTTCTACTCTATCCAGAGATTATGAAGAAGAAGTAAGAAGGGTCTTAGCTCATGGAATTTTACACCTTGCAGGATACAAAGACAAGACTGAAGAAGAGGAAAAAGAGATGCGTAGAAAAGAAGATTTCTATTTGAACAAATACTATAATTTAAAGGGTTAGAAATTGAAGAATCACTTAAAGCCCGATTCCTAACTCATTCAATTATAAGCACAATAAGAAATCATCTACAGTGCATTTTCCGAAAATGTTTCACGTGAAACATTCGCGAAATATTAAAATTAAAAGGCTTAAAACAAGCATAACAAAATGATTTCAGAAACATATGATGTAATCGTAGTAGGTGCCGGACATGCAGGTTGTGAAGCAGCAGCAGCGGCAGCCAATTTAGGTTCAAAGACCCTACTTGTTACCATGAATATGCAGACCATCGGACAGATGAGTTGCAACCCGGCAATGGGTGGAATTGCGAAAGGACAGATCGTCCGTGAAATTGATGCGATGGGAGGATACTCCGGAATCGTAGCAGATAAATCTGCCATACAATTTAAAATGCTGAACCTTTCAAAAGGTCCCGCAATGTGGTCACCAAGAACTCAAAATGACAGAATGCTTTTTGCTGAAGAATGGAGACTCGCTTTAGAAAATACACCCAATCTTGATTTCTTTCAGGATATGGTAAAACAGCTTATTGTTGAAAATAATAAAGTAACCGGAGTTGTTACTTCTTTGGGAATTGAGATTAAAGCAAAATCTGTAGTTCTAACTAATGGAACTTTCCTTAATGGATTAATTCACGTTGGAGATAAACAATTAGGCGGAGGAAGAATGGGTGAACCAAGAGCATTCGGAATCACAGAACAATTGGTATCTTTAGGATTTGAAGCAGGAAGAATGAAAACCGGTACTCCACCGAGAGTAGACGGAAGAAGTTTGGATTATTCAAAAATGGAAGAACAGAAAGGAGATCAAAATCCGCAAAAGTTCAGCTATCTTGATACTCCGAAATTAACAAAACAACTAAGCTGCCATATCGTATATACTAATGAAACAGTACACGATATTTTAAGAGAAGGTTTTGACAGGAGTCCAATGTTCAATGGAACCATTCAAAGTTTAGGGCCAAGATACTGTCCAAGTATTGAAGATAAAATCAACCGTTTCGCAGAAAGAAACAGACACCAGCTTTTCGTAGAACCCGAAGGATGGAAGACCGTAGAAATTTACGTAAACGGATTCAGCTCTTCTCTTCCGGAAGATGTACAGATCAAAGCAATGAAACATATACCGGGATTTGAAAATGTAAAAGTTTTCCGTCCGGGCTATGCCATTGAATATGACTACTTCCCTCCTACCCAGCTAAAGCATACGTTAGAAACAAAACTGATCGACAATTTATATTTTGCAGGACAGATCAACGGAACAACAGGATATGAGGAAGCAGCAGGACAAGGTTTAATCGCCGGCATCAATGCCCACAATAAAGTACACGAAAAAGGAGAATTCATTCTTAACAGAGATGAAGCTTATATCGGCGTTCTTATTGACGACCTTATTACAAAGGGAACTGAGGAACCTTACAGAATGTTTACTTCACGTGCCGAATACAGACTTCTTTTAAGACAGGACAATGCAGATATCAGATTAACGGAGAAAGCATACCATTTAGGCCTTGCCAAAGAAGACAGATTAAGAAAAGTAGAAACAAAACTATCTGAAAGTCAAAAACTTGAAGAGTTTCTACGCGAAACTTCTTTAAAACCAGGAATAATCAACCCTATTCTGCAATCTATAGAAAGCAGTCCTGTAGATCAGGCATACAGAGCTGCACAGATCCTCACCAGACCTAATATGACTTTAGAAAAGCTGGATGAAATTGAAGCCATCAAAGAATTCTCATCTCAATACAATGACGAAGTAAGAGAGCAGGCTGAAATTAATATCAAGTACAAAGGGTATATAGAAAAGGAAAAGGAAAATGTTGCCAAACTTAACCGTCTTGAAAATATTAAAATCCCTGAAGATTTTGATTATACCAAGCTTTCAAGCCTTTCTGCAGAGGCAAAACAGAAAATGACCAACGTAAAACCGAAAACAATAGCACAAGCAGGAAGAATCAGCGGTGTTTCCCCTGCTGATATCAACGTTTTGCTGGTCTATTTAGGACGTTAACTATAAAATGTTTCACGTGAAACATTTTTAAAAATAAAGCAAAAATTAAGGTATTTATGAGCTTAGCTAAAACTTATAGATATCTTAATTTTTAATATAAAAAGATAGAGTTTAATGAAAATAAAAGATCATTTTCTTTCACAGGAAATTTTTGAGATTAAGGAAACAGATACAAAAGGTGTTTTTAAAACCACCCCTATCCCATCCAATATTTCCAGATATTATGAAAGCGAAGATTATATTTCCCATCATCAGGATTCAGGAAGCTTAAAAGAAAAGGTATATAAATTTCTTCAGTCTTTCAATTTAAACTACAAAAGAAATATCCTTGCAGAGAGAATACATAAAGGTGCCAAAGTTCTGGATTACGGATGTGGTGCCGGAGAATTTGTAAAGTATATTGAAGACGATTTTGAGACCTACGGTTATGAGCCAGATTCAGATGCAAGAAAAGCAGCCACGGCAAAAATAACAAAAACAACGATTATTGATGATATTCAAAAAATAGGAGATCAAAGCCTGGATGCAATTACATTATGGCATGTATTTGAACACATCGAAAATCAGGATGAGATGCTCAGAATTTTCCATGGGAAATTAAAAGACAAAGGACTTCTTATTATTGCTGTTCCCAATCCTACTTCCTATGACGCCTTACACTATAAAGAATATTGGGCAGCTTATGATGTACCCAGACATATTTATCATTTCTCAAAAAATGGAATGGAAAATTTAATTTCTAAAAATCCGGATTGGAAAATGAGGAAGATCAAACCTTTGATACTGGACTCATATTACATCTCTATGTTAAGCGAAAAATATAAAAAATCACCTCTATTTTGGTTTAAAGCGACTATTTACGGAACAATTTCGAACGTAAAGGCACTTTTTTCGAACGAATATTCCAGTTTGATATACATTATCGAAAAAAGATAGAAAATCGATTTTAAAGGCGTTTATGAAGGTCGTTTTTCAGCATATTAACGTTAAATTTACAAGACTCAGGAAAAAATTTCCTGAGTTTTATTTTTTAAAGGCAGGACAGAAGCTTATGGTTTCTTCGTTATTTAAAATCAAATTAATTTTCTTCCGCACTACCCTATTTAATTCTTACAAAAAGAGACTCAAACTCATAATATGAAAAAATGAAATTAACTGTTCATTAATTAAATTATTAAAAAAAATAGCATCAGGGAAAATCAAAGAAAATTAAAGCTAAAAAAGTAAAAATAAGGCTTATTAAAAGTAAATTCTTTCAAAAACACAGCATTTGAAGCTTATTTTCTTAATTAACATATAAAACCATGGAAAATTACAGAAAATCGATTTAAGCCATGATTCTGAAAGTCATTTTTCCATGCTTTTTCAACTGAAAGCCAAAAATGAATATGAAAAGACTCCTAATGGCAAACTTCATCCTGAAAATAAAAGACAAAGAGAAACTAAAAAATACATATTTTCTCTTTTAAATTAATTTTAATAAAATAGGTTTGGTAAAAAATGACCAGGCCTCCCCCTACTCAATACATAATCATACTTCTGAAAACACAATTCAAAAATTACTGCAGTTCTTAAATCACAGAAATCTGTAACCGAAACAGGAGAAAAATAAATTTTTTTAGTCCTCAGATTTCGAAAAAATAAAATTACGTTCAAAAAAACGAGCAATATATATTTTCATGAGCATTGAGAAATATTTTGTTGAAATTTAAGAACAAGCATTAAGTTGGAAGAAAAAAGCAATTAAAATAATAATGGAATAATTTCTGAAAAAAAGAACTTCACAGGATTAATACATATTCCAAATTTAAAACTAACAAAGAGAATCTAAATAAAATTATATCATACAAATAAAAAAACAGTTTAAATATTAATAATCAAACAATTACAACACTATAACTAATGTATGAAATAAATAAAAATCAATATAATATAGATAACTTTAAAGCATCAAGCAATGATACCTCAATACTGTGTAAAATAAAATAATTAGTTCCGAGAATAAATTTCAATTTGAACCTTCCTATTAACCTCAGTTTGAAATAAGAAATTCTAACTTAAATAAAGAGTTATAGCCTATGATTAATATATGAATTTAATAAAAAATAGGAGTTATTTGAATTTTTAAAAGTGCTCCATAGGAGTACTCTGTTCATAGAAATTAATACATAATCTAAGGTGAGCTCCTACGGAGCGAAAGGATAATAAACCTGATCAATATCTAATTCTCATAGAGTTTTAATACGTACAAAATCCAGAAACAATTTTTCAATGATCTTAAAAAAAACTAACTTCCAGCTCCAGTCCATTATCTTAGTTTCCATAACCCGAAATCAGGTTAAATATATTTTTCAAAAGAAAAGCAAAATACGATCAATAAACACAAAAATAAATCAATCACAATCTATCAAATTATGGTCAAAATATCGAAAAAAAAATGCTAATTTTCAAAGGCGAATAAGAACAAATTATAAATCATACGGAATCAAAGTATTACCCAAGGTATAACCTGAGGTTATATTTAAAACACATTTAAAATCCGATGAATAAAGCATTTTATGAGTAAATTTATATGTAAAAAAACCTGCTAATATAATTAGCAGGTTTCAAAAATATCTATGATCTTTCTATTAATTGTTGATCGCAGCTACACCAGGTAACTCCAATCCTTCAAGACTTTCAAGCATTGCTCCACCACCGGTAGAAACATAACTTACTTTATCTCCGTAACCGAATTGCTTAACAAAAGCAACACTGTCACCACCTCCTACTAATGAGAAAGCTCCCAAACTAGTTGCTTCAGCAATGCTATCTCCAAGAGCAATGGTTCCACCAGCGAAATTAGACATTTCAAAAACTCCGATAGGACCATTCCAAAGAATAGTTCTTGAGTTCAGCAGTACATCATTGAACTGATCTCTTGATTTATGACCAGCATCAAGCCCCATCCATCCTTCAGGGATTGCATAAATATCAGCTTCTTTTCTATCCGCTTCATTATTAAAGCTCTCAGCAATGATAGCATCAGATGGCAGATATACTTTTACATTATGTTCTTTAGCTTTACCTAGAATTTCAAGAGCCAAAGGAAGTTTATCCTCTTCTACTAAAGAATTTCCGACTTTCCCTCCCAATGCTTTAATAAAAGTGAAAGCCATACCACCTCCTACGATCAAATTATCGATGGCAGGAAGTATATTTTCTATAATGGTAATTTTAGTTGAAACTTTAGACCCTCCTAGAATAGCAGTTACGGGTCTCTCGCCACCCTTCAGAACTTTATCTATTGCCTGAAGTTCTTTAGCCATCAGTAAACCGAAAA
This sequence comes from Chryseobacterium vaccae, assembly GCF_009602705.1. Classification (NCBI taxonomy): domain Bacteria; kingdom Pseudomonadati; phylum Bacteroidota; class Flavobacteriia; order Flavobacteriales; family Weeksellaceae; genus Chryseobacterium; species Chryseobacterium vaccae. The sequence goes on along the minus strand of NZ_VSWH01000001.1, from coordinate 3,352,888 downwards.
ATTTAGTTGATGAAAAATATTTTGCAATTACAGCAGTAGAAGCATGAGCACGGTGGGCGGTACCGAATGCATCATTCACATAAGCATCTCCTAATTTAGAAAGCTGTTCTGCGAAGGCTTCATCTCCTTTTTCTTCTTCATTATGAAAACGCAGATTCTCCAACAATAAGATTTCACCCGGCTGAAGCTCAGAAGCAGCCTTTTCAGCCTTCTCCCCTACGCATTCTTCAACAAACTTCACTTCCTGTCCAAGAACATTCGAAACCTCGTCTTTGATATGTTTCAGAGAAAATTCATCCTTCACTTCTCCTTTGGGTCTCCCTAGGTGGGTCATCAGGATGACAGAACCTCCGTCCTTAAGAATTTTTTCTACTGTGGGCTTCACCGCAACGATTCTAGTATTATCCGTTACATTAAGCTGATCATCCTGTGGAACATTAAAATCCACACGAACCAAAGCTTTCTTGTCTTTAAAATTGAAATCATTGATTGTTTTCATAAGTAACATTGAATTTTTCGTTTCACAAATGTAAGGTTTTAAACTTTTTCAACAGATTCATTGAAACAAAAGTTTTCAAAAACTTTCCCGAAGTCTCAACATTCATTAATCAACAATTTTTTCTCTTTAAAAAAAAAGAATAATGTCTTTGTTGTTGAGTATTGTTAGTTTCGGGGATAAGTTTTAAGCTAAAAATTGATAACATTTAATTTTGATACAATTCATATTTAACTCACAATGTAAAATATTGTAAACCTGTCTTTTCACATACTTATGCACAGTTGTTGATAACTTTGATAGAAAACCATTATTAGTAATTTTTTTATGGAAAAACTTAAGATTACCTGTGAAAAAGATTTTGAAAATTGTGGTTAAAGTTTCCAGATTAATTTTCCATTACGAAATAATTTAATGTTAAAAAATATAAACTTGATAAAAGTTTTCCACAGTTATTCACACGGCTTTTCACAATTAACTCCCGGTTTACTAACATCAATTGTTATTATTCTTACCTTTGTCATGAAATAAAATCTATACAAGACTTAATAAAGGTATTATGAAAAGAAAAATAGCGATTGCTGCAGACCATGCAGGCTATGAATACAAGGAGATTGTTAAAAACTATCTTTCAGAACGATTTGAAATTCAGGACTTTGGGACGTTTTCCACAAACAGTGTGGATTATCCGGACTTTGTACACCCTGCCGCAACTTCTGTGGAAAACGGGGAAAATGAACTCGGAATTTTAATCTGCGGAAGCGGAAATGGAGTACAGATCACAGCAAACAAACATCAGAAGATTCGATGTGCCTTATGCTGGATGCCGGAGATTGCATCACTGGCAAGACAACATAATGATGCCAATATGATCTCAATGCCGGCAAGGTTTATTTCTAAGGAACTGGCTATTGAAATTGCTGAAAAGTTTCTCACTACAGATTTTGAAGGTGGAAGACACCAGAACAGAGTTGATAAAATCGCAGTTTGCTAAAAATATAAAGGCCTGTAAATCATATTACAGGCCTTATTTATTTTTTATTTTATATCTTTGCACTGCCTTACAGAGTTTACCATTCTGTATTTCCTATAAAATTAAAGACAATTTAATCATAGGTTTCCCCACACTTTCCCCATATTTGTATTGAATTTATAAAACGAAATTTATAGTTTTAAAATAGATTGGAAACAAAACTAAAACTTGAACTTGAAATAAAAATTACCCTTGCATAGACTAATTTTATGAGAATTTATCTGACCTTTCCTTTTCTGTTTTTATTTATTGGGGTATCTGGGCAGCTGGATAGAAGAGACAGACTGGAATGCAGTATAAAAAAATTCAGAACCTATTGTATGGAAAATCCCCGAAAAAATATTTCGGAGATATCATTTTCAAAAGGTTTAAAATTTTTTGGAAGATATGAAGATTTCAAAGATGAGTTTTCAGAGTATCTGATTAGAATGAAGAAGAAAGATATTACATGCTTTTACAAAGACAGTATAAGATATGATGAATATGGGCAATCGAAAATATGGTCTTACAGTGAGAAAGACAGACTGCCGTTTTATTATTCTTACTCCAGAAAATTTTCATATAAAGGAACTGTTGAGAATATAAAGTTTCCGGATTACTATAAATATAATCCTGCTTCCAAAAAGAACTACCTTATTTTCTACAGTAAAGAGCAGGAGAATAATAAAAATTATGAAGTATTTTTTAATTTGTTTAACAATAATGATCAATTAATTTATACTTTTCACCAACGGGAAAATGAGTTTAATGAATTTACATTTCATGAGACTGAAGACGATCCGTTTTATAAAAAGAGCGTGTATAAAAACGGGAAACTCTTCTCAGAGATTCGTATTGCCAAACATTATGAAACTGGATTCAAAAAAGATATTAAGCAGTATAATCTGACGCAGTCTTATATAATTAATGAAAAAGGAATTCCGATTTTAATGCAGTCAAAATTTGTCGAAGAAAATGCAGACTGTAACTGCAACAAAGGATTTATTACGAAAATAAGATACAAACCTGAGGAAGCTTGCAACCGTGGAATAATTCTGGACTAAAAATTGATAGAATAAAATTTTAAAAACTAATACCCAATGAAAATAAAAGCATCTGTACTATTACTTTTAGTTATAAGTTTTCTTCATGCTCAGGAAATAGAAAACCAGGAGGCTTTTAAAAAATGCAGAAAAGAATTCAGCAAAAAAATATGTCTTTCTGATACGGATGGAGATGGGACTCTATTTTATCTGGACAAGTGTCCCGAAGAAGCCGGTCCGGAAGAAAATAATGGCTGTCTTTGGCCGGATGCAGATGGTGATGGTACACCGGATAGAGATGATCTATGTCCTACAGTAGCAGGACCTCAGGAAAACAATGGCTGTCCGTGGCTGGATACAGATGGTGATGGTATTCTGGATAAGGATGATGCGTGCCCAACTGTAAAGGGAACCGTTGAGCTCCAAGGTTGCGCTCCTTATGTTCCTCATTATTATACACAGGAGGAACTTAAAAAAGTTGAAGAGGATTTTACTGCCAGTATAAAGGGATATAATTTTCATGCGCTTGCAGACCTGCTTTTTAAAAAGATTGATAAAAAATCAGTTAAACATAAAATAGTGTATGTGGGTGTTATTAATGTTTTTACAGCAGGATGTGGAATGGACAGAACAGACTATTCTGCAGCTAATCTGGTAAATAGCCTGAAATTCAAATCTTTTTGGGATGAAAGAAACTTTAAGAAATTTGTCAGTCTTTTTCCGGAAAAAACCATTATTCCGATTCCAAGATCTGCAGTGGCTGGTTACTATGGTGAATATTTAGAACAATTGAACTTTAAAGGAGTTCCCCAATCTAAACTGGATTACAGGATTGTTTATAATGCAAAGGGCAATTTTGTGAAAACAGTAAATACGAAAGAATTGATAATCCCTGAGAGTAATTTCATTACTTTGTATATCAATACGGAAGAAAAGAAAAACAAAGCTGAAGTACAGCTGGGAGATCTTATCTGTTATTTTGAATTCAAAAACGGCTCGGTTATTGAAATTTCAAAAGCGGATTATGAGAACTCATAACAATTAAATTAACATTAAAATGTCAAAAAAAAGAAAATATATAAGTCAGAAAAATGACCATAAATTAATGGATATCGGGAGACAAATCCTCCGTTTTATGAATGCTAATTCGTCTAAAGTTTATAATTATAAGCAGATTGCAGACGGAATAGATCATAAGAATCCAAGACAGAGAGAGCAGGTAATTCAGGCTCTTCACAAACTTCAGGCATCTGAAAAGATCAAAGAAGTAGACAAAGGAAAATATATTGTGAACCTGGAAATTGCAGGAACACTAACTGGAATTATCGATTTTAATCAATCCGGGAATGCGTATGTAAACGTTGAAGGTCTGGAAGATGATATCTTTATTCATTCTAAAAATGTAAAAGATGCGTTACAGGGTGATAAGGTTCTGATTATAACCTATCATTTTAAAGGGAAAAAACTGGAAGGCTCAGTACTGGAAGTTCTGGAAAGAACAAGAACTGAATTTGTAGGGACTTTCCAGGTGGTTACCCATAAAGATTTTGGATTTGTTGTATGTGATAAAAAAACAATCAATACCGATATTTTTATTCCAAAAACAAAATTCGGAGGTGCTGAAAACGGGGATAAGGTCATCGTGAAAATGACAGAATGGAGACCGGGTGATAAAAACCCTCAGGGAGAAATTATCCAGGTATTAGGCGCACCGGGTGAGCACGAAACAGAAATTCACTCTATTCTTGCAGAATACGGACTGCCTTATGATTTCCCTGAAGAAGTGGAATTGGATGCAGATAAGATCGACAGAAGGATTACCGATGAAGAAGCTGCAAAACGCTGGGATATGAGGGATATCTGTACTTTTACTATTGACCCTAAAGATGCAAAAGACTTTGATGATGCCCTATCCATCAGAAAACTGGAAAATGGCAACTGGGAGATAGGGGTTCATATTGCAGATGTTTCTCATTATGTAGTGCCGGGAACGATTCTGGATGATGAAGCTTATAAAAGAGCAACTTCCGTGTATCTGGTAGACCGTGTGGTTCCGATGCTTCCGGAAGTTTTGAGTAATGATGTATGTTCACTCCGTCCGAATGAAGATAAATACACCTTTTCCGCAGTTTTTCAGCTGAATGACAAAGCTGAGATCCAGAAACAATGGTTTGGAAGAACAGTAATCCATTCAGACAGAAGATTTACTTATGAAGAAGCTCAGGAACGTATAGAAACGGGCCAGGGAGATTTAGCTGAGGAAATCAATACGCTGGATAAATTAGCGAAGATCATGCGTGAAGAAAGGATCAGAAAAGGAGCCATTACTTTTGACAGAAGTGAAGTGCGGTTCAATCTGGATGAAAATAATGAACCAATTGGGGTTTACTTTAAAATCAGTAAAGATTCCAATCACCTGATCGAAGAATTCATGCTTTTAGCCAATAAAAAAGTCTCTGAATTTGTTTCATTAACGGGTAAAGGAAGTTTATCCAATAATACTTTCATTTACAGGGTTCACGACGATCCGGATCCTGCAAAACTGGAAGCACTGAGAGATTTTGTATCTACTTTCGGCTATAAAATGAATCTGGATAATACCAAAAAAGTGGCAGAATCTCTGAACAAGCTTTTACATGATGTGAAAGGAAAAGGAGAAGAAAATATGATTGAAACGCTCGCCATGAGAAGTATGAGTAAAGCGGTATATTCTACAGAACCTATCGGTCACTATGGTCTTGGTTTTGAGTATTACAGTCACTTCACCTCTCCTATCCGACGTTATCCTGACCTTCTCGCCCACCGTCTTTTACAGCATTATCTTGACGGAGGAAAATCTCCAAGCAAGACAGAGCTGGAAGAAAAAGCAAAACACTGCAGTGCAATGGAAAGACTTGCTGCAGATGCAGAAAGAGATTCCATTAAATTCATGCAGGTGAAATTCATGGAAAAACATCTTGGTGAAACTTTCAAAGGCGTGATTTCAGGCGTTGCAGAATTTGGTTTCTGGGTTGAAATCCCTGAAAACGGAGCCGAAGGACTTATCAAATTAAGAGATCTGGTAGACGATTCTTATTCCTATGATGCGAAGTCACATGCGGTATACGGTAACAGGACCGGGAAAAAATATCAGCTGGGTGATGAAGTTCATATTAAAGTAGTGAAAGCCAATCTGATCCAGAAGCAGCTGGACTTTAAGGTTGTTGATTAACGAAACTTTAAATAAAAAATAAAATGAGGTTGTTCCGGACAGGAGCAGCCTTTTTTATATCAAAAAGTATCCCTTATCAATCTTTTTTCTTCTTACCTATCACAAATATTGTTCTTAAGACTGTAAAAACTTCCCTCTTCCATCACCCTGCTTCCTTTCCTTCTTGAAAACATAATCAGCTCTAAAACTTAGTTGATATATCACAACTTTATTGAATAATTAAATCATAAAGTATAACTTTGTATAAAACGGAATGAAAATTATTTTTCATTTTAAATATTATTGAATGTTTGAACTCGTACTTTCTGCTATTGTATTAGGATTCATGCTGAGTCTGGTTTTTATAGGACCCATTTTTTTCCTTCTCATTGAAACCAGCTTTTCCAGAGGACCAAAGCATGCTTTGTCTTTAGATCTGGGCGTGATTACAGCTGATCTTTTATGTATCGTTGCTGCTTATTATGCCAGTGCAGATATTGTAACATTAATTGATAAACATCCTGGTTTTTACAGAATTACCTCTATCCTGATTTTTGTGTACGGAATCGTCATGATGGTCACCAAAACCAAAATGCATATGCCCGGAGAAGAAAAAATCATCAGTCAGAATTATTTTAAGACCTTTTTTAATGGGTTTTTCTTTAATTTATTGAACGTAGGAGTCATTCTTTTCTGGCTGGTAACAGTAATTTCTGTAAGAAACCAGTATCCTGATACCAGCAGTTTCATTCTGTATATAAGCATCGTGATCGGTACATATCTGTGCATTGATCTGGCTAAAATATTCCTTGCAAAACAATTTCATGATAAATTAACCCAGAAGCTGGCCAACCAGATCAGAAGAATTGTTGGAGTCATTCTGATCGTTTTCAGTTTCTTTATCTTCCTGCAGAGCTTTAAAAAATTCAATCAGTTTGACAGGCAGCTGGAAGAAGCAGAGAAAAAAGAAGTTAAATACCAAAAGACCAAATGAAAAAAATTATCTTTCCGGAACCCCTGAAAAAAGGGGCTAAAATAGCTGTTATTTCCCCTGCCGGAGCTGTAGAGGTTTCCCAACTGGAAAAGGGAATAGAAATGATCAGAAAAAAAGGCTTTGAACCTGTATTGGGTGAGCATCTGTATACCAAGTTTTCAAACGGATACAACTACGCCGGAACAGAAAAGGAAAGAATAAAAGATATCAACTGGGCTTTAAACGATAAGGAAATCAGTGCCATCTGGGCCTCAAGAGGAGGTTACGGATGCCAGCATCTGGTTCAGCATCTGGATCTGAAAAATTTCACCAAAAATCCTAAATGGTATATTGGCTATTCAGATAATACGGTGATCCAGAGTTACCTGTTGAAAAAAGGATTTGCTTCCATTCACGGGCAGACGATCAAAACATCAAGTTTCGGGGTAACAGAGGAAAGCTATGATCTGATTTTTGATGTATTAAAAGGGAAAAAGCTTAAATATGCCTTAAAATCTTATGAATTGAATAAACCGGGGAATATGGAAGGAGAATTGATAGGAGGTAATTTAGCCCTTATTTATGCCCTTCTGGGAACCCCTTATTCTTTCGATTTTAAAGATAAAATCCTGTTTATTGAAGATATCGGTGAAAACTTTTATGCACTGGACAGGATGATCATGAGCCTGGAGCTTGCCGGAGTTTTCAAAAAGATAAAAGGCTTGATAGTAGGAGGAATGACCAATATGGGCGATGAAAAGGATAATAAGGATTACGAAGAAAGCTTTGACGGATTTGCCTATACCCTAATTTCAGAAAGAATTTCAAAATATAAATTTCCGGTTGTTTTCGGTTTTCCGAACGGACACATAAAGGATAACAGACCCCTTTTAATTGGAGGAAATGCCAAAGTAAAAGTGGCTGATAAAGTTAAGATTGAGTTTTAAAAAATGGATGATTTCCTTCTTAAATATAGCTATTCACCAGGTTTTATGGGAGAATTTATATCTAAGAATCTGTCTGTTTCCGAAACTTTTGAGACTAAGCTGGAGTTTTTCTGGTACTTCGATCCCGGCTATTTTCCCGATAATGATGAAGAAAGAAGGCAGCAGAGACGCTTTTCCAGAATAAAAGATAAATTACCCCGGGAATTACAGGAACAGTTGGAAATGATAATGAGATCCGGGCTGAAAGTAATTTTACCTGAAAAGAATACAACAGATAAAATCATTTACTCCCCTTCAGGCTTATCACATGAAAGTTATGAAGTGCGGGTAAATAATGAGAAAAAATATATCAAAATTCCTTATGATGTTTCTACGATTATGATTGAAGATGAAGGAAAAGATCTTTTTCTGGATTTTCATATCCGACTTATGGCATGGATAGATCAGGAATTTGAGCTAGCATCAGAAGGAAAAGCGGTAAGGTTTAATAAATAAGAAATGATTTGTTCTCCAAATGAAGTCTGAAGAAAGTAAAATTACCCCAAACAGGATAAAAGGTTTTCTATATATCATTTTTTTAATTACCATAGGAATCTATTTTATCTTTTTTCACAGAAGCCTGAAGCTTGAACGGAAAGAGAAATGCCCGTGTGATGATAGCTACACTTTATACCAATACCGTGACAGAGGAACGGTTTGGAACAGAGGTAAATTTGATCATACAGATTATAAAACCTATAAACTTGAAAATAAATTGGGTTTTACAGTAGATCAACTGGTTCATATTAATCCGGAAAACTGGAATGATACAATGTATTCCGTTCCCCAAAAATCAGAATTTCAGATTTTCACCCGGCAATTTTCATGGGATTGTAAAAATAAGAGCGTGAAAGTGGCAAAAAATCATACACTATCTTTTAAATAATTAAATAATGGCTGATCATAACGAGTTCGGGAAAAAAGCAGAAGATCTGGCTGTAGATTATCTTTTAAAAAACGGGTATAAAATTCTGGTCAGAAATTTTCGTTTTCAAAAGGCTGAAATCGATATTATTGCAGAAAAAGAGGATCTTATTGTCATTGTCGAAGTAAAAGCAAGATCCACAGATGCTTTTATGCTGCCTCAGGAAGCGGTTACCAAGACTAAAATCAAATCTATTGTATCTGCAGCCAATCATTATCTGGAAGAATTCAATAAACACAATGAAGTAAGGTTTGACATCATCTCCGTACTTCCCGATGAAAATAAAAACTTAATTGTAGAACATATAGCCGATGCTTTTCAGGCGTTGGATGCGAATTAATTGAATAATCTAACAATCTAGCAATGGAACAATGTATGAATTGCGGATATAATTATTGGTAAACTGCTCCATTGCTACAGTAAAAAAATATGAAAACAATACTCATCACCGGAGCTACATCCGGAATAGGAAAATCCACAGCGGAACTCTTCGCAAAACAGGGAAACAGAATCATTATCTGCGGAAGAAGAACGGAAGTTCTTGAAGAAGTAAAAATTGAATTATCCGCATTTGCCGAAATATTTAGTTTAAAGTTTGATGTAAGGAATCTCACAGAGGTTGAAGCTGCTATAAATTCACTTCCTGAAGAATGGAAAAATATTGATGTACTGGTCAATAATGCAGGAAATGCCCATGGCCTTGATCCTCTTTCTGCCGGAAAGACAGAGGATTGGGATTCTATGATCGATGGAAATGTAAAAGGTCTTTTATATGTTTCAAAGATGATTATTCCTTCTATGAAAGAAAGAAATACAGGTCATATTGTAAATATTAGTTCAGTAGCGGCAAGACAGACCTACATCAACGGTGTAGTCTATTGTGCGACGAAAAAAGCAGTCGATGTGATCTCCGAAGGAATGCGTCTTGAACTGACAGAATTTGGGGTTAAAGTAACCAACATCCAGCCAGGTGCCGTGGAAACTGATTTCTCTATGGTAAGGTTTAAAGGAAACCAGGAAAAATCGGCGGCGGTATACGCAGGCTATGACGCTTTGAAAGCAGAAGATATTGCTGATGCCATTGCTTATTGTGTGAATGCTCCCAAACATGTTACGGTTTCTGATATGACGATTTATCCAAGCGCTCAGGCAGAACCGAGAACGATTTACAGGAAATAGTATCAAAATAAAGATTTAAATTTGCATAAAAATAGTTTAGCATTCTGACTATCGGATGATTGCTATACTGTTAAACAGGTACATTATCTTATGAAAATACTATATCTCGAAACCTCTTCTAAAAACTGTTCCGTAGCCATATCAGACAATGAAAAGCTGCTGTGCCTGTGTGAAGAGGTGTCCGAAAACTATAAACAATCAGAAAGCCTTCATGCGTTTGTAGAGTGGGCTCTGGAAGGAGCAGGAATTTCTATGAACGACATTGAAGCCGTTTCTTTAGGAAAGGGTCCCGGATCTTATACCGGATTAAGAATCGGAGCAGCTTCTGCAAAAGGCTTCTGCTACGGACTAAAAGTTCCGCTGATGGCAGTGAATTCCTTGGAAAGCATGATAGAGCCCTTTTTAGGCAGTAACTATGAATTTATAGTGCCATTGATCGATGCAAGAAGAATGGAGGTTTATACGGCCGTTTATGAAGGTGTGACAGGAAAAGAAATCTCAGGAACCGAAGCTAAGATTCTTGATGAAAATTCTTTTGAAGAATTCCGGAATAAAAAAGTGATTTTTGTAGGAGATGGTGCTAAAAAAGCGCAGGAAATTCTGAATCTGCCTGATGCTGAATTCAGAGATGATATCTACCCTTCTGCACAATACCTGATCAAGAAAACTTTAGAAAAGCTTGATCAAAAAGATCTGGAAGATATTGCTTACTTCGAACCCTTCTATCTAAAAGATTTTCATGGAGTAAAGAAAAAGAAAAGCGAAGAATAAATCTTCGCTTTTTTTATTTTTTAGGTTTTACCGGAAGGTTTTCTGTTGGTTGTATTTCCTTCAATTTAGACGAAGGCGTAAACCCTTTATTTTTCATGGGCTTAGGCTGGGAATCACTAGACTGAGGCATTCCGCTGTTTATACTCCCCGGAGGACTCTGTGGCATGTTCCCATTATTCTGAATCTGATCAGGCTGTGCAGGTACTCCCATTGGCTGTTGAGGAACTGCATTTCCTTTATTATCGGTAGCCTGGAAACTTAGTTCGCTTTTCAGGTAATTCAGCATTTCCTTGGCTTTAATCCCTTCAGGGGTTTTGGAATAATTCAGGGCTACCTGTTCCAGTTGGAGAATCATTACTTCCTTTCCGCTGGTTTTTCCCGCATTGAAAGCATTGAGCAGGTAAAACTTGGGAACCAGGGCATCCTTAGGGAACTTCTGAATGGTCTGATCAATCACATCCCTGCTCTCCGTAAATTTCTCGGATTCATAAAGTGCATAGGCTCTTTTATATTCATTTTCAACATCTTCAGAAGATTTTACGAATGAACCGTTTTTCGGATTTCTGGCAAATTCCGCATAAGAAGTATAAGGATAATCCGTTAAAAGAATTTGTTTTGCCCTTTCAGAAGCCTGCGGATTCTTTTCATAGTTCATGGCAAAGATCTCATACAACGCCTGAAGCATTACCTTTTCTTCCGGCTTTACATCTACAAGATCATACAGCGTTTTTGTAGCCAGTGGTGTGTTGGTAAAATAATTCTGGTACATAATACCCAATCCTAATGATGCAGTATCTCTGTCTTTCTTCAGCTGATCCAGCTTACCCTGATCTGTAGGGATCTGCTCAATATAATAGGCTGGTTCAAAACGCCTCGGATTGGGTGCAGCTGCTACGCCCAGCGCTTCATTTTTCATATCCTCAATAGAAGCCATTTTTTTAGAATAACGCCAGTTATCAGCAAGAGCACGGTCTCCCCAGATCTGTTTAAATGAAGAGGTTCCTTTACTTACCGTTCCTGTATTACTGAAATAAAATCCTTTCGTTGTAACTCCAAAATCTTCAAAAGCATTGGAACTATTGGCAAAAATAGAATTGGCACTGTAATCTCCGGAATCAAAACCCTTATTCCTTTCCGCAAGTTTTCTTTCCTGTTCTTCTTTTTCTTCTTTAGCCTTCAGCTTTGCAATGTATTTGCCGAAAAAGTCTGTTTTTTGAGCCTCACTCATCTTCGCTAAAGATAGAATACTGTCATTTTTTTTGATCAGATAGTAATTCTTGGAGATCTTTTTAATATAAGCAGACTGATCCTTTAAAAGGATTTTAGACGGCTCATAAGTCATGGCAACCAAAGCAGAATCATAATAGATTCCTGCCCCGATATAATCATTTTTATCAAGGTAGCTCTTCCCTATTTCGTAATAGGTAAGTCCGCGTACCTGTGGATCAGAAACCTTTTCATGCAGTGATCTCTTGAAAAACTGCTGGGCTTCCTCTTTTTTTCCTGCTTTATTAGCCATTAAGCCTAGAGCATAGTAAAATTCATTTTTCCTTGAACCGTAAGTTCCTTTTTTACTGATGCCTTCAAGATAACTTTTAGCACCATTATAGTCTCCTTTTCCGTTAAAGGTCTTGGCAATAGCAATCTGGGATTTTACCTCAAATTCAAAATCATTGGCATATTTGTAGGCTGCGGTATAACTTTCTCTGGCTTTTTCATTCTGGTTTAGGTTTTCAAGAACCTGCCCTCTCAGATAAGCAATTCTGCTTTTCAGTTTTCGGTCAGAATTCAGTTCGAAAGCATTATCAAGTTCTTTTGCAGCTTCTTCTTTTTTCCCCGCATCCAGAAGAGATTCAGAATAATAAATGCTCAGTAGTTTGGAATAGCTTTTACTGATATCCTCCCCTTTCAGCTTGGCAAAAGTTTCATGAGCTTTATGATAATCTTTGATTTTTGCATAAGCGGCACCCTGATAAATTCTCGCTAAAGGAAGTCTTTTATCCTCCTTCATGTGTGTAAAAACATAATTTAAAGCGTCCAGTGCCTCCAAAGGTTTATTCTGGTAAATTCTGGATTGTACAAGAATCATGTAAGCATCAAAAATCTGCTTATTTTTCTCCTCTCCGTTTCTGATAACAGAATATTTATTGATGGCTTTCAATGCTTTGGCTTCAGCAATTTCTAAAGTGGTAGCTCCCTTCTGAGGAGTATCAGAGGAACCGGGCATTCCGGTATTCCCCGGCATTCCCGGAGGCATTCCGGAAGGAGGTCCTCCTCTGCTGTCCATGGGTGCAGGCGTGTTTACCTGTGCCATTTTCATTGAGTTTTCTGCAAAGGCGGTACTCTGTCCCAGATCACTTCCCAAAGGCTGATCTTCATAGGTAAGGATAGGAATATAGGGAGCATAGAAATTATCCTTATGTCCCTTGTCTCGGCTCGTAAACTCACTGTTCAATGCATCTTTTGCATTAAAAAGGGTGTTATAGTATGTGGAAAACCCTTTTAGAAGCTTTGAACGCTGTTCCGGCTTTTTTGTTCTGGTAGCACAGGAAGCAACGATGCACATCACTAAAAGGAATAAAATATTCTTTTTCATTATTCAATTATAACTCGCTAATGCGTTTTTTATTATCAGCAGTTTGATGATTTTGTAAAAATAATAAAATTTTATAATGAATAATATTTATATTTCTTTCAAAATTTTGTAAACCAAATGGGTAGGAAGTCCCATAATGGTATAAAAGCTTCCGGTGATCTTTTTAATCTTGGCCATTCCCAGCCATTCCTGGATACCATAGCTTCCTGCTTTATCAAATGGTTTGTATTTCTGAATATAATACTCTATCTCGTCATCTGTTAATTCATCCAGTTCCACATCAGCTACATCAGTTTCTGTAACCGTTTTATCAGCTTTTTTAAGCGTAATTCCTGTAAAAACCTGATGTGTTTTTCCGGAAAGGCTTCTGAGCATTTTTCGGGCATCATTCTCATCCTTAGGCTTTCCGAGGATCTGTCCGTCAATGGCCACTACCGTATCTGCAGTCAGCAGAATTTCATCCTCATCCTGGCCTTCAAATGCATCAGCCTTTAATTCTGATAAATAAGCGGCGGCCTCTTCCACTCTGATGATGTCCGGAAGAATTTCTTCACAGTCTATTTTTACGACCTCAAAATCAAAACCTAAACCGGAAAGAAGTTCCTTCCGCCTTGGAGATTGGGATGCTAAAAGTATTTTCATAAGCCGTTTTTATACAGATTGGGTATTATCATCGTGCCAGTTACCCTGAACTTTCATCACCTGCTCGATCACGTCACGTACTGCCCCGCTTCCGCCTTTTTTGGAAGAAATATAATCAGAGATTCCTTTTACTTCAGGAACTGCATTTTCCGGACAGGCTGCAATGGCAGAATTTTCCATGATATGGATATCAGGAAGATCATCGCCCATCGTAAGGATTTCTTCATTTTTGAGGTTGTGTTTTGTTTTAAAGTCTTCAAAATCAGTCATTTTGTTGTGTGATTTTGGATAGTAATCTTCTATGCCTAGATAATTGATCCTATGTTTTACCATTTCATCATTTCCACCAGTGATTACCCCTATTAAATAATTGTTTTTTAAGGCTTTAACTACAGCGTATCCATCTAAGACATTCATTACCCTGCACATATTTCCTCCGGGAAGAAGATAGACACTTCCATCTGTAAAAACTCCGTCTACATCAAATACAAAGGCTTTAATATCTTTTAATTTCTCTTTATAACTCATACATTTTTTGAATTGAGTGATTCATTATTTTATAAATTTCAAGACTTTCGTCTTTTAACAGCTTTTCATGCAGATCCAGAACTCTAAGGTCATTTCTTACAGCAGGCCCGGTCTGAGCATCTTTAGGTTCAATTTCATGAATTTTCTGAACCGTTTCATCAATAAGCGGAAGGAAATAATCAAAGGGAATTTCCTGTGAATCAGATATTTCTTTGGCTCTTGTGAACAGATGATTCACAAAATTACAGGCAAAAACAGCAGTAAGGTGAATGTATTTTCTCTTTTCATGATTGCTCTCCATCACATTTTCAGAAATCTGAGATGCTAATTCAAACAAAATCTTTTTATCACTTTCATTTTCAGCTTCAATGAAAAAAGGAATTTTTTCGTATTCAAGCTCTTTTGATTTTGAAAAAGTCTGTAAGGGATAAAAGCTTGATTTTCTGTACTCCCCTGCCAGTATTTCTTTGGGAAGAGAACCCGAAGTATGGGCTACAAGAGCATCTTTTTTCGTGATAATTTTAGAAACACTTTCCACAGAATTATCGCTGATACAGATGATATACAGATCAGCATCTTCCAAATCTTTCGTGGAATAAGGAATATTGAGCTCTTCTGAAATTTTCTTCAGTTCCTCTTCATTTCTTCCAAAGATCTGAGCTATTGGAATACCTTTTAGGGTAAAAGCTTTGGCCATATGATAGGCCACATTTCCTGAACCTATGATTACTTTTTGCATCTAACAAAGATAATATTTTACGGTGAGTTCAGAAAAGAAAGGACAAACCGGCAGTCAGGAAATTTTTGATATTTCCTTATAAAGTAAGTGGAGTAAAGGTTTTGGTGTAACCCGCTCATATTATTTGTAATATTTGGACTAAAAATTGAATAAGTAATTTAACTTTCAGTTATTTTTGTAATCCAAAACAGTGATAGCATCTTATGAAGATCAAGGACGCGGAAATTATTTCGTTGATGCAAAACCCACGGAGCCAGGATAAAGGTGTCCGTGCCTTGATGGATGCTTATCAGAGCAGGTTGTACTGGCACATCAGAAGAATTATTGTGGATGGCGATCTTGCTCAGGATACATTGCAGGAGACTTTTATTAAAGCCTACCAGAATTTTCACCAGTTCAAAAATGACAGCCAGCTGTATACCTGGCTTTACAGGATTGCTACCAACGAAGCATTACAGCAGGTCAATAAGATGAAGAAAATGCAGAAAACTGATGAAAATGCAGAGTATCATATGCAGAATCTGGTTGCTGACAATACAGAAGGTGATGCAGAAGAAATACAGATCCTGCTTCAGAATGCTATACAAAGTCTGCCAGAAAAGCAGAAACTGGTATTTATGATGCGGTATTATGATGATCTTCCTTACGAAGAAATATCTAAAATTGTAGATATGTCTGTAGGGACCCTTAAAACAAATTATCATTATGCCAAACAAAAGATAGAAGATTATATTAAAGAAAATTACGAAAGATAATTTTTGAACAACAAAAGATGAAAGAGTTCGACATAGAAAAACTAGAACGCAAGAACATTTACAAAGTTCCGGATGAATTATTTGAAAATATCCAGAACAGGGTAATGAGTGAAGTGAAAACAGAGAAAAAAGCACCTGTTTTCAAACTGAACTGGATGTATGCGGCAGCGGCTTCCGTAGCTTTGATATTTGGAGTTACCTATGTTTTTAATTCTGATAGTGATTCTGCGCTTCAGCCTAAAGCAGCTTATGCAGCAGAAAAACAAGGTTCTGCAACTGAAGGAGAACTTGCTTATGAAACATTGAAATCAGATTTAACTTCTGTTGAAAATACTAATCAAACAGCTGGAAATCAAATGAATAATAACGGTTCTTCTCTTAGGGATAATGGTGATGTAAAAGAAACTGCACAGCCGGTGAAAGCTGTATCAAAGAAAGAAGAAACTCAAATGAATGAGTATCTGGATTCATTCTCCAATTCTGAAATAGCAGAGTTGGCAAGCAATTCAACCCAGGACGTTTATTTGGATCTATATAATTAATAAGAAAAATGAAAAAGATATTATTTGCGCTTTTTATTATTTATGGTTTTGGTCTGAATGCCCAGAGTGCAGATTATGACTGGAAAAAAATGGACCCTAAACAAAGAAAAGAAGTAATCAATAATCTTTCTCCGGAAGAAAGAAAAGCACTTCTTACCAAGTTCAGGAACAATATGGTCATGGATAATCTGAATATTGATGCGGATGATAAGGCTGAATTTACACAGCTTTACAATGAATATCTGGAAAATCAGAAACAGATCAAAAGCCAGTTTGATCCTAACTTTAATCCCGAAACTTTATCGGATGATGAAGCAAAAGCCAAACTTCAGCAGAGTTTTGAGGTAGGGCAGAAGTTGTTGGATAACAGAAAGAAGTATGCAGATAAAATGCAGCAGGTGATTCCTTGTCAGAAAGTACTGAAGCTCTTTCAGTCCGAAGGAATGATGAGAGATAAAATGAATGAAAGAAAGCCTCACAACCATGGGAATGTGAAGCCTAAACAAAACCCATAATAGTTTATTTTTTTAATGTTGGACGGCTCTTACAAGACGATTTGTGAGAGCCGTTTAATTTTCACAGCATCTGTATTTTGGGCAAAAAATTAAATAATTTAATACAATGAATATAAGAGAGATAAAATGTCTTGCTTTTTTTTATCTTTGCAAATTACAACGTTCTTAAATGAAAAACATACGAAATTTTTGCATAATCGCTCATATTGACCACGGTAAAAGTACTTTGGCTGACCGTCTTTTGGAGTATACCAACACCGTTACCCAAAGAGAACTGCAGTCTCAGACCCTGGATGATATGGACCTGGAGAAAGAACGCGGGATTACCATCAAGTCCCACGCGATCCAGATGGATTATGAATATAAAGGAGAGAAATATATTTTAAACCTGATTGATACCCCGGGACACGTAGATTTCTCATATGAAGTTTCCCGTTCAATTGCTGCGTGTGAAGGAGCCCTTCTTATTGTAGATGCGGCACAGAGTATTCAGGCTCAGACGATCAGTAACCTTTATCTTGCATTGGAAAATGATCTGACTATTATCCCGATTCTTAATAAAATTGACCTTCCTTCTGCCAACCCTGAAGAAGTAACCGACGAGATCATGAATCTTATCGGATGCGAATATGAAGACGTATTAAGGGTTTCAGGAAAAACAGGAGAAGGAGTTCATAGCCTTCTGGAGCAGATTGTTGAAAGAATTCCTGCACCGGTAGGAAATCCTGACGGACCGCTTCAGGCTTTGATTTTCGACTCGGTATACAACCCGTTCAGAGGGATTGAAGCCTATTTTAAAGTAGTGAACGGAAGTATCTCTAAAAATGAAAAGATCAAATTCTTTGCAACTGGAAAAGAATATGGAGCAGATGAAGTAGGTACTTTAAAACTAAAACAGGTTCCAAAGAAAACCATTCAGTGTGGAGATGTAGGGTATTTGGTTTCAGGGATAAAAGATGCCCGTGAAGTAAAAGTAGGAGACACCATCACTTCTTTCGAGAAGCCGGCAGACGGGCCTATCGATGGTTTTGAAGAAGTAAAGCCAATGGTATTTGCTGGTATCTATCCAATTGATTCTGAAGATTTTGAAGAATTGAGATTCTCTCTTGAAAAATTAAGACTTAATGATGCTTCTTTGGTTTTCGAACCAGAAAGTTCGGCAGCTCTTGGTTTCGGATTCCGTTGCGGATTCTTAGGAATGCTTCACATGGAAATCGTTCAGGAACGTCTTGACAGAGAGTTCAATATGAACGTGATTACTACGGTACCTAACGTTTCTTATTTCGGATATACTAAAAAAGAACCTGAAGTTCCGATCTTGATCAATAACCCATCTGAAATGATGGATCCTTCCACGATGGATAGAGTAGAAGAACCTTTCATCAAGGCGTCTATCATTACAAAGTCTGACTTCGTTGGTTCAGTAATGACTCTGTGTATTGAAAAGAGAGGAGAGATTGTTAATCAAAGTTATTTAACATCAGAAAGAGTTGAGCTGATTTTCAATATGCCATTAGCAGAAGTAGTTTTCGATTTCTATGACAGATTGAAATCCATCTCTAAAGGATATGCATCTTTTGATTATCACCCAATCGGATTCAGAGCTTCCAAGCTTGTAAAAATGGATATCCTGATCAATGGTGACATGGTAGATGCACTTTCATCATTGATTCATGACAGTAATGCATACTATATCGGTAAAAGGATGTGTGAAAAGCTTCGTGAACTGATCCCGAGACAACAGTTTGATATTGCTGTTCAGGCAGCTCTTGGAACAAAAGTTATTGCGAGAGAAACCATCAAGGCTTTAAGAAAAGACGTTACCGCAAAATGTTACGGAGGAGATATTTCCAGAAAACGTAAACTTTTGGAAAAACAGAAAGAAGGTAAGAAGAAAATGAAGCAGATCGGAAGAGTAGAAGTACCGCAGTCTGCATTCATGGCAGTTTTGAAACTAAATGACTAATCATAAAAAAGACCGGTATTTGTGCCGGTCTTTTATTTTCAATAATTTCTCTGCTTTTCAATCATATTAGACTGAATTATCAGGGCACCGAGACCGAGAATAATTTCGGCAATACCCAATATTCTTATAAGATTGATTCCGCATACAATACATTCCGGTTCAGGGAAAGGTCTTTTCCCTACAACAATGATTAATACTCCGCCTATAATAATAATGACTACTATTAAGGCTGTTAATAAAGTTTTCATGATGGTATAAATTATTTCTGGTTATTTCCGTTTTTATCTATACCAAAGTTGGCTATAACATTTTATAAATCAACAAGTAAAATCACTGTTTCCCGGAAGGTGTTTTTCCTGTATTTTATTTTTTGCGGACAAATTTTATCTCCATTGTTTTCATTTCCTTTCCGGTTTTCCAGTCTGGGCCGTACATTTCCAGCATGTGGTTGTTATCATCCGTAAAGGTGTAGACCTCTCTTACATCACAGTCTTTTTCAGGACGGCTGGGGTCTGTCATTTTTCCTTTAAACTCAATGGATTTTTTAGCAGGATTCCAATCTCCCTCGGCATGCATCATTCCTGTCCCCATATTATCAATCCAAGTGCTTATGAACTTTTTCTTGGCATTATCATAACCCATAATACTCATCCCTTCAAAGGGCATTCCCATAAAATTACCCTTGTAAGTGCTGTGCTGGTAACGTCCGTCAAAAATCATTTTGTTCGTGCATTCAGACTGGCTGGTCATAGGTTGGGCACCTTCTTCCATCCATGTGGTGGTGGTACCGGTCCAGTTTCCGTCAAATTTGGCGAGCATTTTATGCATTTCACCTGGGGTGGCAAATTCCATCCAGGCTTTAGTCGCAGCAGCAGAATCTACAGGCTTCCATGCTGTTGAAGCAGAATCTTTTTTATCAGATTCTTTATCTGTGGTTGTTTTGCCTTTTTCACAGGCGATACATAAAAATGCAACTGATAAGGCGAATAGTAAATTTCTCATAATCAATTAATTTTAAGTGGTTTATATTGATAACATAAAGGTAAGCCTTTTTATTATGCAGTAAATTATTTTTCTCATGTTATTATTAATCGTACCTTTGTGTAATCGTAACGCAAATTAGCCTATATGGAGTCTCCAAAAAAATTACAGGATATAAAAGTAGCTGTAGATGCAGTAATTTTCGGATATTTCGATAAGAAAGATCTTCAGATCCTTTTAATAAAAAGAAATATTGAACCTTTCAAAGGAGGCTGGGCGCTTCCTGGAGGGCTTGTTTTGGATGATGAAGACGTAGATACTGCAGTAAAGCGAGAATTATATGAAGAGGCGGGCATAAAGCCCGATTTTTTGGAACAACTCTATACTTTTGGCAAGGTAGGCCGTGATCCGAGGAACAGGGTAGTTTCTGTGGCTTATCTGGGCCTTGTAAACCCTTCCTATCACGAGCTGTTTGCCGATTCTGATGCTGAAGATGCCCAATGGTTCAGTGTAAATAAACTTCCGTCTCTGGCATTCGACCATAAAACTATAATTGATACCGCATTGCAAAGACTGCGTACCAAAATCCGTTACCAACCGATAGGTTTCAACCTTCTCAATGAAGAATTTCCTTTTTCAGACCTTGAAAACCTTTATAAAACCATCATTGGGCAGGAAATCGACCGCCGTAATTTCCGTAAAAAGATGATGAGCTACGGACTTCTCAACGAAACCAACAACGTTAAAAAAGAAGGCAGCGGAAGACCAGGCAAACTCTTCACCTTCAATCAGGAAAAATATGAGGAACTCGAAAAAGAAGGTTTCTATTTTGAAATCAAATAAATTCTTCATTTCAATTTGCACCTAATCCTATTCAATTTTGAGAACTTTAACCAGAAATAAATAGTAGTTTTCTATTCAATATAAATGGTTAGTTCATAGCCTGTTAATTTATTTTTAGTGGTATTGTCTGGGGTTTAACATGGTGTATATGAAATACAGCCTTCTAATCAATAAAGATCTCTTTATTCAATAGAGGCGGATTTTTCCCGCCTTGAAATTTCAAGATCATATAGTCCGGTACATCTCCATTCCAATTAAAACGATCCCACGGAAATTCCTCCAATATTTTTTATGAATAAAATTTATCCATTGATAATCAGTTGGTTAAATTATTTAGTGTAAAATAAACACAAATAAATTTGGTGTGTAAAATAATTATCCTTTAAATTTGTGTATAAATAACGCAATCATGAATTACACTCTACAGCATATTATTGAAAAATTTCAGAAAAATGAAGCGATACAATTTTTATTCTTCTGGGGACACACAGTAAAAGAGGAACTTACCAAATCATGCTTCAGTCAGTGGTTTCCTGCATCATTTGAAGAAAACGGAATAGAATACCCTACAGCTGAACATTATATGATGGCTGGAAAGGCAAGATTATTTGATGATGAGAAAATACTTGAAAGAATCCTGCAGGCTAAAACTCCGAATGAAGTAAAATCTTTAGGCAGAAAAGTAAAAAACTTTGATCCACAGCTTTGGGATGAGCATAAATATGAAATTGTAAAGAGAGGAAACCTTCTGAAATTTTCACAAAATTCTAAATTACAAGGATTCCTGATATCAACGGAAGATAAAATTCTCGTAGAAGCCAGCCCGTATGATAACATTTGGGGAATCGGAATGCTGGAATCAGATTCAAGAGCGCAGAATCCATCTTTGTGGAACGGAGAAAATCTTTTAGGTTTCGCTTTAATGGAAGTAAGAGATGAATTAAGAAGGTAAAAACACGATCATCAACACAAAATATTAATTATGGAAAAAATAGAATTACATCCGCAGATCTTTTTGATTGAAAGCTTTCTCACCGATACAGAGTGTGATGAATACATTGCCGTTTCAGAGGAAAAAGTCTTTGAAGAAGCCAAAATCACCATGCACGGAAAGCAGCTGATGAGTAAAGGAATAAGAAATAATGACAGGCTGATGATCTTCGACCGTGATCTGGCGGAAAAGCTTTTTACAAGAGCTTATGATTTTCTTCCTGAATTTCATGAAAATTATAAAATTCATGATTTTAATGAAATGTTCAGGGTTTATAAATACACTCCGGGACAGCGTTTTAAAATGCATCATGACGGAAGCTATATCCGCAACGAAAATGAGAAAAGTTTCTATACATTCATGATCTACCTGAATGATGATTTCGAAGGAGGTGAAACAGAATTTGAACGCTTATTTACAGTAGCACCGAAAAAAGGATCAGCATTAGTTTTTTATCATCCGTTAAGACATGAAGGAAAAACCCTGATCAGTGGAACAAAATACGTATTGAGAACCGACGTAATGTACACCAACGTGTAAATAATTCTGCTCAAAAGCAGTGTAAAACTATGTCATTTTCAATTAGCGTTAAAATAACACAAATAATTTAAATGCAGCCAACATGGAAGACGAATTGAAATCAAGGTTCATTGAATCACTACAGAGAAACAATGACCAGATCAGAAAAGACCGTGCACACACGATCGGGGAAGATTCAGAATTAATTTACAGAAGGACGGTAGAAGATATTGAGCTCAGGATAAAGAGGATGGAGCGTGAACAGGAGGGCCTTATCGATATCAGCCCTCTGGATAGAAACAGCTTAACCTTTGCGGATTTTCATCCCGAAGAATTTGTTCAGAAAGACATGGAATTATCATTAATCATTAGAAACTTAAATATTCAGCTGGAAGTAACCAAAAAAAGATTTGAATATTTATTCGGAAAAACAATTTAATTATGGGAGGTACAAAATATGATCTGGACGCTCGCTTTGCAAAAGCCAGAAAAGAAGGATACGGATCAAAATCAGCCGGTGAAATTTTCACTCAGAATGCCAAAAGAATGGCGCACGAATCTATGAATCCAAAAGGAATTTCTTTCAGGGAATCCCGGGATTCTGAAGCCAATCCGAATTCAGTTCCGATTATTTTAGGACTGGATGTAACGGGAAGCATGGGACATATTCCCCACGAATTGATCAAAGAAGGTCTTCCTAAGTTAATGGGAGGAATTATGCAGGGAGGAGTTCCAGATCCCGCTCTTTTATTTTTGGGAATCGGGGACCATGAATGCGACGGTTATCCGCTGCAGGTAGGGCAGTTTGAATCAGGTGATGATGAACTGGATATGTGGCTTACCCGCACCTATATTGAATCCGGCGGCGGCGGTAACGGGGGAGAAAGTTATCTTCTGGCGTGGTATTTTGCCGCTTTTCATACCAGAACAGATGCCTTTGAGAAAAGAAATCAGAAAGGGTTACTGTTTACAATAGGAGACGAGCCTTGCCTTAAAGTTCTTCCCGCTTCTGCCATAAGAGAAATTATGGGAACCGGTCAGCATACCTATACCCATACAGAGCTGCTGAAAGAAGCTCAAAAAAGGTATGAAGTATATCACATCAGTGTTCTGCATTCAGGCCAGGCATTAGCTGCGGATAAAGGATGGAAGGAGTTGCTGGGTAAAAACTGTTTATCTATAACGGATCACACAGAAATTCCGGATCTTATCAAAGGAGTGGTATGTGATAAATTTAAAAACAGTACTTCCGGAACCGGAATTGTAAGCGGGCTGGATAGTATTCAAATGTTTTAAGCAATGAAAAAGGCACAAATAGTAATAGGACTGGGTTTTGGTGACGAAGGAAAAGGAATCACCACAGATTTTCTGGCAAGCCGGAACCCAGATTCTGTTGTCATCAGGTTTTCAGGAGGACAGCAAGCAGCACATACCGTAATGATTGGCAATGAAAAGCATGTGCATTCCAGCTTCGCAAGCGGAGCGCTCCGAGGATTGCCGTCTTATTTTTCCGAACACTGTACCATTCATCCTGTGTTTATGCTGAATGAAAGGGAAGAATTGAAAATGAAAAACGGAAATACTGAACTTCATATTCATCCCCTGGCAAAAGTAACAACTCCTTTTGATGTGTGGCAGAACAGAACCAATACGAGAAATCTGGAACACGGAACCTGCGGAAAAGGAATCGGGGCCACAATGAAAAGGCATGAAAGTCCCTATAAACTATTTGTTGCCGATCTTATTGCACCACGTGAAATGTTGATCGAAAAGCTGAAAGGAATCGCTTATTTCTACGGGTTTATGGATCAGGACCAGATCCGGGAAGAACTGGATGTTTTTCTGAATGCAGTAGATCAGATTGATTGGAAGATCAGTGATTACAGATATCTGGAATCTTTTGATAACCTTATTTTTGAAGGAAGCCAGGGAATTCTTCTGGATATGGATCACGGCGTATTTCCTAATGTGACCTACGCTCATACCACTTCGAAAAATGCTTATGAGATCTGTAGAAGACTGAACATTGAAGACATAGAAATGTATTATGTGACCAGAAATTATTCCACACGACATGGAAGCGGCTGGATGAGTAATGAAAAACGTATGGATTTAAAGAACAATCAGGAGGAAACTTGTGTTTTCAATGAATATCAGAAAGAGCTCCGTTACGGTAATCTGGATTATGATCTTCTGAACTACGCATTGCTGCTGGATGGAGCTTATATTTCCGGAGCCCGCAAGAATCTTGTGGTTACCTGCCTGGATCAGACAGAGAAAGCATTTAAATACGAAAAACTAAAAACAGAATTTGAAACAGTGTACGGATCATATTCACCGTTTTCAAAAGATTTTAAACAATTGAAATAAATAAAAACACAACTCATGATGAAAAAGATATATGCATTTGGAAACGGAAACCTGTCCTGGGATAAATTCCATGAATTATATGTTACCCCGTTAAAAAATATTGACCTTGCTGACTGTGAGTTTATTATAGGCGATTTTTCCAGAGCAGATACCTTAATGATGGAATACCTGAAAGATAAAACCGAAAAAGTAACCATCCTTCATATCGGGATAAAACCAAGATATAAGATCAATACTTTTAAAACAAAAGCTGCCGGCTGGACTTTTTCCGGAGGCTTTCAGTCTGATGCTGAACGGGATGATTACGGTGTGTCACAGTGCACCCATTTTCTCGGGGTAGATTTTAATTCAGACGCAAAGAGAAAAAGCGGTACCTTGAAAAATATTGAAAAATGCCTGAATTCAGGTAAAATAAAAATAGAATAACCATGAAAATGCACTATATACAAGGTGACGCCACAGCTCCGGAATCTGAAGGAAACAAAATAATTGCCCATATCTGCAACGATATTGGTGGCTGGGGAAAAGGTTTTGTAACAGCCATTTCCAGAAAATGGAAAGAGCCGGAAAGCAAATACAGACAATGGTTTAAAAGCGGAGGAAATTTTTATCTTGGTGAAATCCAATTGGTAAAAGTTGAAGATGAAATCTGGATAGCCAATATGATTGGGCAGCATAAAATCATCACCAACTCCGGCGGAATTCCACCCATTCGATATGATGCTGTCGAAAAATGTCTGGAAAAACTGGCAGAAGAAGCCTTACAGATCAATGCCACAATCCACATGCCGAGAATAGGATGCGGACTGGCAGGAGGAAAATGGGAAAAAATAGAACCCATTATTGAAAAAACACTATTAAAAAACAATCTCGAAGTATACGTTTACGACTTCGGATAAAAAATAAAAGCAATGAAAACAACAACACTTTACAGACCTGTAGGAGAAAAAGAAATGATTCTGATCATGGAGAGCGGATATAAAAAATTCCCTCCAAGATTGGACTGGCAGCCAATATTTTACCCGGTGCTGGATGAAAGCTACGCCTCCGAAATTGCTGAAAAGTGGAATACCAGAGATGAAGCCGGAAATTTTCTGGGCTTTGTAACAAGTTTTGAAGTGCTTAAAGAAATAGCAGATCAATATCCCGCTCAAAATGTAGGAGCCAGAAACCATAATGAGCTATGGGTTCCTTCTGAAGAACTTGAAACATTCAATGAAGCCATCGCAGGAAAAATTAAAGTGCTCAGAGTATTTATGGGAAAAGACTTTAAAAAACCGGCAAACGATGAGGTGGAGAATTTATTATTCAATATAAAAAAACTAACGATGACCAATAAAGGAATGGCAAAAGATACTTTGGAGATCCTTGCCAGAAAATATTATATAAACGAAAACAACGAAAAAATAAACATAGAAAACGAGCTGGAAATCAGCAAAAATGAAACGATTCTGTACTCTTCGGAAATACTTGAGGGATTTACAAAAGTCCGGCTGCCGGAATTTATTTTTGAAACAAAGTTTGAAACTTGGAACTGCAGCTCACTGAAAGCTATTTTACAATTAGCCGAAGAAGAAAATCCAGAGAAGCTGATGTGCCTTAATTTCGCTTCAGCAAAAAATCCGGGTGGCGGATTCATCAACGGAGCAGAAGCACAGGAAGAAAGCTTGGCAAGAACTTCAGGATTATATGAAAGCCTGCTTCAGGCTCCTTACTATTATGAGGCTCATCGGGCAATGGAATCCTGTTTCTATACAGATATGATGATTTACAGTCCTAAAGTTCCCGTTTTCAGAAAAGATAAAGGAGAACTGCTCGAAAAACCTGTTATATGTAATTTCATTACTTCTCCGGCAGTAAATGCAGGCGTTGTCAGGAAACAGGAACCGGAAAGGCAGGATGAAATAGCAGATGCAATGGATGTGAGAATAGATAAAATGCTTGCACTTGCTTTTCATAGAGAAAATGAAGTATTGATCTTAGGTGCCTGGGGATGCGGAGTTTTTAAAAATGATCCCAAAGAAATTGCAGGGTTGTTTAAAAAACACCTTCAGGGAAAATATAAAAATAAATTTAAAAGAGTGGTCTTTGCTGTGATGACCAAGAAAAAAGAAGAAATGCTGAGACCTTTTGAAGAAATATCATGAAACTGACAAGAGGAGAATTGTTTAGTCAGCTTCCAGATAGGAGAATTTGGGTTGAATATGCTGAAAGGAAAATATAATTATCCTGGATAAAGACTACAAAACCGTTGAAAACAGAAAGAAATGAATTTTAAACTTAAAAAATATAAAGAACAATTACAGGATTGGCCTAGGGAAGGGCATCATATCATGGCACAGTACGATGATGAAAAAATTATAGTCTATCAGTCCTATCGTAAATAAATAGGAGAATTTGCCGTGAGAAACCAATATTTTGGAGGGGCTTTCAGTCTGGAAAGGATGACCTGGATAAAACCCAATTTCCTTTGGATGATGTACCGTAACGGCTGGGGAACCAAAGAAGGTCAGGAATACGTTCTGGCTATTCATCTAAAGAAAGAAGCTTTCAAAAAGTACTTTGAAAATGCGGTATATTCTTCCTATGATGAAAAACTGGGAGTGTCCAGAGAAGAATGGCAGAATCAGGTGAAAGAATCTTCTGTGAGATTACAATGGGATCCGGATCATGATCCTTTCGGACAGAAGCAGGAAAGAAGAGCCATACAGATTGGTCTTAGGAATGAATTTACCCGTTCCTTTGCCCGGGAAGATATTCTTTTCATTGAAAATATTTCAGATTTTGTAAAAGAGCAGCATGCATTCGTATTAAACGGAGATCTGGACAACCTGATCATTCCCGAAGAAAAACCATTGCTGTTTGATGATGAACATTTAAATAAAAAACTAAGACTAAAGCTATGAAAACAGACAGGCTTTCCCTCGCTTCAAAGTCCCTGACAGGAGTTTCCATCGGTGATGCCTTTGGAGAAAGCTTTTTTGGTGAAGAAAGCCTGATGAAAAGCTATATTCATCAAAGAATTCTTCCTGAGACTAATCTGGATTTTACTGATGACACCATTATGGCAGTGGCCATTTTTAAATCGCTGGAAAAATTTGGAAAGGTTAATCAGGATTTTCTTGCAGAAGAATTTACCAGGAACTACTATCTGGACATGAACAGAGGATACGGGCCTTCCATACATCAGTATTTCAGGGCTGTGAAAAACGGAGAATATTGGAAAGATGTTTCCCAGGCTAAATTTGAAGGGCAGGGTTCCATGGGAAATGGCGGTGCAATGAGAGCATCCGTAATCGGGGCCTATTTTTATGATAATATAGAACAGCTTAAAAAAAATGCAGAACTTTCCTGTGAAGTAACCCATGCGAATAAAGAAGCTATAGAAGGAACAAAAGCTGTTGCTCTGGCTGCTGCCTTTACCGTTCAGGAAAAACTGGGATTGGCAAAATTTGGACAGCAGGAATTTATCCGGAATATCCAAAATGAGCTGGATGATTCTGATATGAAAAGTAAGCTGAACAAAGTCCTTTATCTGGATGGAAATCCAGGCATCGAAATGTTGGTGCAAACATTAGGAAACGGAGTAAAAATGACCGCTCAGGATACCGTTCCTCTTGTCATCTGGATGTTGTCAAGATACCGGAACAATTTTAAAGAATGCCTGTGGAATACCGTTGCTGCTTTAGGAGACAGAGATACCACCTGTGCTATAGCCGGAGGAGTAAGCATTTTGTGCTGTGAAGAAAATATGGGTCCTGATTGGATAGATGAGGTAGAAAACTGGAAAAAAAGCAGATTTTATGAACATTGAACTGATAAAAGGAGATATTACAAAGATCTATACAGATGCTATCGTTAATGCTGCCAATTCCTCACTGCTTGGTGGTGGCGGAGTAGATGGAGCTATTCATCGGGCAGGCGGAAAACAGATCCTTGAAGAATGTATCGAAATCAGAAACAGGCAAGGAAAATGTAATACGGGAGAAGCAGTAGTTACCTCTGCTGGAAACCTTCCTGCTGATTATGTCATTCACACGGTAGGTCCGGTCTGGAACGGAGACGAAGAAAGGTGCTCAAAACTTCTGGCTGGCTGCTATCGAAATGTATTAAACCTGGCAGAAAGTCTCAACGTAAAAAGTATTGCCTTTCCCAATATCAGTACAGGAATCTATAAATTTCCAAAAGAAATGGCGGGAATAATTGCTGTGAATGAAGTAAGAAAATTCAAATCAGAAAGTATAGAAAAAGTTATTTTTGTCTGTTTTGATGATGAAAATGAAGAAATTTACAGGAAGCTTTTAAACTAGCTTCCGCATATTCAACAAAAATTCGTGCATCAGTGGCAAATAAAATGCTAAGTGAACGAAATAAAACTTATAAACCAATGAAAAAACTAACCATATTAAGCGGCGCAGGAATCAGTGCCGAAAGCGGAATAAAAACATTCAGAGACGGAGACGGGCTCTGGGAAAATCATAATATAACCGATGTGGCAAGCCCTGAAGGGTGGAGAAAAGACCCTGCGCTCGTACTGGAGTTCTATAACCAGAGAAGACGCCAGCTGCATCAAGTACAGCCCAATGAAGCTCATTATCTGCTGGCTGAGCTGGAAAAGCATTTTAAAGTTCAGATCATTACCCAAAATATTGATGACCTGCACGAAAGAGCAGGATCTACAGATATTCTTCATCTCCATGGAGAGCTGTTCAAATCCTGTTCATGCAATAATAAAGATCTGATCTATGAGCAGAAGGAGGATATCAATATCGGGGATAAAGCAGAAGACGGAGGTCAATTAAGGCCATTCATCGTATGGTTCGGAGAAGATGTTCCTATGTTCCAGCCTGCCCGGGAAATTGTAAAAGAATCGGATGTTTTATTGGTAATTGGTACCTCTTTGCAGGTATATCCGGCAGCCGGACTGATCCACGATATTAAAGATGACTGTCTCCTGATTGTTATCAATCCTAATGAAACCGGATTCGGATATGGGCAGAGAGCTGTCGTAATGAAAGAAACCGCAACTCAGGGAATGAAACTGCTGTTTGATAAGCTGGTTAATCTTGCATAATGAAAAATACGGTAAAAGCAGGAATTCTGGGGCTTTGTATTGGAGATGCGCTGGGAGTTCCTGTAGAATTCAGAAGCAGAGAACAACTTAGACGTTCTCCGGTCACTAAAATGAGAGCTTTAGGAACACATCATCAGCCTGCCGGAACATGGAGTGATGACAGTTCTTTAGCGTTATGTCTTGCGGACAGCCTATGTAACGGATATGATCCGGAAAATATCGCATTGAAGTTTCTTCAATGGTATAATGCAGAAATCTGGACACCTCATGGACGGGTTTTTGATATTGGTATTGCTACCAGACAGGCCATTCATAAGATCAGTAAGGGGATTGCTCCCCAACTATGTGGAGGGACCAGTGAATATGATAATGGAAATGGTTCTTTAATGCGAATTTTACCCCTGTTGTTTTACATTAAAAATTTTAAGATAGAGCAGAGGTTTGATATAATTAAAGAAGTCTCTTCCATCACTCACGCCCATATTCGTTCCGTATTAGCGTGTTTTATTTATCTTGAATTTCTGTTGGAAATTATGAATGGAACTGGAAAAAATGAATCATATAAAAAAATGCAGGCAACAGTAATCCATTTTTTGGATTATACCCCCATTTGTTCACAGAACGAAATGGATCAATTTGAACGGATTTTAAAGAACAATATTTCAAGCTATCCCGAAGACGAAATCAAAAGCAGCGGTTACGTTTTGCATAGTCTGGAAGCCTCATTATGGTGTTTCCTGAATTCGGAAAGCTATTCCGAAGCCGTTCTGAAAGCCGTGAATCTGGGTGAAGATACAGACACCACAGGAGCAATTACAGGAGGAATAGCAGGTATTTATTATGGCTTTGGAAATATTCCGCAGGATTGGATCGCAGAGTTGGTAAGGAAAGATGATATTGCAGAACTTTGCGAAAAATTGGAGAATAAATATTTCCCAATAGTATAATGATTAAGAACATAAGTTATGAACGAAATAGAAAAGAAAAGAATAAGTAAGTTTTTGAGCCTTATTCTGAGGCATCACCCGGAAACCATTCAGCTGAAACTGGATGAAAACGGATGGGCAGATGTAGAAGAACTGAGAACAAAGTCAGCGAAGAGAAGTGTTTTCTTTACCGTTGAAGAATTGGATGAGGTAGTAGAAACGAACAATAAAAAACGTTTTGCTTTCAATGAAGATAAAACGAAAATAAGAGCCAGCCAGGGCCATTCCATTGATATTGATCTGGGCGTTGAACCACAAACCCCGCCTGCATATCTATACCACGGAACAGCAGAAACCAATATCGCCTCAATCCTGGAAAAAGGAATTGAAAAAAGAAGCCGCCAGCATGTACATTTAAGCATTGATAAAGAGACCGCAACAAAAGTTGGGATGAGACACGGAAAACCTGTTATTTTAACCATTAGAACAGGGAAAATGGCTGAAGACGGAGTTTTGTTTTACCTCTCTGCAAACGGAGTCTGGCTGACAGATTTTGTTGAGGCTAAATACATCTCAAAGTAAAAGCCAGAGTTTTAAACCGAATAGAGAGAAATGAGCAGAACATTAGCAATAGGAGATATTCACGGAGGGTTGAGAGCCTTAATACAGGTTCTGGAAAGGGCAGAGGTTTCAAAGTCGGACCGCCTGGTTTTTCTTGGAGATTATGTAGACGGATGGAGTGAATCTTCTGAAGTAATCACTTTTTTAAAGAAGCTCTCAGAAGAGCAGGAGTGTATCTTTATCAAAGGAAATCATGATGCCTGGTGTGAAGACTGGATTGCTTTTGGAAATGAACCGGATGTATGGCTTTTCAATGGAGGAAAAAGCACCGTAGAAAGCTATAAAAACTATTCTTTGGAAGAGCTGGAGGTTCATCTTGAATTTTTTCAGAGAATGAAAAATTTTCATATCGATGAAAAGAACCGCTTGTTTATTCATGCCGGATATTCCTCCATGCACGGTCCTGAAAAAGAAGTCTATTCCAGCAACTATCATTGGGACAGAACCCTTTGGGAAACAGCTGTTTCAATGGATACCAAACTGGAAAAGAGTTCTGAATTGTATCCTAAAAGGCTGCTTTTGTACCATGAAATCTTTATTGGCCACACCCCGACTTTATATATCGGAAGCAAAGAACCTGTCAATAAAGCCAACGTTTGGAACCTTGATACAGGCGCAGCTTTTACAGGAGCCCTTACTATACTGGATATTGATACTAAAGAATTCTGGCAGAGCGATTCCCTACCATCTTTATACCCGGATGAAAAAGGAAGGAATAACGATTAATGTACACCCTAAAAAACAATGAAAATTTTATTTTAAAATACAGAAATGACAATGCCTCAACCTCATGGACTTCAAAATCCATGAGGTTTTCTTTTTCCAATAATTTTAATCAGAAAATTGATTTTTCTTTAATTGTAGTTCCTTAATTTTGAAGTCCAAATATTGCTTATGAAACTGCACTATATTCTGTTGATCCTAAGTTGTTCCTTTCTATCTGCACAGAAAAACTTTCAGACCCCTTTTGAAAAAGGAAATGGAAATCAGACTCTTACCTATTCGGAAATGAATGAGTATTATCAGGATCTGGCGAAAAATTTTAATACCATCCAATACCTTAAAAAAGGCGAAGATGACAATGGAAAGCCTATTTATGTTGTTCTGTACAACCCTTTTCCTGAAAAAGACCTTGAAAAGCTGAGAAAAGATAAAGCCATTCTTTTCATCAACAACGGAATACATCCCGGTGAGCCGGACGGAATAGATGCCACCATGATGCTGATGCGGGATCTGGCAGTAAAGAAAATAAAAACACCTCAGAACTTTGTTGTTGCAGCGATTTCAGCCTATAACATTAGTGGTATGCTGAACAGAAGTTCTCATTCAAGAGCCAACCAGAATGGGCCGGAACAGTATGGTTTCAGGGGAAACGCAAGAAATTATGACCTGAACCGGGATTTCATCAAAGCAGATTCCAAAAATGCCAGAAGCTTTCAGGAGATCTATCAATGGCTGAAACCGGATGTGTTTATCGATAATCATGTAAGTAACGGGGCAGATTATCAGTATACTTTCACCTATATTTCTACTTTCAAAGAACGTCTTGGAAATGTTTTGGGAGATTATTTTTATAAAAATTATCAGGCAGCCAATCTTGAAGAGATGAAGAAACTTGGCTACGAAAGTACCCCATATGTAAATATTCACGGTGATGTTCCGGATATCGGTTTTGCTTCATTTGAAGATTCACCTAGATATTCTACGGGCTATACTTCTTTATTCAACTCATTAGGAACTGTTCCAGAGACCCACATGCTCAAACCGTATGATAAAAGAGTGGATGCTACCTACAAATACATGCTGGTAAACCTTCATAACCTGGATAAAGACTATAAAAAGATAAAACAGCTCCGGATTGATAATGTAAAGCAATACCAAGCCGGACAGCAATACGGAATCCGCTGGAAGATAGATTCAACCCGATTTTCTACCATGGATTTTAAAGGCTATGAAGGAAGTTATAAACCCAGTGAGATTTCTGGCAAACCACGACTGTATTATGACCGAAACAAACCTTTTACAAAGAAAATAAAACTGTTTACCGAGGCTGTTCCTACAGGATACATTACCATTCCGAAATATTATGTGATTCCTCAGTCTCAGTACAGGGTTCTTGAAGAGTTCAGGAGAAATCGGATCGTCATGAAACCCGTTCAGAAAGACAGTATGATTACAGTTGAATCATATAAAATCAAGGATTTCAAAACAGTAAAGAATCCTTATGAAGGACATTATCTGCACTTTGATACTACGGTAGAATCGGCTAAAAAAGAGCATTCTTTTTCGGCTGGAGATTATATTGTTCCGACCGATCAGCCTGGAGTAAAATACATCATTGAAACCCTTGAACCTGAAGCATTAGACTCTTTTTTCAACTGGAATTTATTTGATGGAATTCTGGCACAGAAAGAATATTATTCAGCCTATATTTTTGAAGATACCGCAGCTGAATTACTGAAGAAAGATAAAAAGCTTAAAGAAGCTTTCGAGGCTCAGAAAGCATCAGATAAAAAATTTGCGGAAGACGGAGAGGCGCAGCTTGATTGGGTCTACAGACACTCACCTTATTTTGAAGAAAAAACATTCAGGCAATATCCTGTTTACAGAATTTTGTAGAGAATCTATTAAGTAATAATTTGAATAAATAAGTTGATATTTTTCGTATAAAATAATTTTTTGATTTATTTTTTTAATGATTTGTTTTAAAATTATTAAATTAGTATAAAATCAATACTTATGAAACAAATTTATCAATTTCTATTGATCATGGGTTTTTTGCCCGTATGCCTTTCAGCGCAGCAGTACTCACAAAGTTTCGATTCGGATACGATGCCGTCAGATTGGACAGTCATTAACGGAGGAGATCCTGAGAAAGAATGGAAAGCCTGGGCCCCGGGCAGTCTCTCTCTTGTTGATTCGCATTCCGGGTCTCATTTCTTAGGACTGCAGTATGGCTCCACAGCACACGATGATTATGCGATAAGCCCTGCCATAACAGTTACGGCGGGAGTATCGGATAAGCTGTCCTTTTGGAGCAGAAACAAAGGATCCAGTTTGGCAGAACAATTTGATGTAAAAATATCAACTACTACGCCTACTGCCGATGCCTTTACGAATACAATGGCAGCCGCAGTGAAGCCGCCGACAGCCTGGACGAAATACAGCTACGATCTTACGCCATATATAGGGCAGACCATTTATATTGCCTTCTATTCTTCAACAAATAATATCTGGTTTATCGGGATCGATGATTTTGAAATCTCTTCAAACAGTCTCGGAACTTCTGAAGCCGCTTTAAGTAAAGCTTCCATTTACCCGAATCCTGTAACGGATATTTTAAACATTAAAAATAAAAACAAAATGTCTGAAATAACTGTTTATGATCTTACAGGAAAAATGCATAAACAAGAAATGGTAAATTCAGATCAGGCAGCTGTAAATGTAAGCGATCTGACAGCAGGAAATTATCTCATAAAAATTAAAGAAGGACAAACTGAAAAAACATATAAAATCATTAAAAAATAGCTTTAACTGAATAACAGAAAAAGACGCCTCAATTTGAGGCGTCTTTTTATTTATCTCGGCAGGCCTCTTTTCAGGGCCAGTTCAGCTCTTATAATAGCTTTCTTTTCTTTCCAGTCCATATACTTCTTTTTGAAGTTCTTTTTCATAATATCATCAAACTTACGCTGTACGGTAAGATTCCATAATGAATGAGCTTTTACAGCCCATGATTTGTCCCAGGCTCTCAGGGAGATTGAAAAACTTCCGTCCAGATACTTCATCCAGTGCCACCATCCAGTGGGCATGAAAAGAGTATCACCATGTTCAAGGAAGCATTCAATTCCTTCTATACCGTCAAGGGCCGGGAATTTTTCAAAGTCAGGATTGTCAATATCATAATCTTCCAGTGCATAGGTAGCATAAGGAAGCTGATATAGTCTCTCTTTCCACTTGTATTCGAATAATTTTACATGCTTTCTTCCATTAAAATGAGTATGGAAAATATGGGCCATATCAATATCATAATGAAGGAAGGTTACAGAGCCTCTCCCTCCGAAAAACATAGACGGATATTTATCCAGAAACCCACCCATAAGGTCTTTAGGTGAAATATAATCCTGTAATAAATTTTTCGCGTGTTTTATTGGATCAAAGAAAAAAATCCTCAAATCAGTAGGTTCTCTCTGAATAAGATCTATATAATCACCGAATTTCATCTCGGCAGTAGGGGTATTAATCGGAGCTGCCGGATCAGCCTTTGAACTATCATATAAAGGAACTATTACATCTCCTACCGTCTCCTTCACATAGTCCATTGTCCATTTCTGATAAGCAGGCCATTTTCTTGCCATATTTTTGATGACAACGGGCCTCCTGGGCTTAAGATATTTTTCGTAGAAATCTTCTTTTGAAATATCATCTACAACATCTATAGGCTTTAAAATAATTCCCATTCTATAAATTTTATGTTACAAAATTATTAAATAAATATATATGAATCAGTGTTTAAGTTTTTTTTAATCTATGATTCAAATCATTTTTAACTATTTAGACTAAATAAAAATATATTAAACTGTCCTTTCTTATCATGTTCTGCATTTTTTCCTTTTAATAAGACAATATTATCCATAAAAGGTTACAGACGGATGAAATAAATAGAAAAACCTAATTTACAAAATTAGGTCCGGATTTTAAAGATTTAATATGCCATAATAGTTATGATTAAAAAATTGAATGTTGAAGATTTTTTTTCAGCTGAAAAACTATAAATATTGCAAAAAAATAGTACCCTGAAATTTTTTATAGCTAAAAATTAACTTATTATTTTAAATGTATTTATTTTATTAATATGCCTAATAAATGCAGCATAATTTGCTGGTTTTGTTATATATATAATGTTTTATTTTTCATATGTTTGTGATATAACACAAATGGGAAAGTCAGCAGAACACTTCAGAACTGCTTGCCTGAAGTGTATTTCTCCTTTTTGTTTTTATGATGCATCATCCGGTCAGGATTCCTATTCTAGACAAGGCTTCCGGGACCGGGAAAAATTATTTTTTAATTCATTAAAACAAAACTTATGACAAAAAGAATTTTATTTTCCGTCATGCTCGGGATATCCGTGATGGCGTTAGCTGCGGTAAAAGCCGTATGGACTTCTACCTGTGGGGTGAAACACTACACAACGTTTCCAGATAGCTATACCTATAATGATATGGCAGAATGGATTGCAACTGCAAATGAACTTGAGTGTGGAACAAAAGTGAAAGTTATAATTAATCCTAATAATTAATTTGATGGGCAGAATTCAATTCTGCCTATCATTTGCTTTGTGAATATGAAAAAATATTTTTTATTGTTTATAATGTTATTTTTTGTGACGGGTTTTTCTCAAAAACTTGATCTCAAAACAACCTTAAAAGTCACATACAATACTACCCTTCAGTTAGGTGAAAAATATAAACGCGATCAACAATTTATTTTAATAGGAAATTCGCAGGATTATTATTTTTCAGGACATAATAACTATTTATCCGATACAGGACAGAAAGATAATTTGACAAAAAAAAGCGGGATTAGTCTTTCAGCTGCAGATTATTTAGAAGAACGAATTATAAGAAAAAATGGTGTCACAAATGTTTTTGGTGATTATAAAAACAATCGTTTTAGGTATATAGAAGATGCAGAAACAAAATGGGTTTTGTATGATGATACAAAAGTGATTAATGGTGTAAAATGTCAGATGGCGGCAACTAATAAATTTGGAAGAAGGTGGATTGCCTATTTTTCTAAAGAATATCCACAATCTTTAGGACCTTATAAATTTACAGGTTTACCAGGGTTAATCTTTGAGCTATATGATACACGGAATGATTATCATTTTACCATAGCCAGAATAGAAAAAGATTTAAATGAATATGAATTCAACTTAAATGGATATAAAAAACTTAGTAAAAAGGATTTTTTAAGAGCTGTTTATAATCTGAAGTTTACGCTTGCAGCCTTTCCTCCAATCGATGATGAAGCTTTTAGAAAACAAACACAGGAAATGATTGATAAAGTGAAGAAAATGTATAACAATCCTTTAGAATTAAAACCTTTTGAATAGTCTATTAGCAAAAAACACTTTGATTTCTTTCAGTATGATACTCTATAAACAAGCTGTAGAATAAAACAGATGTTTTTATGCTGAGAGAAGTCAAAGTTTCTGTAAAGTAAATTCTGATGAAAAATATTATTTTTTCAGGCTATTAATAAGTTCTTCAAGTTTAGAATTGAAACTGCTAATAACTTCTTTATCAGAAATATTGAAAATAATTAATCCTACGGAATTATCCTTATTATCGAAAGTATTATTTGAAATTTCTAACCTTCTTTCACTATCAAAAAGGTCCTGAATTTTGACATTAAAAATTTCAGCCAGCTTCGGGATATACTGCGATTTGATATCCGTAGTTTCGTTCTCCCAATTCGTGTATGTATTCCTGTCTAATCCAAGCATATCTGCAATTTCCTGCTGAGAAAATTTTGTTTTGCTTCTTAATCTTTTGAGATTGGTACCTACTCCCATAATAAAGGTTGCTTTTGTACAAATTTATGCATTTAGCCCTACTAAAAATAAAAAACAGGAAAAAAATTTATTCCTTTCAATAGAAGTACGCATAAAAAAATAAATTATTAACAAAAATTATCACTAGTTTTATAGTGTTAATGAGCGATTTAACTTTTCCTCATAAAATACATCTTTAAAAAAGTGTAACAAAAAACACAAGTAACAAACTAATTAGTCAAATAATAAACTATGAAAAGAAAGATTTCTTTATTTCTGATGCTTTTCTTTACAGTGCTTGCCATGGCACAGAAAACAGTTTCAGGAAAGATTACTGATGAGGATGGAACGGCTATTCCCAGTGCCAGTGTTACCGTAGAGGAACCTGGTAAAGATGCTATTCTGGCATACGGGATTACCAACTCTAAAGGAGAATACAAAGTAACATTCACTTCTTCAGAATCCAATGTAGACCTTAAGGTAAAGGCATTCAACCAGAAATCACTGATTAAGCAGATCAGCAACAGCGATCAGACCCAGAACTTCAAAATGCAATCTGAAGCTACAGAAATAAAGGAAGTACAGCTGAAAACCAGGATGATCACCGCAAGAGGAGATACCATTTCATATGACCTTAAAGCTTTCGGTAGCCAAAATGACAGGACGCTTGCCGATGTAATGAAGAAAATTCCGGGGGTTGAAGTCAATAAAGACGGAACCATTCTTTATCAGGGGAATGCGATTAATAAATTCTATGTTAACGGAAAGGACCTTATGGAAGGTGGTTACGGAACCATCAACAATTCTCTGCCAAAAGATGCCGTACAGAAAGTAGAAGTACTTGAAAATCACCAGCCGGTAAAAATCCTTCAGGATAAAGTACCTTCCGATCAGGCAGCCATCAACATCAAGCTGAAAAACTCCGTAACCATGACAGGAAGAGGAGAGGTAGGTTCCGGTTTCGGAGACCCGTGGCTTTGGAATGTAAAGCTTACCCCAATGTTTTTCGGACAGAAAAGCCAGTGGGTAGTCAATTATAAAACCAACAACATGGGGGAGCAGGTTGAAAATGAAGGAAATATTCTTGCATTTGGAAGCTCCTGGGAAGGACGAAGAATTAATGCATCCCAGAATGACTGGCTGAACGTAGAGAATGCCAGCACCCCGAATCTTCCGGTAAAAAGATACCTGATGAACAGTGTACATTATCTTTCGGCCAATTATCTGACCAACATCGATAAAAAGAAAGAATGGGAGCTGAAAGCCAACGCCAATTATACCAATAACGCCGTAGAAAGAGAAGATATCACGGAAGAAGTATTCAGTCCGAGGGACAACAGACCGATGTCAACGGTAGTTACCAGCACCAGAAATAATTTCTATACAGATAAGCTGAAAGGAGAATTAATCTTTACAAAAAACGCGAAGAAGGGGTTCTTTAAAAATACAACCAGCTTCAGCCAGTTCTGGAATGGCGATCGTGCCGTAGCAACCAGAGTGGGAAGGCTTGGAAACCAGGCGGTAGAATCTCCTACCTCTTCATTTCAGAACTCTTTAAGCACCATTATACCATGGAAAGAAAAAATGGTTAATTTTAAATCCTACATCAGTTATCAGGATGACAGACAGACATTAGAGGTTTCTCCGGCTAATTACCTTCAGGTATTATATAGAAATCCTGTTGTAGACTCTATCAAACCTATCATTTTTGCTCCGGGTACATCAGTATTGCAGAGTATGAGGCTTAAAACATTAGAAACTTCCCATTCTGCCAATATCAGCTTTAGTAAAAAAGGATGGACGTTCACTCCACAGGTAGCCCTTGATTTCTCGTCCAAAAAACTGAATACAGACTTTATGGGAACAGCAATTCCTAATCCAACAATTCCGGGAGATATTGCGCCAACCTTTGATGGTCCGGAATATGAAAACAACCTGAGATTCACAGAATTTAATCCTTCAGGATCACTAGGTATTAACTATAAATCTGAATCATGGCTTTTATTTGCCAATCTTCCTGTGAATTTCAATACCATTAAAGCAGAAGATGATCTTCGTAATGTTCATAAATCCCTGAATAAAACGACCTTTACTCCGAATGCTTTTGTACAATATTCATTTGCTTCTTTTTTCAAAGCAAGTGTAAGCGGTAATATCAGTAACAACTTTGGTGATGTTAAAACAGCTTATGCGGGATATACTCTTTTAAGTCCGGGAGGATTTAATGTAATGGATCCGAATAATCCAATTCCACAAACCACTTCAAAAAGTGCAAGCTCAAGAATTGAATACAGAAACCCGCTGAATAATTTATTTTTTAATATCAGCTATGCTTTGGGTGACAGCAAAAGAAACCTTCTTGCATCTCCATTCCTGGATACTAATACAGGTTTCACCTTAACAAGGTATAAAGAGCAGGAAAATCATGCAAAAACCAACAGGTTCGGTGCCGAGATAGGAAAATATTTCCCGAAATTCAAAACCAATATGTCGGTAAGCTATAGCAATACTTTGTCAAAAGCAGATGCATTCCTTGACGACACACAGTATCTGAGTAAAAACAATACACAGGCATACGGATTTAAATTTAACAATACCTATTTCAACTGGATGAGTATAGATTATAACCTTAGCTTTTCCAGAAATAAGCAGGATAACGTAGGATTAAACGCCCAGGGAGGAAGATTAGGTATAAACGAAGGCTTTAACCATAATCTTGGCGCTTATTTCTATCCGATAGAAAACCATACCATAGGGTTCAATTGGGATCAGGTGAATACAGGGGACGGTGAGAAAAAATACAACAATGCCTTTTACGACCTTTCTTATCAGTTCTCATGGTCTAAAAAGAAAATAGATTTCGAACTGAAATGGATGAATATTGCCAACAGAAGAGTATTTGAAACATATAATATCAACCAGGTTACAAACAGTGTATCATACACCAGGGTACAACTTCGTCCGAGCCAGGTGATGCTCAGCGTAAAATTCAACTTTAAATAAATTAAAAAGAGACTGTTCAAAAGACGGTCTCTTTTCTGTTATATCAGTAATCAATATTGTTTCTAAAAACTCGGATGATCTGCAGATGGGCCATAACTTCCCGGCAACGGAATGTCATTCAGCCTGTAGTAAACGCCCAGCTGTGCCCGGTGATGAGTAATCTGGTTCAGGGCATGCCGGATAGAATTGTATTTCGTCCATTTTGCCAGCTCCTGACCATTGTTTTTCAATGCCCACGTATCATTAAGATCGTCTTCTTTGGCATTTTCAAGAGCCTCTTTTCCGGATTTAAAGTTATCATCAAGGGTGTTGAGGAGATCTTCCCTGCCGGAGAGATGTTTCGGTTGAAAGGCTCCACTGGCAAAATCCAGTTCGGAAGTTTTCAGCATGGTATTCGGCCATTCAAAAATTTCTGCAAGATGGGTGGCCAGCGGCATCATTTTCATGCTTTTCTCATGCGGAGCATAGTCGTTTTTTCCGTCGGGATAAGCGTCTATAAACTTTCTGGTGGTGTGGTACTCGGCTTCAAGCTCGTCTCTAAGTTGTGATAAAGTATCCATAATATTTTGTTTTTAAGCCCATTAAAGGTAAAACTTTTATTGCCTAAAATGTTTTAATGAAATCATAATTTTAATGAAGACAGGAAGTTAGGGGCTGGAAGAGGGAAGTTACCGGAGTCCGAAGTACAAGAAATGCCCTTTTAAAAGTATTTTATAGGAATCAGATTTTGGTAAAATTAGGAAGCGCATGAGGTTGGAAAAATAAAGTTGATAAACAGGACTGCTGCTGAGCCCAGACATAATAAAACTTCCCTCTCGCTCTTTAAGCTTTCCTCCAAATCTCAACGTACTTCTAATTTTGGCCCTAATTTTAAAGCAAAGGCATAAAACAAAAATATGTATTTAATGTTATTGATAATGAGATTGTTAAAATAAATTGAAATAAAAAAATATAAAAAAACTGTAACATATTTCAACATTTAATCACTAATTGATAAACGCCACAACAATGAAAAAGCTATTTTCTGTATTCTTAATTGCTCTTTTTGCTTTTGCAGGAGCTCAGGAATCTAAAGAAACGGCCAACAGGTTCTTTTATGAACTGACTTTTAAGCCTAAAAAAGATTCTGCAAAGCTGGATAAGGTGATTACCGTACTGGATATTACAGATAAAAACAGATCTGTTTATCAGGACTACACCATCATAGCACAGGATTCTATTATGAAGGTAGAGTTTGAAGCCATGCAGAAGGCCGGAATGATGAAAGACATTTCAAAGTCAATCAAGACACCAAAAATTTCAGCAAGGGTATATAAATTTTATCCGGGAATGAAAATTCAGTACACAGATAAAATAGCCAATGGGTTTATTCCTAGCAATATAGGGTATAATGAAGATCTGAAGTTTAACTGGAAGATTCTTAACGATAAGCAAAAAATAGGAGAATATAATGCCCAGAAAGCAACCACCGAATTTGGAGGAAGAAAATGGACAGCATGGTTCAGTACAGATATTCCTTTTCAGGACGGACCTTACAAGTTCTGGGGACTTCCGGGGCTTATTGTAAAGATAGAAGATGATCAGAAAAATTATTCATGGGTACTGCAGGGAAATAAAAAAGTAAAAGATTATACAGAGTTTTCATATATCGAAACTTTTGCCCAGGCTACAGGAGGAAAAGTAAGAGAGTTAACAAGAGAGAAATTTGAGAAGACATTTAACGATTTCAAAAAAGATCCTTTTGCAACAGTACGCCCAATGATGACACAGGAAATGCTTTCCAAAACAATTCCCGGTATGGACGGAACACTTGGAGACATGATGAAAAAACAGGAAAAACAATACAAAGACTTTTACAATGCCAATGATAACCCTATCGAGCCGCCATACACAAAGTTAAGTGTAGGGAATGTTGAAAAGGTAGAAAAGTAGGCTTCAGAATAAGCATTCATATCAACTAAATTATATTTTGAATCAACCCAGGTACAGCAATGTATTTGGGTTGATTTCTTTCATGCCGGATCGTTATTTAGATTAAATTTAAATAACGTATATTTGCATTTACTAAAATTTCAGGCTTTGAAAGAGAAGGATTTACATAAATTAAGCGGATTCCCCAAAAATAAAAAAGGGAAGATATTGGGTTATGATAATGATCACCTAAAAATGCCCAACAAGATCATTGAAATGGGACTTCTACCGGAAACCGTTTTCAGGATATTGTATCAGGCTCCGTTTAATGGTCCCATGTATGTGGAATTTGGAGAAGAAAAAAGCCGTATCGCCCTTCGTGAAGAAGAAGGAGAGTATATCATTGTTGAAGAATTGAATTAATGCAGGCAAACAAGAAAAAACAGGTACTTTTAGTAGGAAACCCCAATGTAGGAAAGTCTACGGTTTTCAATGCACTCTGTAACAAAAAGCAAAAAACCGGAAATTATGCAGGAGTCACCGTTGCTAGTCATTCCGGGAATTACACCTATAAGAACGAAGAGGTTGAGGTAGTGGATCTGCCGGGCTCGTACAGTATTTATCCAAGTTCCGAAGACGAAGCTATTTTTTCCAAATTTTTGATAGATGAGCAGGAAAATTATGCCGGCGTCATTTACATCCTTGAAGCATTAAGCCTAAAAAGAGGATTGCTTTTATTCCAGCAGATTCAGGACTTGGGTGTTCCTATAATCCTTGTGGTCAATCAGATTGATCAGGCAGAAAGAAGAGGAATTACCATTGATATTCAGAAATTTTCAGAGGCTTTAGGATGTAAAATCATTCAGACCAATGCTAAAGAACAGCTGGGAATAGAGGAAATCAAAGAAGCGGTTTTGACAAACGATTTTGCCAAAACAGCAAAAACCTCTTTTGAAACTCCGGCCGAACATAAAGATTTTATTCAGAAAATTGCAGCTCACAAAGGGTTTGACAATGAATATAAAGCCTGGATAAGTCTGTCCTCAGGATCCGATCTGGGAAAGATAGAATCTGTAAAGGATCTGATGAACGAGTCGGAAGCTAAAAGTATGGTTCCTAAAAGACTACAGGTTCAGGAAACCG
This sequence comes from Chryseobacterium vaccae, assembly GCF_009602705.1. NCBI lineage: Bacteria > Pseudomonadati > Bacteroidota > Flavobacteriia > Flavobacteriales > Weeksellaceae > Chryseobacterium > Chryseobacterium vaccae. The sequence goes on along the minus strand of NZ_VSWH01000001.1, from coordinate 3,309,089 downwards.
TAAGAAGATACCAGATTGTTGATAAGATTCTTGCAAATGTAATTTCTAAAAAACCGCAATTCAAAGAGCTGCTGACAGAAAAACTAGATAAAATACTGGTTCATAAATTTTGGGGCTATGTCGTTTTCCTTGGAATTCTTTTGGTTATTTTCCAGAGTGTATTCTTCCTGGCTGAATATCCAATGACCTGGATTGAGGATTTATTCTCATGGCTTTCCGCCTTCACGGGAGAACACCTTCCGGAAGGACCCATCAATTCACTTGTCTCCAGCGGAATTATTCCTGGAATTGGCGGAATTGTTGTTTTTGCCCCGCAGATCGGGATTTTATTATATTTTCTCTACCTGTTGGAAGATTCAGGATATATGGCCAGAGTGGTATTCCTTATGGACCGCCTTTTGCGCCCCTTCGGACTAAACGGGAAGAGTATTGTACCATTGGTTTCGGGAACAGCCTGCGCTATTCCTGCAGTTATTTCTACAAGAAATATCGAAAACGTGAAAGAAAGACTGCTTACCATCCTGGTAACTCCTTTTATGACGTGTTCCGCGAGACTTCCGGTATATAGTATCATCATTGGGCTGATTATCTCAGATAATTCTTTTCTGGGAATCAAATATAAAGCCCTTGTACTGATGGGAATGTACCTTTTAGGCTTCCTTGTGGCATTATTTTCTGCAGCAATTCTTAACCGGTTTATTAAAAATAAAGGTAAAACCTATCTTGTAATGGATCTTCCCGCCTATAAAAAACCACTTTTCGGATATGATCTTAAAATGGTCCTGGGAAAAGTATGGGACTTCATTACAGGAGCAGGAAAGATCATTTTCATTGTTAGTATCATTATCTGGTTCCTGAGTTATTTCGGTCCGAAACAAAAGCCTGATGAGATGGTTGCAGCAAACGTTGAGCTGGATCACTCCTACCTGGCAAGAATGGGGAAAAGCATTGAGCCTCTTATTGAGCCTCTGGGCTACGACTGGAAAATGGGCGTAGGAATTCTGACAAGCTTTGTAGCAAGAGAAGTATTCGTAGGAACGATGTCTACATTGTACAGTCTGGAAGAAGACGCTCCTGAAGTGAAAGTGATTGATAAAATGAGAAGAGACGTAAAACCAAACGGTGAGAAAGTTTTCAGCTTTGCCACAGGCGTTTCTGTACTCTTATTTTATGCATTTGCAATGCAGTGTGTTTCTACACTTGCAGCGGTCTACAGAGAAACCAAAAGCTGGAAATGGACTGGCTTTCAGGTGGCGATGATGACAGGTTTGGCATATTTTGTATCAATGATAGTATATCAGATTTTAAAATAATGGACACTTCATTAATCTTTCAGTACATCCTTGTGGCATTAATCGTTGCATTTGCCTGTTACTCTTTATTTAAGGTACTCAGAAAAAACTTTGCACCGAAAAAATTCAGCTCCAAAAGAACAAACTGCGACAAAGACTGCGGTTGTTCTTAATATGCTTTTAAATTCAAATTGAAAAAAATGTAGTAATTTTCGGTCTTTAAACTAAAACCGTTTCAATTTTGAACTTAAAAGCAGTAACTGCACTTCTGTTTTCTTTCGCAGTAACATGGGCTAATGCCCAGACCGATACTACCACTATTAAATCTTATGCGGATCAGGTGATGGTTCGCGTGAACTTTGATACCAATATTGAGAAGTATATCTTTACGGAAGGACCGGAGGAGCAGGCAAAAGAAACCTCTCTTTCAATCAATAACAAAACCAGAGCTTCTCTATCTCTGGATTACAGGATCATAAGTGCCACCCTTTCATTTGCGCCCAACTTTCTTCCCGGAAACAGCGATGATGATGTGAAAGGAAGAAGTTCCTATACCGATATCAGGTTCAGATTCTTCCCGAAAAAATTCATTCAGACCGTTTACTATAAAAATGTAAAAGGATTCTATATAGACAATATGAAAGACCTGTATCCTGGATGGCAGGAAGGAAGAGATCCGTATCTTAAATTCCCTGATCTGAGAGTGCAGAGCTTCGGAGGATCTACAGCCTATGTTCTCAAGAACGATTTTTCCCTGAAAAGTACCTATACGCAAGGGGAATGGCAGAGTGTAAGCCGGGGAAGCTGGGTACCGATTGTAGATTACGACCTGTCCATTTTCAGAGATGTGATAGATGGGCAGAAATCTAAAGAATACCAATATAACATTGGGGCGAGCATGGGCTACTTTTATAACTGGATAATCAGTAAAAAAGTAAACGTTTCCCCACACGTTTCATTCGGTCTTGGCGGGATGTTTTCCAACAGCCGCAGCTATGAGAGAGACGGAACCTTTACAAAGGAAAATACCCAATATATGACCGTTAGATTTTCAACAGGATTACATATTGGCTATAATACGGACCGATTTTTGTTTGGGGGTAAATTCAATATCAATGCACAGGCTTATGAAGAAAAAGAAAACCAGACTGTACAGAGTAATTCCATGTATGGACTTTTATACATCGGTTACCGTTTTGCACCGCCAAGAGCCGTAAAAAACACTTATGATGCCGTGCAGAAAAAGATCCCGGTTTTATAAGTTAAAAGTCTTTTTAAGTATCTTTGTTCAGGAACAATAAACACAATAACAACTAAAAAAATAATCAAGCAGAATGTCATTAATAAAATCTATTTCAGGAATCAGAGGAACGATTGGCGGAAAAGTGAATGATAACCTGACTCCTTTGGATGTCGTAAAATTCGCTTCTGCATTCGGAACATGGCTTCAGAATAATAAAAATAAAAAAGATTTAACCCTTATCATCGGGAGAGATGCCAGAATTTCAGGGCAGATGGTCTCTTCTCTGGTTACCGCTACGTTACAGGGATTAGGAATCAATGTGGTGGATCTTGGTCTTTCCACAACCCCTACCGTAGAAATAATGGTTCCGGAACTGAAAGCAGACGGAGGAATTATTCTTACTGCTTCCCACAATCCGAAACAATGGAATGCCCTTAAGCTTTTAAACGATAAAGGAGAATTCATCAGTGGTGAAAACGGAGCAGAAGTTCTTGCTTTGGCAGAAAATGAAGATTTCAACTATGCTGAAGTAGATGATCTTGGGAAATACGAAACCAGAGACGACGCTTTCGATATTCATATCCAACAGATCCTTGACCTTCCAATGGTAGATGCAGAAGCCATTAAAGCGAAAAATTTTAAAGTGGTTCTGGATGCTGTAAACTCTACAGGAGGAATTGCCATTCCGATGTTATTGGATAAATTAGGCTGCGAAACCATCAAACTATACTGCGAGCCGACAGGACATTTCCCACACAATCCTGAACCTTTGAAAGAGCATTTGGGAGATATCTGCGACCTGGTTAAAAAAGAAAATGCAGACCTTGGAGTCGTAGTAGATCCGGATGTAGACCGATTAGCACTGATTGATGAAAAAGGAGAAATGTTCGGAGAAGAATATACCCTGGTTGCCGTTGCTGACTACTTGTTGAAACATAAAAAAGGAGCTGCAATCTCCAACCTTTCTTCAAGCCGCGCGCTGAGGGATGTTGCGGAAACCCACGATTCAGAATATTTTGCAAGTGCCGTAGGAGAAGTGAATGTTGTGACTTTAATGAAAGAGAAAAATGCAGTAATAGGCGGCGAAGGAAACGGAGGTATTATTTACCCTGAGCTTCATTACGGCAGAGATTCTTTGGTAGGAGTAGCCTTATTTTTAACCCATCTGGCAAAAGAAAATAAAATTGTTTCGGAATTAAGAGCTGGGTATCCAAGCTATTTCATGGGCAAAAAGAAGATCGAACTTACTCCGGAAATCAATGTAGATGAGATCCTTTCCAAAATGGAAAAGGAATATGAAAATGAAGAAGTTTCTACAGTAGACGGGGTAAAAATAGACTTTGAAAACAACTGGGTTCACCTTAGAAAATCAAATACAGAGCCTATTATCAGGATTTATACAGAAGCAAAATCCCAGGAAGAAGCAGATCAGCTGGGAGATGCTATCATTGCAAAAATTAAAAGTTTAATCTAAATATAAAGAAGAACGGAACAGAAACAGTTTCGTTCTTTTTTCTTGATATTCATATGTTTGAGCATATTCAGGACCGTTTTCCTTTTCCCAAAGAAAAATGGCGGAAATTTCACCGTTGTTTCCAACGTATGGAAGTTCCGGCCAAAACCCTGCTTCTACAGGAAGGAGAAATATCAGAATATGCCTACTATATAGAAAAAGGAGTGGTAAGAGCCTGGTATAATAATGACGGAAAAGATGTTACCTTCCAGTTTTTCATGGAAAATACCATGTTTTCTTCTCTGGAAAGCTTTAGGAAAGGGCTTCCGAGTATGGTTTCTTTTGAGACGATAGAGCCCTGTATTTTGTGGAAGATCAGTAAATCTGATGCAGAGGCTGTCCTGGAAGAAGTATATGAAGACAAAGAACTCAGGAATATGTTCATGGATTCCCTGTTTGAAAGGGTATTCGATTATATGAAACACTTTTTCTCCTTCATTAAAGATACCCCGAAACAGAGGTACATCAGTCTGGCCAAAGAACGCCCCGAAATCATCCGGAGAATTCCCCAGCATTATATTGCATCCTACTTAGGGATTACCACAGTACACCTGAGCAGGATAAAAAGTGCGATTCTGAAAGAAAAGTAGTGGGGAAGAAAGCCGGGATGATGGAAGTTATGATTTTTCCTAAAATACTATTCTATCCTATAATTATTGATTTGAAAAATCATTAGTTATACCAGGATGGTAATAAACTTCCCTCTTCAAATCTCCATCTTCCCTCCTGAAACTAATAACAAATGTTATTGCACTCTGATATTCGCTAAACCTAATTTTGTACAAAAATTAAACCTAATGAAAGCAGCAGTTGTATTTGAAAAAGAAAGTATTCCTCAATATGCCGATTTTCCGGATCCGGAAATAACAGAGAAAGGGATTCCGGTAATGGTAAAAGCGGCATCTATTAAAAACCTTGACCGTGCCATAGCCGGAGGAAATCATTATTCTGTAAGCAGTGAAGCCCACCAGCCAAGAATTATAGGAACAGATGGCGCCGGATACCTGGAAAATGGGCAGAAAGTATATTTTTTCAGCAAGAAAGGAACCGTAGCAGAAAAAGCGATGGCAGATCGTAATCTTATCGTTCAGATTCCTGAAAGATTAGATTTTGTTACAGCATCCGCACTTCCTAATGCCGTGATGGGCTCAGCAATGGGGTTGAAATTTAAAGCCGGAATGAAGCCGGGAGATACCGTTTTAATCAACGGAGCAACCGGAGTAACCGGGAAAATTGCTCTTCAGATTGCAAAACTGTACGGTGCCGGGAAAATTATTGTGACCGGAAGAAACCAAGAATCATTACAATCTCTGCTCAGTCTGGGTGCAGATGAAACGGTTTCTTTAAAAATACAGGACGAAGATTTCAAAAAAAGAATACAGGAAATTCACAGCGAAACTCCGGTTGATATTGTTTTAGATTACATCTGGGGGCATTCTGTGGAAATGATCCTTGCAGCCATGAAAGGAAACGGAACCTTCTCCCGTACAACAAAACTGGTTTCTGTAGGCGGCATGAGCGGTGATACCCTTCAGTTATCTTCACAGATTCTGAGAGGAACAGATATTCAGATCTCCGGATCAGGGCTGGGAAGCTGGACTCCTGAGGAATCAAAACTTTTGTTCTCAGAAATTATCCCGGAAATGTTTCAGGCAGCAGCAGACGGAAAAATTAAAATATATACTGAAACCGCAGAGATAAAAGACATAGAAACGGTCTGGAATAAAGAAATTCCGGGTGGAAAAAGGCTGGTTATTATCATTTAAAGAAAAGAAGCTGGAAGAGAGAGGCTGGAAGATATTGCTCTGCTTTAAACAAATAATAGTTTTATTGAACATTAGTTTAAAGGATTTCCTGTAATCCCTCATACCTTCATAACTTCCCTCTTCCGGCTCCCATCTTCCCATCTTATCCATAATTTCCTTTTTTTATCCACAATCTTTTCATATTGTTTTCTTTTTTTGCTATCTTTAAAATAGAAATTTACGAAACAGGTAATTCAAAAAAAAGTTGCAACTTTGCATAAACATTTGAAATTCAGTTTCAGAAGTTTTTTATTATTAATTAAAACAAGGTTTGCCGAGGTCTGCAAGCAAATTCAGACATCAGGCCGACAGAGAAGACACTATTGGAAGAGTATTTTGGAAATGAACTGGTAAAAAAGTTCGAGGAAATGATGGAAAATAATGATGAATTCTACTTCGATACTGAGGAGTTGGAAGATATTATTGTTTATTACCTGGAGCTGGGAGATTTTAACTACGCAGACAATGCTGTTAACTATGGCCTTAAGCTTCATCCCAATTCATTAGATATCAAGATCAAAAGACTTGAAATTCTTCTGGAATGGGAAGACTATAATACGGCAAAAGATCTTATTGACGAGCTGAAAGGCTCATCAATGGAAAACACAGACTTCATGGTCTGTTATGCCAAGTATTATTCGAACCTGGGAAATCCCAGAAAATCCATTGAAATCTGTAAAAAAGCTTTAGAACTGAAAGAAGAAGAAAACTTCCTTCATAACTTTATTGCAGATGAATATGTGAACTTAGGAGATCCCTTTAACGCTCTTAAGCATTACAGAAAAGCACTGAAAGAAGATCCTACGGATGAATATTCGCTGGAAAACTGTATGATCTGCTTCAGCGACCTGAATAAGAGCGAGGAGGCTATTGCCTTTCTTAATGAATATTTAGATGAATTTTCCTATTCTGAAATCGCATGGTTTGAATATGGACAGTTCTATTTTAACCGTAAGAATTATGATGAAGCTATAAAAGGATATGATTATCTGCTGGCCATCAATTCAAATTCTGTAGGAGTATATGCTAATAAAGCAGCCTGTTATGAGGCTTTGGGACAATATGACAAAGCTGTGGAGGTCTATGAGGAAATGCTTGAGTTGGAATACACCAAGGCTTTCACCTTCTACAAAATAGGATTGTGCTATAAAGCGCAGAAACAGCCTATATTAGCGCTTAACGCATTTCAGAAATCGTTGAGGGAAGATCCCCAGTTCTATCTTGCCATGATGGAGCAATCTTACCTTTACGAGGAAATGGGCGGAATGTCAGAGGCCCTTCACTTTGCTAAGGAAGCCACCATGCTAAATGAAAACAATCTTGACTATCAGAAAAGACTGGCTTTCCTGTTCATCGATTCAGGAAAATTTGAAGAAAGTCTTTATTGTCTTAAAAAGCTGGTAGACGCAGAACCATCGAGGTTTTATAACTGGTATGCCTATTCAGAAGTACTGATGCTTTTAGGGGAATATGAAGAAGCGGTAACCCTTTTGAACAGAGCTGTAAAGGCACATGACAGAGCAGAATTATATTATCAGCTAAGTAACTGTTACCTAAATCTTAGAGATCAGGAAAAAGGAGCTGAATCTCTTCAGAAAGCCTTAAGTCTTGATTCATCTCTTGTACAGGATATGCAGAAAAAATATCCTTTCATCAAAGATGAGGTGAAGAAAGCAAGAACAAAGCTGAAAAAGAAAAATTCATAAGAAGAAATTAATGAATAATCAAGCCTGGAGGAATACCTTCAGGCTTTTTATTTTGAGTGAAAGAATATATGAATTAGGCGTAGACTTAGCAAAGTAATACGAAGACTTTGTATTTCAAAACTAAGCGAAGCGGCTTTGTTTACCATTGCGATTAATAAAAAATTATCTTCTCAACTTTTAAAACAGATTTATAAGATATAGCCGAAAAGGTAACTTCAGGCTTCCTTATTTCTTAGGTTTTGCCCTTAAAAAGATCAGTCCTGCAATGATGATCCCAGCTCCTATAAATTGCATTAAAGATAACCTGTCACCGTCCAGAAAACCCCAGGCAATGGCTACAATAGGCATCAACAGGGTTACGGTTGAGGCAAAAAGAGGTGTGGATACTTTTAGCAGTCTGTAATTCATCATCATGGCCAGTCCGGTTCCGAAGATGGACAGAAGGCTTACAAACATCAGTCCAAGCATATTGTCTTTAGTAAAGCTAAACGTAGAAAAGAAGCCAGTAAACGTTAAGGCAATCACAGAAGGAAAAAATAAAACAAACGAAAATACAAAAGCTGATAATATGGTGGAGGAAACCTCCATCAGTTTAGATTTTACCGTAGTTGTACTCATTGCATAGCACAAAGTGGCCAATAATAGAAGGAGTATCGGAATAAGTTTAAATTTTCCATCCTCACCATCTCCCCCTCCAAAAGCAAGTAAACACCCCCCTGTAAAGCTAATTAGTGTCCCAATAATCTGCTGTTTGGTGGTTTCAAACTTCCAGACCAATGCTCCTACAATAATGACGAAGATCGGCATCATGGAATTGATGATCCCAGCAATACTGCTGCTTACCTCCGTTTCTGCGATCGGGAACAGGAACATAGGGATGAAATTTCCGGTAAATGCAGCCAGAATAAGCCATTTCAGATGCTTTTTAGGAAAAAGTTTATATTTTGAAATCGCAATCGGCATCAGAATAATTCCCGCAATAAGTACTCTGAGCGCTCCTACCTGGTACGGATTGAAATGTTCCAGAGACTTTTTAATTAAAATAAACGATGATCCCCAGATAATGCTTAATACTACCAGAAGGACCCATTTTTCTTTATCCGCGTTCATTGTTTTCGTGTAAAATTTTTAAAAATTCTTTTTTAGGAATCATTACAGCACCTAAACTTTCCAGATGTTCGGTATGCGACTGGCAGTCAATAAGATCAAGGGTTTCTTTATGGCTTTCTACAAAGTGAATGAAGCCTGCTTTTGAGGCATTGCTTACCTTGGCAAACATACTTTCTCCGCAGAATACATTCCCAATCTGAAGCCCGTAAAACCCGCCAACCAGTTCATGATCCTGCCATACTTCGATGCTCTTGGCAAGGCCGTATTCATGCAGTTTAATAAAAGATTCCATCATTTCATCAGAAAGCCAGGTTCCGGTCTGCTCTTTTCTGGTGGCTTGCTGGCAGTTTCTGATAACCTCTCTGAAATTCTGATTTTCTGAAAAGGTAAAAACATTCCGGTTCAGTATTTTCCGCATCGACTTCGATACTTTTATTTCATGAGGAAACAGTACAAATCTGGGATCAGGGCACCACCATAGTATTTCCTCTTCGGGATTATACCAGGGAAAAATACCCAGCTGGTAGGCAAACCATATACGCTCTATGGACAGATCGCCGCCAATAGCAATTAACCCTTCATGACCATCGTAAACTTCGGGGTCGGGAAAAGAAATTTCGTTTTCGTCTAGTCGGAACATTGTTGAAAAAAAATCCCACTTGAGAAAGCAGGATTTATATTTGATCTTTATTTTTTAATTAAAATGGCAAATCGTCATCATCGTCACCAGCGAAAGGGTTTTCGTTGGAAACCGGAGAAGCAGATTGAGACGGAGCAGCCTGAGTAGGTTCTGAAGCATTATCGAATACTTTTTCTACTCTCCATCCTGTAATAGAGTTGAAGTATTTCGTTTCACCCTGTGGAGAAACCCATTCTCTTCCTCTGATGTTGATTCCTACTTTTACGTTCTCACCTTCTTTAAGGTTATCTAATAAACTGATCTTATCAGATAAAAATTCTATGTTTATCGGCTGTGGATACTGTTCTTGGGTTAAAATAACCATTTCTCTCTTTTGGAAACCGCTCGCAAAAGTCTGAGCATCAAAAAGTTTCTTTACCGTTCCTTGTAATTCCATATTGTAATTATTAACGTTGTAAAAGTAAGAAAATGAAATGTAATATCAGGTCTCACAGAAAAAAAATGTAAAAATTTTAATTTTTTTTCCTGAAAAGTTTGGAGGTAAAGGAAAATGCCCTATATTTGCACTCACAAAAACGAGACAAGCTCTTTAAAATTTAAATATAAAATAGCAACATGCGGATGTGGTGTAATTGGTAGCCACGCCAGACTTAGGATCTGGTGCCGTGAGGCGTGGGGGTTCGAGTCCCTTCATCCGCACTATGCGAAAATAGCTCAGCTGGTAGAGCACAACCTTGCCAAGGTTGGGGTCGCGGGTTCGAATCCCGTTTTTCGCTCCACACCATGCCCTGGTGGTGGAACTGGTAGACACGCAGGACTTAAAATCCTGTGCCTCTTTTGGCGTGCGGGTTCAAGTCCCGCCCGGGGTACTAAAACCCTCTGTAACTTCGGTTAACAGAGGGTTTTTTATGTTTAAAAGGTACCTGAAATACGACTGGGTTTAAAATATTTCACTGAATATTATCCCTTTCCATATTTTATACAAAAATTTACAGACTGCATCAAAATCAACTTTTCTCTCATACTTTTGGAACTTAAGAGGTCCTTTTAAGGAAATTTATATCTGTTATTTCCTTCAACTCAATAGATTGGGCTATACTCTTCGAATTCAAATCGTTTTATACACTTATTTCATGATAATATCAACTCTTTTTAATCGAGTTCATATAATACATCTACTTTCTTAAATAATTTTTAATACGTCAAGTTGTGTCGTTTTCAGCATGGATATTTGCAATAAGAAAACACAGAAAATGAAATTAAAGATTATTCTGGATATTTTATTTCCCTTAAAAGGAGCTTTAAAATCAACCTTTTACTTAATTCATTTGAGAATGTTTTCATACTTACCTTTTACTAACCTTAAAACTTGTAAACAATGAGTGATGAAAATTATTATAATGATTTTGATGATTTTGACGAAGAAAGTAAAGAAATACTGAAGTCTTCATATCATAATTTAATTTCCCCGAAAGGCTTTCTTGGCAAAACAGTACAGCCAGATAAATCATTGCAAAAGGACAACGCTATAACGCTTGCTCTGCCTCAGATTTCGGAAGCTGCAGATTGGCAAACGGACGAATATATTAACCTGGAGCTTCTCGTTTCAAAAATTAAATATGCAAATAATGGAATGAGGGACTATATTCTGGAATACAATCCGAAAGATTACAAAACTGCTACTCGAAATACAAGTATTTCTCTTTCAGGAGGCAATTTCATAAGATTGAAAGCTTATCTCAATTCAAAAACAGGAAATGTACCGGCAAAATGGGATCAGGCTCAAATTACTCAGGAAATAGAGGCCGGCAAAGAAAAGATGTATTACAGGATCAGTTTTTTATATGAAGGAATACCCGAGAAAAGTATCATTCTGGAAACCTGTTCATATCAGGAATTTAGGGATCTGAATATCATATTAGGCTATGGTGATATTGATAATTATAAGGATGATTACGAATACTTCCTTAAGAATTTTGCAGATGCTCTCAAAAAACATGAAAATCCTGAAGCGCTGAAATTCATTTATGAAAATATCCCCGAAACGATTCTTCCTAATCTTTTTGTGCATATTGATTATGTCACCTTTTTCAATCATCTTGAAATACTTTCAAAAGCTGATGATTCAGATATTTTCAGGGATAGCAGCTCTGCAGTGATACAGATTTTTAAAGCCATTGGAGACCCCATTCCTGTTCTTAAGTATTTTCGGGAAAATCCGGATAAGCTGAACAGGATTTATTACAATTTAGACGGCAGTACAGAGCATGATGGCAGAATGCAAAGCAACCGGATGATACTGGCCAATATCATGATGTTATTTTCACTGTTTGCCAATAATGATAAGCGGAAAAAAGAAGCCCAAACCTTTACCATCGGCAAAGGGTATAAAATCAACAGTGATATTCTGGAAATGGGAATTTTCCAGGGGAGTAATGATCGGTATAGAGATACGTTTTTCTTACAGCAGCAGAAGGAGGTGCAGAAAAGGGTGGAAATAGTTCGTAAAGAGGGCGATCCCAATGCAACAGAAACCGTTACACAAGATCTGGATGAAGGGGCACAATTTCACCCTCTGGATATGGTGTACCTCATAGATATTAGTGGAGGAACAGAAGAAACGTACCTGGTTCCGGCCATTTATCTGAAGGCACTGGCAGATGAAAAAGAATGGGCGGTTGTACATCAGAATATCCGTATTGCGGCCAATCTTGTTGCCATTGTGCTCGGTGTTGCAACATTGGCAACAACGGGAAATCCATACTTTATTTTATTAGCTGCCGCCGATATGTCTCTGGCAGGGGCAGACCTTACAATACAGGCATTTAAAGAAGAAATTGCCAAAATAGGTAAAGACCCTGACAACCCTGAAGCAAAATCTGAAGGAGAAATTTTTTTAGAAAACTGGGAAAAGGTTTATTTGGCAGGAGGCTTTGCATTAGCCGGTTTAACTATTGTTGGCGGATTTTATATTGGAGCAGCAAAATTGCTTGCAAAAATTGGAGACGGAAGTGCCAGGAATTATCTTAAAACTCTGGTTTTGAAAGCAGCATTGGAAACCAATATCTCCAATTTCACAAAAGATACGATAAAAGTAGCAGAGCCTAAAGAAATTTTCCTGAGTTCACAGTACAGGGCAGTGGGAGAAGAAATTGCCGAAAACGGAGTGTTTTTCTTATCCGGAAAAAAGGAGGGAAAATTTGCAGAAAGCTATGCTGCTGTATATAAAGGTGAAGTTATAGACGAGTTTACCAAAGCCGAAATGCACAATTTCTACAGAAAATGGAGTAAATTGCATGGGGGAGAATTAGTAGAAGAGCTAGAACATCTGGGTGGGCATGTCCCGCCAGGCAATTCTATTGTAGAAACAACAATTGAAGCAGAAATAAAGGCTTTTGAAAAAGGGGCAGAACAATTCTCAAAAACAATTGCAAAGCCATTTGATCACATAGAAGAAGCAATGCCTTATTTTAATCATAAATCAGTTGGTGATGCTGTAAAACAAGTAAGTAGAACAAATTGTGGTAATACAGCTGAAGTTTTAGTTGAGTTTCTAAAAACAGGAAAACTACGAACAGCTAAACCATCAGGATACCAAAACTTTGAAGAAGTGTCTCCAAAGTTTGGAGGAGGAAGCTTTCAACCATTAGAGGCAGCGACTATAAATGGTGTTTTTCAAAGTTCATTTGAGAGATTGAAGGCATTACTAAATAATAATGATATAGCGGTTATTTATGGAGTTAAGAAAGTGAATAGTATAACAAAAAGTACAGAGGGGCATTATTTTGTAGGAATAAAAAAAGACAAAAAACTTTATCTATTTGATGGCCAAACAGGAGAGCATATCGTATTTGAACCAACAAGAGAATTTCAAAACTTTCTTCAAAGTAAATATAATAGAAATTATACCCCAGCAGAAGGAGGTGGATTTAAATATTTAAAAGTAAAATAATAACTCATTAAAAAATTAATTTTATGCTAACAGAGAAAGAAATGCTATCAATAGCAGAACGTTATTTAAAAAGACGCGGAGAATTTGGAGGGAGTGAAATTGAAGTAGTTATAGATGATATTATTAAAAAATCTTATGGTAATATTTACCATTATAATTCTAAAGAATACCTTTTGACAGGAAACTTTAATAAGTCATTGGTAGGCAATGCTCCTTTCTTAGTTGAAAAAGAAACAGGCAGGGTGGTTGGTTTTGGTACATCAGGCAGTTTAGAAGATTATTTGGAAGCCTATGAAAATGGTACTTTCACTTCAGCTTTAGATACTTATTGGTACCCAGATGAAGATCGGTTTGATTATAAATAATTTTCAGGTGAAATCATGGTTTATTTTCCAGTAACTTCTCCAGCCTCAGAAAATCCCCGCAGCTTCCAAAGTTTCTCACACTTTTTTGTGTTCCTCTTATGATGGCAAAACGACATTGGTAACATAGTTTAACAACCCCAACTACTTGATGATCTTTCAGGAAAACCAGAATATCCCTGAAAGTCGGAATACAAAAACCTCCGCCGATATGATCACTGCATTCTTTTTCACTGAAAATATCGTTTAATTCAGGATGCAGGGCTTTATCTACAGTCTTTATGCTAAAACCATGATCCGTTAATGTTTTTGAGATAGTATCGTCTGCTTTCTCAGGGTAATTTCCTCTGATGATCTCCCGGAGTAAAGCGTCTTTTTTCTGATTTTTAAACTCCATTTTAGAAATCTCATCGGTGCTTATTTTTATGGAATAATGATCAATCTGATCAAAATCGAAAAAACGGGAATTCTGGTTGTCAGCATGAGAAGATTGTGAGAAAAGAAGATATGGAATAAGGAATAAAGTGAAGGTTAAGAATTTCATATGGAGGAGTTGTTGTACTGTTTTCATTCGGTTTTCAGGCAAAATATCATTTTTTCACCCTCGAATACCTATTCACTATTTTCATCTCAGGGCCACCCTGTTTTATGGTCAGAATATCAGTGTCTTTATCAAAATCAATGGTATATTGGTGTTTTTGATTTCCTTTCTCATCGGGAATAATTTTCCCGTCAATTAATTTATATTTTAAATTTATTTCAGTCAGCATTCCGGCAGACCGGTAAGACTGAATGGTATTTTTACTAATCTGTAACTCAACTGTTTTAAATTGGTTGTATAATTTCTGGCCTTCAGCTTTAATTTTATTCCTTTTTTCTTCAGTATCTGCAAGATTTTTCATGTTTTTTTCAAAATAACTGAGCGTATACTTCTCAGAGTTTTCAATGTACAGAGTATCTGAATCCATAGTATACAGATTCATTTTCCATGTGCCCTCAATTCCGTTGCCAGCTTCTTTTTTCGACATAAAAAGAATGCTTATCAGCATGAACAGGGAAGCCATAATGATTTTCATTGTTGGGTTATTTAGAGTTGATATTTTGTTTTCTTTGTTGTAATAAAATGTACCATAAAGCTATTGTGGGTAGGCTTATAAAGAAAGTCATCAGTACCGCAGCGTTATAAAATCCAGATACCTCATTACCCATTGTACTGCCCCAATAACTTACGTTCATAGCGATGCAGGCAATGATCATGGCTAAAAGTAATAAGGTGCTGATGATGGTCAGTATAACAATTAGAATTCTGGAGAACTTTTTCATGGTCTGTGAATATTATGATGATTTAAGCTTTTTTGTGATCAGCCTTTCGTAATATTTTGCTTTTTCCTGCTTACCCCAACGAGTGTAAATATCAACTAAAGTTTTGAGTTCTTCAATTGAAATTTCATGGTCATCTTTTTTGAGGATTTCAGAAAGGGTATTATTTTCAATTTTCAACAAACGGACTTGCTTTCTGCAAGGTAAGCAATTCACCGGCATTGATTCCATTCTGAATTTTAATGTTTCATACCAGAGTTTTTTTTCTTCTTTAGTAAACTTAAAGTCTGTTCCGCAGGTTCTGCAGGTGAAGTCTGTATCATAGTAAGCTAAATAAGAATCCAGCTCGTTACTTTGGAATATGGGAAATGCAACAATGGCTTTTTTACGGCTTAAACAGTCGTCACAGGCCCATTTATAACTACTGTCAATCAACATTTCGTAAGCATCAGTAGCGGGCATTTTATAGTGTTTGACGATGATCTTTCCAAGAATCGACAGACAGACTGTAATTTCTGTTCTGTGCTTCTCTATGGAGCAGCACGGGCATTTCGCGTATTTTTCTTTTTGTTTTCTCATTTGAAAGCATTCATTCAGATTGTTTTTTCATTTTCAATAAATAACTGGTCGCCATAATCAATGGTGTGAAAAATTGTTGTTCCGTTTTCCAGATGGAGGGTCAGTTGGTCATATTCGTTCTGGGTGAGGTTAACTATTTTCTGTTCTTTAAATGCCAGGTTTTCCGGAAAATACGTCATAAACAACAGTGTTTTTCCAAGATCAGGAGATCCTTTTATGGCTTTTCAAATAGATATTCTTAGAAAGTTGGAGCAGGGACAGCAAATGGGGTTTCATGGCAGCTTTAGTTTTGTAAGATGAAATTTTTTGCTATACTTCAGCTAACGGAAATTTTTGTTTCACATTCAGACTAAATACAGGCTCTTTTTCAATAAAACTAATCTACAAAAATTTATGAAATCCTAACACATATGGTATCAAATACTTGGTATTTTTTATGGAATACTCAGGATTTTTGTTTTGTAAATTTAATTTAAAATCCTATATTTGCCAACAGATAAATCCTGCGGATGTGGTGTAATTGGTAGCCACGCCAGACTTAGGATCTGGTGCCGTGAGGCGTGGGGGTTCGAGTCCCTTCATCCGCACTAAGCCAATAGTGCTTTAAAACTCTCTGTCGATCACGGCAGAGAGTTTTTGTTTTTTAATGATTTAAATAGTTGTAGATAACGGATCTGTCTCAAAAAATGAGATGACTTTTGGTAAGTCTTAAGCTCCTGTTTTTTCTTTATTTTCTGCCAATAGTTTTTTCTAATAACTCCAGCCTTTCCAGGATATCCATGAAAATATTTTTTTCCGAAGTAGAAAAAGATCCTACCACTTTATAGAGGTCTGAATGATCTTCCGAAGCATATTGTAAGTGTCCATCTATAAGGGTAAAAAGAGTGCCGGGCTGGTTGTTTTTATACTCTGCTTTATTCAGAAATAAGATGTCTCCATAATGGTAAGGTGAAAGCAGGGGGCTCTGAGGAGTGAATTCATACACCAGATTAACAGATGCTAATATTTTTTGCAATATAATGGCGTTGGCTGAGCTATTTTCCGGCTCCTTTGCCTCTTCGACATTATTTTTTATAGCCAGTTCCGGAAAAAACATGAGCTGGTCAATGTCAGAAACACTGGCTAACTGGTTTACCTGTAGGGTTTCAGTCAGTAATTTGTCAAGATTCAGATTAAAATGGCTGGCCACTTTCAGAATTGTTTCAATTTTGGGCTCGGCACGTCCTTCTTCATAGGAGCTGATTACCCCTCTGTTTAAATCAAACAGATCGGCAAAAGCCTTTTGGCTCAATCCTTTAACCTGTCTTATTTTCTTGATATTGGTTCCGAAAAAGCTCATTTTGTCTAATCTTTTTTGCAAATATAGACAAATATCAAACAAATGAATGCTAAAAATATTTGCATTTTGAAAATTTTATTTTATATTTGTGTAAGAATTTTAAACAACTAAAACCAGCCGTCATGAAAAATCAAATATTTAGAACAGTCAAAGAGTGGTTGTTAGATTATGAGTTTAATATCATGCTGGAAGATGAAGCTCAGAGAATTTTAATCATCGAAAAGGAATCCAACGGAATCAAGAATATGATCCTTATTATATCTGATTCGATCCTGATCATGGAGCAGTTTCTTTTCGAAATAAAAAATCCCACAGAAAAAATATACAGAAGCCTGCTTCAGAAAAACAGGGATATTGTACACGGAGCGTTTGTTCTGGACCAAACGGGAAAACGGGTCATTTTCAGAGATACTCTTCCTACAGATAATATGGCGCAAAACGAAGTAATGGCCTCCATCAATTCACTGGGAATTCTCGTAGGGGAATTTGCCAACGAAATGCTTGAAATGAGTAAGTAATTCACAAAAGATATTGTCATGAACATTTTTAAAAGACTATTAAC